>CAIOFF010000070.1 GCA_903857495.1 uncultured Holophagaceae bacterium | reverse complement strand
TTCTCAACCCTTCTACCCTTCGTCGTGGCTTTTCCCCAGGGGTCACACCCGTTCCCATCCCGAACACGGCCGTTAAGACCTGGAGGGCCGATGATACTGCTCTGCACAGGAGTGGAAAAGTAGGTCGCTGCGACGTTAAAATCCCCTCCGGGCCATCATAATTGATGGCCCGGAGTTGTTTAGAACGATAGAATTCTTCTCTATTTCGAGGCAGCCATGTCCATCGAGGTCCGACTTCCAGATGACTCTCTCCGGCAGCTGGCCGAGGGTGCCACCGGGGCTGACCTGGCTGGCGGAATCGGCGCCCGTCTGCTGGAGGCGGCCCTGGCCATCAAGGTCGATGGCCGACTCGTGGATCTGAAGGCGCCTCTGGCGGACGGCGTCAAAGTCGAGATCGTCACCAATAAGAGTCCCGACAGCCTGGAGCTGGTGCGTCACTCCACAGCCCACCTGCTTGCCCATGCGGTGAAGCGCCTCTACCCTCATGCCCGCGTGGGCATCGGACCGACCATCGAAGACGGTTTCTACTACGACTTCTGGATGGACAAGCCCTTCACGCCCGAGGACCTCCCGATCATCGAGGCCGAGATGCGGAAGATCGTGGCCGAGGACGTTCCCGTGATCCGGGAGGACCTGGGC
This sequence comes from uncultured Holophagaceae bacterium, assembly GCA_903857495.1. Lineage (GTDB taxonomy): Bacteria > Acidobacteriota > Holophagae > Holophagales > Holophagaceae > Geothrix. The sequence goes on along the minus strand of CAIOFF010000070.1, from coordinate 86,250 downwards.
CGGGATGCCGCCGTGGCCCGCTTCACGGAATTAGGTGAGCCCCTGAAGGTTGAGATCGTCGCGACGATTCCCCAGGGCGACATTGTCAGCGGCTACAGCCAGGGCGACTTCTACGACCTTTGTCGTGGGCCCCACGTCCCCAGCACCTCGAAGCTGAAGGCCTTCAAGCTGCTCAGCATCGCCGGCGCCTACTGGAAGGGCGACGAAAAGCGCCAGATGCTCAGCCGCATCTACGGCACAGCCTTCCACTCCCAGAAGGAGCTCGACGAACACCTGAAGCGCCTGGAAGAGGCCAAGGCCCGGGACCACCGCAAGCTTGGCAAGGAGCTGGGGCTCTACTCCTTCCACCCCGAAGCGCCGGCCTCACCCTTTTTCCACCCCAAGGGCACCCAGGTCTACAACGAGCTGGTGACCTACATCCGCGAGCTCTACTTCAAATACGAGTACAGCGAGGTCATCACTCCGCAGATCCTCGACGTGGCGCTCTGGAAGACCAGCGGCCACTACGACAACTACGCCGAGAACATGTATTTCACGACCGCCGAAGAGCGGGAATACGCCGTGAAGCCCATGAACTGCCCCGGCCACTGCATCATGTATGGCAGCCAGAAGCACAGCTACCGGGATCTGCCCATCCGCTACGCGGACTTCGGACGCCTGCACCGCTTCGAGCGCAGCGGCGTCACCCACGGTCTCACGCGGGTCCGCACCTTCTGCCAGGACGACGCGCACATCTACTGCACGCCTGAGCAGATCAAGGCCGAGATGGCCGCCTTCCTGGAGCTGCTGAAGGAGGTCTACGACACCTTCGGATTCGAGGGCATGCGCGTGGCCCTCAGCACCCGGCCCGAGAAGCGGCTGGGCTCCGATGAGGTCTGGGATGCCGGCGAGAAGGCTCTGGCCGAGGCCCTGGATGAGGCCGGCATGCCCTACACCCTGAACCCCGGCGAGGGCGCCTTCTACGGACCCAAGATCGAGTTCCAGATCCTGGACGCGCTCAAGCGGCCCTGGCAGCTGGGCACTCTCCAGGTGGACTACATGCTGCCCGAGCGCTTCGAGCTCACCTACACCCGGCCCGATGGCGGCGAGGGGCAGCCCATCATGCTGCACCGCGCGATCCTCGGCAGCCTCGAGCGGTTCATGGGCATCCTGGTGGAGCACACCGCCGGAGCCTTCCCCGCTTGGCTGGCCCCGGTCCAGGTGGCCATCCTGCCGATCACGGACCGGGCTCATGTCTTTTCCTTAGAGGCTGCGGCCCAGGCGAAGGCGCTGGGGCTGAGGGCCGAGCTGGATCTCCGGAACGAGAGCCTCAAGGCCAAGATCCGGGAAGCCCAGCTGGCGAAGGTGCCCTACATGCTGGTCATCGGCGATCGCGAAGCGGAGGCGGGCACTGTCTCCGTCCGCCATCGCCACCGGGGCGACCTGGGGGTCCAGCCCCTGGCCGAGTTCCTCGCGTCCCTGGCTACCGAGGTCCGGGACCGCCAGCGCTGATCCTGTTTTCCGTGCTTGGCGGGGATCCATTGAAGTGATAGACTTTTTGTCCTTGTGCAACTAGGGGAGGAACCATTCGTCCTAATGAGACTCGCATCAACGACGGCATCCGGGCCCAAGAGGTCCGCGTCATCTCCGAAGATGGCGAACAGCTTGGCTTGATGCCTCCCCAGCAGGCCATCCGGATCGCAGAAGAGCGCGGTCTCGACTTGGTGGAAGTAGCCGGGAATGCCAATCCCCCTGTCTGCCGGATCATGGACTACGGCAAATACAAATTCATGGAAGCCAAGCGGGAGCACGCCGCCCGCGCCAAGCAGAAGAACATCGTCGTCAAGGAAGTGAAGTTCCGACCCAAGACCGATGACCACGATTTCGATTTCAAAGTGAAGCACATCCTGCGGTTCCTGGAGGACGAAGACAAAGTCAAAGTGGTGGTCATGTTCCGCGGACGCGAAGTGGTCCACCGCGACATCGGCTACCGGATCATTGAAGAAGTCATCCAGCGGATCGGCGACAAGGCCATCGTTGAAAAGTCCGCAGGCATTGATGGTCGTGACATGCACGCCATCCTCGCCCCCCGGATCATCGAAGCCCCGAAGCCGCCCAAGAAACCTAAGGTTGCCAAGCCCGAAACCCCCGAAACCGAATCCCAGATCCAGTGAGGAACCCATGAGCTACAAGATCAAGACCCACAAGGGCGCGCAGAAGCGATTCAAGAAGACTGCCGGCGGCAAGTTCAAGCGCGGCTGCTCCCACCAGCGCCACATCCTCACCAAGAAGACCGCGAAGCGGAAGCGCCAGCTCGACATGGGCCGCATGGTGTCCAAGGCCGACCAGAAGGCCGTCATGGCGATGCTGCCCTACGCGTGATTTCCCGCGGGGTTCCCGAGGGAACCCCGTGATCGCGCAAGCGTAGCTCGCGCGTGGTTTTACCCTTTACGCCTTCGGCGCTTACGCCGACGGATCAACCCGGTGGCTGCTGCCACCCCCGATGAGGCCCCTAAAGCCCGCCCACTCCTGGACGCGCTGCCTCGAGGAAAGGATTCAACATGACTCGCGTAAAACGCGGTTTCAAACGAGCCCAGCGCCGCAAGCGCATGATGAAGTTCGCGAAGGGCTTCTACGGCGCCAAGTCCCGCCTGTATCGCTCCGCCAAGGAAGCGGTCGAGAAGGCTCTCGGCTACGGCTACCGCGACCGCAAGGTCAAGAAGCGGGACTTCCGCCGCCTGTGGGTGGTCCGCATCAGCGCCGCCTGCGGCCAGAACGGCACCAGCTACTCGAAGTTCATGGGCGGCCTGAAGAAGGCGTCCGTGGACCTGGACCGCAAGATCCTCGCGGATCTCGCCGTTCGCAATCCCGAGGCGTTTACCAAGCTCGTGGCCGTGGCCAAGGGCTGAACGCGAAGCAGCACGTCGCAGACACCCGAAAGGCCGCGTGAGCGGCCTTTCTCTGTTCTGAACCACCAGTCGAGGGCTCCATGGATCAGCTGCTGCCGCCTGAAATCGTCGAGGCGGGCCGAACTTTCCCCGCCGCGCTGGCCGCCTGCGGCGACCTGGATGCCCTGCTGCGCCTGAAGGCCGCCTTCGTGGGCCGCGAGTCCAGCCACGCGACCCGCCTCATGGAGCTGCTCAAGACCGCACCGAAGGAGCAGAAGCGTGAGCTGGGTGCTGCCATCAACGGCCTCAAACAGCAGTGGGAGGAAGGCCTCAAGGCCCGCCAGGCGGAGCTCGAAGCGGCCAAGCGGAAGCTCGGCGCCCTCGCGGCCACCTGGGATCCCGCCTTGCCGCCGCCCCAGCCGCCACGCGGTGCGCTGCATCCCCTGAACCGCCTGATGGACCGGCTGGTGGACGTCTTCCGGCCCATGGGCTTCCACGTCGAGGAAGGCCCCGAAGTGGAGACCGAAGCGCACAACTTCGACGGCCTGAACATCCCCGAGGACCACCCCGCGAAGGCGAGCTCCGACACCTTCTACCTGGCCGCGCATCCCGAGCTGCTGCTGCGCACGCACACCAGCCCCGTGCAGGTGCGCACCCTGCTGCGGGTGGCCCCGGACCTCGCCGCGCGCGGCGGCATCCGCTTCCTTGCGCCAGGTCGCGTCTACCGCAAGGATGAGATTGATCCCACCCACAGCCCCATGTTCCACCAGGTGGAGGGCATGCTCGTGGGCCACGGCATCGGCATGCAACACCTGAAGGGGACGCTGGAGTACGCCCTGCGCGCCCTGTTCGGTCCGGACACCGAGATCCGCCTGCGACCTTCCTACTTCCCCTTCGTGGAGCCCGGCTGTGAGGTGGACGTGAGCTGTCCGCTCTGCGGCGCCAAGGGCTGCCGGGTGTGCAAAGGCTCGGGCTGGGTCGAGATCCTGGGCGCCGGCCTGATCCATCCCAACGTGCTCACCTATGCGGGCATCGATCCCCACGAGTGGTCCGGCTGGGCCTTCGGCATGGGGGTCGAGCGCATGGCCATGATGCTCAGCCAGACACCGGATCTGCGCCTGTTCTTCGAGAACGACCAGCGCTTCCTCAAGGCCATGGGAGGGCTCGACTGATGTGGATCGAACGCAAGGTCCTGGCCCAGGAGATTCCCGCCGCCGCAGCCCTGGACACGCGCCAGCTCTGTGAGGCCCTGGCCGCCCTCGGCTTCCCCGTGGATGGGGTGGCCGCCCTCGAGGGCACCGAGGCGCTGGATGTGGACATCACCGCCAACCGTGGGGACGCCATGTCCCATCGGGGCATCGCCCGCGAGCTCGCCGCGAAGCTGCAGCAGCCCCTGGCGCCCATCGCCACCGGGGCAGTGGCTGAGGGCGAGGCGCTGGTGCCGGTGTGGCTCGAGGCCGAGGCCTGCCCCATCTACGCCACGGCGGTGCTGGAGCTGGGCGAGGGGGTCACCCCCGAAGCCGTCCAGTCCTTCCTGCGGGCCCTGGAGGCCAGTCCCAAGCGGCTGCCGGCGGTGGATGCCTCCAACGAGCTCCTCCTGCGCTACGGGCATCCGACCCACGCCTTTGATGCGGACGCCATCCACGGTGCCGTCGCGGTGCGCTGGGCGAAAGCCGGGGAGACCCTGGTGACCCTGGACGGGGTGACCCGGACCCTCACCGGGCGCGACCTCCTCATCGCCGATGAAGCCGGTCCCATTGCCCTCGCGGGCGTCATGGGTGGCGACCGCACCAAGGTGACCGAGGCCACGCGCCGCGTGCTCCTGGAGAGCGCCTGGTTCGAGCCGAAGGGGGTGCGGGCCACGGCCCGCCGCCACAGCCTGCACACCGACGCCTCGCACCGCTTTGGCCGCGGCGCTGATCCCGCCATGGCCCGGGTCGCCCGCGACCTGCTGGTGGCGCGCCTCCAGGCCTGGTGCCAGGCGAAGCTGATCGGCGCCTGGACCGCAGGCTCCGTGCCCGCACCCGCGGCACCGGTGAATCTGGATCTGGCCCTGCTCGCCCGAGTGGCGGGCGAGGCCGTGCCCCTCGAGGCCGCCCGGGAGGCCCTGACCCGGCTGGGCTGTGTCGTGACAGCCGCGGGGGACCGGCTCTGCGTCGCGCCGCCCACCTGGCGGCATGACCTGGCCATCGCCGAGGACCTCGCAGAAGAAGTCCTGCGGCTGCGGGGCTACGAGCACATCCCCTCGGTGCTGCCGCCCATGGAGGGGCCGCCCGAGCACCTCGCGCCCGCCTACCTCCTGCGCCAGCGCGTGGCCCGCCGGCTGGCCCAGCTGGGCTTCCACCAGACCGTGACCTATGGCTTCATCAGCCCCGAGGCCGATGCCCTCTTCGCCGCTCCGGACAACCCGGCGGCCGGGCGGACCCTGGCCAATCCCCTGGGCTACGAGTATTCCGTCCTGCGGGCCTCCCTCCTGCCGAGCCTCAAGGCCACGGCGGAACAGAACCTGCGCCAGGGCTCCCGGCAGATCAAGCTCTTTGAGCTGGCGCCGACCTACCGCAGCACCCCTGCCGGTCCCCGGGAGCAGATGACTTTGGCTGCGGTATGGGGCGGCGTCCTGGGGGGCGAGGACTACCTCAGCCCCGCCCGGGCGGTGTTGGAGGCCGACCTCGCCGGGCTGAGCCGCGACCTGGACCTCCCCGGTCTCCCTGCCATCCATCGGCTGGCCGACGGGCTCTTCGGCTTCGAGGTGGAGCTGGACGCCCTGCCCCGGCCCCAGGACCGGATCATCCCGGTCTTCCGGCCCTTCAGCCGGTTCCCCTCCGTGGAGCGCGACCTGTCCCTCCTGGTGGACCTGGGCCAGTCCTACGCGGCCCTGCACCAGGCCATGGCGGCGGCCCTGCCCGCCGACAGCCTGCTGGAGCTCCGTTGTGTGGATGTGTTCCGGCACAAGAGCCTGCCGGAGGGCCAGCAGGCCTGGCTCCTCCGCATGCGCTTCCAGGCAGAGCGGACCCTGGTCGGCGCCGAGGTCGATGGCTGGGTGGCGGCGGCGCTGGCTGCGGCCGAGTCCCTGGGGGCGAAGCTCCGGGCGTAGAATGAGTCCTTTGAGGCAGCTCCCATGGACCTACTGAAACAGCTTGAAGCCAAGATGCAGACCCTGCTCCAGCAGCGCAACCAGCTGAAGGAAGAGCTGGATGCGCTGAAGTCAGCAGGGGCTGCCGGGGACCAGGAGCTGCAGTCCCTGCGGTCCCGTCTCGAGGAGGCCGTGGCCGCCCGAACCGCCCTGGAGCAGGACCGCGAAGCCACCCGGGAGCAGGTGGCGGCGATCCTGCGAGCGCTGGAGGCCCTGGGATGACGCTCCCCCTCCCTCTGCCGGGCACCCACCCGGTGACGGTGACCGTCCAGGCCCGGTCGCTTCAGGTCCAGACGGACCAGCCCGAGACCCTCGCGGTGGCTGTCCGAATTCTGGAGGAGACCTTTCAGGACATGGACTCTGAATGCCAGGTAAGATGGGGCTGCGTCCCGAAGGGCCTGGACACTCCGTCCTGGTACCTGCTGGGCGCCCTGAATCTGGCGCACCGTGTGGCGCGCCTGGAGCAGGAAGCCAACCAGCAAACCCATAACCTGGAACAGACTCTGTCCAAGCTTCTGAACGATGTTCCGGACGAACCTTCCGCCCCTGTGCCCCTGCTGGACGAGGACGGTGACTGATCTCCCTGCGAGGCCCGTGCTTATGGCCAAGCGCTTGTTCCGTAAGTCGACACGGGAAACCTTCCCCCTGACCTGTGCGTTCCGCGCGACGGCGCGCCTTAGCCAGGGATTCTGGTCTCCCCCCTACACGCTAGGGAACTCGGCAAGCCTCCACGACTGAGCGGGGATTTTCATTTCGGGTGCTGTTGGCTCTTTGGATCCTCATCCTTGGAGTCGCTGATGAACTTGATCGCCTGGATCTTCCTTATCCTCTTCTTCGCTGCATCCGGCGTGGGCCTGCTCATGGCCCTCAAGGCCCAGAAGGCCACTGCGGAAGCCTCGCTGGCGCAAGCCAAGGCCGAGTCCGACATCAAGGCCGAGCGCGAGCGCCTCCTGGAGGAGGCTCAGCGGGAGGCCCAGCGGCTGCGGCAGCGGGGTGAGCAGGAAGCCGAGACCATCCGCAAGGAGTCCGAGCTGAAGGCCAAGGAGCAGGCGCTGCAGGCCCGGACCGAGGCCGAGAAGCTGCTCACCGAGCGCCAGAAGAACCTGGAGAAGCAGGAGCAGCGGCTCCAGTCCAAGGAAGAGGGCCTGGACAAGAAACACCAGCAGGTGGACCAGAAGACCAAGGACGTGGAGACCCTGTCCGAGAAGCGCAAGGCCGAGCTGGAGCGCCTCGAGGCGCAGCAGGTCGAGGCCCGGCAGCTGGTGGAGGCCCAGGCCAGGCGGCTGGAGGAGGTGGCCGGGCTCACCCGCGAGGACGCCAAGAAGGAGCTCATCTCCCAGCTGGAGTATTCCGCCAAGATGGACGCCGCCAAGCTGGTGCGCCGCATCGAGGAGGAGGCCCAGGAAGAGGCCGCCAAGAAGGCCCGCTGGACCATCGGCGCCGCCATCCAGCGGGTGGCCTCGGACGTGGTGGCTGAGCAGGCCGTGAGCTCCGTCCAGCTCCCCAGCGACGACCTGAAGGGCCGCATCATCGGCCGTGAGGGACGCAACATCCGGGCGCTGGAAAAGGCCACGGGCTGCGACCTGATCGTGGACGACACGCCCGAGAGCATCGTCGTGTCGAGCTTCGACCCCATCCGCCGCGAGGTGGCCCGCCAGGCCATCCTCAAGCTGCTGGCGGATGGCCGCATCCACCCCGCCCGCATCGAGGAGGTGGTGGAGAAGGTCAAGGTGGACATGGACCAGCACCTCAAGGAGATCGGCGAGGCCGCCTGCATCGAGATGGGCTTTCCGGATGTGCACCCCAAGCTGCACAAGCTGGTGGGCCGCCTGAACTACCGGACCTCCTACGGCCAGAACGTGCTGGAGCACACCAAGGAGGTGGCCCGCATCGCCGAATACATGGCCGGCGAGATGGGTTCAGACGCCCGGCTGGCGCGGCGCGCAGGGCTCTTCCATGACATCGGCAAGGCCATTGACCGGGAAGTGGAAGGCACCCACATCGAGATCGGCATGCAGCTACTGCAGCGCTACGGGGAGAAGGAGGAGGTCATCCACGCCATGAGCTGCCACCACGGGGACTTCGAACCCCGCACTGTGGAAGCCATGCTGATCACCGCCGCGGACGCCCTCAGCGCCGCCCGGCCCGGCGCCCGCCGCGAGATGCTGGAGACCTACGTGAAGCGCCTTGAGCAGCTGGAAGGCATCGCCAACAGCTACAAGGGCGTCCAGAAGAGCTTCGCCATGCAGGCGGGTCGAGAGATCCGGATCCTGGTGGATGCCGGTTCCGTCAACGACGACCAGGCCTACTGGATCGCCAAGGACGTCTCCCGCCGGATCGAGTCCGAGATGCAGTATCCCGGGCAGATCAAGGTCACCGTCATGCGGGAGCTGAGGGCCGTCGAAATCGCACGCTAAGGCTCAGGCAAGGTGGATGAGGCCGCGCCGGAGGGCGATCACGGTCGCCTCCGTCCGGTCCTTGGCCTCGAGCTTCCGCAGCAGGTTGTTCACGTGGATCTTCACCGTGGGCTCGGCCAGGCCGAGGGTGTTGGCGATCTCGCGGTTGCGCTCGCCCTGGGCCAGCAGGCGCAGCACGTCCAGCTCGCGGGCGGTGAGGCGCTCGGATTCCATGGCCTCCACCAGACGGGCGGCGGTGGCGGGTGGCAGGTAGCGCTGGCCTGCTGCGACAGCCCGGACGGCTTCGATCAAGGCGGCCCTGCGGACGTTCTTGAGGAGGTAGCCGCGGGCGCCGGCTTCGAGGGCGCGCTGGATGTCCGCATCACCATCAAAGGTGGTGAGCACCAGCACCCGGGCCTCGGGATCCTCCCGGCGGATGGCCTTGATGGCCTCCACGCCGGTCTGCCCCGGCAGCTGGAGGTCCATGATGGTCACCGTGGGGCGCAGGTTCCGCCAGGCCACAACGGCCTCCTTGCCATCGCCGGCCTCGCCCACGACCTCCAGGTCGGGCTCACCTTCGTGCAGGATCGCGACCAGTCCGTCCCGCACGACCGGGTGGTCATCCACGATGAGGAGGCGGATGCGTTCGGTTGGGTCTGGAGTCATAGAGGCCACCTTCGGATGGGCACGGTGAGGGTGATGCGGGAGCCGAAGCCCGGGGTGCTGTCGACGTCGAGGTGCCCCCGCAGCGTCTTGAGGCTCTCACGGATGCTGCGCATGCCATAGCCAGCGGCGCTGGCGGCGGGATCGAAGCCGCGGCCGTCATCCTCGATGCTGAGGTGCACCAGCCGGCCCTCGAACTGCAGCACGATGCGAACCCACCGCGCCTTGCCGTGACGCAGGGCATTGGTCAGCAGCTCCTGGGCCATCCGGAGGAGGTCCTCCTCCAGCTGGTTGCGGAGGGGCCTTGGTTTCCCGGTGAGGGCCAGCTCCACCTGAATCTCGGTGCCCGCCAGCAGGCGGTCGGCCAGGGCTCGCAGGGAACCCAGGAGGTCCTTGCCTTCGGGCTTCCGGGGGCTGAGCGTCATGACCGAGCGGCGGGCCTCCTGGAGGCTGTCCGCGGCCAGGTTCCGGGCGTGCTCGATGCGCGTGAGGACCGGAGCAGGGTCCCCCTGCATGCGGGAGAGCTTGGCCCCAGCGGCTTCCAGTTGGAGGAGGACGCCCGTGAAGCCCTGGGCGAGATGGTCGTGGATCTCCCGGGCAATGCGGTTCCGTTCGGCGAGAACGGCGGACCGGGCCTCGATCTGCTGGAGCCGGAGACGCAGCAGCCACCAGCCGAAAGCCGCCGCGGCGAGTCCGCAGAGCACCCAGAAGGTTGGCCGCTGATACAGGAAGGGCTGCACCCGGACCTCCACCGAGCGTTCCTGGGGAGGGCCCTCGTCATCCAGCCGCCAGGCCTGCAGCAGAAATCGGTAGGAGCCCGGGGGCAGGTTGGAATAAGCCGCGCGATAGGCTTCCTGGGACTCGCTGGAATAGGCGGAGAACCGGCGCTCACCGACCTCATTCCAGGCGCGATCCCAGCCCTCAAGGCGGTAGCGGAAGCGGACCTTGTCGGCCCGCGTCAGTGAAGTGGCCGTGAAGTAGATCTCGAAGCGGTGGGTTCCCGGGGGCACTTGGATGGGCGTGGTGCCCGGGAGGACGATCTCGTCGCTCTCGGACTTCAGGAGATGCAGGCGCAGCGTCGAGCCCTTGGGCGCCGGGGTATTGCCGTCCACGCAGGTAAGTCCGCGGCTCGTCGGGAAGTACAGCTCTCCCTCCCGGGTGAGCCAGGCAACGGGCTGGGCACCGCCCTTGGTCTCCCGGGAGGGCATGCCATCGTGATGATCGAACAGCACCGCGGGCACAGTACTGGCCTCGCGGAGGCTCCTGAGGAGGGCCTGGCGGGGAGCTCGGAACACGCCCTGGCCCGTGCTGAGCCACAGGCGCCGGAACCGGTCTTCCAGGATGGCGTGGATGTCCTGTGTGAGGAGGCTGGGCCGTTCGGGTAGACGCTGGAACTTGCCGTCGCGGTAGTACCGCAGGCCTTCCCGGGTGCCGAGCCAGAGGCCGCCCTCCTCATCCAGGTGCAGGGCCTGGACGCCGGTCGACTCCAGGCCTTCCGCCCGGCCCAGCCATCGCACCTGCCCGGCCTCGAGGATGCCCAGGCCCTGGGTGGGGCTGGCGAGATACAGGGGTTGCTTGCCGCCACCCGTGATGACCACCACGCCCTGAACCGAAGGGTAGAGCAGGGGTGGTTCGCCCGGAGCGATCCGGAACAGTCCCTGATGGGAGGTGACCACCCACAGGACCTGCATGGGGTCCTCGAAGAGGGCCTGGATGGCGGCCGCCTGGCCCCCCTGCGTCCAGCTGGCCTTGCGGAGGCGCTCCTGCTCCAGAGTGTAGAGGTCACCCTTCCGGGTGCCGAGCCAGAGTCCCCCAGCCTGGCGGGGCCACAGGGCGGAAAGGGGAGAGTCCGGCAGGCTGCCCCGGGGGACGCGCTCGATGCGTCCCGCCCGGACCCTTCCCAGCGCAAGGTCTCCGGTCAGGCACCACACGTTTCCGGTCGTGTCCTGGCAAACCCTCTCGGCGGGTTCCTCCCGAGTGGCACCTGCTGCGGGGACCAGGCGGAAGGGGACGGGATAGAGGACGCTCAGTCCGTAGTTCTCGGTTCCCGACCACAGGGCGCCGGAGCTGTCCTCCAGCAGGGCAAGGGGCGTCCAGCGGGACTGGGAATGTCCTGGTGCGGCTTCCAGCCGCCCCTCGGGGGTCCGACGGAACAGTCCGGCCTGCTCGAGGCCGATCCACAGGCTGCCCTCGCGATCGAGCAGCAGCGAGCTGACGGCCTTGGTCGGCAAGCCCCGCGCCCAGCGTGGCGCCTCCAGGCGGCCCTCGGCCAGCGTCAGCAGACCCTGGGACCGGGTGCCCACCCAGACATCACCATCAGCCCCGATGCCAAGCGTGGTGACCTCCGCCGCCGTGAGCGCGGCAATGACCAAGCGTCCTTCCCGGAGGCGCCAGATGCCGGAACTGGCGGTTCCCACCCAGATGGCACCTTCGGGATCTTCCGCCAGAGCGCGGATCCGCAGCTTGGCCGCGTCCGAAGGTACGGTCTGGAACCGGGTCCCATCGAACCGCAGCAGCGGGCCTTCGGTGGGCGCGGCCCAGAGGGTCCCGGCGCGGTCCTTGAACAGGCGCCGGATCGACTGGTTCGGGAGGCCGTCAGCGGCACCGAAGGCCCTCACCACCCCCTGCTCCAGGCGGTAGAGCCCGGGCTCCGAGGTCGCGATCCAGACGGCGCCAGGGGCGCCCTCGGCCAGGGATTGGATCTGGTTGTGGGTGAACTCCGGCAGCTCAACCCTCGAATAGTGGTTGAAGGTGGCGCCGTCGAAGCGGACCAGGCCTGCCTCTGTGCCGATCCACAGGAACCCATCCTGTGTCTCCAGGAGTGCCACCGCCGTGTCGCGGAGCAGACCCTCCTCGCTGCGCCAAGAGCGATGCGCGTGGGTGGCCAGGGGCCGATCAGGGTCGAGGGCGAAGGCGAAGACAGCCCAAAGCCAGGGCAGCAGGAAGGCAAGGCACCGGAGGGCACCTGGGTGGGGGGATCGGTTTCCTGCAAACCGCACGGCCATGGAAGCTGAAGGTTATGCCATAACCCAAGTGGGATCAACGGTGAAGCCCTAGATCGTACGGTCTAGCAATGGGCGACCAATCGGGATATTGGCACTTCTGGACTCTGGCGTGATAGTTAACTAGTCTTGCAGCAGCAATTTTGTCTAATTTTTTAAATAAACAACCTCGGGGCATGTCGTGAGACAAACCCCGTGGGGCCTTCATGGCGTTGCAACGCCATGACAATGGATACTAGAGCCTCCCGTCAGCCAGATCTTCTCTCCCGCCGCCAGCGCCCTCAGTCACGCGCCGCCAGCCATGCTTGGGTGTCCCCATGATCAGGAACCAGAACTGGAACCAACGGGCAGGCCTTCGAGGGCTCCTCGGAAGCCTGCTGGTCTGTCTGATGACCTTGGTCGGCTGTGGCGGCTCCAAGGCCAGTTCTGGGGTCGCGAGCTACTACGGGAACTACCATGCGGCGGGGTGGATCGATACGCACCCCGGCAGCGCCATTGCCAGCATCGACACCTGCACTCGGTGCCATGAGCTCTCTGTGCTCAAGGTGGGCAGCGGCATTCCGACCTGCATGACCACGGGTTGTCACCACCAGACGGTACCCGGCTGGGCCGGCGCCAGCATTCATGGGGTGCGCGCCAAGGCTGCGGCCAGTTCCATGGGCGGCAGCCTGGTCTCCTGTCAGATCTGCCACGCGAAGGATTTCTCGGGTGGTCCCTCGGCCAATGCCTGCGTGACTTGCCATGGCGCGAAAGCACCGCATCCCGTCAAGCCTTGGCGCGCCTCGGGTGGTTCGGTCCTCTCGCACGCCACCACCGATCCCTCCAATGCCGCAGCCTGCGCCCAGTGCCACTACACGGGGTCTCCGAACAATCCGGTTGGGCACCCTTCGTCTCCGGCCCCGGCCAATACCCAGCCTGGCTGTTACAACGCCACGCTCTGCCACGGCACCAGCACTGCGCCTCACCCCGTGCCGTTCCTGGCGGGCCAGACCGACACCTTGAACCACGGCCACGTGACGCTGAGCTCGGCGGAGTTCAGTGCCGACTGCGCCTCCTGTCACGCCTATGCTGGACCCTCACCCATGGCGGTGGCCCCTCTCTGCAGCACCTGCCATCGGCTGGCGGATCCTGTCGCCGCGGGCAAGGGCTCGGGCACCTGCCTCTCCTGCCACGTCGGCAGCAGCGTCGCGACGAACGGGCCCGGTGGCTCCACCTTCCCCAGCATCGCGGGGGCCCATGCCAAGCACATGGGCCTGGCCACGGCCCTGACCTGCGACACCTGTCACGCGGGGAGCGGGGCCGGTACGGCCGTCCACTACTCCAATGCCAATGCCCTGGTCACGGTTCCGGTGGGACCGGTGCCTGTCTCGATCGATACCGTCTTCGCCGCCAAGACCGGGGGCAATCCGGCCTACGCCCCAGCCGCGCTGACCTGCTCCAGCGTTAGCTGCCATGGGGGTCAGATCACCCCCGGCTGGCAGAATGGACTCATCAACTCCGCCACCCAGTGCCTGCTCTGCCATGGGGTCGCCACCAGCGCCGGAGTCACCACCCAGTTCAACGATGCCTTCGGTCGCCATAGCCTGGGCAGCCACAACGCCAAGACGGCGGCGAACAGCATCGACTGCACCACCTGCCACAACATGGCGAATGGCACGCCGGGAGCGCTGTCCCACTTCAAATACCTGGCCACCCAGTCGGTGGATGGCGTGGCCACCGGCTCCCCTGCCGACCAGCTGCCCAGCGGCACCATCGTCTTCAATCCCCTCATCGTCACGGGTGCCGGAACCTACACGGTCACCAGTGCCACGCAGGGCAACGGCGGCTGTGCCCTCACCTGCCATACCCACGTCCACACGGCGGCGGTGAACTCCTGGACGGCCTCTGGGGCCTCCCATCCCATCCCCTTCCTGGCCGCCGACAAAGACACCCAGGGCAATGGCCACATGACGGTCACCCAGGCGCTCTTCACCTCGGACTGCGGGTCCTGCCACGCCCACTCCGGCACATCTCCCAACCCCGAAGCGCCCCTCTGCTCCGCCTGCCACACCCTGGGCGATCCGGTCCTTGCCTCGACAGGCGTGGGCACCTGCCTGTCTTGTCACACGGGCTCGGCTGGCATCCCCGCGGGTCCCACGGGAACGGCCTTCCCGAACATCGCCGGAGCCCACGCCAAGCACATGGGCCTGCCCACGACGCTCACCTGCGACTCCTGCCATGCCGGCAGCGGCACCGGGACCACCCTGCACTACACCAACGCCAACACGCTGGTCACGGCTCCCACCGGACCCGCCAGCGTCGCCATGGCCGCCGTCTTCAATGCTCAGAGTGGCAGTGGTGCCTCCTTCAACCCGACCTCCCTCACCTGCTCCAGCACCAGCTGCCACGGGGGGCAGGCGACCGTGAGCTGGAGAACGGGAACCATCAACTCCGCCACCCAGTGCTCCTCCTGCCACGCCATCAATGGGGGGACCACGACCTCCCAGTACAACGATGCGGTCGGACGCCACGCCTGGGGCACCCATGCCACTGCAGGCACCCTCGACTGCACGATCTGCCACGACATGTCCTCGGCCAACACGAGCCTTGGCGCCGTCAAGCACTTCGCGGAGCTCGACACGCCCGTGGTGAGCAGCACCAACAAGCTGCCCAGTGGCACCATCAAGTTCAAGCTCACCAACGCCACCTTCCCGATCACCGGGGCTGCCACCTACACCATCACGGCCACCAACAAGGAGGGGGATGGCGGTTGCGCACTCACCTGTCACGGTGCGACCGGGACGGCCCAGATCCACGAACCCGTGGTCTACCACTGGAATGCTGCCAAAGGCTCCGGCGTGGCTCATCCCGTGCCCTTCTTCAGCACCGACACGACCAGCAGCGGCAACCACCACCAGACGGTGACCCTGGCCCAGTTCAATGCCGACTGCAGCACCTGCCATGACCAGAGCGGGACCACCACCAAGGCTGGACCCACCTGTGTGGTCTGTCATACCCTCGGCTCTCCTCTGACCGCGGGCATGACGGTTGGCACCTGCCTCTCCTGCCACGTGGGAGCGAGCTTCACCACCCAGGGTCCCACCGGAACAGCCTGGCCCAATCTGCAAGGCTCCCACCCGAAGCACCTCGCGCTGGCGACCTTCACCCGGACCACGCCTGCCCTTCCCGCTCCCATGGCGACTGCGGTCTATCCGAAGTGTGCGGCCTGCCATGCCGGCTCCGTTCCCGGTGACGCGGCCAACACCCACTACAGCAACGCCAGCAAGCGGGTGGCCGCACCCATCACCTCCGGCCCGGCCTCGGTCGCCATCGCGGCCCCCTTCAACGCCAAGAGTGGCACCGCCGGCTTCGTGAACAGCGCCTCCGCCTTCACCTGCTCCAACATCAGCTGCCATGGTGGCCAGGTGACCCCCGGCTGGCAGACCGGCACCCTCGCGGTCAACACCACCACCTACTGCACCGCCTGCCACAAGGCCGTGTCCACCACTACGGCAACCCAGTACAACGACGCCATTGGTCGACACACGAGCCCCAGCGATCACAAGACCACCTGCGACACCTGCCACAGCATGACGGTCGCAAAGCCCGGCGCCCAGAACCACTTCAAGTACCTGGACACCACCGCGGTCAGCGGCATCAGCGGGACGCCCACGGATCAGCTCCCCAGCGATACCATCGTGTTCGGGTCCGCGGTCACGGGCAGCAGGCTCTACACCCCGACCACTGCGGGCAAGGGCGGCTGTGCCCTGACCTGCCACAGCCAGAACCACACCACCACTGGCAACGTCTGGAACTAGCTTCCGACGCTATCCCCCCACCCCATAGGAGACCCTTCATGCGGCTCACCCTTCTCTCTGCTCTGCTCCTCGCCGGTGCCTCCCTGCTGGCGGGTGATCCCGCCAAGGATCTGCCCAAGTTCCAGGGTGGCGACCTCCAGAAGTACTGGAACGACGCCTGCGCTCGCTGCCACGGCTTCAACGGCAATGGCCGGGACAACAGCGGCAAGCCGCTGCCGGACTCTGGCTTCGACTTCACCGACAGCCGAAAGGCCAACAAGAAAAAGGACAGCGACTGGGTCAAGGTCACCCTGCAGGGCAAGGAGAAGATGCCGGCGTTCAAGGACAAGATGTCCGAGGCTGATGTCCAATCCATGATCGCGATCATGCGCAAGTTCGCCGCCAAGTGATTGTCCCTGGAGCTCCGATGAGACTGAAGCCCACCCCCCTGCTGCTCTGTGCCCTCCTGGCCGGAGGCGCACTCCAGGCCGAGTCCTCCGATTACCCGCTGGTGATCAACCTGCCATCGGCGGAACGGATGCAGTACTGGGACCTGGGGGTGGTGTTCACGCACCGGTTCATCCAGCCCCTCAAGGACCATGGCAAGGACGTCTACGGCCTGGACGGCTATGCCTATGCCGGGGTGGGGTTCACCTTCGGCATCAAACCCATCAAGGGCCTGAACGTCTTCATCTACCGCACGGCGGACAACAAGACCTTCAATGTGGGCCTCCAGCAGCAAGTGCTGAACGGGGACCGGGTCCGCATGGCCGTCCGCGCGGAGCGGTTCGATGAGGTGGTGAAGGAGACCGTCACGCCGCTGGGCAAGGTCGGCATCTCCGGCATGACGGCGCAGCTGCCGACGGAGATCTTCATCACGGACGACATCATCTTCTCGGTGGTGCCGACCTACATCACCAAGACCACCACCACCGACACCATCCTGCCGGTGCCCCCCGGGAAGACGCCGAACACCACCCCCAACAAGGGCGGGGTCTTCAATCTGGGCCTGGGTCTGCGCATCGGCTTCACGGACAAGTTCTCCTTCGCGACGGAGTACTACCCCCGGCCGTCGAAGTTCGCCAAGGCGGCGCCGGGCGGCATCACCGATGGCACCACCTACCAGAACGGGTTCGCCGCGGGCTTCTCCTACAAGACCTTCAAGCACCGGTTCACGGTGTTCGGCACCAATGCGAGCGGCACCACCGCCAACCAGGTGCTCAGCGGGGACTACGGCGGCGGGCCTCGCCTCTCGTCGCAGTGGGCCCTGGGCTTCAACGTCGCACGCGTGTTCTGAGCCGGGAGTCTCATGATCGCCTCTCCTCTCCTTGAGTTCGTCGCCCGGGAGCACCCGGCCTTTGTGCACCTGCCCCTGGGCCTGGTGGCGGCCCTGCCTCTGGCGGCGCTCGCCTCCTTCTTCCCGAAACACAGCAAGGTCACCACGGGCACGGCCTTCTTTCTGGCCCTGGTGGCCTGGGCCGGCAGCACCGTGGCCCTCTTCAGCGGCCTGCTGTGGGGGCGTCAGGTCAACCTGATTCCCCCCTCTGGCTTCCTCCCGGTGGTGGCGTCGGAGAAACAGGTCCTTCAGAAGATGCTACAACTGCACATCTTCGCGGCGGCAGCGGGCTTTGTCATTGGCGGGATCTGTGTCTTTCTGCTCTGGCGCGCCTGGCGTCAGCTTGAGGCTGCGCCCGTGGACCGACGCCATGGGGGACGCCGGTTCTTCGAGCGCGGCGCCGGCGTGCCGGCCCTTCTGATGGGCCTGCTCTGGCTGGGTACCTGGGGATTCAGCGGCAAGCTGGGCGGCATCATGGTGTTTGGCAACGAGGCCACCAACAAGGCCGCCGCCGAGGCGGATGCCGCCAAGCGGAACGACCAGGAGGCGGATCTCCCCATCCGAGCCCTGGACTACGCCAGCCTTGAGCCGGCGGAAGTGGCCCCCTCCCGAAGCAAGGCCCATGGCGACCGCTGGCGCCGGATCTGGGTCACCGCCTCGGGCATTGATGACTACCAGGCTGGCAAGCCGCTGCGTCCGGGTGCCTACGCGGTGATGGCCACTTTCTCGGATGAGAAGGGCAAGCCCGGCACGGAGCCCGGCCCGCTCTACATGAAGGAGACCAAGGCGGACGGAAGCACAGCCTTCATCTTCTACTGGGCCCGAGTGCCCGAGAACCTCCGCAAGGAGGTGGCCGGCCAGGACAGCGTCTACTGGCGCAGCCCCGACCCCAAGCTCATCACCTGCCTCGGCTGCCACGAAAAAGGCGGCAACAAGTAAGCCGTAACCGGCCGAGCCAGTTTCCTTTTCTTCTTATCTCGGTATCGGCGAAGCCGATACCGGGTAGGCGCGAAGGCCCGGGAATTACTGGAAACCTACAGCGCAGCCTTCACGGCGGCCAGAGCCTCAGGTAGGCCGGCCGGGTTGCTGCCGCCGCCCTGGGCCAGATCCTTCTTGCCGCCCCCGCGCCCGTTCAGGGCGGGCAGCATGGCGCGGAAGAGGGCTCCCGCGTCATAGGCCAGGTCCGCCGAGACGGAGACCAGGGCCGCCACCTTGTCTGGGGCCACCGTCGAGGCCAGCAGGATGACGGCGCTGTGGTGACGGGTGCGGACCTGGTCCATGAGCTCGCGCAGCGCGTTGCCCTCCAGACCCTCCACCTGGGCAATCACCAGGGTGGCGCCGTTGACCTGCTCGACCTGTTCCGCGCCGCTGCCGCCGCTGGCGGCCTTCAGCTTGGCTTCCTTCAGCTCCCGCTCGAGCTGGACGATGCGGTGGTCCCGGCTCGTGAGCAGCTCTGGCAGGGCCTCCCGGCCGGTGTTGGCCTGGCGGGACAGCTGGTGGATCATGGCTTCGTCAGCCTGCAGGAGCTCCAGCGCCAGCTCCCCGGCGACGGCCTCGATGCGTCGCACGCCCGCGCTCACGGCGCCCTCGGAGATGACCTTCACCACGCCGATCTCGCCGGTGTTGGTCACGTGGGTCCCGCCGCACAGCTCGGTGGAGAACCCGGGGACCTGCACCACCCGCACCACGTCGCCGTACTTCTCGCCGAACAGGGCCATGGCCCCAGACGTGAGGGCCTCCTCGATGTCCATCTCCCGCATGTTCGTATCGACGGACCGCAGGGCCTGCCGGGAGGCCAGCCGCTCGATCTCAACGATCTGCGCGGGCTCCAGGGGGGCGAAGTGGGTGAAATCGAAGCGCAGCCGGTTCTGGTCCACCACGCTGCCGGCCTGCTTCACGTGGGTGCCGAGCACCTCCCGCAGGGCGGCGTGGAGCAGGTGGGTTGCCGTGTGGTGCGCTCGAATCCGGCGGCGCCGGATGGGGTGCACATGGGCGTTGACGGTGGTGTTCTCCACCAGGATCCCGGTGATCTGCACCTTGTGCAGGTGGCGCTTGTGGGCCGGGGCCGTGGTATCCAGGACCTCCGCGTGGCCGCCTTCGAAGCGGAGCTGTCCGGTGTCGCCCACCTGGCCGCCAGACAGGGCGTAGAAGGGAGTGCGGTCCAGCAGGGCGTAGCCATCGCCCGTGAGCTGCTTGACGCGGCGGTGCTCGGCATCGAAGAGGGCCACCACATGGGCCTGGCTCTCGAGCTGGTCGTAGCCGGTGAACCGGGTCTGAGGCAGGTCGGCCAGGATGGCCAGATCGCCCGCCAGGCGCAGGTCATGGGCCTTCATGGCTGCCCGGGCACGAGTGCGCTGGGCATTGAGCTCCAACTGGAAGCCCGCCAGATCAGCCGTGATCTGCCGCTCGCGGCACCAGTCCTCCACCAGATCCACGGGGAAGCCGTAGGTGTCGTAGAGCTTGAAGATGTCCGAGCCAACCAGGGTGCCGGAAGCGACCTCGCTGGCCTCGAGGATCTTGAGGCCCGTGGACAGGGTCTGGCTGAACTGCCGCTCCTCGCGGTGGAGCGCCTTCTGGATGCGGCCCAGCTCCGGGAGCAGCTCCGGATACTGATCCCCCATGGCCTGGAAGACGGCGGGGGCCAGCTCGGAGAAGAACAGGCCTTCGATGCCGAGCTTCCGGCCGAAGCGCAGGGCGCGGCGGACGATCTTGCGCAGCACGTAGCCACGTCCCTCGTTGCCGGGCACCACGCCGTCATAGCACATGAAGGTGGCGGCGCGGATGTGGTCCGCGATGACCTGAGAGGCCGTGCGGTTGGCCAGCTCGTGCCGGTCTTCCGGCCGCACCTTGGCGGCCTTCCAGATGGCCTCGAAGATGGGCACGAAGAGGTCGATCTCGTAGTTCGAGTCCACGCCCTGGAGGATGCTGGCGGTTCGCTCCAGGCCCATGCCCGTGTCGATGCTGGGCTTGGGGAGGGGAGTCAGGACACCCTTGGCGTCGCGCTCGTACTGCATGAAGACCAGGTTCCAGATCTCCATGACCCGGTCACCCTCCCCGTTGGGAGTGTCATCGCCCGGGACGTGGGCGCCCCGGTCGTAGTGCATCTCGGAGCAGGGGCCGCAGGGGCCGGTGTCGCCCATCTGCCAGAAGTTGTCCTTCTTGCCGCAGCGCATGATGCGCCCTGCGGGCACGCCGGCGGCCTTCCAGAGCTCCTCGGCCTCGGCATCCGCCGGGACGCCGTCGGCCCCCTCGAACACGGTGATCCAGAGCTTGCTGGCATCCATGCCCAGGTTGCCCTCGCTGACCGGGCCCGTCACGAACTCCCAGGCGAAGCGGATGGCCTCCGCCTTGAAATAGTCGCCGAAGCTGAAGTTGCCGAGCATCTCGAAGAAGGTGTGGTGCCGGGCGGTGAAGCCCACCATGTCCAGGTCGTTGTGCTTGCCCCCGGCCCGCAGACACTTCTGGCTGCTGGTGGCCCGGCTGTAGTCGCGGTTCTCCTTGCCGAGGAACACGTCCTTGAACTGGATCATGCCGGAGTTCGTCCACATCACTGTCGGGTCGTCTGCGGGCCCGATGACCGCACTGGAAGCCACGCGCCGGTGGCCCTGGTGCTCGAAGTACTGGAGGAAGCGCTGGCGGATCTCAGAGGTTTTCATGGTGTTTCCAGGGAAGCAAACGGTCGAGCGGAGGAAGCAGCGAGGGGCGGGCTTGGCCCGATCCGAGCGCGGGGGTCCGGGGGTGTGCGAACTGCGCGAAACCACCGGAGAACAGTAAGCGAGGGGCGGGCTTGGCCCGATCCGAGCGCGGGGGTCCGGGGGTGTGCGCGAAGCGCGGAACCCCCGGAGAACATTCAATGGCGGAAGTGGCGCATGCCCGTGAAGAACAACCAGACGCCCAGCTTCTGGGCCGTGGCGATGACCTCGTTGTCGCGCAGGCTGCCCCCGGGCTCCACCACGGCGGTGACGCCATGGCTGGCGGCCAGCTCGACGCCGTCCGGGAAGGGGAAGAAGGCGTCGCTGCCCAGCACCGCGCCCCGGGCCTTGTCGCCAGCCTTGCGGCAGGCGATCTCAACGGAGTCCACGCGGCTCATCTGGCCCGCGCCGATGCCCACGGTGGCGCCATCCTTCACCAGCACGATGGCGTTGGACTTCACCGCCTTGGCCACCCGCTGGGCCAGCACCAGGTCCTCGGTCCGGGGCTTCACGCCCGGGCCGCTGGCCTTGATCTCCCAGTCCTCGAAGGGCACGAAGGCGTCGTCCGCGCGCTGCGCCAGGAAGCCGCCGCCGATGGAGCGGATGTCCAGGCCCCGGGCGCTCTGGGGCCACTGGTCGGGGGTCTGGAGGATGCGGAGCTGCTTCTTGGCGGCGAACACCTCGAGGGCCTCCCCCGTGAAGGCGGGGGCCAGGATGACCTCCCAGAAATTCTGGGCCATGATGCGGGCCACCTCGGCACCCACGGGGCGGTTGAAGGCCACGATGCCGCCGAAGGCGCTGACGGGGTCGCCGGCCTGGGCGCGCATGAAGGCTTCCAGCGCGTGGGGGCCCTGGCCCACGCCGCAGGGGTTGTTGTGCTTGACGATGACGCAGGCCGGGGCCAGGAACTGCCAGACCAGGCGGGCACAGGCGTCGGCGTCGAGCAGGTTGTTGAAGCTGAGTTCCTTGCCCTGGTGCTGGAGACAGGAGGCCATGCCCTCGACCTTGCAGCCGGGCTCCACATAGAAGGCCGCGGGCTGGTGGGGGTTCTCGCCGTAGCGCAGGCCCTGCTTCTGGACCAGGTTCAGGGAGAGGTGGTGGGGCAGCTCCGAGGCCTTGCCGGCCTTCAGTTCCCGCTCCATCCAGCCGGAGATGGCGGCATCGTAGGCGGCGGTTCGGCGGAAGGCCTCCAGGGCGCAGCGGCGGCGGTCCTCCAGGCTCCAGGTGCCGGCCTGGAGCTTCTCCAGGAAGGGGCCGTACTGGTCCGGGTCGGTCAGCACCGTCACCGAGGCGTGGTTCTTGGAGGCGCTGCGGATCATGCTGGGGCCGCCGATGTCGATCTGTTCGATGGCTTCGGCGGCGGTGACGCCCTCGCGGGCGATGGTGGCCTCGAAGGGATAGAGGTTGATGATCACCAGGTCGATGGGCTCGATGCCCTGGGCCTTGGCGTCGGCGACATGGTCGGCCAGATCGCGGCGGAACAGCAGACCGCCGTGGATGCGGGGATGCAGCGTCTTCACGCGGCCGTCGAAGCACTCGGGAGCGCCGGTGTAGCTGGCGACTTCGATGGCTTCGAGCCGGGCTTCCTGGAGGGTGCGCAGGGTGCCGCCCGTGGCCAGGATCCGCCAGCCCTGGGCCAGCAGGCCCTCGGCCAGGGGAAGAAGCCCCGTCTTGTCGTAGACCGAGATCAATGCCGTTGGCATGGCTGCCCCCTGAACCCTTTATTTTTCCATGCTTTCGGGGCTTCTGGATAGGGCTGGTTGTCCAAGCTTGGGTTCGGGGGGATTTGACCGAATAGAGAAGGGATGGGAGGGGCTGATGGATGTCCAGGTCGAGGTCCAGTTCACGGTCCAGCACACGCTGGAGCAACTGAAGGCTGAGTTCATCAAGCGGGGCCACATCCCGGACTGGAAGACCCCAGAGGATGGCGGGGCCCCGGACCTGTTCTTCGAGACCCGACTGGTGAGCCTCACGCTTTCCTCCGAAAAGGACCGCTCGGCCTGGTTTATCTTCTCCCTGGAGGCCACCGGAGAGCTGCGCAAGAGGGTGGTCATCCCGAATGTGACTCCCGCCACAGTGAACTTGGATATCCCGGATCTGGAGGATTTCCTGGATTTCTGCCGGCAGTGCATGGTGGGCGCCGTCGGAAGGGGCTGAGGGGCTGCAACGGAATAACCGTTGCCATCGTTGGCTCCCCCGAGGAACCGATCTTTACCTGCGAGGCATCAAGCCCCATTCTGGAAGCCCTGGAGTGGGCCCATGCCGACGATCAAGATCAACGACGTTGAACTCAGCGTGAACCCCGGCACGCTGGTGCTGGATGCCTGCCGACAGGTGGGCATCGACATCCCTCATTACTGCTATCACCCCGCGCTCACGCCGGTGGCCACCTGCCGCATGTGCCTGGTGGACATCAAGGGTCAGCCCAAGCTCGCCACGAGCTGCACCACCACCGTGCCGCCGGCGCCCAAGGACAAACCCGATGCCGTAGTGATGGAGGTCTTCACCAACACGCCCGCCGTGGCCGATGCGAGGGCTGGCGTGATGGAGTTCCTGCTCATCAACCACCCCCTCGACTGCCCCATCTGCGACCAGGCGGGCGAGTGCAAGCTGCAGGACTACTCCTACAACTACGGCAGCGGCGACTCCCGCATGGTCGAAGCCAAGCGCCACTACCGCTACGAGGACCTGGGCGCCAAGATCGTCATCGACAAGAACCGCTGCATCCACTGCACCCGCTGCGTCCGCTTCACCCGCGAGATCAGCGGCGGCGGCGAGCTGACCGTGGCCAACCGCGGCTCCCGGCTGGAGGTCACCACCTTCTCCGGGCTGTCCCTGGACCAGAACCCCTTCGCGGGGAACGTGGTGGACCTCTGTCCCGTGGGCGCCCTCACCAGCCGCGACTTCCGGTTCCGCAAGCGGGTCTGGTATCTCAAGAGCGCGCCGTCCATCAGCCGCTGCTCGGCCCTGGGCAATCCCATCTGGATCGACCACGAGGGCAACCAGGCCTACCGCCTCCGCCCCCGCCCCACCGAGGGCAAGGAGACCACCCTCTTCATCACGGATGCGGAGCGCTACGCCTACGAATTCCTCAACCGCTCCGGCGCTGCCCCGGCCCCCCGGCTCCAGGGCGCCCCGGCCTCGGCCGAGGCCATCCGCGAGGCTCTGCAGGCCGCAGGGCCCGTGGCGGTGATCGGCCAGGGCACCTTCGGCTGTGACACGGCCCAGCGTCTGGGTGAGCTGGCCTCCGCGCCCGACCTGCGCTATGGCAGCGGCGACCGGACCCTTCCCATCCTGCTGCCCCGCTTCCAGACCAGCGCCGACGGCATCCTGAACCGCCGTGGCTTCACGGAGCGGGGCTTCCGCTTCGGGGCCCTCGAAGAGCTGCTGGGCAAGGTGCAGCAGGGCGAGGTCAAGGCTGTGGTGCTGCTGCACGATGCCGCCTTCACCAGCGCCGCCGAGACCGCGCTGCTGGGCCAGATCCTCCAGGCCGCGCCGTTCAGCCTGGCCCTGGAAGTGGCGCCCTCGAACCTGGGCCTCCAGGCCAGCGCCTGGCTCCCCATCACCAACCACGCCGAGGAGAGCGACTTCATCGTCAACCACGATGGCGAGCTCCGCCGCTACCAGAAGGCCCTGCAGGCACCCAAAGGCATCCGCACAGTCAGCGCCTGGGTCAAGGAACTCGCGGCGGTTCCCGCCTTGGCCTAGAACCGATTCAGGCAAGAAAAAGCGGGCGCCAGGGGCGCCCGCTTTTCATCCCTGAATGGCGGTTTGGGCCTACTTCTTCTGGACCTTGGCATCCTCGATGATCATCGAGTAGGTGTAGCCCGCACCGAAGTCCTTGTCCGTGGTCACGGTGCCCTTGGCGGTCACCACATCACCCTTGGCGGCCCCGTCCATGCTGGTCACGGTGATGTCGTTCGTGCTCTTGCCGGCATCGCCGCTGCCGTCCTGGAGGTGCATCCAGTTCTTGCCCATGACGCCTGCGCTGTAGCGCACGACCTTGCCGCGGACGGTGACGGTCTTGCCCTTGAGGCTGGCCTTCTGGGCCCAGATCTCGGCCACCGTGCGCGCATCCGAGCCGCTGGCCTTGTCGACCTTGCCCACCTCGATGGTCGCCGTGGTGTTGCCCACCTGGGCGTGGGGGTTGGCGCCGGGGGCCGCAGCCGCCGGGGCGGGAGCCGCAGGCGCACCACCCGCAGGGGCCAGGTTGCCGAAGTAGATCTCGGGGAAGGTGCGCTTCAGGGTCTTGGACTCGAAGTTGTTCATGAGCATGGCGGAGGCGAGGGTGACCTCGGCGCCCTTCTCGATCTGGGCCTCGGGCACCGCGACCCAGACCTCACCCTTGGCGGTCTTGAGGCGCAGGTAGCAGTAGGGGGAGGCGTCGATGCGCTCGAGCACCTTGCCGCTGATGGCTTCGCCGCCCGCGGGAGCCGCTGGGGCCCCCGTGCCGGGCTGGGTGGGGGCGGCCACGACGGCCTCAGAGCCCTTGGATTTGCAGGACTGGAGGCCGAGGATGGCCGCCGCTGCGAGCAGTACTGGAACGAAAACGCGCATGGGTCTAACTCCTAGAAGGAACAGGGGACAGATCGGTCGGCCCTGAGCTCAGATCAATCATCCCATATCGGAGCGCAAAGGCGCAGGGGGCAGGGCTCAGGCGTGATCAAGTCCCGCTGCGGGCCGGGTCGTCCCAGAAGGGATAGAAGCAGTACCACTGGCTGGGGTGCCGCCGGAGCAGGGCCTCCAGGTCGGCCACGTAGCTCCGCATGCCGGCTTCGATGGCCGCCACGCGCTCGCCCCGGCCGCCCTGGATGGTGAGGGGTTCCCCGAAGCTGGCATGGAACCGGCGCTCCTCATCCGTATAGAGGAAGGTGGTGACGATGGCTGCGCCGGTCATGGCGGAGAGCTCCCAGGGACCCCGGGGGAAGGGGACCTCCCGCCCGAAGAAGGGCATGGGCAGGCCATTCAGGCTGAAGTCCCGGTCCCCCTGCATGCCCACCATGGCACCTTCCCGCAGCAGCTTCACCAGAGGCAGCGTGGAGAACCCGACGCCGTCCACGGGGATCCCCACCACGCCGCCCTGGGCGCGCAGCTGCTCCCGCAGCCGCTCCACGGCCTCGAAGCGGTCGGGCTTGTAGACGGCATGGACCTTCAGGTCCCGGGAGCGGAGCAGGATGCCCCCCAGCTCGAAGTTGCCAGCGTGGGCCGTGAGCAGGATGACCCCCCGGCCCTGGGCGATGGCCGCGTCCAGGCGCTCCAGGCCCTCGATGCTGGCGAACTGGGCCAGGGCTTCCTCGACGGGGCGCTGGCCGTAATAAAAGAAGTCCACCCAGGCCCGGGCATGCTGGCGCACCATCTCCCGGGAAACCCGGTCCACTTCTGGATGGCTGGGACGTCGCCCCAGCACCCGGGCGGTGTTGCCCAGGATGGCGTCCAGGTACTTGGGCCGTAGCGTCAGGAACGCGTTGGCGATCTGGTCGGCGACATCGTGGGCGCGCTCCCGCCGGGCGAAGGTGCGGGCCGCGACATGGAACAGCGGGAACAGGGAACCGAAGACTGCCTGGTAGAGCAGGCCCAGGACCCTGGACTCTGACTGCATGCGGTCCTGCATCAGCGCCACACGTTCTGGTTGGGGTTGCGGGTATCCATCTCCAGCCAGAGCCGCTGGAGGCTCTGCAGGCGCTCCGGGTAGGCCAGGTCAAGGCGGTCCAGGGTCTCGTCGTCCTCGGGATCGAAGGCGCAGGGCTCTTCCAGCACTTCGGCGGGGAACTCAGGGAAGACCTGGGCTAGCAGGGCCCGGTCGAAGCCCCGCACGCTGAGGGTGCGGATGCCTGGCGTGTCCACAAGGATCCCGCCGTCGGCGCCCTCCGCCTGGGCCAGGGGCAGCCAGCGGGCCGCGGTGGTGGTCTGTTTGCCGGTGCCGAACTTGGTGAGGGTGCCGGTCTTCAGGACCGAGTCGGGGCGCAGGGCGTTCACCAGGGTGCTCTTGCCGACCCCGCTGTGGCCCAGCAGCACGACCACGCGGTCCCGCAGGAGCGCGCGCAGAGGCTCGATGCCCTCGCCCTTCAGGGCCGAGGTCTCATGGATGGCGACGCCCTGCTCCCGGAGGGGATCCAGCTCGGGCAGGGTGTCCTTCTTGGCGGCCCGGTCCCGCTTGGTGATCAAGATGCGGAAGGTGAGGCCGGCGTCCAGGGCCAGCAGCTGGGCCCGCTCCAGCAGGCCCGGCCGCAAGGGTGGGTCCACCACGGCGGCGCAGATCCAGAGCTCGTCGGCGTTGGCGCAGATGAGCTGCCAGGGCTCGCGGTCATCGCTGCCGCCCCGCTTGAGCAGCGACTTCCGCGGCATCACGGCCACCACCTGGCCCTGGGGCCGCTTGGCATCCGTGGCCTCCACGGGCATGGGGGCGTAGCGCACACGGTCTCCGCAGACCAGGTGGACCCCCTTGAGCTTGCCCCCCAGGGTGGCGCAGAGGACCGAGTGATCGGCGAGCTCCAGGTCCACCCACTGGCTGTGGCGCTGGATCAGCGTGGCCTCGGGGAGGTGCAGCCAGGGTGTGGGGTCCGGCAGGCGCAGCAGGGCCTGGGCGTCGTGGGCCTCGATGCCGGTCTCCAGGCGCTCCGCCCGGCGCTGGCGCCGCTTGCTGTCCGTGGCCCGCTCGCCGGAGTAGACCTCCCGGTGGTCCAGATCCTGAGCCTCCCGGCTCTGACCCAGGCGGAACTTGCGGGACATCAGGCGGCCAGGAGCATCAGGCCCGGCCCGCGAACTCGCCAGTCTCGGTGCTGACCTTCACCTTCTCGCCCTCCTTGATGAAGAGGGGCACCTTGATCTCGATGCCGGTCTCCAGCTTAGCGGGCTTGGTGACGTTGCCGCTGGCCGTGTCGCCGCGGGCGCCGGGTTCGGTGTAGGTGATGGTGAGCTCGACCTGGGTGGGCATCTGCAGGCCGATGGGGTTGCCGTTGAACTTCTGGATCTGCACCATGAGGCCCTCGGTGAGGTAGTCCAGGGCATCGCCGAGGAGGTCCGGACCGAGGGTGTGGGTCTCGTAGGTCTCCTGGTCCATGAAGTGGGAGCCCTCGCCATCGCTGTAGAGGTAGCTGGAGTCCTGGAGGACCAGGTCCGGCTCCTTGAACTTGTCGCCGGCCTTAAAGGTCTTGTCGAAGACCGCCCGGGTCAGCAGGTTCCGCATCTTGATGCGCACCAGGGTCTGCCCGCCCCGGGCCGTGGGGGTCGAAATCTCCACGTCCAGGCAGTGATAGGGGGTGTCCTCGAGTTGGAAGAACATCTTGCGCTTGATCTCGATGGCTTCGAGCAGGGCGGCCATGGGAACTCCAGTGGGTCGAATCCTCGATTCTACCGCGACTCCGGAAGGCGGTCTCGCGGTTAGAATCTCAGTTCCATGGCGGACCCCAAGACCATCGGCAGGTATCAGGTCCTGCGCCCCATCGGTCAGGGGGGCATGGGGACGGTCTACCTGGCGGAGGATCCCCTGCTCAAGCGGCGGGTGGCCATCAAGGTGATCCGCGTCACCGGGGCAGCCCGGCGCCAGGCCATGCTGAGGTTCCGCCGCGAGGCCGAGATCAGCGCCCAGCTGAACCACCCCAACCTGGTGACCATCTTCGACGTGGGCGTGGAGGAGGAGCTGGGCCCCTTCCTGGCCATGGAATACGTCGAAGGGAAGAGCCTCGACAAGCACATCAAGGAGAAGAGCCTCGACCAGGAGACCGCGGTGCGGGTGCTGATCCAGGCCATGCGGGCCCTGCGGGCGGCCCACCGGCAGGCCATCCTCCACCGCGACGTGAAGCCGGAGAACATCCTGCTCAGCGAGGAGGGCCGGGCCAAGCTCATGGACTTCGGCATCGCCCGGAGCATGGGTCACAGCGGCATGGATGCCGAGGACGCCTTGGAGCCGCCTGCGCCCGGGGCCGAAGGCACGGAGAGCTATGCCCAGACCATCGCCCTGCGGCTGACCATGACCGGGGACTTCCTCGGCTCCCCCGCCTACGCTCCGCCGGAGGTCCTCCGGGGAGGCGACGGCACGCCCGCCTCAGACCGCTACAGCTTTGCCGCCACCGCCTTCGAGCTGCTGACGGGCCAGCTGCCCCACCCCGGCAGCGGCATTACGGAGATCATCGTCCACATCCTGCGGGAGCCGGTGACCCTGCCGTCGGACCTCCCGCCGAGGCTGGCCGGGGTGTTTAAGCGGGCGCTCGCCGTCGATCCCGATGACCGCTACACCACCCTGCCGGAGTTCATGGAGGAGCTCATCGACGCCCTGCCTGGCCCGGCCAGCATGCGGGCCCGACTCTTCGCGGCCCTGGGCCAGGAGGAGGATGGCAGCAGCGTGTCCACCGCCCGGTTCCGCACCGCGGAGCTGGGCCTGGAGGACAGCGGTCCGGCCCCCACGGTCACCCGGTCCCGGTCGGGGCGGGCGCTGAAGATTGATCTGGCGGAGGACCCCGTCGAGAGCTACCTGGCGTCCCGGAAGGCCCCGGCGGGGTCCAGCCCCGGCCAGATCGATTGGGTCCGGATCCTCAAGTGGGCTGTCTTCACCTTCGTGGTCCTCCAGCTCTTCTGGTGGCTGGCGCCCGCGATCTCCCGGTTCAGGCTGAAGCCCTGATCAGGCGAAGGCCCGCAGCAGCAGGAACTGGGCGCCGTTCCAGCAGGCATGGATGAGGATGGGGGTGCGGAGGCTGCCGGTGTGGCGCAGGGCCAGCCCCAGGACCAGGCCGAGGGTGCTGAGGGTGGGCAGCCCGGCGGGCTGGAGGTGGATTGCCCCAAAGAGTAGCGCGGACAGCACCAGGGCCAGGGCCAGCCGCTGCCGCTGGGCCAGCACGGGCAGCAGGAAGCCGCGGAAGAGCAGCTCCTCGAAGCAGGGCGCCAGCAGGCTGACCGTCAGGAACAGGGCCAGGTTCGGGAGCCAGCCGCGCAGGCTGCGTAGCAGCTCCTGCAGGTCCCGCTGGGGGCTCTGGTCGGGGTTCAGCAGCGGTCCCGTCACCAGGGCCACGGCCAGCACCAGCAGCACCGCCAGCCCCAGGAAGGCGACGCCCCAGGCGAGATCCCGGCCCGGGCGACCCGGCGCCACCCGCTGCCAGAGCTCCCGCAGGCTGAGTCCTTCCGCCCAGCAGAGCAGGCGGACCCCCAGAGCCGCGTGGAGAGCGTAGCCCAGGGGAATGGCCAGCCACCGGAGCCCGGGCCAGGGCGAGAGCAGCAGCCCCGCGAGGTTGCTGGCCAGGAAGAAGCCCAGGAACCAGGTCAGGAGGACCAGGGCGGCGGCCCGGCCGGACAGGGACCAGGTCGGTAGGGGCTGGGGCAGGGGCTGGCCCCTGGTCGTCAGGAGGAAGATGAGCAGGACCAGGCCGCCCGCTGCGGCACCCACCACCAGCAACCCCATGGCCGCGAGTCCGGCCAGGCGGGACGCCAGGGCGCGCCGGGCCTGGGCGCGGAGCGCCTCGCCACCGGACTCGCGGTCCCGGAGGCGGGCTTCCAGCAGGTCGGCGGCATAGCCATCCCCGAGGCGGCGATGGACCTCAGTCCGCTCCGCGCGGCTGGGGAGGGGTGCTCCGGCGTAGGCGGCCAGGCAGACGCGCTGGAAGCCCGGACCCCCCGCTCCAGCCGGCGTGGTCGCGGCCAGCCAGCGCTCGGCTGGCTCCTGCTGCTCGCCGAGCTCGGCCCTCAGGACGGCCAGCAGGGCCCGGTCCCAGGGCTCCTTGGCCTGGCGCTCGGTCCGGGCCCAGTCCCGCGATGGCCCGCCCCGCTGCAGGACCAGGCTCGGTCCCCCCAGGGCCACCTCCAGCAGGCGGCCCTGGAGGCTGGCCCGCTCCGAGGGGCGCCGGGCGCCGCGCTGGCGGGCCGAGAGGGTCAGCCCCGCCACCAGCAGGGCCAACAGGGCCAGCAGGGCGATGAGGGAGTCAGCCCAGCGGCGGTCGGGGTGCCAGGGCTGGCGGGGCAGGGTGGACATGGCTCCAGGCTACGCGAGAGCGGCGGGGACGGGGATTCCTAGAACGGCTGCCGGCCCGTGCGTCGGAACCGCCAGACAGACCAGCGGAGGTAGATGCGGTTGACCAGCCCGGGGCAGCCGGGCAGGGCCAGCAGGGGGGCCAGCCAGCGCCAGCCCGGCAGGCGGCGGGCGATGGGGCGCAGCAGGTCGGCCCCGGCGCGGACCTCGCGGGTGGTCAGGTCGAGGCCGTGGATCTCCCGTTCGAGCGGCTTCCCGGCCAGCTCCGGGCCCAGGCGCAGCAGCTCGGGGTCGCGCAGGGAGACCACCAGGAGCAGCCCCCTCCGGTCTCTCTGGGCCAGCCAGAGGGCCATGCGGCAGCAGAGGGTGCAGGCGGGGTCGTAGGCGAGGAGCAGCGGCGCGGGCATCGTCGATTCCAGGGTTGGCGTTAAGGTAGTTGCATTGGAGGCACCATGCCATTCTCCCACCCCATCGAGGTCAGGTTCGGCGATCTGGACGCCATGGGACACGTGAACAATGCCATGATCGTGACCTACATCGAGCAGGCCCGGTTCCAGTGGTGGCGCAGCTACCTGGGGGGCCGCAAGTTCCAGGAAGAAGGATTCCTGCTGGCCCGGGTGGAGGTGGACTACCGCATGCCCATCCTGCTGGGGGACGACGTCCGGGTGGAGCTGCACTGCAGCCGGGTGGGCAACAGCTCCTTCGAGCTCACCTACCGCGTCACCAAGGGCCTTGCCGGCGAGCTCTTCGCCGAGGGCAAGTCGGTCCAGGTCATGCTGGACTTCACCACCAACCGCCCCAAGGCCCTCTCCGCCGCCACGCGGGAGTGGGTTGAAGCCCAAGCCTGATGCTGCTGGGCACCGCCACCTGGGACGAGGGTCCGGCCGTCCGGCGGGCCCTGGTGGCCCGGCTGGACTCCGGTCGCCTGGCGGACCTGAGCCGCATCGAGGCCCTCCGCCTGCGGAAGCTGGGCGAGGGGGATCCCGAGCGGCTGGCCGAGGTGCTGGTGCCTGCCAGCTTGCGCCGCCTGCTGGACGGGGGGCCCCGGGCCCTGGCCCGGGCGCGCCAGACCGTGGCCTATGCCGAGAAGTGGGACCGGCGGGGGACCCTCCCCGAGTTCCTGGCGCCGACCGCCTCGGCGGTGGCCCTGGGCCCCTGCCTGCCCCGCCCCGCGGGGCTGCGTCGGATGGATGGCTCCCAGCTGGACCGCCTTGGCGTCCGGGGACCGGGGGCGGAGCTCGCGGCCCCGCCCCAGCCCGCCATGGCTGCCGTGGGGCTGGCTGGCGGCGCCATCGGGGGCTTCTGCCTTGCTCTGGAGGAGGCTGGCAGTCTGGTGCTGGGGGCCTGGCTGACGGAGGCCTGGCCCGCGGGCAGCCTGGAGCTGCGGCTGGGGAGCACCCGTCGGAGCGCGCCCCTCAAGGCCTGGGAGGGCCTGGATCTGCCCCCGCTCCGTGCTGGCGAGGTGCTGCTCCTGACGCCCCCGAAGCTGAAACCGCTGCACGGCCTGGTAGCCGGCGCGGAGGTCTGCCTTAGTGCGGGTTTCGAGCAGCTGGTCCTGCGCCTCGGCCCCGAGAGCGTCCACCCCACGGTGCAGTGAGGCTCAGCCCCGGATCATCTCGGCGATGAGGAAGGCCATCTCCAGGCTCTGGGTGCCGTTCAGCCGGGGATCGCAGCCGGTCTCGTAGGCCTTGGCGAGGTCGGCCTCGGACAGGCGCTCGGTGCCGCCGGTGCACTCGGTGACGGCCTCGCCCGTGAGCTCAATGTGGACGCCGCCCAGGTGCGAGCCCTGGGCCCGGTGGAGCTCGAAGGCCAGGCGGAGCTCCGCGAGGATGGCGGCGAAGTCCCGGGTCTTGAACCCGGAAGCGCTCTCGACGCCGTTCCCGTGCATGGGATCGCAGCTCCAGAGCACCGGGTGGTCCGTGGCCTGGACCGCCGCCAGCAGGGGGGGCAGGGCCGCCTGGATCCGCGTGGCGCCGAAGCGGGAGATCAGGGTGATGCGGCCGGGCTCGCGGTCGGGATCGAGCAGGTCGAGCAGGGCGACCAGGTGGTCTGGGGTGGCGCTGGGGCCCACCTTCACGCCGAGGGGGTTCCGGAGGCCGCGGAGGTACTCGAGATGGGCGCCGTCCAGCTGGCGGGTGCGCTCCCCCACCCAGAGGGTGTGGGCCCCCAGGTTGCAGTAGCCCCGGTCCTCGCCGACCCAGCGGGTCAGGGCCTCTTCGTAGGGCAGCAGCAGGGCCTCGTGGCTGGTGAAGAAGTCGATGCGCTCCAGCACGTCCCGTTGGACGCCGCCGAGGGCCTCCAGGAAGTCCAGGGACTCCCGCACCTGATCCAGGGTCCGCCGGTAGGCGGGCACCTCGCCGGACCCGCCGGGCAGCTCCCAGCGCTCGGGATGGTGCAGGTCCGCGAAGCCGCTGGCGGTGAGGGCCCGCAGGTGGTTGAGGGTGGCGGCCGAGTGGTAGTAGGCCTCCAGCATGCGGCCGGGATCGGGCCGGCGGCGGTCGGGATCGGGCTCCAGGCCGTTGATGAGGTCGCCCCGGTAGCTGGGCAGCTCCCGGCCCTGGACCAGCTCCGTGGGCTTGCTGCGGGGCTTGGCGAACTGGCCGGCGATGCGCCCCACGCGCACCACGGGCTTGCGGCCGCCGTGGGTGAGGGCCACGGACATCTGAAGCAAGACCCGGAGCTTGCCCTCGATGGCCTCCGGCGTGCAGTCCTGGAAGCGCTCGGCGCAGTCACCGCCCTGGAGCAGGAAGCGCCGACCGGCGGCGGCCTCCGCCAGCAGCCCGCGCAGGCGCGTGATCTCGCCGGGCACCACCAGGGGTGGCAGCCGGCGCAGGCGCGCCAGCACGCCCTCGACCTCGGAAGGCTGGTCATAGGCAGGCTGCTGCGCGGCCGGGCAGCGCTGCCAGCTGTGGGGATTCCAGGGTGCAGAGATGGGGGGGGCGCTCAACCGAGGGCCAGCATCCGCTCGAGGGGCTTCAGGGCCTGCACCCGGAGGGACTCCTCCAGGTGGATCTCGGGCTTGAGGTCCCGGAGGCAGAGGTAGAGCTTCTCCAGGCTGTTGAGCTTCATGTAGGGGCATAGGCTGCAGTTGCAGCCACTGTCGGCGGGGGCGGGGATCAGCTCTGCCTCGGGCCGCCGCAGGCGCATCTGGTGGAGGATGCCCGCCTCGGTGGCGACGATGAAGGCCTTGGCGCGGTCCTTCTCGACGTAGTTCAGCAGGGCCGCGGTGGAGCCCACGAAGTCCGCCAGCTGGCTGACGGTGGCGTCGCACTCAGGGTGGGCGATGAGCTTGGCCTCGGGGTGCTGGGCTTTGAGGGCGGCCAGGCGCTTGGCGGTGAACTGCTCGTGCACGATGCAGAAGCCCGGGAACAGCACCATGTCCCGACCCGTCTGCTTCATGACCCACTTGCCCAGGTGGCGGTCCGGGGCGAAGACCAGCTTGCGGTCTTTCGGCAGGCTGTTCACCACCCGCTCGGCGTTGCTGCTGGTGCAGATGACGGTGCTGAGGGCCTTCACGCCCGCGGAGCAGTTGATGTAGCTGACGACATCGTGATCTGGGTACTGCTTCAGCCACTCGGCGAAGTGATCTGCGGGACAGCGGTCCGCCAGGCTGCAGCCCGCATCCATGTCCGGGATGACCACGGTCTTGGTGGGGTTGAGGATCTTGGCGGTCTCGGCCATGAAGTGGACGCCGCAGAAGGCGATCACGTCAGCAGCGGTCTTGGCGGCCTGCTGGCTGAGCTGCAGGCTGTCGCCCACAAAGTCGGCCAGGTCCTGGATCTCGGGTTCCTGGTAGTAGTGGCCCAGGATGACGGCCTTGCGCTCGGCCTTGAGGCGCCGGATCTCGGCGGGCAGGTCCAGGCCGGCGGGGATGCTCTCGAGGTCGGGGAGGTAGGGGGCGGTCAGGTCCATGGGATCATTCTAGAGGTCCTGGGGCTTGGAGGGAGGCCCGGGTTGTTTCCCCGACAAGTTGTCAACCCTTCGCCAGGAAACTTCGGATGCGCCGACTGGGCTCTGGGTGGTCAAAAACCTCGGAGAAGGCGGCTCTTTCCCAGGCAAGGGCCGCAGGGCGTGGCAATCCGGCCTGGTTCTGGCGCAGCTTCTCCAGCAGGAGGAGGGCCCGGTCACAGGCCAAAAAGGCTGTTGCCACACGCGGGTCTGTGCTACCCTGGTCGAGGATCACAGGGTCCAAGTGGATGTGGGAATCCGATGCATGCCCCCCAGGGGCGGCTATCGGTCCACGTCTAGTTGTATTCATGCTTATTCATCCAAGGGGGAAACATGTCCAAGACCCAGGCTCCGGATACGTCCAGCATCACACGGTTGGACCAGGTAAAGGTCAGCCAGTATTTCGGCTGCAACACCTTCAGCGAGCGCACCATGCGCGAGCGGCTGCAGAAGGATGTCTACAAGTCCTACCGCCAGTCTCTGAAGCGCAGCGAGCCCCTTTCCCCCGACGTGGCCAAGAGCGTGGCACTCGCCATGAAGGAATGGGCCATCGAGCAGGGTTGCACGCACTTCACCCACTGGTTCCTCCCCATGACCGGCGCCACTGCCGAGAAGCATGACGCCTTCATCATGTGGGACGAGCCCGGCCAGGTCACCGAGCGCTTCAGCGGCGGCATGCTCACCCAGGGCGAGCCGGACGCCAGTTCCTTCCCGAGCGGCGGTCTCCGCGCCACCTTCGAGGCCCGGGGCTACACAGCCTGGGATCCCGCCAGTCCGGCCTTCCTCATGGAAGGGCCCCTGGGCAAGACCCTCTGCATCCCCACGGCCTTCATCGGCTACCACGGCGAGGCGCTGGATCACAAGGTGCCCCTCCTGCGCTCCATGGCCGTGGTCTCCGAGCAGGCCAAGGCCGCGCTGAAGTTCTTCGGCGTGAGCGCGGAGTCGGTGGTCGCCCAGTGCGGACCCGAGCAGGAATACTTCGCGGTGGACCTGGAGCTGGCCCAGCAGCGGCCTGACCTCCTCTTCGCCAACCGCACCCTCCAGGGCGCCAAGCCCCCCAAGGGCCAGGAGCTCGAGGACCACTACTTCGGCAGCATCAAGGAGCGCGTCCTGGGCTTCATGCAGGAGGTTGAGCTGGAGTGCTTCAAGCTCGGCATTCCCGCCAAGACCCGCCACAACGAGGTGGCCCCCAACCAGTTCGAGATCGCCCCCATCTATGAAGCCGCCAACCTCGCCAGCGATCACAACCAGCTGCTGATGGAGCTCCTGAAGTCCGTCGGCGAGCGCCACGGCCTGGCCATCCTGCTCCACGAGAAGCCCTTCGCCGGCGTCAACGGCAGCGGCAAGCACGTGAACTGGAGCATCGCTACGGAGGAGGGCCAGAACCTGATGGAGCCCGGCCAGACGCCTGAGGAGAACCTGCAGTTCCTCTACTTCCTCAGCGCCACCCTGAAGGCCATCCACACCCACGGCGGCCTGCTCCGAGCGGCCATCGCCAGCGCCGGGAACGACCACCGCCTCGGCGCCAACGAAGCGCCCCCGGCCATCATGTCCGCCTTCCTGGGCGCCCAGCTGAACCACATCCTGGACTCCATCGAGAAGGGTGACGTGGCCAACGTCTCCATCCAGGGAATCATCGATCTGGGCATCGGCAACCTGCCCCGCATCGAGAAGGACGCCACGGACCGCAACCGCACCAGCCCCTTCGCCTTCACGGGCAACAAGTTCGAGTTCCGCGCCGTGGGCTCCAGCCAGCCCATCGCCCTACCCCTGACGGTCATCAATGCCGCCGTGGCCGAGGCCCTCGAGGACCTCAACACCAAGCTGGCGGCCGAGCTCAAGGCTGGCAAGGAGCACAAGGCGGCCGTGCTGACCGTGGTGCGCCAGGCCATCATCGAGACCAAGGCCATCCGCTTCGAGGGCAATGGCTACTCGGACGAGTGGAAGGTCGAGGCTGAGCGCCGGGGCCTGCCCCACGCCAAGGACACTGTGGCCGCCCTGCACATCTGGGAGGAGCCCGCAGTGAAGGCCGTCTTCTCGAAGCCGGGCATCCTGTCCGAGGGCGAGCTTGAGTCCCGCCTCCACATCCGGCACGAGCAGTACCAGAAGGTCATTGCCATCGAGACCCAGGTCCTGAAGGAGATGGCGGAGACCCAGATCCTGCCCTCCATCTCGGCCGACCTCGGCGCTCGCGCCGAGAGCCTCGCCAAGCTGGCCGTCGTCGGCATCACCGTGCCGGAGACCCTGAAGCAGGCCCTACAGGCCCAGGTCACCCTCGCTGGCGAGGCCCAGGCCCGCCTCAGTGCCATGAAGGCCGCCCTGAATGCGGCTGAGGCCCTCGAGGATCTCCACGCCCGCACCGAGGCCTTCGGGAACTCGGTCAACCAGTCCAAGCACGCCCTCCGCGAAGTCCTCGACCAGCTGGAAGAGGCCTGCGACGCCGACCTCTGGCCCCTGCCGAAGTACTGGGAGATGCTGGCTCCCCTCGTCTAGCAGCTGCAATAACCTCCATGAAAACGGGCCGCAGCTGCGGCCCGTTTTCATGGAGGACTTGAAGCTACTTGCCGAACCGGAAGACAGCGCTGACCTGGAGCCAGGTGGCTGTGTCGTAGCCGAAGCCATCGGGGCCGCTCTTGTCGACGAAGATCTGGTTCAGGGTCCCTTCCAGGGCGAAGGTGCGGTTGAAGATGTAGCCGGCCCCGCCGCGCACGCCGAGCTTGCCGCTCTGGGAGTCACTGCCGCTGGTCCACCGGCCGGCCCCGTTGATGAACTCCCAGTCGTTCTTGATCTGGTTCAGGTTCGCTCCGGCGATGCTGTACCAGCCGCGGTTCAGGCCCTCGAAGCGGTAGATCCAGTCGGCGCCGGCCTGGAAGGCCTTGTAGTCGTTTTTTGAGGCGGAGAAGCCGCCCCAGCCGGACCCCGGGAAGTCCTGGAAGGTCAGGTGGGCCCGGACCTCATGGCGGGGGGCCACCTGGAAGTCGAGATGACCCCCGACGTGGGAGCCGAAGAGCTGGTTGGTGCCCAGGTCCGATTTGTCCTTCAGGTCGCCCACGGGCAGGGAGAGGCCCGTGTAGAGGCCGCCGGTGATGCTCTGGGCCGAGAGGGCTGCGCCTGCGAAAAAACAGGCAAGGAAGAGAATCTTGCGCATAGGTACTCCTGGGTTGAGACACCCCTTGAAGGGGGAGTCTCAGCCTAGCGAGGCCGGCGCCGTCCCGCGTCAACCGAAGGGACTACCGATGGGTGTCCCCGCCCAGGCCGGCCCTATTCCAGGGTGACGCCGCGCCCGCTGAGGATCCGCGCTTCGATCCTGGAGGTGCTGTGTCCCGGCAGGAAGGGGATGAGGATGAGGCGCCCGCCCTGGGCTTCGACGAAGTCCCGGCCCACCACGGTCTCCGGGGTGTAGTCCCCGCCCTTCACCAGGACATCGGGCCGGAGGGCCTGGATCAGCTCGAGGGGGGTGTCCTCGTCAAAGCGCACCACGGCGTCCACGCTGCGCAGTCCCAGCAGCACGGCTGCCCGGGCAGCCTCGTCCTGCAGCGGGCGTCCTGGTCCCTTCAGGCGCGCCACGGAGGCATCGCTGTTCAGTCCCACCACCAGGAAGTCGCCCTGGGTGCGGGCGTCCGCCAGATACTGCACGTGGCCGGGGTGGATGAGGTCGAAGCACCCGTTGGTGAAGCACAGCGTTCCCGGGCGGGGGATGGCCGCGAGGAAGGCTGCAGGGGTCTGGAAGAAAAGGGTCGGTGACGGCATCGTAGGTTCGGAAGTAAGATCATCGGTTCGGGGACCATTCCCAGGAGAAGTCTGCCATGCCCCTCTACGAATACCGTTGCGAAGCTTGCGGCCAGCCCGAAGAGAAGCTGGAGAGCTTGTCCGCGCCCGTCGTCCACGCCTGCGGAGCCTGCGGGGCAGCGGAGGGCATGAAGCGCCAGCTGTCCGTCGCCGCGTTCTCGCTCTCCGGTGGGGGCTGGTACAAGGGCGCGGCCTCGGAGCCAGCGGCCTCAGCCTCGCCTTCGCCCGCGGCCGCGGAGGCCCCCAAGAGCGGTCACGGCTGCGCTGCGGGTGGCTGCGGCTGCCCCCTGGCCGGGTGACGTCTGCCACTTTCATTGTTGTTGCATTGACTTCTGGGCTTTTTCCGATAGCCTAGATGGTTCCGGCCCCGTGGGTCGGCGCAGGTTTTCATCCGTCCGACGTTCCCCCCGCGGAACCTCTCGGGCCCAGGCCCGGATCCACCGGTGCCCTCCATGGAGGATGGTGTGCCTACCATCAATCAGCTGATCCGCATTGGGCGGAAAACGTTCCAGAACAAGACGAAGAGCCCCGCGCTCGACGCCTGCCCGCAGAAGCGTGGCGTGTGCACCCGCGTGTTCACCACCACGCCGAAGAAGCCGAACTCGGCCCTCCGCAAGGTGGCCCGTGTGCGTCTCACCAACGGCATCGAGTGCACGACCTACATCCCAGGCGTTGGCCACAACCTGCAGGAGCACAGCATCGTGCTCATCCGCGGCGGCCGCGTGAAGGATCTGCCGGGCGTTCGCTATCACGTGGTGCGCGGCACCCTGGACGCCACTGGCGTCGCAGGCCGCAACCAGTCCCGTTCCAAGTACGGTGCGAAGCGGCCCAAGGCCGGTGCCGCTCCGGCCAAGAAGAAGTAGGTGAGGTGAAACATGGCACGCCGTTCCGCCCCCGCAAAGCGTGAGATCCTTCCGGATCCCGTCTACAACAGCCTCGTCGTCTCCAAGTTCGTGAATATCCTGATGGAGCGCGGCAAGAAGGCCACCGCCGAACGCATCCTCTACGGTGCACTGGAGATCGTCGCCAAGAAGTCCGGCGAGGAGGCCCTCGAGGTCTTCCAGAAGGCCCTGAACAACATCAAGCCCTCGGTGGAAGTCAAGTCCCGCCGCGTCGGCGGCGCCACCTACCAGGTGCCCGTCGAAGTTGCCCAGAACCGGCGCCAGTCGCTGGCCATGCGCTGGCTCAAGACCTATTCTGCCTCCCGCGGCGAGCGCACCATGCGCGACAAGCTGGCCGGCGAGATCCTGGACGCCATGAACTTCCGCGGCGCCGCCGTGAAGAAGAAGGACGACGTCCACAAGATGGCCGAAGCCAACAAGGCTTTCGCGCACTTCCGCTGGTAGCAGCACCCAAGACCGGGAGGAGCCGCCGGCTTGGCGGCTCCTCTCGCGAAGGTCTTTGAAGCACCCTCGAATCCGATTCCGATTTGATCCTTTCAGGAGGCCGCAGTGGCCCGTCAGACCCCCCTCGAGCGCTACCGGAACATCGGCATCATGGCGCACATCGATGCCGGCAAGACCACCACGACGGAGCGCATCCTGTACTACACCGGCAAGATCCACAAGATCGGTGAAGTGCATGAAGGCGCCGCCACGACCGACTGGATGGTGCAGGAGCAGGAGCGGGGCATCACCATCACCTCTGCCGCCATCACGGCCGCCTGGACCGCCCAGACGGGCCAGCTGAAGGGCATCGAGCACCGCATCAACATCATCGACACCCCCGGCCACGTGGACTTCACGGCCGAGGTGGAGCGCTCCCTGCGCGTGCTGGACGGCGCCTGCGCCGTGTTCTGCGCGGTGGGTGGCGTGGAGCCCCAGTCCGAGACCGTGTGGCGCCAGGCCGACAAGTACGGCGTGCCCCGCATGGCCTTCGTGAACAAGATGGACCGCCCTGGCGCGGACTTCTTCCGGGTTGTGGAGATGATGCGCACCCGCCTGAAGGCCCGGCCCATGCCGATCCAGATCCCCATCGGCGCCGAGGAGAACTTCCGCGGCGTGGTCGATCTCGTGATGATGAAGGGCCTCACCTTCGACGAGGGTGACAAGGGCTTCAAGGTCATCTACGGAGAGATTCCCGCAGAGCTCGTGGAGACCGCCAAGGAGTGGCGCGAGAAGCTGGTCGAGATGGTCGCCGAGACCGACGACACCCTCATGGACAAGTACCTCGGAGGCGAGGCCCTCACCGAGGACGAGATCCGCACGGGCATCCGCAAGGGCTGCATCGGCCTGGTCTTCACGCCGATGATGTGCGGCTCCGCCTTCAAGAACAAGGGCGTGCAGCCCATGCTCGACGCGGTGGTGAGCTACATGCCCTCGCCCCTCGACATCGCCGCCATCACGGGTCTGGACGAGGAAGGCAACACCGTCGAGCGCCGGGCTGATGACAGCGAACCCTTCAGCGCCCTCATCTTCAAGATCATGGCCGACCCCTTCGTGGGTTCGCTGGCCTTCCTGCGCGTCTATTCCGGCGTGCTGGCCGCGGGCTCCGGCGTCTACAACCCCGCCAAGGGCCGGCGCGAGCGCATCGGCCGCCTCCTCCAGATGCACGCCAACAAGCGCGAGGACATTGACGAAGTCCGCACCGGGGACATCGGCGCCGCCGTGGGCCTCAAGGACGTGCTGACGGGCCAGACCATCTGCGACGAGGACCGCCCCGTGATCCTCGAGTCCATGGACTTCCCGGATCCCGTGATCCAGGTGGCCATCGAGCCCAAGACCAAGGCCGACCAGGAGAAGATGGGCATCGCGCTGAGCCGCCTGGCCCAGGAAGATCCCACCTTCAAGGTCAAGACCGACCCCGAGACCAACCAGACCATCATCGCCGGCATGGGCGAGCTGCACCTTGAGATCATCGTCGATCGCATGATGCGCGAGTTCAAGGTCGAGGCCAACGTGGGCAAGCCCATGGTTGCCTACCGCGAGACCATCCGGAAGCGGGTGGAGTGCGAAGGCAAGTTCGTCCGCCAGTCCGGTGGTCGCGGCCAGTACGGCCACGTCCGCCTCATCGTCGAGCCCAACGAGTCCGGCAAGGGCTACGAGTTCATCAACGACATCAAGGGCGGCGTGGTGCCCAAGGAATACATCAAGCCCACCGACCAGGGCATTCAGGAGGCCATGCAGTCCGGTGTCCTGGCAGGCTACCCCTGCGTCGACATCAAGGTCACCATCTACGACGGCAGCTACCACGATGTGGACTCCAACGAGATGGCGTTCAAGATCGCCGGTTCCATGGGCTTCAAGGCTGGCTGTGAGAAGGCCTCCCCCGTGATCCTCGAGCCCATCATGGCCGTCGAGGTCGTGGTCCCCGAGGACTACATGGGTGATGTCATCGGCAACCTGAACAGCCGCCGTGGCCGCATCGAGAACATGGAAGACCGGGCCGGCTCCAAGGTGGTCACCGCCAAGGTGCCCCTGGCCGAGATGTTCGCCTACTCCACCACCCTCCGCGGCATGACCCAGGGCCGCGGCAACTACACCATGCAGTTCTCGAACTACGAGGAAGCCCCCCGCAACGTGGCCGAAGAGATCGTGGCCAAGGTCAAGGGCGCCAAGTAATCTGCGGGGGTTCCACGCTCCGCATTCGCTGCGCGCACACCCCCGCACCCCTGCGATTCGGTCCAGCAAAGCCGGCCCTCATCGCAATCAACACGAACAACCGCTTGTATTACCTGCAGTCTAAGCCCCTCTCGGGGTGAGGCCGTTTCCCGAACCGCAAGGTTGCCGGGCCTCCTGATCCACCGCTTCCTCCCACGGGAGGTCGTGCGTTCTTCCAAAAAAGCCGTTGATTTTACAGCGGCTTTTGTTATGCTGATCAGCCCTGTCCCTGTTTCCGGGACGGATCCACATGGGCGGTCAGCGCCCCACGTCTATGGACGGTCTCCGTCCCAATGGAGTGAACATGAAAGACAACATCCGCATCCGCCTGCGTGCCTTCGACCACCGTCTGCTCGACCAGAGCACCCGTGAGATCGTGGACACCGCCAAGCGCACGGGCGCCCAGGTGGCAGGGCCCATCCCCCTCCCCACCCGCACGAACAAGTACACCGTCAACCGCAGCCCCCACGTCGACAAGAAGAGCCGGGACCAGTTCGAGATCCGCACGCACAAGCGCCTGCTGGACATCCTGAACCCCACTCAGAACACCGTGGACACGCTGATGCGTCTCGACCTGCCTGCTGGCGTCGACGTGGAGATCAAGGTCTTCAGTCGCCAGGGCAACCGGTAGAGGGGGGAGAGATCATGTCAAAAGGAATCATCGGCAAGAAGCTGGGCATGACCCAGATCTTCAATGAGCAGGGACAGGTCGTCCCCGTGACTGTCATCCAGGCTGGCCCCTGCGTCGTCGTGATGCGCAAGACCTCCGCCAAGGATGGCTACGAGGCGGTGCAGATCGGCTTCGTGGATCCCAACGGCGGCAAACGCGCCACCAAGGCTGAGAAGGGCCACTGCGAGAAGCAGGGCGTCGCTCCGGTCCGCGTGCTGCGCGAGATCAAGGTGGATGCCACGGACGAATCCAAGCCCGGCGACAGTGTCCTGGCCAGCGCCTTCGAGGCGAAGACCAAGGTGAACGTCACCGGCATCAGCAAGGGCAAGGGGTTCGCCGGCGTCATCAAGCGGCACCACTTCTCCGGCGGCCGCGCGACCCACGGCTCCATGTTCCACCGTGCTCCCGGCTCCATCGGCCAGTCCAGCTATCCCAGCCGCGTCTTTCCTGGCGTCCGGATGCCCGGCCACATGGGCGACGCCCAGGTGACCGTCCGCAACCTGGAGATCGCCAAGGTGGACGTCGAGAACAACCTGCTCCTCATCAAGGGTGCCGTCCCCGGCCCCAAGGGTGGGTACATCGTCATCAAGCAGGAGGCCTAAGATGGCAGCCTTCCAGCACCCCGTACTCAGTCTCGAGAACAAGCAGGTCGACACCGTCGAGCTCCTGCCTGAAGTGTTCAAGCTCGAAGACGTGAACCAGCACCTGATCTGGGAAGCGGTCCGCCACTTCCTGGCCAAGCGGCGCGCAGGCACCGCGAAGACCAAGGACAAGTGGGAAGTCAGCGGCTCCGGCAAGAAGCTCTGGAAGCAGAAGGGCACCGGCCGCGCCCGTGTGGGCTCCATCCGCAGCCCGCTCTGGAAGGGCGGCGGCACCACCCACGGTCCGCACCCCCGTTCCTACGATTACGCCTTCCCCAAGAAGGCCCGTCGCGCCGCACTGCGCAACGCGCTGTCCGCCAAGCTGGCGAGCGGCCAGATCATGGTGGTCGAGAACTGGGACGTCGTGTCCCACAAGACCAAGACCCTGGTCCAGACCCTCGGCAAGCTCGGCGTCACCGGTTCGGCCCTCCTGGTCGGCACCGAAGCCAGCGAAAAGCTCACCATGGCCGCCGGCAACAACCCGAAGCTGCAGACCGTCGAGAGCCTGGGCGTGAACGTCTATGAGCTCCTCAAGTACGACCA
This sequence comes from uncultured Holophagaceae bacterium, assembly GCA_903857495.1. GTDB lineage: Bacteria > Acidobacteriota > Holophagae > Holophagales > Holophagaceae > Geothrix. The sequence continues at coordinate 42,240 of CAIOFF010000070.1, read as the reverse complement.
GGTGATCTTCTCCAAGGAAGCCGTCCTGGCCCTTCAGGAGGTTGTGAAGCCATGACCAAGATCTTTGACGTGATCCGCAAGCCCCTCCTCACGGAGAAGGGCCAGCTCCTCCGGGAGAAGAACATCCAGGTGTTCGAAGTGGCCACTTGGGCCACCAAGCACCAGATCCGGGAAGCAGTCGAACTGCTTCTCCAGTCCAAGGTGAAGAACATCCGCACCGTGCGGATTCCGAGCCGGACCAAGCGGCTGGGCCGTTTCGTGGGGACTTCCAGCCCCCGCAAGAAGGCCTATGTCGAGCTCGCCGAGGGCGCACCCGCGTCCGAGTAGGCGATTCCATGGCGGACGGACAAGCTTTGCCCATTATCGCCCGCCCCTTTCAACCCTGAGGCAAGAGGACAACCATGAGCATCAAACAGCTCAAGCCAACGACCCCTGGTCAGCGCGGCATGTCCAAGTTCGGCTTCGAGGAAATCACCACGGACACGCCTGAGCGTTCCCTGATTTCCAAGCGAAACCGCACTGGAGGCCGCTCCAACACCGGCCGGATCACCACCCGCCACATCGGCGGTGGCCACAAGCGCCAGTACCGGATCATCGACTTCAAGCGCAACAAGCTCGAAGTGCCCGCCAAGGTGGCCACGATCGAGTACGACCCCAACCGCACCGCCCGCATCGCCCTGCTGGTCTACTCCGACGGCGAGAAGCGCTACATCCTGGCCCCCGACGGCCTGGAAGTGGGCCGCGTCGTGGTGGCTGGCAAGACCGCCGACATCCTGGTGGGCAACGCGCTTCCCCTCCGGAACATCCCGGTCGGCAACACGGTGCACAACATCGAGATGAAGCCCGGCAAGGGTGGCCAGATCGCCCGCGCCGCCGGCACCTTCGCCCAGCTCGTGGCGAAGGAGGACGACTACGCCCAGCTCCGCATGCCCTCCGGTGAGATCCGCAAGATTCACCTGGACTGCTATGCGACGATCGGCACGGTCGGCAACCTGCAGCACGAGAACATCCAGATCGGCAAGGCCGGCCGCACCCGTTGGATGGGGGTTCGTCCCACCGTCCGCGGCGTGGTCATGAACCCCGTCGACCACCCCCATGGTGGCGGCGAGGGCAGGACTTCCGGTGGTCGTCACCCTGTGACGCCCTGGGGCCAGCCGACCCGCGGCTACAAGACCCGTGGCAACCGTCGCACGGATAAGTTCATCGTCAAGCGGATCAACTAGGAGGCCCGACAATGGCACGTTCCCTGAAAAAAGGCCCGTTCATTGACGCCCACCTCCAGAAGAAGGTGGAAGTCGCCCAGGCGGCGAACGACAAGCGCGTGATCAAGACCTGGTCCCGCCGCTCCACCGTCGTTCCGCAGATGATCGGTCTTACCCTCGCCGTCCACAACGGCAACAAGTTCATTCCTGTCTATGTCACTGAGAACATGATCGGCCACAAGCTGGGCGAGTTCTCCATGACCCGCACGTTCAAGGGTCATGCCGGCAAGGCAGATACCAAGGCGAAGGGGAAATAGCGATGGCACAGATCGTTTCTACCGCCACCGTTCGCCACCTGCGCGGCTCGGCCCAGAAGGCCCGCCTCGTGGTGGACCTCATCCGCGGCAAGCATGTCGGCGAGGCCCAGTGGGTCCTCACGCAGGCCAAGAAGTATGCCGCTGCCCCCATCCGCAAACTGCTGGATTCCGCCGTGGCCAACGCCATCGACAAGAATCCCTCTGTCAATCCCGATGAGCTGCTGGTGAAGACCGCATTCGTGGACGAGGGCTTCCGCATGAAGCGCGTCCGCCCTGCACCCATGGGCCGTGCCTACCGGGTTCAGAAGCGCACCTGCCACATCACCATCCAGCTCGCATCCGCGGCCGGGGAGGAGTAGTCATGGGTCAGAAAGTTCACCCGTACGGGTTCCGCCTTGTCTACCAGAAGAACTGGCACAGCAAGTGGTTCTCGAAGCGCGACTACGCGCTGCTGCTCCACGAGGACATCAAGCTCCGCCGCGAACTCAAGAAGCAACTGCACAGCCTGAACGCGATGGTCTCGAAGATCGACATCGAGCGCGCTGCCGACAAGGTCACCGTGCGCATCTACACCGCCCGCCCCGGCATCGTCATCGGCCGCAAGGGTGCTGAGATCGACAAGCTCCGCGAAGACCTCCAGAAGCGCCTGAACCGCCCCGTGTCCGTCGACATCCAGGAGATCAAGAAGCCTGAAGTGGACGCCCAGCTCGTGGCCGAGGGTGTTGCCCAGCAGCTCGAGCGCCGCATCGCCTTCCGCCGCGCCATGCGCAAGGCGGAGGAAGCTGCGATCCGCTTCGGCGCCAAGGGTTTCAAGATCAAGGTCTCCGGCCGCCTGAACGGCGCCGAGATCGCCCGGACCGAGGACTACCTCTCCGGCCAGATGCCCCTGCAGACCATTCGCGCGGGTGTTGACTACGGTTTCGCCGAGGCCCGCACGACCTACGGGATCATCGGCATCAAGGTCTGGGTGAATCTGGGCGACCAGGTTGCCGAGACCGTGAAGCGCTGAGGTGAATCCATGCTGATGCCCAAGAAGGTCAAGAACCGCAAAACCATGAAGGGCCGCACCCGCGGCGTCGCCACCCGTGGCAACGAGCTCGCCTTTGGCGATTTCGGCCTCAAGGCGATGGAGCACTGCTGGCTCACCAACCGTGAGATCGAAGCTGCCCGTATCGCCATGACCCGCCACATCAAGCGCGGCGGCAAGATCTGGATCCGCATCTTCCCCGATCGTCCAACCACTTCCAAGCCCGCGGAAACCCGCATGGGCTCTGGCAAGGGAGCTCCGGACGGCTGGGTGGCGGTGATCCGTCCCGGACGCATCCTCTTCGAGATGGAAGGTGTGACCGAGGAAACCGCACGCGAGGCGCTGCGCCTGGCCCAGATGAAGCTGTCTGTGGCGTCTGAGTTCATCACCCGCACGCCGCCGGAGGAGTGAGAGCCATGTCCAAGAAGAATCCCTTTTCCGAGTTGACCGGCAAGAGTGTGGAGGAACTGGCGCAGCTGGAGGCCGAACTGGCCGCCAAGCGCTTTACCCTCCGCTTCCAGCACGCCGTGGGCCAGGTCGAGAACACTGCCGAGGTCCGCAAGACCCGTCGTGAGCTCGCCCGCGTCAAGACGGCCTTGGCCACCAAGCTGGCCTAGGAGAACCCATGAGCCTCGAAACCAAGATGACTCGTAACGGCGTGGTGGTCTCCAACAAGGCCGACAAGACCGTGGTGGTGAAGGTGGAGCGCAAGTTCCAGCACCCGCTCTACCACCGCACCGTCAAGCAGACCGCCAAGTTTATGGCTCACGACGAGACCAACGCCTGCTCCATTGGCGACGTGGTCAAGATCGTAGAGACCCGCCCCCTTTCCAAGCGCAAGCGCTGGATGGTCCTCGAGATCGTCCAGAAGGCCGGCGAGTAAGGAGCTCACATGATCCAGATGGGAACCATGCTCACCGTCGCCGATAACTCCGGCGCCAAGAAGATCTGCTGCATCCTGCCCCTGGGCGGCGGTGTCGGCAGGATCGCCCAGCTCGGCGACGTCATCACGGCCTCTGTCAAGGAAGCGATTCCTGGCGGCACTGTGAAGAAGAAGGCCGTTGTCCAGGCCGTCATCGTCCGCCAGCGCAAAGCCTTCCGTCGCAAGGACGGTTCGTACATCCGCTTCGACGAGAACGCCGCCGTCATCATCAAGAAGGATGGCGAGCCCGTCGGCACCCGCGTGTTCGGCCCCGTGGCCCGTGAACTGCGCGAGCGGAAGTACATGAAGATCGTCTCCCTGGCCCCTGAGGTGCTTTGATGGAAACCACGACCAAGATGAAGCTGAAGAAGGGCGACCAGGTCGTCATCATCGCCGGCAAGGAAAAGGGCAAGACCGGGACCATCGCCAAGGTCAGCCCCTCCAACAACCGCGTGGTGGTCACCGGCCTCAACCTGATCAAGAAGGCCACCAAGCCCAACCCCCAGACCGGTGAGGGTGGCGGGATCCTGGAGAAGGAGGCCCCGATTCACGCCTCCAACGTCATGCTCCTCGACGCCAAGACGGGCAAGGGCACGCGCAAGCGGGCCTAGTGCTGTCCGGGGGTTCCGCGCTGCGCGCCTCCATGTTACGCAACGCCATGCGTTGCTCCCACTCGCCCGCCGGGCTCGTGGACATGGAGCCTCCCCCCGGGCTCCCGCGCTTGGGTCGGGCTGAGCCCGTCCCTCGCCTATCGTTCTCCGATTGCTCCTGCTTTTGCACACTCGGACCTTTTCGCTTCCTTCCGGGCCTTTCCTGTGGGAAGATAGCCGTTCTGCCCCGTGCGCGGGGTGGAGATCCACGGCGCATCCTGCGCCATGACAACTGAGGTTGGGGGGAAACGGGCCGGACCGCCGTCCCAAGCCCCCCCGCTCTCCCGAACCCCTGGGGCATTGCCGCCCCTCGGAAATGGAGGAATCCATGACTGCCACGCAAGGCCACGCGGAGCCCCGCGTCAAGGCTCGCTACCACCAGGAGGTGGTCTCGAAGCTCACGGAGGAGTTTGCCTTCTCTTCCGCCATGCAGGTGCCCCGCCTGCAGAAGATCGTCATCAACATGGGTGTTGGTGATGCCATCCAGAACATCAAGGTGCTCGACGTCGCCGTTGACGAGCTCACCGCGATCGTTGGCCAGAAGGCCATCGTGCGCAAGGCCAAGAAGAGTGTCGCCCAGTTCAAGCTGCGCGCCGGCATGCCCATCGCCTGCATGGTGACCCTGCGCGGTCCCCGCATGTGGGAGTTCTTCGACCGCCTGGTGACCCTGTCCCTGCCCCGTGTCCGTGACTTCCGTGGCGTGCCCACCAAGTCCTTCGACGGCCGCGGCAACTACACCCTGGGCCTGAAGGATCAGCTGATCTTCCAGGAAATCGACTATTCCAAGGTGGACAAGATGAAGGGCATGAACATCACCTTCGTGACCACCGCCAAGAATGACGCCGAAGCGCGGGCCCTGCTGGGTCACCTCGGTATGCCCTTCCGCAAGTAGCCAAGGAGATCATACCGATGGCCAAGATTTCCAAAATCGTCAAGGATCAGCGCAAGCCGAAGTTCTCGACCCAGCACCGCAATCGCTGCAAGGTGTGTGGTCGGCCCCGAGGCTATCTGCGCAAGTTTGAACTCTGCCGTCTGTGCTTCCGGAAGCTCGCCCTCAACGGCGAACTGCCCGGCGTCCAGAAGTCAAGTTGGTAAGGAGAGGGGACCATGAACACCGATCCCATCGCTGACTACCTCACCCGCATCCGTAACGGCATCATGGCCGGCCACGATGCTGTGGTGGTGCCTTCCTCCAAGATCAAGGCCCAGCTCTGCGTCATCCTGAAGCAGGAAGGGTACATCCACTCCTACAAGGAAGTGGAGCACGAGGGCCGCGCCTACATCATCCTCAACCTGAAGTACGTGAAGGATAAGCAGAACGTGATCCACGGCCTCCGCCGCGTGTCCCGTCCCGGCCTTCGCATCTACACGGGCGCCCAGGATATCTCTGATGTGCACGGCGGCCTCGGCATCGCCATCCTGTCCACCCCGAAGGGACTCCTGACGGGCAAGGACGCTCGGAAGCAGAACGTTGGCGGCGAAGTTCTCGCCCACGTCTGGTAACCCATCCTGAAAAGGGCGGGAGCCCCGCCCTCATCTAAGGAATAAACCATGTCTCGAATCGGAAAGAAGCCCGTGACACTGCCCAAGGGCGTGACTGTCACCGTCACCGGGTCCGAGGCCGTCGTCGAAGGCGTCAAGGGCAAGCTCATTTGCCCGATCCTTGGTGGGATCACGCTCGACATCCAGGCCGACTCCGTCACCCTGCTCCGCGCCAATGAAGAAGCCCAGACCCGTGCCTACCACGGCCTGACCCGCGCCCTCCTCAACAACGCCGTCGTCGGCGTGACCGAGGGCTGGAAGAAGGAACTGGACATCGTCGGCGTCGGCTACAAGGCCTCCATGGACGGCGCCAAGCTCCACCTGGAGCTCGGCTACAGCCACCCCATCAACTACGAAGCCCCCGCTGGCATCACGATGGCTGTCGAGAAGACCACCCACATCGTGGTGACCGGCACCGACCGGCAGCTCGTGGGCCAGGTCGCCGCCGACATCCGGAAATACCGCAAGCCCGAGCCTTACAAGGGCAAGGGCGTCATGTATACCGGCGAAGTCATCCGCCGCAAGGCCGGCAAGACCGGGAAGTAAGGGGAAACCATGGCGAACTCAATCAACATTCGACGCGACAAGACCAAGGCCCGCATCCGCGGCCGCGTGAGCGGCACGCCCGAGCGGCCCCGTCTCACCATCTACAAGAGCCTGAAGCGCATCTATGTCCAGGCCGTGGACGACACCAAGGGCATCACCCTTGCCACCGCCAGCAGCCTGGAAAAGGACCTGCGCGCCTCTCTGAAGAACGGCGCCAACATCGAAGCCGCCAAGGCTGTCGGTGCCAGCATCGCCGCTCGCCTGAAGGAGAAGGGCATCACCTCGGTGGTGTTCGACCGGAACGGCTACGTCTATCACGGCCGCGTCAAGGCGCTGGCTGACAGCGCCCGCGAAGCCGGGCTCCAGTTCTAGGGGATGACGATGGCGACTGCAGAGCTCAAAGAAAACAAGGACTCCCGCGGATCTGAAGGCGGGGAATTCAAGGACCAGGTCATCTACGTGGGCCGCGTCACCAAGGTGGTGAAGGGGGGCAAGAACTTCTCCTTCTCCGCGCTGGTGGTTGTGGGCGACGGGAATGGCAAGGTTGGCTTCGGCCTCGGCAAGGCCCTCGAAGTGCCCTCCGCGATCAAGAAGGGCATCGAGAGCGCCAAGCGCAACATGATCAGGGTTCCCCTCACCCCGACCGGCAGCCTGCCGCACCCGGTGCTGGGCAACTTCGGCTCCGGCAGCGTGCTGCTGAAGCCCGCCCCCGAGGGCACCGGCATCATCGCCGGGGCCGCGGTCCGCGCCATCATGGAAGCCGCCGGCGTCCACAACGTGATGACCAAGAGCCTGGGCTCTTCCAACCCCCACAACGTGGTTCGCGCCACGTTCGAAGGGCTGAAGGAGCTCATGGATCCCTACACGGTCCTGACCAACCGCGGTCTCGACCAGGCGGAGGCTTGACATGTCGCAATTCCTCGGCAAACAGGTGGTGATTACGCTCAAGCGTTCCATCATCTGCACCACTCCCAAGCACCGTGCCTTCATGCAGACCCTCTGCCTCAAGCGTCCTGGTGACACCCGCGAATGCGAATACACCCCCAACGTCCACGGGATGGTCAAGCTTGTCCCGCATCTCCTCGACGTCAAGGTGAAGGGGTAGGTCATGAAACTCAACGAACTCAGGCCCGCAGAGGGCGCCACACAGAACCGCAAGCGCGTCGGTCGCGGCAAGGGCTCCGGCCTCGGCAAGACCTCCGGCCGTGGTGAGAAGGGCCAGAAGTCCCGCAGCGGCTATCGCAGCAAGCGCGGCTTCGAAGGCGGCCAGATGCCTCTGGTCCGTCGCCTGCCCAAGCGCGGTTTCACCAACATCTTCGCTCCCGAGACTAAGGAAGTCCCGCTCAGCCTGATCTCCATCCACTTCAAGGATGGCGACACGGTCTGCCTCGAGGCGCTCCGCGAGAAGAAGCTCGTCAACAGCCGCGTCGAGAAGATCGTGGTTCTGGCCAGCGGTGAGCTCACGTCCAAGGTGAACGTGGTCGCCGACCGCATCACCAAGGGCGCCCGGGAAGCCATCCTGGCCAAGGGCGGCACCATCCAGGAGCCCTGCGCGAAGTCCGCCGAGTAACGGCCGATGAACCGCCTGAAAGACCTCTTCGCAAACCCGGAGCTGCGCAAGCGGCTCCTGTTCACCTTGGTGCTCCTGGCGATCTATCGCCTGGGCGTGCACGTCAGCGTGCCCGGGGTGAACGCCGAGAACCTGCAGGCCGCGCTTCGTCGCGGGGCCGGCGGGCTCTTCGACGTCGTTGATCTCTTCTCCGGTGGCGCCTTCAAGAAGTTCTCTGTCTTTGCCCTGGGTATCGCCCCCTACATCACCGCCAGCATCGTGCTGCAGCTGATGGGAGCCGTGGTGCCCTACCTGGAGAACCTCCAGAAGAAGGAAGGCGAGGCTGGACGCCAGAAGATCAACCAGTGGACCCGCTATCTCACCGTGGGCCTAGCCTTCGTGCAGGGCATGGGCATCGCGTCCCTGGCCCAGAGCCAGAACGCCCCGGGCCTTGAGGTGGTAACCACCGCCATCAGCCCGACCGCCTTCCGGTTCCTGGCTGCGTTCACGCTGTCCGTGGGCACCATCTTCGTCATGTGGATCGGTGAGCAGATCACCGAGCGGGGCATCGGCAACGGCATCTCGCTGCTGATCTTCGCCGGCATCGTGGCGGGCCTGCCCCAGGCGCTCACCACCATGACCGTCATGATCACCCAGTCCCTGAAGAACGCACCCAATGTGCCCCCTCCGGGCATCTTCATCCTGCTGATCGCGGCGATGACCGTGGTGCTGCTGGCCGTGGTCCTGGTCGAGAACGCCTACCGGCGCATCCCCATCCACTACGCCCGCCGGGCCGACTCGGCTGGCATGTCAAGCCAGCGCAGCAGTTATATGCCCCTGAAGGTGAACACCGCCGGCGTGATGCCTGTCATCTTCGCCAGCTCCGTGATCTTCTTCCCGGCCACCATTGCCCAGTTCACTCGCTGGGAGTGGCTGGCCAAGGCGGCCTCCTACCTCAGCCCGCAGACCCATTTCTGGATCTATACCCCGGTCTTCGTGGGCGTGGTGATCTTCTTCGCCTTCTTCTACACCAGCATCGTCTTCAATCCCGACGAGACCGCCGAGAACATGAAGCGCTCCGGAGGCTACATCCCGGGTATCCGTCCCGGCAAGGAGACCAGCATCTTCATGGACAGCATCCTGTCCAAGCTGACCTTTGTGGGCGCCATCTACCTGGCCCTGGTCTCCCTGGTTCCACTCCTGATCACCAACAACATCCAGGGCCTCAACTTCTACTTCGGCGGCACCAGCCTGCTGATCGTGGTGGGCGTGGCCATGGACAGCGCGGCCCAGTTGGAAAGCCTGCTGGTCATGCGCCGGTATGACGGTTTCCTGGAGAAGGGCCGCATCCGCGGTCGCTCCACTCGTGGGGGTGCAGCATGAGCCTCATCGCCAACATCCTCCTCGGGGCCCCCGGCTCCGGGAAGGGCACCCAGGCCAAGCGCCTGGTGGAAACATTCTCTTTGACTCACCTGTCAACCGGTGACATTCTGAGAGATGCCGTTTCGAAAGGAACGGAGATCGGCCTTAGGGCGAAAGCCATTATGGCCGAGGGAAAACTGGTGGACGACGACACCGTCAACGGACTTGTCTTTGCGCGGCTGCTGGACGAGACCTCTGATGTGCTGTTCGACGGCTACCCACGCACCCTTCAGCAAGCTCAAGCCCTGGAAGACTTCCTCTCCTCCAAAGGCATGAAGGTCGGGCACGTGGTACTCGTTGATGTCCCCCAGGAAGTGCTGGAAGCCCGTGTGGTGGGCCGACGCGTCTGCAGCAACAATGCCTGCGGCGCCATCTACCACCTGGAATCCAAGCCTCCCAAGCAGGCCGGTGTCTGCGAGCTGTGCGGAAGTCCCCTGAAGCACCGCTCTGATGACACCTCTGAAGCCTTCAAGAGCCGGATGGGCGAGTTCAACTCGACCTTCCAACCGCTCCTGGGCTTCTACAAGCACCGGCCGAACTTCACGAGCGTGGATGGCAACCGCGCCCCTGAGCTGGTGTTTGACACGCTGCGTCACGTCTTCGGAGATCACGCTTGAGCAAAGAAGAAGCCATTGAGCTCGAAGCCACAGTGGTCGAGGCTTTGCCGAATGCCGTGTTCCGGGTCGAACTGGAAAACAAACATCAAGTGCTGGCACATATTTCCGGAAAGATGCGCAAGAACTTCATTCGCATCCTCCCTGGTGACCGGGTACTCGTCGAGGTGACCCCTTACGATCTGACCCGTGGCCGCATCATCTACCGATTCAAGTGAACGAGAGGACACCATGAAAGTACGGCCCTCCATCAAGAAGCTGTGCGAGCACTGCAAAGTGGTCCGCCGCGAAGGCATCAACCGGATCATCTGCAAGAAAAACCCCAAGCACAAGCAGCGTCAGGGTTAAGGAGAAACGATGGCACGCATCTCAGGTATTGATCTGCCCATCGGCAAGCGCATCGAGATCGCGCTCACCTACATTTACGGCATCGGGCGCTCCAAGGCGCACAGCATCCTGACTCGGGCGAAGGTCGACTTCGGCACCAAGGTCCGGGATCTGACCGAGGACGAGGTCGGTCGCATCCGCCGCGTCATTACCGCCGAAGAGACCGTGGAGGGCGACCTTCGCAAGAACATCTCCCTGGACATCAAGCGGCTCATGGACATCGGCTGCTACCGCGGCCTGCGTCACCGGAAGGGCCTCCCCGTCCGTGGCCAGCGCACGCACACCAACGCCCGCACCCGCAAGGGCAAGCGGCGCACCGTAGCCGGCAAGAAGAAGTAAGGCGAGGAGCACATGGCAAAGACCCAGACCCGGACCGCCGGCAAGAAGGTGGTCAAGAAGAAGGAAAAGAAGAACGTTCCTCACGGCGTGGCACACGTCCAGGCGTCCTTCAACAACACCATCATCTCCATCTCAGATCCGATGGGGAACATGCTCTGCTGGGCTTCCAGCGGCAACCAGAACTTCCGCGGCACCCGCAAGGGTACGCCCTTCGCAGCCCAGGTCGCCGCCGGCATCGCTGCCGAGGCCGCCAAGGAGCAGGGTGTTCGTTCGGTGGACGTTCGCGTCAAGGGCCCTGGAGCCGGTCGCGAGAGCGCCATCCGCGCCCTCAACGCAGCGGGCATCCAGGTGACCAGCATCCGCGACGTCACACCCATTCCCCACAACGGCTGCCGGCCGCCCAAGCGGCGCCGGGTTTAAGAGAGGAGGAGAGACATGGCACGTTACACAGACGCCGTTTGCCGCCTCTGCCGCCGCGAGGGCATGAAGCTCTACTTGAAGGGCGAACGCTGCTTCAAGGAAAAGTGTTCCTTCGAGACCCGCAAAGGCAAGATCCCCGGCCAGCATGGCGCGGGGAAGATCAAGAAGCCCACTGGCTACGCCCTGCAGCTTCGCGAGAAGCAGAAGGTGAAGCGCATCTACGGTGTGCTTGAGAAGCAGTTCCGCCACTACTTCGAGAAGGCTGACGCCAAGAAGGGCGTCACCGGCCACAACCTGCTGGGCTTCCTCGAGAGCCGCCTGGACAACGTGATCTTCCGCCTGGGCTTCGCGTCCAGCCGGTCTGCCGCGCGCCAGATGGTCATGCACGGCCACGTGCAGATCAACGGCAAGCGCGTGGACATCCCTTCCTACCAGGTCAAGCCTGGCCAGGTTGTCGAGCTGGGCCAGCGCGCCAAGGAGAACGACGGGATCAAGTCTTCCGTCGAAACCTCCGCCGGTCGTGGCATTCCCAAGTGGCTGACGCTCGATGCCGCCGCCTTCAAGGGCCAGGTGCTCGCCACCCCGACCCGCGAGGACATCACCCTTGATATCAACGAGCAGCTGATCGTTGAACTGTATTCGAAGTAAGGGGGCAGGATGCTGAACCTCAGCGATTTCCAGAGGCCGCGATTCGCGGAGGTGACCCCCGGGTCCCTCACGGACACCTACGGGGAGTTCGTGGCCTATCCCTTCGAGCGTGGCTTCGCCACGACCGTCGGGCACAGTGTCCGCCGGGTGCTGCTCAGCAGCATCCAGGGCGCTGCTGTCACCAACGTCCGCATCAAGGGCGTCATGCACGAGTTCACGACCCTTCCCGGCGTCTGGGAGGACATCACCCACGTCCTCCTGAACCTCAAGGAAGTGCCCTTCAAGCTGCACAGCAACGAGCCCCAGACGGTGACCATCTCCGCCAAGGGTGAGGGCGCTGTGACCTCCGCCGCCATCCGCTGCAACCAGAACGTCGAAGTCGTGGATCCCAACATCCACATCGCGACCCTGGGCGAAGAGGGCGAGCTCGAGATCGAGATGCGCGTGCAGCTCGGTCGCGGCTTCATGACTGCCGACCGCAACCATGACGAGACCCTTGGTCTCGGCTTCATCCCCATGGATGCCAACCACAGCCCCATCGTCCGTGTGAACTACATTGTCGAACCCGCCCGGGTGGGCCAGAGCACCGATTACGAAAAGCTCACCCTCCAGGTCTGGACCAACGGCGCCGTCAATCCCAAGGAAGCCGTCTCTGACGCGGCCCTCATCCTGCGCGACCACTTCCTGGTGTTCGCCCGTCAGGACGAGGACTTCACCGAGATGGAGATGGGCACCGCCACGCTTGGTGTCGAGGCTGCGAACACCTGGCTCGGCAAGTCCGTCGAAGAGCTCGAACTTTCCGTGCGGGCCAACAACTGCCTCCGCAACGCCAACATCACCACCATCGGCGAGCTGGTCCAGCGGACCGAGGCCGAGCTGATGAAAACCAAGAACTTCGGCAAGAAGTCGCTCCAGGAGATCAAGGACGAGCTCGCTCGTATCGGCCTCTCCCTCGGTATGCGGCTTGAGCAGGAAGTGTAAGGAGCCCCCATGCGTCACAACGTTTCCGGCAAGCGCCTGGGCCGCACCACGAACCAGCGCAAGGCCCTCATGAAGAACCTCGCGACCGCCCTCATCGAGAGCGAGCGCATCCAGACCACCCTGGTGAAGGCCAAGGAGCTTCGCAGCTTCGTGGAACCCTTCATCACCCTCGCGAAGTCCGACACGATTGCCAATCGCCGCCTGGCGATGGCTCGTCTCGGCAGCAAGGTCGCCGTCCAGAAGATCTTCGACGCCGACTTCCGCAAGCGCTTCGAGAGCCGTCCCGGCGGCTACACTCGCATCCTCAAGATGGGCCATCGCCTCGGCGACGCGGCCGACATGGCCCTCATCGAGTTCGTGGACTACACCCTCCCCGAGCCCAAGGCCGAGGACGCCGAGTAGGCTGTCACCAGCACACCTGAAACGCCCCGGTTCGCCGGGGCGTTTTGCTTTCAGCCGACCGTCCAGGAGTCGGACTCTTCGTCCTTGCTGACGGGCAGATCCGAGGTGCGCAGCCGGCGTGAGCGCACCACGGTCACCGTGCAAGGCGCCTGGGCGGCCACTTGGCTGGACACGCTTCCCAGCAGGGTGCGGCGCAGCGAGCTGGCCCGGGCGCCGAGGACCAGGTGATCCACCTGGTTCGAGCTGGTGTAGTGCAGGATCGCCGAGGCGGGGTCCGTGGACTCGAGGACGTGGAAGCTGATGCGGCCCTCGTCCAGCTCAAGGGGGATCGCCCAGTTCCGCAGCTCCACCAGGCGCTGGTGGTGGATGTTCCGCCCCTGGGCGTCCAGGGTCTCATCCAGGGTGATGCGCCCCTGCTTGAGGACGTTCAGGCAGGCGACCCGGGCCCCGGGCAGGGTGGTCAGCATGCGCGCGACCATGGTGCGCAGGGTCTCGGCGATGGGGGCGGCGGCCGGTGAGAGGTCGATGGCGACGGCCAGGATGGGCGCGTCCCCGTCATGCCGCGCAGGCGCCTTGGCCATGGCCGAGACCTGGGGCTGCTCCCGGAAGCGGCGGCGCAGGACCGTGGTGAAGGGATCCTGCTTCAGCTTCTCCGAGCGGGCCGTGAGCTTGACCTGGTCCGGATGCTGGAGTGCCATCGCCAGATGGGCGGCGGTGGGGTAGCGCCAGGCCGGGTGGACCTCCAGGCACCGGAGAATCACCTCCTGCAGCCAGGGCGGGCACTCGGGCTGCAGGCGCCGGGGCGGGACGGGGTCGCGCCAGAGGCGTCGCTTCAGGCCCGCCAGGCGCTGGGGGTCGCCGAAGGGCCGCACGCCGGTCAGGAAGAAATACAGGAGGACACCCAGGGCGAACTGGTCGCTGCGGGGATCGCGGCGCTGGCCCAGGACCTGCTCCGGCGCCATGTAGGGCGCGGTGCCGTAGGGCAGCCGGAACTCCTCGCCCATCAGGTCCGGGAGCTCGTCATGGTGGGAGAGGCCATAGTCCACGAGCACGATCTCGCCCGTAGGCCGGGTGAGCAGGTTGGAGGGCTTCACGTCCAGGTGCACCACGTGCTGGCGGTGCAGGTCATCCAGGGCGAGGGCGATCCGCGTGCCCAGCTTGGCCACGGCCGGCCAGGGCAGGGGGAGCTCGGTCAGGAGCGGCAGCAGGGAGGGTCCGGGGATGCGCTCCATGACCAGGTAGGGCTGGACATCGAAGTCCCCCTGGGCGGCAAACCGGGGCACATGGGGGCCCGAGAGGCGCGGCAGGATCATCTGCTCCATCTCGAAGCCCACGATGGCCGCGGGATCCACGCCCTCGGACAGGACGGGAACCTTCATCAGGAGGGGAAAGCTGTGGTCCGGGTGGGACACGGACCAGATGGAGGCCATGCCCCCGCAGTGGATCCTCTCCCCGATCAGGAAGCCATCCAGCGTGCCTCCGGTCTCGATGCGCGGCCCGGTCATGGCTCAGGATCCCTTCCGGAGTCGGGCGGCGAGGGAGGCTGGCAGCCCGGCGCGGAGGATGGCCACCGCCGCGGCCTCCACATCGTAGGGCACCCGGAAGTGGGTGATCTCGGAGCGGCCCGTATCCAGCACGGCGTAGGCCGCAGCCGGGTCCCCGTCGCGGGCCTGGCCCACGGCGCCAACGACCGTCAGCCAGCGGCGGTGCCGGGGCAGGGGAATCGGGACCGAGGGCACGGGCTGAAAGGACACCAGCTGTCCAGTGGCGGTGATGCCATGCAGCGCGGCGACGTGCGTGTGCCCGCAGAAGACCGTCTGAGCGCGGCTGGCCTCCAGGGCCCGCTTGGCGGCGGGGCCGTCGTTGACGTAGATCCACTCGGGGTAGGTCTGGGGGCTGGCATGCACGTAGAGGCGAGTGTCGTCCTCGAAACGCAGGGGCAGGCTGGCCAGGAACTCGCGGGCCTCGGTGCCCAGCTGGCCGCGGGTCCAGGCCATGGCGAATTCCGCATCGGAGGTCATGGTCTCGCGTTCCTGGCCGACGGCCTGGTCGTGGTTCCCGGCGACGGCGATGGCGCCCTTCGCAGCCTCGGCCATGACCCGCGCCAGGGTCTCGCTGGGCTCGGGGCCATAGCCGACGTAATCCCCCAGGAAGACCAGCCGGTCGACCGCGTGGGCCTGGGCATGGTCCAGACAGGCTTCCAGCGCGCGCCGGTTGGCGTGGAGGTCGGCCATGAGGGCAATGCGCATGGGGCGTCCTGGGGGCGGGGGTCTTGAACATGATAGGGGGTCGGAGGGTTTCGGCACCCTGGACAACCGGTTCTCGGCCGACCATGGGGCCAAAGCTAAGGTCTTGTGGCAATTGTGTGGCGGTATATTACAAGCTGATGTATGTATTTGATTAGGAAAAAGCAGGAAATTATGTTGGACGAATTATCCGAAGATGATCTGAACATCCTTTTAAATCAAGTTTTGTGACTTTGGGCTCAACCTAAATTTTTCTGCACAAAGGGGCGGAATCTCTCTTGACCTTACCCGGAGGAAGGCGTTACCTAGGGGACAGCTTACCCAACCAACTCGATCCATACGATGGCTCGTCCGTCGTGGTTCTCATAACGCTTCAGCTCTCATTGCCTCCTGCTCCGGTGAAATCCGGACAGGTGGCAGGAGACTTTGTCGACCCTGGCCGAGTCGGCACCCAGAAAGGGGATTCTGAGGGAGGACACGACATTCGGGGCCTGGCCGGCTCGACCCGACTTCATCACCTGCCTGAGCGTTAGCAGTCCAGATCCAACCCCATCTTCACCCCAAGGAGGCAAGACAACATGGCCATCGCAACTGAGCAAGTCGCCGAAAGGACGCCACTCACCAAGGAAGAACGGATGGTGATCATCGCATCGTCCGTGGGGACGGTGTTCGAGTGGTACGACTTCTACCTCTACGCCACCCTGGCACCCTTCTTCGCCACCCTGTTCTTCCCCAAGGGGAACGAGACGGCCGCCCTGCTGTCCGCCTTCGCCGCCTACGCTGCGGGCTTCCTGGTCCGCCCCTTCGGCGCCCTGGTGTTCGGTCGCATCGGCGATCTGATCGGCCGCAAGTACACCTTCCTCGTGACCATCGTCGTCATGGGCATGTCCACCTTCGGCGTCGGCCTCCTGCCGACCTTCGCGACCGTCGGCTGGTGGGCCCCCATCATCATGGTCACCCTGCGCCTCCTCCAGGGTCTGGCCCTGGGCGGTGAGTACGGCGGTGCCGCCACCTACGTGGCCGAGCACTCTGCCCATGATCGCCGCGGCTACAACACCAGCTGGATCCAGACCACGGCCACCGTGGGCTTCTTCCTCTGCCTGGGCATCATCCTCGGTTGCCGCTCCACCATGAGCAAGGAAGCCTTCGCCTCCTGGGGCTGGCGCATCCCCTTCTGGATGTCCATCTTCCTGCTGGCCGTCTCTGTCTGGATCCGCCTGAAGCTCCACGAGTCTCCCGTCTTCACCAAGATGAAGGCCGAGGGCAAGACCTCCAAGGCCCCCCTCTCCGACAGCTTCCTCAAGTACCCCAACAACAAGTACGCGCTGCTCGCCCTCCTGGGCGCAACCGCAGGCCAGGGTGTGGTCTGGTATACCGGCCAGTTCTACGCGCTGTTCTTCATCCAGATCACCCTGAAGCTGGACTTCGCCACCACCTACATCCTCATCGGTACCTCCCTGCTCTTGGGCACGCCCTTCTTCATCTTCTTCGGCTGGCTGTCGGACAAGATCGGCCGCCTGAAGATCATCCTGACGGGCTGCCTCATCGCCGCCCTCACTTTCTTCCCGCTCTTCAAGGCCCTCACGCACTACGTGAACCCCGCCCTGGAGACGTTCCAGAACACCACCGTCATCACCGTGGCCGGAAACCCTGCCGACGAGACCTTCAACCTCTTCGTGGGCCCCTGGAGCAAGTTCTCCGAGCTGGACCGCGTGAACGACTTCTTCGGCAAGCAGGGCCTCAACTTCAACAAGGTCGCCCCCATCGAGGGCAAGAAGGTTGTCGCTACCCTCCAGGGCAAGAACCCCACCACCGGCCAGGTCACGACCACCACGATCGAGGGCTGGAGTGCCGCCTCGGAAGCCGCTCTCAAGAAGGCGCTGGTCGATCTCGGATATCCCAAGGAAGCCGACAAGTCCAGGGTCAACTACCCCATGACCCTGCTGATCCTGTTCATCATGCTCATCTACGTGACCATGGTCTACGGGCCCATCGCGGCCTTCCTGGTGGAGCTCTTCCCCACCAACATCCGCTACACCTCCATGTCGCTGCCCTACCACATCGGCAACGGCTGGTTCGGCGGCATGCTGCCCCTCATCGCGACGGCCATCGTGGCCCTGAAGGGCAACATCTACTACGGCCTCTGGTATCCGATCATCGTGGCGCTCATCACCGTGGTCATCGGCTTCCTGTTCCTGAAGGAAACCAAGGACCGGGACATCAGCACCTACCAGCACTGACTTGACCCTTCGGCGTCCTCGACGCTGAAGGCCTGATGGGGAGCCGGGTGAGCGGAGGAATCCATCACCCGGCTCTCCCGCTTCCCGGGGCGGCCCCCTGGCACCCGGGTGGAACCTGACCCGCCTGGCGCGCACTGGACAAGGGCATCCCCTGGCCGGACAATGATCGCCACCCCCCCACCTTCCCCAGCCACCGCGGAAACGCGTGAACCCACGGCCCCGCCCCTCTTGGGTCCGGCGCCTACCACCTCTTTCTCCCGCATCACCCCTGGCACGGAGCTGAACCATGTCCCAAGACCTCTATCCCGTGAAGCCGCACATCCGGGAGCGGGCCCACATCAAGACCATGGAGGAATACCAGAGGCTCTACCGCCTCTCCCTCGACAACCCCGAGTGGTTCTGGGGCGAGCAGGCCAAGACCCTGACCTGGTTTCATCCCTGGCAGTCGGTCTTCGACGCCGACTACAAGGAAGTGGACTTCTCCTGGTTCCTGGGCGGGCGCGTCAACGCCTGCTTCAACTGCGTGGACCGGCACCTGCCCCACCTGGGGGACAAGACGGCGCTCATCTGGGCCCAGGACGAGCCGGGCCAGTACACCCACATCAGCTACCGGGACCTCAAGCACCACGTGGCCCGGGTGGCCAATGTCCTGTTGCACAACGGGGTCAAGAAGGGCGACCGCGTCTGCCTCTACCTGACCATGATCCCCGAGCTGGTCTACACCATGCTGGCCTGCGCCCGCATCGGCGCCGTGCACTCGGTGGTGTTCGGCGGATTCTCGGCGGAGTCCCTGCGCGACCGCATCGTGGACGCCAAGTGCAAGGTCGTGGTCACCGCCAACGAGGGTCTCCGCGGCGGCAAGAAGGTGCCCCTCAAGCGCACCGTGGACCGGGCCATCGAGGGCATGTCCCTGGTGGAGACGGTGCTGGTGGCGCGGCGCACCGACAGCGACGTGCCCATGCACCCCGGTCGCGACCTGTGGCTGGATGAGGAGACCGCCAAGCAGCGCTCCACCTGCACCAACGAGTGGATGGGCGCGGAAGACCCGCTCTTCATCCTCTACACCTCCGGCAGCACCGGAAAGCCCAAGGGCCTCCTGCACACCACCGGCGGCTACCTGACCTACGCGGCCTACACCCACAAGCTGGTCTTCGACTACCATCCGGACGACATCTACTTCTGCGCGGCGGACATCGGCTGGGTGACCGGCCACAGCTACATCGTCTACGGACCGCTGGCGAACGGCGCCACCTCGGTGATCTTCGAGTCGACGCCGCTGTACCCGGATGCCGGCCGCTACTGGCAGATCATCGACGACCTGGGCGTGAACATCTTCTACACCGCGCCCACGGCCCTCCGGGCCCTGGCCCAGGCTGGCGACGACTGGATCAAGAAGTACAAGCGGACCTCGCTGCGGGTCCTGGGCACCGTGGGTGAGCCCATCAACCCCGAAGTCTGGCGCTGGTATCACGACGTCGTCGGCGACGGTCGCTGCACGGTGGTGGACACCTGGTGGCAGACGGAGACGGGCGGCATCCTCATCACCCCGCTGCCCGGCGTCACCCCCACCAAGCCCGGTTCCGCCACGCTGCCCTTCTTCGGCATCAAGCCGGTCATCGTGGACGCGGCCACCGGGGTTCCCCTCGAGGGCAACGGGGTCTCCGGGGCCCTCTGCCTGGGCGCCCCCTGGCCTGGCCAGGCCCGCACGGTTCATGGCGACCACCAGCGGTTCCGGGAGACCTACTTCACCCAGTACCCCGGCTACTACTTCACCGGTGACGGGGCGCGGCGGGACGAGGACGGCTACTACTGGATCACCGGCCGCATCGATGACGTGATCAACGTCAGCGGCCACCGGTTGGGCACGGCCGAAGTGGAGAGCGCCCTCGTGGCGCACGAGGCTGTGGCCGAAGCGGCCGTGGTCGGCTACCCGCACCCGATCAAGGGCCAGGGCATCTACTGCTACGTGCTGCTCAACAACGGCTATGCGGAGAGCGGCAGCCAGCAGCTCATCGGCGCCCTCAAGGAGCAGGTCCGGCAGGTCATCGGCGCCTTCGCCGCCCCGGATGTCATCCACATCGCCTCGGGGCTGCCGAAGACCCGCAGCGGCAAGATCATGCGCCGCATCCTGCGCAAGATCGCCTCGGCCGAATACGATGGCCTGGGCGACATCTCGACCTTGGCCGAGCCGGATGTGGTCAACCGGCTCATCGAGGAGCATCAGGAAAACAATGGGTGATCCTTTGCTCATTTAGCTCAACAGCAAGAAGCCCGGCGTTGCCGGGCTTCTTGCTGTGTGGCCCCAAGGGGCCGAAAAAACTACCGGGGCAGTCTGCTGACGAAGGCTCGGACCAGGGCGCCGAAGCGGTCGGCGGCGGCGGCGCCGGCTTCGAGGACTTCCTTGTGGGTCAGGGGCTGGGGCAGGAGGCCGGCGGCCATGTTGCAGAGGCAGGAGATTCCAGCCACCCGCAGGCCCTCCTGGCGGGCCACGATGGCTTCGGGCACGGTGCTCATGCCCACAGCGTCGGCGCCCAGCACGCGGAAGGCGCGGATCTCGGCGGGCGTCTCGTAGCTGGGGCCGGTGAGGCCCAGGTAGACGCCCTCGCGGAGGGTCTGGCCGAGCTGCCCGGCGCAGTCCTGCAGCAGGCTGCGGAAGGCCGGGTCGTAGATGGCGGTCATGTCCGGGAAGCGCGGTCCCGGCTCGACGTTGGGTCCGATGAGCGGGTTGGTGCCGAAGAAGTTGATGTGGTCCGTGAGGGCCATGAGCTCCCCGACCCCGAAGGCAGGGTTGAGGGCCCCGGCGGCGTTGGTCAGCAGCACGGACTTGATGCCGAGTCGCCCGTAGAGGCGCATGGGGCTGACCACGAGGTCCATGGGATGGCCCTCGTAGAAGTGGAAACGGCCGGCCTGGAGCACCACCTTGCGGCCTTCGAACTCACAGAAGACCAGCTTGCCGCCGTGGCCTGCCACGGTGGGGGCCGGGAAGCCCGGCAGGTCCGTGAAGGGGATGGCGAGGCCGGCCTTCGCCTCGGGGCCATCCGCCAGGGCGCCCAGGCCGGAGCCCAGGACGATGGCGAGCTCGGGCACGAAAGGGGCTCGCGCCTTCAAGGTCTGAAGGGCGTCAAGGGCAGTCATGAGAGCCTCCGTTGCCGGGGATCAGGAGGCAGGCACAAAGGCGATGGTCACAGCCACGGAGGGCTGAACCGTCGCGGCGCTCTTGAGCCGCAGCCGGACCGGGTGGTAGACGGGCGCCGTGTTGTAGACGGGCACGACAACGCCATCCACCTGAGAGCCCGCGCCCTTGAAGGTGAAAGTCCGACCCATCAGGGGCAGGTCCACCTCCAGGCTGGCGTCGGTGCCCAGGGCGGGTGTGATGGTGGCCTTGAGGCTGTAGCGCTTGTCCACGGTGAGGCTGAAGCCCGCGTAGAAGACTTCGCCCTGGCTGAGGTTGGGATAGACGCCGCCGACCTGGACCGCCTTCGCCATGCTGAGGGCCACGGGGGTCAGGGGCGCGGTGGTGGCATTGGGATCGGTGCCCCAGTCCGTGGCGAAGGGGGAGATGATGACGCCGGCCGTGGTGGTGGGACGTGGCCAGGTGAGGCCGAAGGGGGCCGAGAGGGCGGTCAAAACGGTATCCGAGAAGACCGACGCCAGGTCGACGGGCTCGCTGGTGGCCTTGCCTTCCCTGAGCCGGGTGAGCTGGGAGTAGATGTTCAGGGGCTCGATGTCCCGGGCCGTGGTGTCCGTGGCGCCGTTGGTCAGGGAGGTGGGTGCCTGGAAGAAGCGCACCGCGGCCAGCGGGTTCATGTTCGCCCAGTCCGCGGCCAGCCCGGGGGCGTTGATGTTGTTGGCCTTGAGGACCACGCCCCAGGCCAGGGCGCGCAGGGCGGTGGCGGAATTGGGTCCCTGGGTCGTGACCGTGCGGATGTCCTTGACGGAGGCAAGTGCCGTGCCCTTGGTGTCCGCCAGATAGGGGGACTTGAGGACGTTGGCGGCCATGGCCTCGGCCAGGCCTTCGATCCGGGCCATGTCCGGGCTGAGGCTGTCGAGCGGTGTCCCGGCCGGGTAGAGCGGGTTCAGCGGGGTGGAGAAGGTCCGCCCGAAGTTCCCGGCATAGAGGGCGTTCCGGGCCAGCAGGGGCAGGAGGACCCCCTCGTCCCAGGCGTCGTCATTGACCGGGCCCGCCCGGAGCGCGCCCCGGAAGTGATAGGTGCCATTGGCAGGGTCATAGAGCTGATCGTGGAGTGGCACCAGATCCCTGGCGTATTCGACAAAAGAGCCCAGGCTCTCATTGCCGCGCCAGTAGTGGAGGTCCAGGGTGGCGCCGGGCGTGGCGGTGGCGTAGTCGGCCACGAAGGTGGCGATGGTGTCCCCGATCCCGAGGACGCGGCTGCCCGTGCCCTGGGTGTGGCCGGAAATGGTGGTCTCCAGCACGGCCAGGGGCAGCGTCGTGGACTCGGAGGTCCCGAGGTTGATGGCGGGGTCCACGAGATACCAGGCGTCGTCGAGTCCGACTGTGAAGTTCAGGGTGGAGTTGGCGCTGAGCACCGAGGCCGGCACATTGTTGGAGCTGGTCGAGGCGGTACCGTCAGCCGCCTTGCGTATGGCGTAGCGGAGGCGGTTGTAGTTCAGGGTGGTGCTGTTGAAGCCACCGGGTTCTGCGATCAGGTTGATGAGGCTGGTGCCGCCGCCCGCGAAGGAGCTCTGGAGCTCCACCAGGGTGGGCCTATCCTTGGTGGCGCTCAGGGAGTAGTTGCCAGAGGTGTCTGTGAAGCCGCTGCCGGTGAGCTGCCAGACCAGTGTCTTGGTGCCATCCGGCTTGACCTGCTCGACCTTCTGATAGATCCGGAGGACAACCCCTCGGGCCGGGAGGCTCGTCAGGTTGGCTGCCACCGTCGAGTCCGCCAGCCCCGTGGGGACCCCGTTGGCATCCTTGGCGAGGGGCACCCGGGAATAGGTGACCGTTCCCGAGATGACGGCGGTGGTGTCCGAGGCGGACGAGTTACCACTACTTCCCTTGCAGGCCAGGGCCAGGGCCAGAAGCACGACGGCCCCCAGGGTCTGGAGGGAAGCTCGGTACAGCAGCATGACCACCTCGGAACGGCGAAAGGACCAAGTCTAACACGGCCTTCTGAAGCGATCCCGCGTAAGGATCAGAAGGCACGCTCTCTACCAGTGCTTCCGGCGGCGGGGAAGTTCAGCGCGCCGTGCCAGTTCCCAGGAGGGCATTGTGAGCGGCCACTTCCGCGGGGATCTCCTCTTCGTCATTGAGGACGGGCAGGGGGTTGCGCTGGATGCCGTCGACCTTGAGCTCGAAGTGGAGGTGGGGGCCCGTGGCGTTGCCGCTGCGCCCGACCTCGGCGATCTTCTGGCCGCGCCGGACAATGTCGCCTTCCCGCACCAGGTTCAGGTTGTGGTGGGCATAGAGGGTGACGACCCCGTTGCCGTGCTCCACCACGACGTAGTTGCCGTACTGCTTGTGGCGCCCGGCCGTCACCACCTGTCCGTCGAGGGCCGCGAAGACCGCAGTGCCCGTGGGTGCGTTCAGGTCGATGCCCTTGTGGCGCCCCTTGTAGCGCACCTTCTTCTTCCGCTGGTCCTTCACGCGGACCGTCTTGGTGCGCATCCGGGGGCCCCAGGCCGAGCTGATGGTCCGGGTCTCCACGGGCCAGAGGAGGTCCAGGCGCTCCGGGTCCGCCTGAGAGTAGGTCGGCAGCAGGGCGTTGAGCTCGGCTTCGGTGATGGGCGGCATCACCGGCTGCAGGCGGGCCAGCAGCTGGGCAGTCGTGGCCGGAGACTGGTGGGCGTCCAGCTCCGCCGTGCCCAGGGGGCCACTGGCGGGGGGCGTGGCGCGCACCTGGTAGGGCAGCAGTCGCTCCAGGTGGGGCATGGGTGTGGCGGTGACCGCAGGACTGGCGGGCAGGGCGGCCAGGGGCAGGCGGGGGCCGGCGGGGGCATCCCCGCTGGCGAGGGCGCTCTCCACGGCCGGCGTCCGGGGCACATTGACCTTGGCGCCAACGCCGAGCTTGGTGAGGGACTTGCCGGGGTTCAGCTTGGCGAGCTCGCCCATGCTCAGGCCGTTGGCCCGGGCGATCGCAGCGGCGGTCTCACCCTTCTTGACGACATGGACCGAGACATTCGCAGAGGCAGAGGCAGGGGTAGGCCGGGAAACCGTCTTCCTGTGGGTTCGCTTGGGGGCGGCCTGGAGGCCGGGACTCAATGACGCGATAACGAGTGTCAGGATGGCAAGACGCATGGGTAAACTCCGGCTGGGACGGAAAAGCCTGCTTCGCTAGGCCTCCAAATGGGGGTGGTCACCCCGGTTGAGCGTTGGTGGGAACAGTCGAACGTTCATCTTATCGGCAGGTTGGGAGCTTGCATATGCAAAAGTTTTCCATTAAGCCCAGGAGGCTTAGGCGCTGGCGTGGGGTGACCCTTGGCTCTGCCGTCAGGGCTCCCAGGGGCAATCCGCCCAGGGCAGCAGCACCTGTCCCCGGCGACCACCCTCCTTGCGGAGCAGCCGGGCCGGGCCCAGGGCCATGCCGTGGCTCACGGCCTTGAGCATGTCGTAGAGCACCAGCAGGCCGATCGTCACGCCCGCCAGGGCCTCCATCTCAATGCCCGTGCGGCCCTCGCAGGTCACGGCGACCCGGAGCCAGGCCCGCCGCCCGGCGGAGTCCCAGTGGTGGGTCACGTCCACGGCCTCGATGGCCAGGGGGTGGGCCAGGGGGATCAGGTCGGCCGCCCGCTTGACCCCGCCGACGGCCCCGATCCGGGCCACGGACCAGGGATCGCCCTTGGGGCCACCGCCCCGGGCGAGGGCCTCCGCCGCCGGGGCGTCCAGCTCCAGGTAGCCGGCGGCGATGGCGGTGCGCCGGGTCACGGCCTTGGCGGAGACGTCCACCATGCGGGGGCGTCCTTCGGGGTCGAGGTGGGTGAGTTCAGCCATGGGGGGTCCCTTTCAGGTGCTCCAGGCCAGGAGGATGTCCCGCAGCGCGGCGGTGTCCGGGGCATAGGCCCGGGGTCCGCAGGCCGCCAGGGCCTCCTGGGTTGCGAAGCCGTGGCCCACGGCGACGCTGGGCACCCCGGCGGCCCGGGCCATGTCCAGGTCGAAGGAGGTGTCGCCCACCATGAGGATCTCCGCCGCCGGGAGGCCCGTCTGGGCCTGCATGAGCTCCAGGCTCTCCGGGTGGGGCTTGCCGTGAGTGACTTCGTCTGGCGTGATGATGGGGTCGAAGGTGCCCTCCCAGCCGAGCAGCGCGAGCTGCCGGAGCACGGGGACCCTGCGCTTGGAGGTGGCCAGCGCCATGCGCACCCCCCGGTCCCGCAGCTCGACCAGGAGCTCGGAGATGCCCGGGAAGGGCCGCAGGAGGTGCTCCTCCTCGGCGTGGGCGTAGCTGCGGTAGGCCTTGAGCACCACGGCGTATTCCAGGTCCAGGTGACCGAAGGTGTGGCGGATCCCCTCTTCCAGGGGCAGGCCGACGCACTTCAGCCACTCGGCCATGAGGGACCGGGGCTGACCCAGGGCCTTCAGGGTGTGGTCCATGCCGGCCTCGATGAGGGGGCGGCTGTCCACCAGGGTGCCGTCGAAGTCCCAGGCGATGAGTTTCAAGGGGACTCCCGGCTCAGGCGGAGGGCAGGTGCAGGGCCTGGATGAAGGTGGCCTCCGTGGTCGCCTGCAGCTCGGCGACCACGGCGGGCGGCACGGGGGAGTCCACGGACAGGATCACCATGGCCTCGCCCTTCTTCTCGCGGCGGCCCAGGTTCATGCAGGCGATGTTGATCTCGCGCTGGCCCAGCACCGTGCCGATGCGGCCGATCATGCCCGGCCGATCCGTGTAGCTCAGCAGCAGCATGTGGGGCTCGGGCAGGAAGTCCATGGCGAAGTCCCGGAGCCGGACGATGCGGGGCGAGCCCTCGAAGAGGGTGCCGGAGAGGACGCGGGAGCCGCCGGGGCCCTCCAGGGTGAGGGTCACCAGGTTGGAGAAGGCACCGCCCTGGCTGGACTTGTGCTCCTCGACCACCAGGCCCATGCGCTCAGCCACCAGGCTCGCGTTGACCATGTTCACGGGCTGGTCCGTGGCCCGGTCCAGCAGGGCCGCCAGGCCGCTCACCGTGAGGGGCGAGCAGTCGTGGTGGGCGATGGCGCCGCTGAAGCCGAAGGTGATGCGGTCCAGGTTGCCCTTCAGCAGCTGGAGGCCGAACTCCGCGAGGACGGCCATGAGCTTGAAGTAGGGGCGCATCTGGTCCATGACGGCCGGGTCGAAGCGCGGCAGGTTCACGGCGTTCTCCAGGGGGGCGCGATCCAGGTAGTTCAGGATCTCGCGGGACACATCCACGGCCACGTTCACCTGGGCCTCCTGGGTGTTGGCGCCCAGGTGGGGCGTCACCACCAGACGCTTCTGGGCGATGAGCTCGCGGAGCACGGTGGAGCTGGGGGGCTCCTCGGACCAGACATCCACCGCCGCCAGGGCCACCTGGCCGGACTCGAGACCCGCCAGGAGGGCCGGCTCGTCGAGGATGCCGCCCCGGGCCACGTTGAGCAGGATGACGCCGGGCTTCATGAGGGCGAACTGGTCCGGTCCCAGGAGGCCCCGTGTTTCCTCGTTGAGAGGGGTGTGGACCGTCAGGATGTCGCAGGTCCGGCAGAGCTCATCCAGGTCCGTGAGGCGGACGCCCAGGTCCTGGGCCCGCTTGGCGCTGATGTAGGGGTCGCAGCCCAGCACCTCGCACTCGAAGGCCTTGAGGCGTGTGGCCACCCGGCCGCCCACCTTGCCCAGGCCGATGACGCCGGCGATCTTGCCCTTGAGCTCGACTCCAGTGAAGGGGGCCCGCTTCCAGGCGCCGGACTTGAGGCTGGCGTTGGCGTCCGGGATGTGGCGGCAGACGGAGAGCAGCAGCGCCAGGGTGTGCTCGGCGGCGCTGTTGGTGTTGCCGAAGGGGGCGTTCACGACGATCACGCCCTTGGAGCTGGCGTAGTCCACGTCCACGTTGTCGATGCCCACCCCGGCCCGGGCCACGATCTTCAGGTTGGTGGCGGCATCCAGCAGGGCCTTGTCCACGGTGGTGCCGCTGCGGGTGATGATCGCGTCGTAGGCACCGATGCAGGCGTGGAGAGCCTCCCGGGAGAGGCCCAGCCGGACATCCAGGCTGATGCGAGGGTCCGCCTGCAGGAGGGCTAGACCCTCGTCGGTCACCTCATCGGTCACGATGATCTTCATGGGGGGGACTCCGCGGTCGGCCGCAGGATCTGCGGCACGGGAAGGGAATCCCCAACCATAGCTCTGGAAGCCTTTTGGGACAAGGCTGGGCCGCGGGCCCCGGGCGTCTACTTCTTGTAGATGCCCGCCCCGAAGATCAGGTGCTCCCAGACCTCGATGTAGCTGGTCTTGGGCTCCTTCTTGTTGTCCTTGGGGTTCATGTAGATGTAGTCGTGCCACCCCTTGCCCTTGCCCTTGGCCAGGGCGATGCGCTCCTTGATGTATTCCCGGCCCTCGGGGTCCTTGGCGTTAGCCTGGTTGACCCCCACCTTCGACGCGCCCTGACCATGGGCCAGGACCTTGCCGTCCATGTCGTAGACGAACACATAGAGCTCCCCGCCGTGCTTGTGGAAGCGGCCACCGACCTTGGTGATCTCCTTGAAGGCGGCATCCTTGCCATTGGTCTTGGCGAAGCCGATGGCCTCCTTGACCAGGGCCTCGGTCTCGGCGGTGGTCACGGCTTGGGCGGATAGCGACAGGCACAGGGCCGGAAGGCAGAGGAGGGACAGGGCGCGGCGCATGAGGGCTCCTTGGAGTGGATCTACCCCGTTTCGGCCTCCCCTTGCCTAGAATTTACTTTAGACACACTGAGTTTAGGACTCTTGGTCCGGAAGGGGCTCCGGGTCGGTGCCGAAGACGCCCTCCCACTTGGCGACCACCACGCTGGCCAAGCCGTTGCCAATGACGTTCACGGTGGTGCGGGCCATGTCCATGATCTCGTCCACGGCGAGCAACATCGCGACCCCCGCATCACCCGGCAGGCCGAAGCTGCCGCAGGTGCCCGCGATGATCACCAGGGTGGCCCGGGGCACCCCGGCCACGCCCTTACTGGTGAGCATGAAGGTGAAAACCATGAGCAGCTGCTGGCCGAAGCTCATGTGGATGCCTGCCGCCTGGGCGATGGTGAGGCTGGCCAGCACCAGGTAGAGGGTGGAGCCGTCCAGGTTGAAGCTGTAGCCCGTGGGGATGACGAAGCTGGCCACCTGCCGGGGCACCCCGAAGCGGACCACCTCCTCGAGCAGCTTGGGCAGGGCCGCCTCGCTGCTGGCGGTGCTGAAGGCCGTCAGGGCCGGATCCTTGATGGCCTTGATGAAGCCCAGGATGCGGATGCCCGCCAGCCAGGCCACAGGGACGAAGACCAGGACGAACAGCAGCGCCAGGGCCAGGTAGAGGCTTCCCACCAGCAGGCTGTACTGCTTCAGCAGGTGGAACACCGCCGGCCAGCCCTTGATGACCGCGCCGTTGATGCTGTGCCCGGCGGCCATGTGGCTCACGTTGTAGGCCATGGCGCCGAAGACGCCCAGGGGCGTGAGGAGCATGACGAAGTCGGTGTACTTGAACATGGTCTGGGCCACGCCATCGAAGAAGGCCAGCACGGGCTTGCCCCGCTCGCCGACCTTGGTGAGGGCGATGCCGAACAACGTGGCGAAGATCACCACCGGCAGGATGTCGCCCTCGGCGGCGTGCTGGATCAGGTTCGAGGGGAACAGGTGGAGGGCGATCTCCCAGCCGGTCTTCGCCTTGGCGGCCACCACCGCGGAGTGTGCAGTCATGTCCATGGGCAGGTGGGCGCCGGGCTGCAGCCAGTTGGCGACGCCGAGGCCGATGAACAGGGCCAGGGTCGTGACCACCTCGAAGTAGAGCAGCGCCTTGCCGCCCATGCGCCCCACGGCCTTCACGTCCCCGGTCTGGGCGATGCCCACGATGATGGTGGACAGCAGCAGGGGCACGATCAGGCCCTTGATGAGGCTGATGAAGGCCTTGGAGAGGAACCGGAACAGGTTGTAGGCGCCGGGGTACTGGTCCTGCGGGAGGAAGCCGCCGAGGGCCACGCCCATGAGCAGGCCCACGAAGATCCAGAAGGTGCTGGAGCGGTACCAGGGTCGCTTGGGGGTCACGGAAGCCTCGCAAAGGATGAGGCAGTTTGGCATGGGAACGCTCCGTGGTCCTCCCTGGGCCGGGGCTGTGGGATCATGAGAGCCCTGTGTTTCGGAGCTTTGCATGGCTGCTTTCGACCTCCTCGTCATCGGTTCCGGCCCCGGCGGCTACATCGCCGCCATCCGCGGCGCCCAGCTGGGCCTGACCACGGCCCTGGTGGAGAAGGACCCCCTGCTGGGCGGCACCTGCCTGCACCGTGGCTGCATCCCCGCCAAGACCTGGCTGGAGACTGCCCACCGCTTCGAGCAGATGCAGGTGGCCGGCGACTACGGCATTGACGGCGTGGAGGCCAAGGCCCTGCATCCGAACCTCCCGACCATCGTCAAGCGCAAGGGCCGCATCGTCTTCAAGAACGCCAAGGGCATCGAGTTCCTGATGAAGAAGAACAAGGTCGCGGTGCTCAAGGGCTTCGGCCGCCTGCTGGGCTCCGGCCGGGTGGAGGTCGAGGGCGAGGTCCACGAGGCCAAGCGCATCATCGTGGCCACGGGCTCGGGCCCCAAGGACATCCCTGGCCTCGAGACCGACGGCCAGCGCGTGCTCAACAGTGACCACATCCTGGACCTGACCGACCTGCCGGCGCACCTGGTCATCCTCGGCGCCGGCGCCATCGGTGTGGAGTTCGCGTCGGTGTTCAGCCGCCTGGGGTCCAAGGTGACCCTGGTGGAGTTCATGGACACCATCCTGCCCCTGGAGGACGAGGACATCGGCCTGGAGCTGGCCAAGATCCTCCGCAAGTCCTACAAGATCGACGTGCGCACCAAGACCAAGATCACCGCCATCGAGCGCCGGGAGGACGGCATCCTCTGCCACCTGGAAGGCGAGAGCGCCGGCGAGGTGCTGGGCAGCCACCTGCTGGTGGCCGTGGGCCGCGCGCCGCGCCTCGAGGGCGTCGGCCTGGAGAAGACCAAGGCCCAGGTGGATCGCGGCTGCGTGGTCATCGACCGCTTCATGCAGACCGGCGAGCCCGGCCTCTACGCCATCGGCGACATCGTCCGCACCCCCTGGTTGGCCCACGTGGCCAGCGACGAGGGCATCGTGGCCGCGGAGCACGCGGCCCAGAGCCTGGGCAAGGATGTCCATCCCCACCCGGTGCGCTACGACCGCTTCCCCGCCTGCACCTACTGCGATCCCGAGGTGGGCACCGTGGGCCTCAGCGAGAAGGCCGCCCGGGCCAAGGGCCACGACGTCCAGGTGGGCACCTTCCCCTTCGCGCCCATGGCCAAGGCCAACATCGTGGGCGAGCCCCACGGCTTCATCAAGATCGTCGCCGACAAGCAGTACGGCGAGATCCTGGGCATCCACATCCTGGGCCCCAAGGCCACGGAGCTGGTGGCCTCCAGCGTGGCGCTCATGGGCGGCGAGTTCACGGTGGATGAGCTGATCCAGACCATGTATCCGCATCCGACGCTGAACGAGGTCTTCCCTGAGGCGGCCCGGGCTGTCTACGGCCGCGCCCTGAATATGTAGGTCTCAGCGGCTGTCGAGCCAGCTCAGGGCGTAGGCGTAGGCGCCCAGGGCGGTGGCTTGGCTCGTGCCCAGGCGGGTGAGTCCCACGCCCGTCCGCTTGAGCGCGTCGTAGGGAACCCTGCGGTCCGTGCCCGGCACCGGCAGCTGGCGGACGTCGCCCTGGAGGAAGGCCGCGCGGTCGGTGGGGTCCTCCAGGTTGAAGGCCTGCAGCTCAGTACGCGGGCGGACCCGACCATCCAGGTTGGTGGTGGGGACGTTCAGCTCGGCCACCAGGGCGGGCATGAACAGCGGCGCCGCGCCGCTGAGGCCCCCGCCGATCACCACCAGGGCATCCACGAGGGTGAGGGCGTTGGCCAGGGCGTCTCCGGCCACCTCGCCCAGGCGGCGGAAGGCCTCCCGGGCCGCGGCGGCCTCGCCGGGCTGCCGCCCCATGCCGATCTCGAAGATTTCCCGGGGCTCCGGGGCGCCCTCCAGGCTCAGGCCCACAGCCTCGGCGTAGGTTCGTCGCACCGCGCGGATGGCCACGCCCTCCTCGGCTGAGGCCAGGGGGTTCAGCTTGTTGCGAAGGGCCCAGATCTCGGTGCCGGCGGCGTTGTCCCCGCGATAGAGCTGGCCGTTGACCACCAGGCCCCCGCCGAAGCCGGTTCCGAAGGTGACGCCCAGCAGGTTGCGGAACCGCTTCGGACTGCCCGCCGCGGCCAGGGCGGCATTCACCTCGGGCAGGAGGCCGCCGAGGGCCTCGCCGTAGGCGAACAGGTCCCCGTCATTGTTGAGCAGGACCGGCACGCCGAAGCGGTCCTCCAGCAGCGGGCCCAGGGGCACGCCGCCCCGGAAGGCCGGCAGGTTCACCAGGTCGCCGATGACCCCGTTGGGATAGTCCGCGGGGCCCGGGAAGGCGAAGCTGATGGCCGCGGCGCCGCCGCAGTGGTCCCAGGCCTCCCGAAAGCCGTCCTCGATCCCGCGCAGGCAGAGGGCCAGGTCGTGGCCCTGCGAGGGCCGGGTGACCGGCGGCAGGATCGCCCGGCCGCCGCGCATGGCGCCGAACACGAAGGTGGTGCCCCCGGCGTCGAGGGTCAGGACGGTCCGGGGATCCCCGTGGAGCTCCACCTCAGGCCGCCGGGCCAGGACGGGCGCTCAGGGGGGCGGGAGCGGGATGCATGGCATCTAGCCTAGCTCCACCGGGTCAGCACCGGGCGCAGAAGTGGGCCGGTGCGGGCAGGGCCGCCAGCCCGATCAGGGCGCTTTCCCAGGCCAGCACCGATCCCCGGAAGGCGGCGACCTCCGCCGTGAGCAGCCGCAGGGCGTGCAGGGGCGCGGGGTCTGCTGGCAGGGGCAGGAAGGGCACGG
This sequence comes from uncultured Holophagaceae bacterium, assembly GCA_903857495.1. GTDB lineage: Bacteria > Acidobacteriota > Holophagae > Holophagales > Holophagaceae > Geothrix. Next base: position 10,774 of record CAIOFF010000070.1, on the reverse strand, counting down.
GGCTTCCGGTGGCGGCCCGGAGGGCGCCCCGCAGGGCGTCCGTCAGGGGGGTGGCGCAGGGCAGCTCCAGGGGGGCCACCCGCAGCAGCGCTCCTTCCGGCACGGGCACGCCCGGCCAGAGGTCCACCTCGAAGCCGCAGCCATCCAAAGTCGGCACCTCCTGCCACTCCGGGCGACGGAAGACCCGCTTGCGCCGGTCCGAGCCCCAGTCCGCCAGCAGCAGCTTCAGCTCCGCCTTCTCCAGGGGCCCCATGGGCGCCTTGGGGAGGGGCACCGGCGCCGTCCGGAAGACCCGGCCCGGGAGCCTGCGGACGAGCATCGGCTGGTCCGAGAGCCAGGGCAGGCCTGCGTCCAGGGCGGCCACCAGGGCACCTAGGCGGCGCTGGTGGGACGCCAGGGCGGCGGCGAGGTCGCAGCCGGGCAGGGGCAGCAGGGCGAGCAGGTTCAGCTCGACCCCCCGGGCCTGGGCGTGCGCCGCGGCCTCCAGGGGCGCGCGGAGGTCTGCGGCGTCCCGGCCCAGCACCGCGACCTGGGGCAGGCCGTGGGCCCGGAGGCGCTCCACCAGCAGCAGGCTGCCGCCACCGGCCTGGAGCAGGGTGCCGCCCAGCTCCGCCGCGAGCTGCAGGGCCTCGGGGTTCAGCATCCGGGGGGCTCGGCGGAAAGGGCTGTCCCGGCGGGTGCCAGTCCCTGGATCTGCCGGTCCTGGAACTTGGTCAGGGTGGCCAGGGCCGCGCTGGCGCCGATGAGGGCGCAGGCCATGTCCCACTGGGTGTCCCAGGGGTCGCCCTGGGAGCCCAGGAAGGCGTCCGCGGAGCTGCCGGTCCAGACCGCGGTCTGCCACTCCAGCAGCTCGTAGGCGGCGCTGAGGCCGAGGGTCATCAGGATCAGGACGAAGACGGACCAGGGGCCGGGCTTCAGCACCCCCTTGCGCAGCAGCACCTCCCGGAAGAGCAGCACCGGCACGAAGCCCTGGAAGAGGTGTCCCAATCGGTCATAGGGATTGCGGGCCAGGTGCAGCCATTGCTTGACCCAGTGGCCGGCCGGGACCTCGGCGTAGGTCCAGTAGCCGCCCACCATGAGCACCAGGCAGTGGAGCGCGATGAGCACGGTGAGCAGGGTCGAGAGGGGAAAGCGCCGGTGGGTGGCCAGGAGCGCCGGCACCCCGACGAGCACCGGCAGGTTCTCCATGAACCAGGTGAAGCGGTCGGCCTTCGGCGCCCAGCCCAGCACGACAAAGGCGAGGCCCACCGTGGCCAGCAGGAAGAGGGGGATTCGATCAGAGGCGCGCACCATGCCTCATGGTCAGGGCGGTCCGGGCCGCTGTCATCAACAAAGCGGCCTGCCCTATGCTGGAGTCCTGGAGGACGCCATGCAGCTGGGCATCGCAGGGAAAGTGGCCATGGTGGCGGCGGGCAGCAAGGGGCTGGGTCGGGCTGCCGCCCATGCGCTGGCGGCGGAGGGCTGCGCGGTCTCGATCTGTGGGCGGGGTGCCGAGGCGCTGGCCGCCACCCGGGCGGAGCTAGAGGCGTTCGGCGTGCCCGTGCTGGCCACCCCCGTGGATGTCACCTCGGCGGAGGACCTCGTCCGCTGGCACCAGGCCACGGTCGCGGAGCTGGGGCCGGTGGCGATCCTCATCACGAACACCGGCGGCCCCAAGGCCGCGGAGTTCGCCAACCTCACCGATGCGGACTGGTGCGCGGGGGTGGACTCCACCCTCCTGAACGTGGTGCGCATGACCCGCCTGGTGCTGCCGGGCATGCGGGCCCAGCAGTGGGGGCGCATCGTCCACATCACGAGCCTCGTCGCGAAGCAGCCCTACCCCCTGCTGACCATCAGCTCGACGCTGCGCGCGGGACTCTCCGGCCTGACCCGCACCCTGGCCCTGGAGACCGCCCGGGACGGCATCACGGTGAACGCCCTGCTGCCCGGCCACGTCATGACCGACCGGCAGCTCCACCTAGCGGAGGTGAAGGCCGCGGCCACGGGCATCACGCCCGAGGAACACCTCGCCCGCCAGGCCGAGACCATTCCCGTGGGCCGCATCGGTCGTCCCGAGGAAGTGGGCGCCGTGATCGCCTTCCTCTGCGGCCAGCCCGCGTCCTACCTCACCGGCCAGAGCCTGCTCGTAGATGGCGGCCTGGTCCAAGGCACCTTCTAACGAAAATCGCCGGCCGCAGGCCGACGATTTTCGCGAGTAACGGCCACTAGTGCTTGATCGCGCTCACCGTCTCGAAGTAGTGGGCGAAGGCGGCCATGCCGCCGCTGGCCTGCTCCCAGTCGTAGTTCTCGTTGGGCGCGTGGTAGCCGTGGCTGGGTAGGCTCAGGCCCAGGAAGAACACCTGGCAGCCCAGGAGATCCTCCATGGTCTTCACGGCGCCGATGCTGCCGCCCTCCCGGGTGAATGAGCAGGGGGCGTCGAAGGCGAAGCGGTAGGCATCCTTGATGGCCTCGGCGTAGGGGCCGGTGACGTGGCCGCTGAAGGGGGCCAGGCCGTGCTCCTCGTGGAACTGGACATCGGGGAAGTGCTTCGCCACGAAATTCCGGATGCGCGCGATGGTCTTCTGCTCGTCCATGGCGGGCACCAGACGGCAGCTCAGCTTCACCTCGGCCCGGGGCGGGACGGCGCTCTTGATGCCGGGGCCCGTGTAGCCGCCCACGACGCCGTGGACTTCCATGGTGGGTCGGCCCCAGACGCGCTTCATGACCTTCAGGGGGTCCTCCGTGCGCATGCCGGTGATCATGTGGTCCTGCTTGAAGGTCTCGACGCTGAAGCCGGCGTTGGCCCACTCCTCGAGCTCCTGCTTGCTGGGCTTGACCACTTCGTCGTAGAAGCCGGGGATCTTCACCTTGCCGGTCTCACCGTCCATCATGGCGGCCACCACCTTGATGAGCTCCGCCAGGGGGTTGCGGGCGGCGCCGCCCACCACGCCGCTGTGCAGGTCGTGGTCCGCGGTCTCCAGGGTGAGGCGGAAGCCCTTCAGGCCCCGCAGACCTGCGGGCGTGCTGGGCTTGCCCCGGGTGATCCAGACCGTGTCGCTGACCACGATGGCGTCGGTCTTCAGGCGCGCCTGGTGCAGGTTGAGGCCGCTGGCGAAGCTGGGCGAGCCGATCTCCTCCTCGGTCTCCCACAGGAAATGGATGTTCAGGGGCACGCCCGCCCGGCGGGCCGCCAGGGCGCCGAAGAATGCAGTGACAGCCGGACCCTTGTCGTCCGTGCTGCCGCGGCCCCGGTAGGTGTCGCCGTCCACCACGAAGTTGAAGGGCTCCGCCGTCCACTCGGGCTCGTTGGCGGGCTGCACGTCCATGTGGTTGTAGACGGTGATCGTGGGCTGGCTGGGGTCCTCCCCGAACCAGCCGTGAATGAACGGATTGCCGCTGGTCTCCAGGATCTCGGCCTTGCCGCCGTGGCGCTCGAAGAGGGCCCGGGCCGCCTCGGCACAGCGTCGCACATCACCTTGATGGGCGGGATCGGCGCTGACCGAGGGGATCTCCACCAGGGTCCTCAGCTCTTGTTCAAAGCTCTCGCGGTTCTCTGCGGCGAACTGGGTCAGGGCGTCGCGAGTTAGCAGATTCGGATTCATGGGCGCTCCAGAAGGGGAACCCATGATCCCACAGCTGTCCTTGCTGTCTAGACAGGGGCCCGGGCTCGCTCGGCACCCACGCTCGGAACCCGGTTCTCGCGCTGCCCCGGGACTCCGATCGAAGGCGCAAGCAGGGGGGTCCCCCGCGCGGGGGTTCGGGTGCCGGAGGGCGGCCGAAGTCAGAGGACTCCCGGGGGAAATAATAAAAAATTTAGACAAATGGCCCAAAGGCCTGTCAGGACTGGCCTTTGCCATCCATTTCTACGACAAAACACCTAGGCTATTCCGGCGTGGTTGGCCGCGCCTGTGTGAGTGGATGATTCAAAAACTGTTACCAGCCTTCGCGGTTTTCCTGGCCCTGCTCATGGGCTGCCGGGAGCATACCAGCTCGGCCCCGACCGCCCCACCGCCCACCTACCCCCCGACCATCAGCACCTTCAGCGCCACGCCCGCCGCCATCACCGCAGGCACCAGCGCATCCCTGACGGCCACCTTCTCCGACGGCACCGGCACCATCGAACCCGGCGTGGGCACGGTGGCGAGCGGCATCCCGGTCCCCGTCAGCCCCCTCACGACCACGACCTACACCCTGAAGGTGACCAGCACCTCGGGTACCGCTCAGGCCACCACGACGGTGACGGTGGTGCCCGCGCCTCAGGCGCAGGAGCTGCGGGCTTCCACCACCACCCCCTTATGTGGGGCCACCTTCACCCTGACCCCGGTCTATGCCGACGGCACCGCCAGCCTGGATGGGGGTCTGACCTGTCCCGCCAGTGGCGTGGCGACCCAGCCCATCCTCGCCCAGTGGTCAGGTCCCCGCATCTACACCCTGACGGTCACCAACAGCCTGGGGGCCACCTCGACGGTCACCGCGACCGTGACCCCCCAGCGGGTGTCGCTGGGCCCGGTCACCCCGGCCGGGGGCACCCTGACCGTGAGCACCAGCACGGTGTTCAGCGCCACCGCAACGGGCGGCGCGACGAACCGGGTGGCCTGGTCCTCGACGGCGGGCACCTGGGTTGGTTCCACCTGGACCGCCCCCGCCACCGCCCAGGACGTGACCATCCTGGCCACCGCCGTGGACGACCCCACCCAGACCAGCGCCACCCGGGTGGCGGTGGTGGACGCCCCGGTGGCGACCAGCCTGGTGGCAGAGGTGAATCCTGTCCTTTATGGGGGTGCGACCAGCCTCACGCCGACCTTCAGCCATGGGACGGGCGAGGTGGACCAGGGCATCGGCCCGGTGACGTCGGGGACCGCCTTCAGCTCCGGCGCCCTGACTGCCGCCAGGACCTTCACCCTGACGGTGACCAACGCCGCCAGGACCTCGGCGACGACCTCGCTCCTCATCAACGTGGCCCAGGTCCAGATGACGCCCCTCGGGGCCGCGCGAACCAAGCTCAGCCTGACCCGCTCCCTCCAGATCACGGGTGGGCAGGTGAGCGGGGCCCAGAACCCGGCCGTGGTCTGGCTCGTCAACGGCGTGGCCGGCGGGAACGCCACCGTGGGCACCCTCACCGCCACGGGTCTCTACACCGCGCCCGCGGTCCTGCCCAACCCGGGGGGTGCGGTCACGATCCGCTGCCAGTCCGTGGCCGACCCGGCCGTCTTCCGGGAGCTGCCCCTGACCCTGGTGCCGCTGCCCTTCATCGAGTCCTTCCTGATCGTCGATTTTCCTCCTCTGCGCTGATGGCGCAGCCATGCCCCCTCCCTCCCTCCATCGGAGCTCCCATGCGACCCATCCCGACACCCCTCTCCTCCCACCGGCCGACCACGGCCGGGTGTCCTGACCCTGCTGCCACCGGAGCTCCCATGCGACCCACCCCGATGTCCTTCTCCTCCGACCGGCCGACCATGGCGGGGCGTCCTGAGCCTTCCGGCACCGGAGCGGCCCTGCGGTCCACCCCGACCTCCCTGGCCAGCCACCGGCAGGGCAACGGGGCCCTCCCCGTGGCCAGCCTGGTTCAGTGGTTCGGGCGGACCTGCCGGCACGGCTTCGCCCTGCTGGTGGGCCTGCTCCTCTGCATGGGAGGGCTCGCCAGGGCCAGCGGGACGAGCAGTGCCCTGCTCACGTTTGGTGACCCCGTGACCGCGGTGACGGTGCCCTACGGCAGCACCGTGTCCATGAAGGGGGTCTTCTCGGCTCCGACCGGCAGCACCAGCATCATCAAGGACCAGAACCTGACCACCATCTTCGACCCGGTGGTCTCCGGCACCACCTACACCACCGGCGGCCTGACTGCGAGCAAGACCTTCACCCTGACGGTCACCAACCCCGCCGATGACTCCATCACGGCCAGCGTGGTCGTGACCGTCACCCAGATCACCGTGGGGGCCGTCACCCCGGCCGCATCCTCGGTGACGGTCAGCACCACCAAGCAGTTCTTGACCACGGTCAGCGGCGGCCTTTCCAACGCCTACACCTGGGCCGTGGACAATATTCCCGGTGGCAATAGCACTGTGGGCACCATCAGTGTGACCGGCCTGTACACCGCCCCGGCCGCGACGGGCTCCCACACGATCAAGGCGACCTCCTTCGAGGACGCCACCAAGCTCGCCAGCACCACCGTGGCGGTCGTCGCCCCGCCCGTGGCCACGAGTCTCGTGACCTCGAAGGCGAACCCCAAGTTCGGGGAGACCTTTACCCTGACCCCGACCTACGTCGCCAGCACCGGCACCGGCAGCATCAACTACAGCGTGACCTGCCCCGCCAGCGGCGTCGCTTCGGCCGCTGTGTCCACCGACTGGGTCGGTGATCGCATCTTCACCCTGTCAGTCACCAACGCCGCCGGGGATGCAGCCCAGACCTCGGTGACCGTCACTGGCCAGACCGTGGTGGTGGCCGATGTGTCGCCAGCCACCAAGTATGTGACTGCCGGCTACAGCACCACCTTCAGTTCCAGCGTTACCGGCGCTGCGGACACCAGCCTCGACTGGTCCGTGGACGGTATCCCTGGCGGCGACGCCACCGTGGGCACCATCACCTCCGGCGGCGTCTACACCGCCCCCGCCACGACGGGAACGCACACCATCAAGGCCACCTCCCATGCCAAGACGGATGTGTTCAAGACGGCCACTGCGACCGTGGTTCTCCTCCCCACCGTTGGGAGCGCCTTCACCCCCAGCGCCTCGTCCGTACTCTACGGTGGAACCACCACCTTCACGGCCAGCTTCAGCAACGGCACCGCCGTCATCACTGGCACGGACGGCACGAACGTGGTGGTCACCAGCCCGGTCAGCTGGACCAGCCCGGTCCTGCATAACAGCACCACCTACACCCTGACCGTCCACAACCTGGCTGGCGACGGCCCCAGTACCGCCGTGCTCGTGACTGTGACCGGTGTGACCGTCGACCCCGTCACCGTACCCAAGGACAAGGTCAGCCTCACCAAGACCCTGCAGTTCGCGGGTGGGGCCGTGTCCGGCACTTCGGACACCAGTGTGGTCTGGAAGGTAAATGGAGTTGCCGGTGGGAACGCCGAGCTGGGGACTTTCAACACCACCACGCTCGTCTACTCCGCCCCTGCGGTCATGCCCTCCGGCACGGCCCCCGCCACCGGCGGCACCGTGATCATCCGCTGCGAGTCGGTCGCCAATCCCGCCGTCTTCAAGGAGGTGACGATCACGCTCTACGCCCTGCCCACGATCACGAGCTTCGAGCTGCTCTAACGCAGCTGTCTATCCGAAGTTGATGATCACGTTCCAAGCACTGTCCACGATCCCAAGCTTCGAGCTGCGCTAACGCAGCCTGAAGCTTGGGATCCTTCCCCAGGCACTTGAACCCCATGTCCCGTATCCCGTGCCTGCCCGCCCGCGGTCCTGCGGCTCCCCCCACCAGGGGAGTCCAGGCTGTGGTGCGGGTCGGCATTTTGTTACTGGGACTGCTGCTGGCCCTGGGCTCCATGGCCCACAGCCTCCCTTTCGGGGGCGTGTTCTTCCGGCTGCTGGACGGAGCCGCCACCACGACGGTTCCCTACGGCAGCACCGTGTCCATGCAGGCGGTCTTCTCGGCTCCAGCCGGCAGCACCAGCGTCATCAAGGACCAGGCCCAGACCACCTTCTTCGATCCCGTGGTCTCCAGCACCCCCTACACCACCCCCCCCCTGACTTCGAGCAAGACCTTCACCCTGACGGTCGCCAACCCCGCGGGAGACGCCGTCACCGCCAGCGTGGATGTGACCGTCACCCCGATCAGCGTGGGGGTCACCCCGACCTCGGCCAGTGTGACGCTTAACACCCAAAAGCAGCTCACAGCAACGGTCACCAACTGCGCAGCAAGCGTGGCCAAGACCGTCACCTGGACCGTGGACAATATTGCCGGTGGCGATATCAACACCGTGGGCAGCATCACGGCGGACGGCCTCTACACCGCCCCCGCCACCATGCCCGTCTCGGCATCCCACACGATCAGGGCGATCTCCACGGTGGATACCAACCAGTCCGGCAGCGCCACCGTGACGCTCGTCGCCCCGCCGGTGGCGACCAGTCTGGTTACCAGCAACGCCAACCCTGTCTCAGGTTCGACCTTCACCCTGACGCCGACCTTCTCCGGTGGCACAGGCACCATCGACCACGGCGTCACCTGCCCGGCGACGACCGTGGCGTCGGACGCGATCACCGCCGACTGGGTGGGTGCGCGAATCTATACGCTGACCGTGACCAACGCCGCTGGAGGGACCTCCACTGCGGCGGTCATCGTGACGCCAGCTGTTTCGGTAAGCCCAATCACACCCGCCAACCCGACCGTGCTGGCCGGGAGCAGCACCACCTTCTCCAGCTCGGTTTCGGGTGCGGCCAACACCGGCATCACCTGGTCGGCCACGGATGGGGTCATGAGTCCCTCCTCGGGGGCCTGGACCGCGCCCAGCGTTCTGAATCTGAACACGGGGACACACCTGGTCTCGACCCTGGCGGGGACGGGTTCCTTGGGGTCGAACGACGGGTCCAGCAGCCAGGCCACCTTCAACCATCCCAACGGCGTGGCGGTGGACGGTTCCGGTAACGTCTATGTCGCCGACTCACCTAACCACAAGATCCGGAAGATCACGGCTGCCGGTATGGTTTCGACCCTGGCGGGGACGGGTATCCCAGGGGCGAACGACGGGCCCGGTGGCCAGGCCACCTTCTCTTCTCCCACCGGTGTGGCGGTGGACGGTTCCGGGAACATCTATGTCGCCGACTACGACAACCACAAGATCCGGAAGATCAGCGCTGCCGGTGTGGTCTCGACCCTGGCGGGGACAGGTTCCCCCGCGTCGGACGACGGGGCCGGCAGCGTGGCCACCTTCAAACATCCCGCCGGCGTGGCGGTGGATGGTTCCGGAAATGTCTATGTGGCCGATACCTGGGGCGAAAGGATCCGGAAGATCACGGCTGCCGGTGTGGTTTCGACCCTGGCGGGGACGGGCTCTCAAGGGTCGAACGACGGGGCCGGCAGCCAGGCCACTTTCAACTATCCCAATGGCGTGGCGGTGGACGGTTCCGGGAACATCTATGTGGCCGACTTGTACAGAAAGATCCGGAAGATCACTCCTGAGGGTGTGGTCTCGACCCTGGCGGGGACGGGTTCCATGGGGTCGAGGGACGGGGCCGGCAACCAGGCCACCTTCGCCCAACCCACTAGTGTGGCGGTGGATGGTTCGGGGATCGTCTATGTGGCCGACTCCTTCAACAACAAGATCCGAAAGATCACCCCCGAGGGTGTGGTCTCGATCCTGGCGGGGACGGGTTCCTCGGGGTCGAACGACGGGTCCGGCAGCCAGGCCACCTTCACTTATCCCAGCGGCGTGGCGGTGGACGGTTCTGGGAACGTCTATGTGGCCGACACCAATAACAACAAGATCCGCCTGGTCGAGCCCGCTGCTGAGCTGGTAACGGTCACGGCGACGTCCCAGGCTGATCCCACGAAGACCGCCACCACCACGGTGATCGTGATTCCCGTCCCAACCACACCTGTGGTCACGGCGCCGAGCTTCGTGACGGCCTCTCAGGGCGGCTACACCGCCAGCGTCCCCATGAGTCACAGCAGCTTCGCCTGGAGCCTCACCAACGGCACCATCACGGCGGGTCAGGGGACTCGGTGCATCACCTTCACGGCGGGGGCCACGGTGGGGGCGACGGTGGACCTGTCCTGCGTCGTGACCAACCAGGCGAACCTGGCCTCCTTGACCGGGACGGCCACCAGCACCATCGTGGCAGTGCCGACGACGCCGGCGGTGACGGCCCCGGCCAGCGTGACGGCTTTGACGGTCGGCTACACCGCCAGCGTCACCACCCAGTCGGGCAGCACCTACGCCTGGACGATCACCAACGGCACGATCACCGCCGGAGCCGGGACCAACGCCATCACCTTTACGGCCGGGGCCTCGGGCACGGTGGGGATCTCCTGCGTGGTGACCAACCCCGCCGGGACGCCTTCCACGGCGGGGACCTCCAGCAGCACCATCGTGGCGGCGCCGACGGCGACGAGCCTGGTGACAAGTCCAGCGGTACCGGCCTATGGAGCGACCTTCACCCTGACGCCGACCTACACGGGTGGCACGGGAACCCTCACCTCCGCGGGCGGCAGCGTTACCTGCCCGAGCTCCGGCGTGGCCTCGGCGGCGATCACCACGGACTGGACGGGTGACCGGATCTACACGCTCACCGTGACCAATGCCGCCGGCACCGCCGCGACCCGGACGGTGACGGTGAGGCCCGACGTCTTCGCCATCGACGCCTTCACCCCGAACCGGCCGCTGGTGACCTATGGCGGCGGCGCGACCCTGTCCTGGATCCTCAGCGGCCCGGCGCCCACAGCCCTGACCCTGGATGGCGCCAGCGTGCTGGGCAACCTCAGCGCCCTGGTGACGCCCCGAAACCGGCAGACCTACACCCTGTCCGGCACCGCCGGCAACACCGACACCCAGACCCTCAAGGTCGGCGCCCAGGGCCTGGACCTCCTCGCGGGCAATACGAGCGGGGCCGGGAATGTGGACGGCACGGGCTCGGCCGCCCGGTTCGACACCCCCTCTGGCGTGGCCGTGGACACCGCCGGGAACCTCTATGTGGCTGACGAGGCCAGCCACACCATCCGCAAGATCACCTCAGCGGGGGTGGTCACCACCCTGGCCGGTCTGGCAGGCACTCTCGGATCCACCGATGCCACGGGCACAGCCGCCCGGTTCAGATTCCCTCAAGGCGTGGCCGTGGAC
>CAIOFF010000069.1 GCA_903857495.1 uncultured Holophagaceae bacterium | reverse complement strand
AGCTATCCGCACCCACCCAGTTCGGCCTGACCGCGACCCCAATTCGCCAAATTTGGGTTGAGTCGAAGACACTCAAGTGCGCCCTATTTGGCCAAATTCGTTGCTTCCCGTTGGGTCAGGCAGTGCTGCCGGAAAGACACGATGTTACTGAGTAAGGTCTGGCATGATGCGATATGACCTCTGACCTAGTATTCCATGCTCGCAAGAATCCATGGAGCGCGATTCTCCTGATCGGCTTCGCGGCTTGGATTGTATATCTGAGTCTGACCCAAGGCCTCACCTGGGACGAACCATGGCTGATGGGGAGGTCCTGGGATCTTCTGTCCGGGAAGCCATTGGACCCATTTAAGCCATTTTCAGGCCTAGTCTTAGCCCCCGTTGTGAAATTGGAAGGGAGTTGGTTATTCGGCCGGACACTTTTCATCACTGTCCAGGTCTGCATTGGGGTGGTCCTCTTTAGGCTGATGCCAGAAAAATGGTCTTGTGGCCGTAGAATCCTTGGACTCGTTCTACTGTGGATGGAACCTACTTTTCGTGAGCGTGTCCTGGAAATGCGCACGGACGGTCTGGTGTTGCTCTTGATGTTGCTCGCGACCCTAGCTTGGTTGCGCATGATGGAACGTCCAATACTCAGAGGAATAATCATTTCCCTCTGTTGGGCCCTCGGAATATTACTTTCCTTCAAAACAATCCTTTTCTGGTTTGTTTGGCTGATCGGGATACTTTGGGTAAACCGAGGTTGGCACACCCCTCGCACGTGGTTGAACATTGGTGGACACGCTTTCTTGACCACAATTATGGTGGTTATAACCGTTGGGTTGGCAGGATGGGTGCTCCATGTTGTGGACTTCGGCGCCAAAATTGTTCAAGGAACTCCATCGATGTCGCTAGCCCTAAGTGAAAACCAGGGGTGGATATCTTCGACATGGAAATTCTATTTTCAACAGGTCACTATGTTGGGCTTGCCTTTCTGGGGGCTTGCATTCTTAGGGCTATTCCTTCGCATGGCAAGGGTGCGGCAGGAACAAGGCGTATGGGGAATTTGGGAAGTAGTCGGTTGGATGGCACTAACCTCCAGCGCTTTCTATTTTGGGGCTTTCCCATATCATTTCGTATGCATCATCCCTGGTGTCCTGCCCTCGGTGATGGGCGGTCTAAAGTGGCTTGAGGAGGCATTCCCCTCTGCTCAGGTGCCAATCATGAGGGGCTTAATTGTCGGTTCAGCACTTTTCTCTTTGTTGGGGGCACTTCCCGTCCTCAGGGCGCCAACCATTGGAGCTCAGGTCGAGTTGATGAACTACGCATCAGCCTGGGTTGGTCCAGGGCGGAGTTATGTGGATGGCGTGGGGATGCTGAGCCCTGCTCCCCATGCTGCCCCTTTCGCCACAGGTGCCTTCATGCAAAGTGGCGCCGCTGATGGGATGTGGAGGCGCTGGGAAGCCGAACACGCCTCTGTCTTTGTTCGCAACGGACGTACAGAGATGCTACTTAACAAAGGGAATGCTGAGTGGTTGGGAAATCACGTGACGCTTATCCATCCTCAAGTAGGAGTCGTTGGGGTATCCTCCAAGTCAATTGGTGGCACCCTAGAAATGACATGGGCAGTGCCCTGGGATGATAAATACATCCTTAAGGGTATTCCCGGTTGGCAATGGAGAATCGGGGGAGAACCGATTCAAGACGGTCAGCCCTTCTCCTTATCTAAGGGGAAGATTACGCTTCAGGGCAAAGGGCCAGGACCGGGAACCATCTTGTTAGTGCTGGCCCCTTCACGCGGCAGGATTCCAACTACTCCTCCCATGGCACAGCCTTTCTATATCCCCTTCCAGCGCCGATTATTGGACCTATAAATGGACCTTGCATTACGCCCTAGTCGGCAGAACACGTCTGCAGTGGTCGTCAGTTACTTTCCGGACGAATCATTGCTCGATCATTTGGATGCCATCCTTGATGAGGTATCCGAAGTGCTACTTGTTGACAATGCATCAACTGGCGAAACCCGAAGAGTGGTTGAAGCCGCAGGATTGAAGCAGGGCGTTTCCCTGCATCAGAACCAAGAGAACTTGGGACTAGGAGCCGCACTCAACACAGGATTTCGCTGGGCGGCGGCCCAAGGTTACAGCTTTGTCATGACCTTTGACCAGGACACCCATCCGCTGAAGGGACTGCTGGAAACCTATGCCAGGATCTATGATGTGGTCGACAACCAATCCGTGGGCTGTGTTGGCGCAAATTACCGGGACCCTCACACAGGGGCCCAACTCATCTCTGAAGGCCAGTGTGTCGGGAAGTCCTTTGCCCCAGTCGACCTCCTGATTACCAGCGGGACCCTTGTCCCCATACCTCTTTTCGAGCGCGCGGGTGGATATCGGGAGGACTACTTCGTGGACCTTACCGATCACGAAATGTGCCTGAGGACCCAGTCACTTGGATACCACCACTATGTTTCGGTACCAGTAGGACTCATCCATTCCTTGGGCTTCCCCACCATTCATACCTTCATGGGATTCCACTGGATTGCATACAATTATTCCCCCTTGCGCTACTACTACATGGCAAGGAACTTCATGCTTATGTTCCCGATGCGCCGTTGCGAGGGAGGTGGCGGTAACTGGGGCTTGTCCATGGTAATCCCTGTGGTTCGGAGGCTACTCACTTTCATGCTTAGCGAATCCTCTAAGATAAAAAAGGTCTATGCCATGGTTCTAGGAATTCTTCATGCAATCCTAGGCAAGACAGGACGGTTGGAAAGTCAAATCCTGAATAGGCGCGGCCTGGATAGATAGGAGAAAATAAATGAGTAGTTATTTCCATGAATTGGATGCGTTCCTTGAGGCACATCCGCGCTCTTCTTTCTAAAATGGATCTGGGGTGAACCTTTATGGCTGAATCTATGGTGATCAAGGGGGGCTGGACCTATTCGAAGGGCAGAATTCATCGGTTGTCGTCATCGTGGGCAAACCGTGCTGATGATCCTCTTGTGTCGCTGAATATATATATATTGGCGTAGTTTGTTTATCTCGGTATCTGGGATTGTAGACATGTCTTCAGTATCATTCAAAGTGGCCGATCCGCTCGCCCGTTGGACACTGGTCAAGAATGCGGTCGCGAACATCGCTAGTGGGGCTTCGGGGGCCATACTTGCGGTTGTTCTTCCACCGATCCTGGTCCGTTATTTGGAGCAAGACACTTACAGCACATGGGTATTAATCCTTCAGGTTGGCGCCTATGTAGACTTGCTGAATTTTGGTCTACAGACGGCTGTTGGGCGATTTGTGGCCCGCGAACATGAAGGAGAAGATCATCGCCAACGCGACAGAATCGTGTCCACGGCGACGGCCATCCTATGTGGGGCGGTTATCCTTGGATGGTTACTCATCGTATTTGTGATCTGGAAATTTTCATTCTTCTTCCCCAAAGTTCCCACAGCCTTGTATCCTCAGGCCCGAACTGCACTCGCATGGGTCGGGGGTTCAATGGCTCTGGGTCTCCCATTTACTGTATTTAGTGGCATTTTTATAGGCCTTCAACGAAATGAGGTCCCAGCCGCTATTCATCTGACAAGCCGCCTCCTCATTGGGATGGGCATAGTAATTGCTGTCCTTGCTAGGGGCGATCTTGTTGTTATTGCAAAAACCTTTGCGTCCGTGAATCTCATCACTTATGCCGTACAGGCATTTGTCGGAGTTCGATTTGGGGGTTCACTCCGCCTATCTGCCGCTTGCGTTGACCGTAGCGCATTCCGTATACTTTTGAATTTTTGCACTGCACTAACTGTCTGGAGTTTTGCGCTGCTGTTGGTGTCCGGCCTTGATCTGCTATTGGTTGCATGGTTGGACTTCCCTATGGTAGGTGCATTTGGGATTGCGGCGGGCCTGCTATCCCTCCTTACCGGATTTCAGTCGGCAATCTTCCAGGTTTTAATGCCAGCCAGTGCGGTATTGGAGGGCAGGGGCGACCAAGCGGCATTGGGACAAGTTCTTCTCCGGGGCACTAGGTTGAACATTGCTCTACTGACGCTACTATCAGCGTTCTGTGTGGCAATAGTCCCATCCATGATTGGCCTATACATCGGCCCTTTTTATGAAATCTGGGTGATGAGGTTTTTTGACATATTGCTTTTAGGCACGATAATCCGATTATCTATGATCCCATTTGTTTTTGTGGTTATCGGAACGGGAGACCACCACAAAATCATGGGAGGCCCCCTGGCCGAAGGCTTTTCAAATCTAGTGGCAAGTGTGCTGCTTGGGATGGCCTTTGGTGCCGTGGGTGTTGCTTGGGGTACAGTCTTAGGTGGACTGGTGGGTGTGGCAGCGCATCTCTGGGTTTATCTGCCCCGATGTTCCAGGTTTCGGGTCGACACATCAGTATTCCTCCGGCGTGGCATACTTATCCCAGGGTCAGCCCTGCTTCCGCTTGTCGCAGCCAGGGCCATGAGTTGGGGTCTCCTGGCAAACAATCCACAACTTGATACAGGAATCAGAGTTGCCTCGATGGTGATGTCTCTGACGCTGCTTTGGCGGGTTGGATTGAACCAGGAGGAAAGATTATTCTTTAAATCCTATGCGAAGTGGCGTGCGTGAGGTTGTGGAGCCAAGTCTAATTCGATAATAAATAAAATTTAACTTCACTTCGCATGATTCTAGTGATTCGGAGACGGCTGAATATGTCCGCAGAGCAACTTCCTGATGAATTAGTCAACCAGGAATCGCCTAGTTGGCCAACCGGAGGGCTAGAAGAAGTAAATGGGTGCCCTGTTTGTGGAGATTTGCGAAGGCATATTTTATATTCTGGACTGCGTGATCAACTTTTTTCCTGCGCGCCCGGAGAATGGATGCTCCATAGGTGTGAGGCCTGTGGCAGTGCTTACCTCGACCCACGCCCATCGCCGGAAACGATCCATATTGCCTACAAGAACTATTTCACTCATTTGGATAGCGGCATACCAATTGGAGGCTTGAATCGTCTGCGCAAAGCGCTGGGTAATGGGTATCTTAATCACTGCTATGGCACCCATGAATATCCTGCTATAGCTTTAGGCAAATGGGTTACACGGTTGTTGCCTGGTCGGCGGGCTCTGCTTGATGCCGAAATGCGCCATCTCCCCAGGGTGTCTGAAGGCCGACGACTATTAGATCTTGGCTGCGGGAATGGTAAATTTCTAACCTTGGCGCGCAGTGGCGGTTGGGACGTACTCGGCGTAGATCCTGACCCCGAGGCTGTCGTGGTTGCCCGTAGTCGCGGGCTGGACGTGCGCCTTGGGGGTGTGGAGGTACTCAATTCGATGGCAGATGCATTTGATATGATTACATTGAGCCATATGCTCGAGCACGTTCACGATCCACATTCTGTTCTTCGCTCCTGTTACCGCCTTCTTAAAAGGGATGCCTTAATTTGGATTGAAACCCCTAATCTTGAGGCTTTAGGGCACGTCCGCTTTGGTGCTCATTGGCGTGGCCTAGAACCTCCTCGCCACTTGGTCTTATTTACACATAGTTCACTACAACAATTGCTGGAATCGATTGGGTTCGTTGACATTCAAATCCAACCATGGCGGCCATTATGTGCTATGACTTTTTTCGCAAGTGAGGCTGTCGTAAATGGCAGAAATCCCTGGGGTCATCTTAAATTAACGAAACAAAGCCGGCGAGAAGTTGCCAATGCAGAACGTCAAGCATTACATATATCAAAATTTCGAGAATTCATTACTATAACCGCGAAAAAATCTATATGAGTTCAATGGGTGATTTCGAATATCAATCATATTTTTTAAGAACATGTGTTATTACCGTTACTTACGGGAATCGATTGCATTTATTGAAACAGGTGATCGAAGCTGTATTAGGCATGGGTGTAGGTAAATTGATTGTAGTAGATAATGGCTCTGGAGATGAAACAAAAATAGGCATTGCAAAATATATTGATATTCATGGTAATTGTATTGAATGCATAGATCTTCTTGAAAATAGAGGTTCCGCGGGTGGATTTAGATCTGGGTTAGAGCGTGCTGCAGAACTAGATTACGATTTTATATGGCTGTTGGATGATGACAATAAGCCCATATTTAATGCATTAGAAGCTCTAATTAAAAATTATTATTACTTGGGTAATGTGCCCACTAATTGTCTCCTTAGCAGAAGAATTAGTTATAGCAACAACCAAGAAAAGGATTGTTATCGCGTTGTAAAATCGCTTCCCCCAAACTCATTTTTAGGGTTTCACTTTAAAGATATTCTAACAAAATTTAAAAATATATTTTCAGCAAAGCCATCAAATGATCTTGATGAAACCACATTAGATAAATTAGACTGCGCTTTATACGGAGGATTCTTTTTCCACTCATCATGGTTGATTGCAGTTGGGTACCCCATGTCTGAACTCTTTGTGGATATGGATGACATTGAGTACAGTGAGCGCTTTTTGAATCAACAGGCGATTATTTATAATTGCAGTGACTCTGTCATATTAGATATCGATACCTCGTGGCCGAACGGGAATATGTTTGTTTCTCCCAATGCTAATGAGGATAGAATATATTATTCGGCACGTAATAGAATTTTTCTAAATAAATCAACAAATATGGTTATTGTAATTTTAAATACAACTATATATTCAATTTATTTAATTATTCTTGCATGCGTTTTATTTCGTAATTATCGCAAAGTTTTCATGAGGTTGAAACTCATCTACTTAGCAATAAGGCACGGTCAGCGAGGACTTCTTGGGCGCAGAAATATAGTCCCGTGATTATGATCATAAAGTTATATTAACTTCAATATAAGAATGCATGATTTATTGTGAATAATAACCGTGAAATTATAATGAAATATATCGATATGCGGCGTATTTGATTATACTAAAATTGTAGAGGTATTAGAACCACTGGATGGAAAGCCCGATTGGTTACTTCCCGATAGCTTCTAATAGTGCTTTTGCCCCCCGGTGCCTTGGATCCAATTCGAGGGCTTTCTGCGCGGCCCTCAGGGCTTCGTCGTTTCGGCCGAGGTCCATCAGGATCTGCCCTCTGCGCCACCAGGCGCCGGGGAGGCCGGCGGTGCCGCCTTCGAGGGGCTCGCGGAGGACCTGGTCCAGGGCAGCCAGGCCTTCGGTCCGGTGGAGGCCGCTGACGGCGGCGACCTTGCCTAGTTGCAGGCGCAGGAGGCTGGGAGCGTCGGCGTGGGGTAGGGCCTCCTGGAGGACCTGCCAGGCGGTTTCGGGCTGGCCGGCGTGCAGGTAGGCGTCGCTGACGGCGGTCACGGCCTGGGCGTGGGTGCGGATGCTGGGCAGCAGCCGAGCGGCCTCGGCCAGGAGGCGGGCGTTCTTCCCGGCCTCGCCCAGGGCCTTCTTGGCGGGGCGACTGTCCAGGGCGTCCAGCCACTGGGCGACGACCTCGGGGTCACCCGGAGCCAGGGCCAGGGCCCGCTGGAAGGCGGGCTCCGCGTCCCGCCAGCGGCCCTCTTCCACAAGGATTAGGGCGCGCAGCAGCTCCCCCCGGGCCGGGACGAGGCGAGCTAGGTGGTCGGCGCACTGGAGGGCCTTGCGCGTGGAGCCGCCCAGGAGGCCCGGCAGCAGCTCGTAGGCCAGGCCCAGGCTCGTCCAGGCCGGAGCTAGGCTCGGATCGGCCTCGGTGGCGGCCCGCAGATCATCCAGGGCGCCGAGGGCCTCTCTCAGGGCACCCAGGTCCCGCTGCCGGATGGCCTGGCCCGCCCGGGCCAGGCCCCGGGCCAGCAGGGCGTCCGCGAGCCGGGGGTTCACCTGCAGCGCCCGGTCCGCGTCGGCTAGGGCCTCGCCGAAGCGCTGCAGGCTGGACAGAGCCTGGGACCGGGCCGCCAGGGCTGCGGCATCGCGGGGGTTCTGCCCCACCCGCCGAGAGGACTCCGCCAGCACCGCGAGGTAGCGCCCGGCATCCAGGTCCGCCCGGAAGGCCGGGTCTGGGGCCTGGAGCTGAAGGAGAAGCAGAGGGGCGGCGAAGGGGAGCATGGGGGTCCGGGACCTGGGAGGCAACCAGTAGAACCCGATTATTGAGCAGGCTAGGTTGGGAAAAGCATTTTAACCACCGATGAACACCGATAAGTGCTGATTAAAAGCTGATAAAGAAAGAGATGAAAAGAATCTATTGCTGGTGATGTGGGCCGCTAAATTCTTGACGGATGAAAATTGGCTTGATAGCGCACAAATCATGCGCATAGAATAGGCGCATGATTTGTGGAGGCTGTATGTCCGGTGGCAACCGCAGGGAAGGCACCAAGCGGCCCGTGAACCTCAGCCTGGACGCGGACTTGCTCCAGGCGGGGAAGGACCTGGGCCTGAACCTGTCGGCGGTGGCGGAGGAGGCCCTGGCCTATGCCGTCAGTGCCCGGCTGGCGGAGGGCTGGGCCGAGGAGAACCAGGCCGCCATCGCCACCTACAACCAGCGGGTCGAGGCCGCGGGGGTCTTCAGCGACGGCCTCCGGTCCTTCTGATGGTGGCCTACTCAGTCCATCAGAACCTGAATTCGAGGACCCGCGCCACCGTGCCCTTCCTGGTGGACGTGCAATCCGACGTGTTCTCCCAGCTGGGCACCCGGCTGGTGGTGCCCCTCTACCGGCAGCTGGAGGCGGGAGGACCCCCACTCACCCGGCTGTGTCCCGTGCTGCCGTTCCAGGGCCAGCCCCTGGTAGCGGTGGTGCCGGAGCTGGCGGGCATCCCGCTGCGGGAGCTGGGGCCCGTGGTCGGGGACCTCGCCGCCCATCGCGCGGAGATTCTTGCGGCCATGGACCTGCTGCTGACGGGATTCTGATCCGGCGCGTTCCTCAAGGCAGACACCTGACCCTGGGTATGGTCGCGACGCGAGGTTCACGGGTATCCTGGGTGACTGTTTCGAAACGACTTCGGAGGAAATCGCATGGTGGTCAAGGGCGGGTTGTTGGAAGGCAAGCGGGGGCTCATCATCGGTGTGGCCAACAAGCGGTCCATCGCCTGGGGCATCGCCCAGCGAGTGTCCGAGGCCGGTGCCCAGCTCTGTCTGACCTACCAGAATGAGCGCCTCGGGGAGAACGTCCACGAGCTGGCGGCTGACCTGAAGAACCCCCTGCTCCTGCCCATGGATGTGGGCAGCGATAGCCAGATCGTCATGGCCTTCGACGAGATCCGCAAGAAGTGGGGCAAGCTCGACTTCGTGGTGCACGCCGTGGCCTTTGCCCCCCGCCATGCGCTGGAGGGCCGCTTCGTGGACACCAGCCGCGAGGACTTCCGCGTGGCCCATGACATCAGCGCCTACTCCCTGGCGGCAGTCAGCCATGCCGCCCAGCCCCTCATGCCCGAGGGTGGCTCCATCGTCACCCTCAGTTACCTGGGGGCCGAGCGGGTGGTGCCCGGCTACAACGTGATGGGCGTGGCCAAGGCCGCCCTGGAAGCCAGCGTGCGCTACCTTGCCGCGGACCTGGGTCCCCAGGGCATCCGCGTGAACGCGATCTCCGCTGGTCCCATCAAGACCCTGGCCGCCTCGGCCATTCCGGGGATCGGCACCAAGCTCAAACACCACCGATCCCACACCCCGCTGCAGAAGGACACCGACCAGCTCGAAGTGGGCGACGCCGGTGTGTTCCTGGTCAGCGATATGGGCCGCGGCATCACCGGCCAGGTGCTCTACGTGGACGGCGGCTTCAGCATCATGGCGGGGTGAAGTCAGCGCCCGAGGGTCGACTGGATCGCAGTAGCACGCTGGGCCGCCTCGTCGCGCTGGGATGGTGTCAGTCCTGCTTCCTGCAACTGGACGATGACCCCCATGAAGGGGCTGAGCCCCAGCTTCCGGGCCGTGAGCATCCAGGCCAAACCCTCGACAAGGTCCTTGGGTGTTCCCTTACCCGAGCAGAGCAACAACCCATAGGACAAGCAGGCCGGGGCGTCCCGCTGGTGGGCGCGGTCCTGGAGGGCAGCCAGGGCTTGGCCATAGCGCCTGTTGGCAGCCAGAGGGTCGCTGGGGGCGAGCAGATCCCCAGCGAGGACCATGGCATCCGGATGCCCCTGATCTGCGGCGGCCTGGGCCCAGCGGAGCGCCGCTGCGGGATCCTTTGCAAGGCCTTGGCCATGCAACACGGCCCTGGCCAGCAACAGCTGGGATTCGGCATCACCGCCGGTAGCGGCCTGTTGGAACCACTGGACCGCCTTGGCGGGATCCTTCTTGAGGAACCCCTCGCCGTGGGAACGCAGCTGGCCCATGGCCCGCTGATCCTGGGGGCGGCCCAGGGCCACTCGGGCCAGGCCGCCGAGGGTGGTCCTCGCTTCCCAGGCTCCGAAGAGGCAGAAGGCGGCCAGGAAGGTGATGGTCATGGTCGTGATCAGCCGAGCCAAGGCCGCCCGGCTGGAGCCACCCAGCTGGTTCAGCCGGATGGCCTTGACGGCTCCCGCCGCCAGGGCTGCGCCCATCGCCACGATCAGCGGGAGCAGTGCGGCAACGCCGAGATAGGCCCAATTCACGTCAGGCCTTTAGGCCCGCGAGAACCTCCAGGACCTCCTGCACGTGCCCCTTCACGCTGACTTTGGGCCAGACGTGGCGGATGACGCCCTTGGGGTCGATGAGGAAGGTGCTGCGGATGATGCCCTGCACTTCTTTGCCGTACATGATCTTCTTGCCGAAGGCGCCGAGGGGGGTAAGCAGGGCGCAGTCGGGGTCGGAGAGCAGGGGGAAGGTCAGGCTCTGCTTGGCGATGAAGTTCAGGTGGCTCTTCAGGCTGTCGCGGCTGATGCCGTAGACCTGGGCGCCCAGGGACTGCACCCGGGCCAGGTTGTCGCGGAAGTCGCAGGACTCGGTGGTGCAGCCGGGGGTGCTGTCCTTGGGGTAGGCATAGAGCACGGTCCAGTGACCCTCGAGGTCCTTGGCCGTGACTGTGGCGCCCTGGTCGTCCTGCAGGGAGAAAGCGGGAATGGGTTTGCCGGTGAGTGCGCTCATGGAGGCAGCTTAGGGGTTGGAACAGGAAAAGGAAACCCGGCTGTGGGGTAACCACCGACCAGAAGGTTGAAATCCCCGAAGGCGCAGGGGATGGGGTGGGTCGGCAGGGCGGTCGACAAAAAAGCATTTATTGCCACCGATGAACACCGATAAAAGCTGATAATTAAATGGTTCTTCCGGGATTCCCGGGATGATTATCGGCCACGCACTTGCAGGCGTCCCCGTCCATCCCATTGATCCCCGTCATGCTTTTGCTTTCTGGGACGGAATGCCAGGCCGAAGGTTCAACAACAAGCGCATTTGGACGGGGATAAAAACGGATGAACGGGGATAACTGCCCACAGCCGCCGAAAGCGGGCGCTTGCAGGGGTCGGTCGGCACCCTCTGTTTCCTCTGCCGTTGGCGGTTCTTCTTTCCCGGGAATCCCCGAAGAACCAGATAGATAGAGTCTCAACCCACGTTCCGATGCGGGTCTGCGCCCATCGGCGTCATCTGTGGTTCCGCCTTTGCTCCTGGGGGGTGCTGCTGACTGTGACCGGGGGCAGGGGCCGATTCGGGGAGAATGGCTTGCCGAGGTTGCGCATGAACCTAACTGAGTATCTGTCCGCCGAATGGAAGCCCGCGCTGGGCTGCACGGAGCCTGCTGCGGTGGCCTACGCGGCCTGCCTCGCCGCCGAGCAGGCCGGGGGCAGCCCGCGGTCGGTGCAGCTGGTGCTGGATGCCCGCACCTACAAGAACTGCCACGCGGTGGGCATCCCCAACAGCGACCACCAGTCAGGCGTGCTATGGGCCCTGGCCCTGGGGGCCGTGCTGCCGGATCCCTCGCCAGCCTTGCAGATCTTCGAAACGGTCACCCCGGAGGCACGGGCGCAGGCGGCTCGGTTGCTCACCCTGGAGTCGCTCCAGGTGGAGGTGGACGCGACCCGCACGGAGCTCTACATCAGCTGCACGGTGGTCGGCGCGGGTGGCGCGGGCCGGGCGGTGCTGGAGCAGGAACACACGCGGCTGGTCTGCCTGGAGGCCAACGGCGTGGCGGTGCCGGTGCCCCTGGCCGCGGCGGGCGCCGGGGCGGCGGACTCCGTGCGCGAGCAGGTGGGGGCCATGTCCCTGGCAGACCTGGTGGCCCTGGCGGGCACCCTGACCGAGGCCGACCGGACCCGGCTGCGGGAGGGTCTGGCCCTCAACCTGGCCATGGCCGAGCACTCGGTGGATCACTTCCCGGCGGGCTTCGTGCCGCCGCCGGGGAGCGAACCCTGGCTGCGCATCCCGCGGCTGGTGAGCGCTGGGGTGCTGGGCCGCATGTCCGGCGAGCCGCTCACGGTCATGTCCCTGGCGGGTTCCGGCAACAAGGGCATCACCGTGGCCGTGGCCCTGGGCCTGTGGGCGCGGGAGCAGGGCCATCCCGAGGCGCGCATCGAGGAGGCCCTGGCCCTGGCCTGCCTCTTCACCACGGCCACGACCCAGCGGCTGGGCACCCTGTCGGCGGTGTGCGGCGCCTCCAACGCCGCGGGCATCGGCATCGCGGCGGGGCTGGTGCACCTGGGCGGCGGCGGGCCGGCCCAGCTGGATCTGGCCATCCAGAACATGGTGGGCAACCTGGCCGGGCTCATCTGCGATGGCGCCAAGGTCGGCTGCGCCATGAAGGCCATGACCGGCGTGGAGGCGGCCTTCCGCTCGGCCAGCCTGGCCCTGGCGGGCTTCGGCATCCCCGCCACGGACGGCATCGTGGGCGCCGGGGGCGCAGCCTCCCTCGAGAACCTGGGCCGCCTCGCCCAGCGCGGCATGGCCGGCGCCGACACCGAGATCCTCGACATCATGCAGGCCAAGCTGGGAAGGCCCTGAACTCCCCGAAGGGTCAGGGAAAGAGCAACCGATTCACCACGAAGGCACGAAGACACGAAGAAGTGCAGGAATGGGTTGATAGATGGGGCCTGGCCCCAGCGCCTTCACCCCAACTTCTAGGCTTTTCTTCGCGTCTTCGTGCCTTCGTGGTGGATCCTATATTTTTCTTCCCCACTCGGCGCGCTCAGGGCGGCGAGGAGCAACACGGTGGCGAGGGCGGCGCTGGCGAGGGGGGTGGGGTCGGTGCTGAGGCGGGGGAGCTCTTCGGCGAGCAGGCGGCCCAGGCTGTCGTGGCCCGGCCCTGGCCCCAGCCCCAGGGCGCCCAGGGTGGCTTCGCCCCAGAGGGCCGCCAGCCAGGCGCTGGGAAAGAGCGCGGCAACCTGCTGCCAGCCGTAGGGGGCCCAGCGGCGCAGGATCGAAGGCCACGCCGCCCCCAGGGTCCGCTCCGCGGCCCAGGCGGGGGAGCGCCGGAAGAGGTCCACCCGGGTGCGGAGGGCCGGCTCCAGGTGCGGCGCCAGCAGGGCTCCCAGCAGCAGCCCCAGGGGCAGGGGGTCGAGGCCTCCCGCGGCGGCGGCCAGGGGCAGCAGGAAGAGCAGGGGCGGCAGGCCGCGCAGGGCGGACCAGGCCCCGGCGAGGCAGCGGCCGGGCCAGGCCAGCAGCGTGCCCAGGGCCAGGGCCAGCAGGGCACAGGCGCTGGCGAAGCCCAGGCTCCGCGCCGCGGCCAGCAGCAGCCGCAGCAGGGCGTCCCGGCCCAGCTCGTCGGTGCCGAGGAGGTGGCGGAGGCTGCCCGGCTGGCCGCCCCGGAAGGGCTCCAGGGCCAGGTCCGGCAGCAGCAGGGCCGCGAGGAAAGCCAGCCGCCAGACGGTGCTCACGTCACCTCCCGCTGCCAGGGCCGGGTCAGGAGCCAGAGGCCGGCCAGGACCCCCACCCAGATCGCCAGGCCACGGTGATCCCGGCCCGCCACCCGGGTCAGCCAGTCCGTGCCGAGGCCGGGCACCCCCAGCATTCGCTCCAGCACCAGGGTGGCCGTGAGCCAGACGGGCAGGCGGGCCGCAAGCCAGCGCACCCCCAGCCGCCTCAGCACCAGCCACCGCACGCGCCGCGTGGCCCGCTCGCCCCAGGCCCGTGGGAGGGGGTGCTCCCCGGGCAGGGCCTGGGCGAGCCAGCGGACCTCGCCGGGCAGGGCGGCGGCGAGGAAGGCCAGCAGCCAGGCCATCCGGGCCGGGGGTCCCCAGGCCGGGGGCCACAGGGCCAGCAGCAGCGCGGCCCAGAGCAGCTCTGGGGGCGCCTCCAGCAGCGCCAGGGACCGCCGCGAGGCCAGGGCCGGGCCGCCGCGCCAGACCAGCAGCGGCGCCAGGAGGGCGAGGCTGGCGGTGGCCAGGGCCGCAGGACCAAGGGCCGCCCAAGGGAAGGCCGGCGGGGCCGCCGCCTTCCAGGCCGAGCCCGGGAGGGTCAGGGCCAGAGCCAGGCCGAGGCCCCAGATCCCCAGGCCCTGCAGCAGTCGGCTCATCGCCAGCGCCACCCCGCGGCTCCCGGTGTGTGCAGGTAGAGGCCCATGGGGCTGGGTTCCACCTGGAGCCGCCGGTCCACCCAGATGACGCTCTGGAAATCCAGGAGGGGCAAGGCCGCAGGCTCCCGGGACCAGAGGGCTTGCAGTTCCTCCCAGGCCGCGTCGCCGGGCTGGCGGAGGCGGGCGGTCAGGGCCTCCAGCCGCGCATGGCGCCAGCCGGTGAAGTTCATGGGTCCGCCGGGTTCCAGGTATTCCAGGACCGCCCAGGGCTGGGGCTCGAAGACCACCACCGAGCCCGCCAGCTGGAAGTCGCCCTTCTGGAGCCGCCCCTGGAGCAGGCCCTGCTCCAGGGGCCGCAGGCGGAGGTCGCAGCCGTCCCGCCGCGCCCGCTCTCGGAGGGCCAGGAGCAGGCGCTCGAGGGCGGCGTCGCCGGCCGCGTGGTGCAGCACCAGCTGCGCGGGCGGCGGGGGTGTGCGCTCCGCCTGGATGCTCCGCACCGGGAAGCCCAGGGTCTCGGGCCAGAGGCCCCGGCTGGGCCGCGCATTCCGACCCAGGAGCCGGGCGGGGAAGGCGTCCCGTCGCCAGCGCTCCAGCAGCCGCAGCGGACCCGGACCCAGGCGGCTCCAGACCACGAACTGCGCATGCAAGGGCTGGGTCAGGCGGCGGTGGGTGGAGGGCGGCTCGGCCTCGGGAGCAGCCAGGGGCGCACCGAGCGTCAGCCAGCCCTTGCGGAGCGCGGTCTGGACCGCGGTGGGATCGGGCAGCAGGCGGAAGCGGAGGCCGTCGATGCCCGGCCGCAGGAAGTGCTCCCGCCGGGTGAAGACCCAGGCGCCGGGCTCCCGGTGGAAGGCGAAGGGGCCAGAGCCCTGCCCGGGCTGGCCCCGCTGGGCGATGGGCACCCGGGCCAGCTCCAGGAGCAGCCGTCCCGGGGGCTTGGGTGAGCGGAGCCAGGGGCGGCCCTGGCGCTCGCCGAACTCGGCGCCGGCGAGGATGGCCCGCTTGGTGGCGCTGGCCTGCGGGTTGCGCTGGAGCTCGTGGAAGGTCCAGAGCACATCCCCGGCGCTGACCACGCTGCCGTCCGCGAACCGGGCGTCCGGGCGCAGGGTGAAGCTGAGGGTGCCGTCCGGCTGCCGGGTCCAGGCGGTGGCCAGGCGCGGCGTCAGCGTTCCGTCGGGCCGGATGCCCACCAGCGCGTCCCCCGCCAGGGACTGGAGGAGCCACTGCTCGTAGCTGTCTCCCTGGATGAAGTCCAGGGGGCCGGGGTCGGCCTGGAGGGACTCCTCTACCACCTGGGCGGGGGCGAGCAGGGCGGCAAGGGCCAGGGTGAGGACCTGCAGGAGGTGGCGCATGGGGGGATCCGGGAAGAACCCCGAAGATGCGTCAGACCGTGCGCCAGGGAAAGGCCAATCGGACCCTGTCCAGATCTATCGGCAGGGTCGGATGGGTGTTGCTACTCTGATTGCGGGGGGGAGGACCCGTTGGCAGATCTTTCGAAGTCGACGCTTTGGTGGTGGTGGCCTCTGATGGCCCGCCACCGGCGCACCCTCCACTGGGGCCTGCTGGCCACGGTCTGGTGCAGCGTGGCGGCTTCGGTGGTGCCCTACTGGTCCGGCCGGGCAGTGAACGCCCTGGAGCACCAGGACTGGCACGGCTCCCGGGTCTACCTGGCCTGGATGCTGGTGTTCACCGCCACGGCGGGCGTCGGGCGCTACCTCATGCGCAACACGCTCATCGGCCTCAGCCGCGAGGTGGAGCGGGAGCAGCGCGAGTCCCTCTACGGGTTCCTGCTGGCGCGGCCCTTCGCCTTCTACGAGCGGCAGCGGGTGGGCGACCTCATGTCCCGGGTCGGGGACGACGTGGGCACGGTGCGCATGGCCACCGGCCCAGGCCTCATGAGCTTCCTGCAGGTGCTGTCCATCCTGCCCGTGACCCTGGGCCTGATGTTCCACACCAACTGGCGGCTCACCCTGGCGGTGATGCTGCCCTTCTCCTTCCTGGCCATGGGCTTCTATGTCATCGGCAAGTGGAGCCACCTGGTGCAGCAGAAGCTGCAGCTCGCCTTCGCGGCCCTGTCCACCTTCAGCCACGAGACCATCAGCGGCGAGCGGGTTGTGCAGGCCTTCGGGCTGGAGGCGGCCCGGGTGGCGCAGTTCGACACCCTCAGCCGGCGCCACGCGTCCCTGAGCATGAAGCAGTCCGTGATCTTCAGCGCCTACGCGCCCCTGTCGGCCTTCATGAGCGGCGCCTCGGCGCTGGTGCTGGTGGCCTACGGCGGCGCCCTGGTGGTGCAGGGCACCCTGACCCTGGGTGACCTCACGGCCTTCACGGGGTTTCTGGTGGCCCTCGCCTGGCCGGTCATGAGCATGGGCTGGTCCGCGAACCTGTTCCAGCGGGCTCGGGCGGGGCAGGAGCGCCTGGACTACCTGCTGCACAGCCCCGAGCGCCCCCTGCCGCCCGCGGAACCCATCACCCTGCCGGAGACCCCCGCGGCCCTGGCACTGGAGGGGGTCACCCACCGCTTCGAGACGGGCCGGGGCCTCGGGCCTCTCGATCTAAGCCTGGCGCCCGGGGACAGCCTCGCGGTGGTGGGCGGCATCGGCTCCGGCAAGACCCTGCTGCTGCAGGTCCTGGCGGGGCTCCGTGAGCCCCAGTCCGGCCAGATGCGGGTGGACGGCGAGCCCCTGACTGACGCCAACCTGCGCCGCCACTGGGCGGGGCTCGGCTGGGTGCCCCAGGATGCCTTTCTGTTCTCGGACACCCTGCGCGTCAACCTGGCCATGGGGCGGCCCGAGGCCACCGAGGATGAGATCTGGGAGATCGCCCGGGTGGTGGCCATGGACGACCTGATCCGCCGGCTGCCTGACGGCCTGGACACCGTGGTCGGCGAGCGGGGCGTGATCCTCAGCGGGGGCGAGCGTCAGCGCACGGCCCTGGCCCGGGCCCTGCTCCGCCGCCCCCGGCTGCTGCTGCTCGATGACGCCCTCTCGGCGGTGGACGCCGAGACGGAGAGCCGGATCCTGGAGAATTTGCGCGGCTTCCTGGGGAAGTCCACCCTCCTGGTGGCCACCCACCGCGTGTTCGTGGCCGAGACCTGCGCCCGGGTGCTCGTGTTGGAGGAGGGCCGCATGGTCCAGCTGGGCACGCCGGAAGCCCTGGCCGCCCAGCCGGGGCTCTTCGCCCGGTTGCGGAAGCTGCAGAGCCTGGAGCGGGAGCTGGTGCGGGGGGCTTAGAGTGCCTAACAAAACTCCGCGGCTCCGTGGGGTTTTGTTAGGCACTCTTAATCTAAGCAACTCTAAATTCATCAAGAGGTCGCCTGATCCGATAGGAGGGGGGCAGGATCTCCTCCGCGTGTCCCATGTCTGAACCGGTCCAGAACCCCAGGTCTCCTGCTCGCCAGGGGTGGGATCCGTTGCTGGAGGCGCTGCCCCAGGGGATCGTGCTGCTGGATGGCGCGGGCCGGGTGATCGAGGCCAATGGCGTGGCCCAGGGTCTGCTTCGGCAGGACCGGGGTGGCCTCCTGAGCCAAGGCCTGTTCCGGACGGATTGCAGGCTGCTGGCCGAAGGAGGGAAGTCTCTGGCCCCGGAGGACTTCCCCGGCACACCGAGCCTGGGCCGGGGCACCCCGGTGGAACGGGCCATGGTCGGGCTGGGCTGGGAGGATGGGGTCCATGCCTGGCTGGAGTATTCAGCTACGGCCTTGGCTGAGGGCGGCTGGCTGCTGACCTTCGAGGATCGCACCGAGGCTTACTATGCCCAGGCCATCCTGGCGGCCCGGACCCGTATCGGGGAGCTGGCCGCCACAGCCACGCTGGAGGCCATCCTGCGGGCCACCCTGGACGAGGCTGAGCTCCTGACGGGCAGCTGCGTCGGCTTCTACCACTTCATGGACCCGGACCAGGAGACCCTCACCCTCCAAGCCTGGAGCACGCGTACGGGCCGAGACTTCTGTCGGGCCGAGGGCCACGGCCTCCACTACCCGGTGAGTCAGGCCGGGGTCTGGGTGGACGCGGTCCGGCAGGGGGTGCCGGTCATCCACAACGACTATCCCAGCCTCCCCCATCGCAAGGGCCTGCCGGAGGGCCACGCGCAGGTGCTGCGGGAGCTGGTGGTGCCCGTGCTGCGCGGGGGGCGCATCGTCGCGTTGCTGGGGGTGGGCAACAAGCCCGACCCCTACGGTCCAAGGGATGTGGAGACGGTCCAGCAGTTCGCGGACCTGGCCTGGGAGGTCGCGGAGAAGAAGCGCACCGAGCAGGAGCTCCTCGGCAGCGAGGGCCGCTACCGCGCCCTCTTCGACCATGCCCCCATCGGCATCTCCGAAGAGGACTTCTCCGACCTCAAGCAGGCCATGGACCGCCTGCGCGACACGCACGGGACCGGCCTGCGCGCTTTCCTGGAGGCCCATCCCGAGCAGGTCGCAGGCTTGGCGGGCCTGGTCCGCATCCTGGCGGTCAACCGGGCCAGCGCCCAGGCCCTGGGCATCCTCGTGCGGGAGGCGGGGGCGCCCAGGCTGCCGGCCTTCTTCACGCCCGAGTCCCTGGAGCTGTTCCGGGAGGAGATCCTGACCCTGGCGGAGGGTGGCGGGTTCTTCCGGGGCGAGGTGCCGCTCGCCGACCTAGAGGGCAGGTCTCTGGTGCTGGATACCAGCGTGCGGATCCAGCCGGGCTTCGAGGACACCTGGGCGCGGGTGCTGGTGTCCTTCGTGGACGTCTCCAAGCGCAAGCAGGCGGAGGCGGCGCTTCTCGCTAGCCAGGCCCAGCACCTCAGCATGCTGCGCACGGCCATGGATGCGGTCTGGCTGCTGGATGCCCAGGGCCGGATCCTGGAAGTCAACGACGCGGCCTGCCTCATGCTGGGATATGCCCGGGAAGAGCTGCTGGGCAAGGCCCCGGGTGACCTGGAGGCGGTGGAGAGCCCGGTGGAAACCCGGGCCCACTTCGCGCTGATCCTCCAGAAGGGCTCGGACCTCTTCGAGTCCGTCCACCGGCGGAGGGATGGCACGACCCTGCCTGTGGAGGTGTCTGCCACCCACCTGCCGGACACTGGACAGTTCGTGGTCTATGTCCGGGACGTGACCGCGCGGAAGCGGGCCGAGGAGGCGCTGCGGAGCAGCGAGGAAGCCCAGCGGCAGCTGGCCCTGCGCGACGAGGCGATCCTTTCCAACCTGAACGAGGGCCTGGTGCTCTACGACCCCGAGGGGCGGGTCATCCTGGCAAACCGCTCTACGCACGAGATCTGGGAGCGGTGGGGACTGATCCCCCCCACGAATCAGGCCGGGACCCTGGCCCTGGTCGAGTGGCTCCGCTCCGGGGACCGCGACCTGGCGCTGGCGGAACGACCCTCCTCCCGGGTGCTGCGGGGCGAACGGTTCACGGAATACGAAGTGTCCATGAAGGTGAAGGACGCCGACGAACCGTTCCACGGCTCTTACAGTGGGGTTCCCTTCTATGACGACCGGGGTGAGCTGCTCTACGGCATCGTCACCTTCCGGGACATCTCCGACCGAAAGCGCCTTGAGGCCGAGCGCCGGGACCTGGAGCAGCAGTTCCAGCGGGCGCAGAAGATGGAGAGCCTGGGGAGCCTTGCTGGCGGCGTGGCCCATGACATGAACAACGTGCTGGGGGCCATCATGGCCCTGTCCTCGATCCAGGAGACCCTGGCGCCCCAGGGCTCCTCCCAGCAGCGCAGCATGGAGACCATCACCAAGGCCTGTCTCCGGGGCCGGACGCTGGTGCAGGGGCTGCTGGGCTTCGCCCGGCAGGGCATCACCGAGGAGCGGCTCGTCAACCTGAACGAGGTCGTGCGGGAGCAGACGGCCCTGCTGGAGCACACCACCCTGCAGCGGGTCCGCCTCGAGATGGAGCTCGACCCGGGCCTGGCCCCGGTCCTGGGGGATCCCGCCGCCCTGGGTCACGCCCTGATGAACCTCTGCGTGAACGCGGTGGATGCCATGCCCGAGGGTGGCACCCTCACGCTGCGGACCCGGAACGCCGGGCCCACGCTGGTAGAACTGGAGATCCAGGACTCAGGCCTGGGGATGCCTCCGGAGGTGATGGCCAGGGCCATGGACCCGTTCTTCACCACCAAGCCCCAGGGCAAGGGCACGGGGCTGGGACTCTCGATCGTCTATGGCACCGTGAAATCCCATCGCGGGCACCTGGCCCTGCACAGCACCGAGGGTGTGGGCACCTGCATCACGATCCAGCTGCCGGCGGCGGCGCGGGAGCTGGACTCCGATCCCGTGGCCGAGCCGCCTTCCCCCAAGGCCCGGTCGCTGCGGGTGCTGGTGGTGGATGACGATGACCTGCTGCAGCTGAGCCTCTGCACCTTGCTGGAGACCCTGGGGCACGCGCCGGAGGCCGTCGATTCGGGAGAGGCGGCCCTGGCGCTGCTGGAGACCGGAGCGCCCTTTGACCTGGTGATCCTGGACCTGAACATGCCGGGCCTGGGGGGGGCGGGGACACTGCCCCTGCTGCGCCAGCTGCGGGCAGAGCTGCCGGTGGTCCTGGCCACGGGTCGGGCCACCCCGCAGGCCGCCGAGCTGGTGGCGGGCACCCCTGCGGCCAGCATCCTGGCGAAGCCCTTCAGCCTGGAGGAGCTGAAGGCGCATCTGGAGGGGGTGCTGCGGGGCAAGGACGCCTGATCAGGCGCCGTCGCGGAAGGTGACCTTGTTGATCTCGGCGAAGGTGGTGAGACCCAGCCGCACCTTCTCGAGGGCGCTGTCCCGCAGGAACTGCATGCCCCCGCGTCGGGCCGCGGCCTTGACCTCGCGGACCGGAGCGCGCTGGATGAGCAGCTCGCGCAGCTCATCGTTGAGGCCCATGAACTCGATGATGGCCTGCCGGCCCCGGAAGCCGGTGCCGTGGCAGTCCACGCAGCCCACACGGTCGAACAGCTTGGCACCACTCAGCCACGCCGCGTCGACGTCATTCTCTTCCAGCTCCTGGGCCGTCGGCGGGGGGGCCGGCCGCTTGCACTTGGGGCAGAGGACGCGGATGAGCCGCTGGGCCAGGATGCAGTTCAGGGACGAGACGAAGTTGTAGACCTCGACGCCCATGTGCTGGAAGCGGCCCAGCACGTCCAGGACGTTGTTGGCATGGACCGTGGTGAACACCAGGTGGCCCGTCAGCGCCGACTGGATGGCGATCTGGGCGGTCTCGGGATCGCGGATCTCACCCACCAGGATCTTGTCGGGGTCGTGGCGGAGGATGGACCGCAGGCCCAGGGCGAAGGTCAGGCCCTTCTTCTCGTTGACGGGGATCTGGGTGACGCCTTCGAGCTGGTACTCGACGGGGTCCTCGATGGTGATGATCTTGTCCTCGGGCGTCCTGATCTCGCTGAGCACCGCGTAGAGGGTGGTGGTCTTGCCGGAGCCCGTGGGGCCCGTCACCAGGAACATGCCATAGGGCTCATGGGCGAAACGGCGAAGCCGCTTCAGCTCGTGATCAGAAAAACCAAGGATTTCCAAAGTGAGCGACTGGAATTCCTCGGTGAGGTTCTCCTTGTCGAGGATGCGGATGACCGCGTCCTCGCCGTGGATGGTGGGCATGATGCTGACGCGGAAGTCGATGGCCCGGCCCCGCACCTTGAGCTTGAAGCGGCCGTCCTGGGGCTTCCGCTTCTCAGCGATGTCCAGCTCGGACATGACCTTGATGCGGCTGATGATGGGGGAGGCGAAGCGCCGGTCGATGGGGTCGGCGGCGGAGTAGAGGCTGCCGTCGATGCGGTACTTGATCTGGAAGCCCGTGGCTGTGGTCTCGAGGTGGATGTCGGAGGCGCGGCGCTGGAGGGCGTTGAAGATCGTGGTGTCCACCAGGCGGACGATGGGGGCCTCGTCCTTGTCGGTCAGGCGCTCGAGGTCCAGGACCTCGTCGTCCCAGTCCTCTTCATGGAGCACCTGGACCTTGAGGGCCTCGCCGGCCTCGTCCATGACCTTCTGTCCGCTCTCGGACTTCTTGAGCACTTCCTGGATCTGGGCCAGGGGGGCCCCGGCGAAGCGCAGAGGTCGCTTGAGGCTTTGGCGCAGCATGTCCTGGGTGGGAATATCCAGGGGGTCGGCCATGGCCAGCCAGAGGGCGCCATCCCGCTCCTGCACCGGCACGAAGTGGTGCTTGAACATCAGGTCGAGGGGCAGGGCCTGGAACAGCGCGAAGTCCACCGGCTCACGGGTGAGGTCGAGGGTGGGGTAGAGCTCCTTGGCCGGCTTGAAGTCGGTCAAGGCGCGATCGGCTGCCTCGGCGGAATCGGCGGGGCTCGGGGGGTTCGGCACGGACATGCAAGCATCCTACCGGATCGGAGGCCGGGAGGATGGCTGAGAATAGGGCATGGGTCACAAAGGATGGCCGGGTTGGCTTCGAGCGTTGACCTTAGTGGGACCGAGGC
Organism: uncultured Holophagaceae bacterium; assembly: GCA_903857495.1. Lineage (GTDB taxonomy): Bacteria > Acidobacteriota > Holophagae > Holophagales > Holophagaceae > Geothrix. Next base: position 31,633 of record CAIOFF010000069.1, on the reverse strand, counting down.
TCCACAATGACTGGTCCTGGAGGCTCCATGCGTGGGTACGCGTCCATCCTGCTGCTGATACTGGTAGCAGTGGCCCTGCCGATCATCATCTGGAATTTGTCGTGGCTGCTGCGGCCTAACTGGCCAAGTGCGGCGAAATATTCGTCCTATGAGTGCGGCGTCACGCCCACGTCCGAGGCGAGGTCCAAGTTCTCGGTGCGCTACTACCTGGTGGCCGTGATGTTCCTCGTGTTCGACGTGGAAACGGTGTTCCTCATGCCCTGGGCGATCCAGATGAAGGAACTGGCGATCTTCGGCTTCATCGAGTTCGGCCTCTTCCTCTTCCTGCTGCTGTTCGGCTACGGCTACATCTGGTCCAAGGGAGCCCTCACATGGGAGTAATGCAGCCCTCCGCCTTCGAGCAGATCCTCATCACCACCAAGGTGGAGAAGGTCATGAACTGGTCCCGCGCCACCAGCGTGTGGCCCGTGACCTTCGGCCTGGCCTGCTGCGCCATCGAGATGATGGCCGCCGGCGCCAGCCGCTTCGACTTTGACCGCTTCGGGGCCGGCATCTTCCGCGCCACCCCCCGCCAGGCGGACCTGATGATCATCGCCGGCACCGTCACCTACAAGATGGCCCCGGTGATCAAGACCCTCTACGACCAGATGCCCGAGCCCAAGTGGGTGATTGCCATGGGCTCCTGCGCCACCGCCGGCGGGCCCTTCGACTCGTACCACACCATCCAGGGCGTGGACAAGATCATCCCGGTCGATGTCTTCATCCCCGGCTGCCCTCCCCGGCCCGAGTCGCTCATCTACGGGTTCATGAAGCTGCAGGACAAGATCATGACCAGCAGCCTGGCTGACCGGTACAAGGACATCTTCGAGGAGGTCGGCTGATGACGGAACCGATCATCCCCCAGGCCCCCGAAGTGCCGGAGGCCCCTGCGGGACCCTATGTCTACGACTACGCCGCCTCGCCCCAGCGGCAGGTGGTGATGCCCAAGACGGTGCCCCTGCCGAGCTACCGCACCTATCTGGCTGAAGTGAAGGCCGCCGCTGAGGCCGATGAGGCCAAGTGGAAGAAGATGCAGGCGGACTATGAGACCGCCAAGGCCAAGGCCGAGGCCGACGGCAAGGACGCTCCCAAGCCCCCTGTGCGGCCGGTGCCCCGCAAGGACGACAACGACCTGAAGACACCCTGGCCCCAGGAGGCGAAGGATGCCGACCTGCTGCTGCTCCAGGAGCTGCTCGGTGCCAAGGTCCAGGAGATCTTCGAGCAGGCCGGCGAGCTGACCTGCCAGATCGAGAAGGGCGCCCTCCATGAGGCCCTGCTCCTCTGCCGGGATCGCGAGGACCTCCACTACGAGATGCTCGCGGACCAGTCGGCCACCCACTACCCCGCGGCCAGCGACTTCGCCTACAGCGTGGTCTACCACCTGACCAGCATCAGCCGCCGGAAGCGCCTGCGGCTCCGGATCCTCGTGCCCGAGGGCTTCGTGCCCGAGAGCGCCTGTTCGGTCTATCCGAGCGCCAACTGGATGGAGCGCGAGATCTTCGACATGCTGGGCATCGCGTTCGCGAACCACCCGGACATGACCCGCATCCTCTGCCCCGATGACTGGGAGGGCCACGCCCTGCGCAAGGACTACCCCGTGGTGGGCTGGGGTCAGCGCGACATCGCCTTCCGGGAAGACCGGGGCGGCATGATTGAGCGCATCGCCCTCCAGAAGGCCGGCCAGCTGGGCATCAACCTGAAGCAACCCAAGGCGGACTAGGAGCGGACGGTGTTCAAGAACGAGGAAATGGAGATCAACCTGGGCCCGCAGCACCCGTCCACGCACGGCGTGCTCCGGGTGAAGCTGCGGCTCGACGGCGAGACCATCACGCACTGCAAGCCGGTCATCGGCTACCTGCACCGGGGCGTCGAGAAGATCTGCGAGAACCAGACCTTCTTCCAGGGCCAGGTCTGGACCGATCGCATGGACTACTGCTCCGCGGTGGCCAACAACCTCGGCTGGGCCGAGGCCAACGAGAAGCTCTTCGGCATCACGGTGCCCCGGCGCGCCCAGTACATCCGCACGCTGCTGAACGAGTTCAACCGCCTGGCGTCGCACCTGATCTGGCTGGCGACCCACGCCCTGGACATCGGCGCGATGACGGTCTTCCTCTACGCCTTCCGTGAGCGCGAAGACATCCTCGACATGAACGAGGCCTTCTGCGGCTCCCGCCTCACCACCACGGCCTTCCGCATCGGCGGCCTGCGCGAGGATATGCCTCCGGGCTTCGAGAAGATGGCCCGGAAGTTCCTGGCCAAGTTCCCCACCTGCCTCGAGGAATACGAGAACCTGCTCAGCGAGAACCGCATCTGGAAGAAGCGCACCGTTGGCGTGGCCATGCTCAGCGCCGAGGACGCCATTGCCCTGGGGGTCACCGGTCCCGTTCTGCGAGCCGCCGGCGTGCCCTACGACATCCGCAAGGCGTTCCCCTACGCTGCCTACGCCGAGATGGACTTCGAGGTGCCCACCGAGACCGCGGCCGACACCTATGCCCGGTACCTGGTGCGCATGGCGGAGATGCGGCAGAGCGCCCGCATCATCCAGCAGTGCCTCGACGGCATGCCCGAAGGGCCTGTCATGGCCAAGATCCCCAAGATCCTGAAGCCCGAGGTCAACGAGGTCTACCACGCCACCGAAGCCCCCAAGGGCGAGCTCGGCTACTACCTCGTCGGCGAGAAGGGCTCCACCAATCCCTACCGCTTCCACGTCCGGGCGCCCGGCTTCATCAACCTCCAGTCCCTGCCCAAGATGGCCGAGGGTGGCCTGATCGCCGACATCGTCGCCGCGATCGGGACCCTGGACATCGTGCTCGGCGAGATCGACCGCTAGCCGACGAGGATCAACAGCCATGCCGACTCCGACCCTCCTCCAGTCCATCGCGATCACGCTCATCCAGTGCGTGCTGGTCGTGCTCTTCGTCTTCGTGGTGGTGCCTCTCACCGTGTTCGCCGAGCGCAAGGTGCTGGGCCATATCCAGCAGCGCCTGGGCTCCACCCGCGTGGCCAGCGGCCACATCGGCGTCACCGGCTGGATGAACCGCGGCATGTGGAAGTGGGGTCGCATCCCGGTGCTGTCCTACTGGCGCGGCATCCCGGGCCTCCTGGCCGACGTGCTGAAGCTGATCCTCAAGGAAGACATCATCCCTGCCAAGGCCGACAAGTTCGTGTTCTTCATCGCCCCGGCCCTGAGCATGGTCTCGGCGGTGGTCGTGTTCGCCGCCATCTCCTTCGTGCCGGGCACCTTCTTCGTGTTCCCCTCCTGGTTCCCGGGCCTCGCGGGCCTGCCGGTTTCCGGCGGCATCGCCGACATCAACGTGGGCCTGCTCTGGATCCTGGGTGTGGCCAGCGTCGGCGTCTACGGCATCGTCCTGGCGGGCTGGGCGTCCAACTCCAAGTATCCCCTGCTGGGCGGCCTGCGCAGCGCAGCCCAGATGGTCAGCTACGAAGTGCCTCTGGCCATCAGCCTGCTGGCCCCGGTGGTCCTCACGGGCAGCCTCAACTTCGGCGAGATGGCGCAGCGCATGGCGACGGGCACCTCCGCCTGGGGTCTGGTGCCCCAGGTCTTCGGCTTCCTGATCTACCTGACCTGCGGCTTCGCCGAGACCAACCGCCTGCCCTTCGACATGCCCGAGGCCGAGAACGAGCTGGTGGCAGGCTTCCACACGGAATATTCAGGCATGAAGTTCGGCTTCTTCTACCTGGCCGAGTACATCAACATGACCGTCGTCAGCGCGCTGGCTGCGGGCTTCTTCCTGGGCGGCTCCTGGCTGCTGCCTTTCGGCCTGCAGGGCCTGGTCAACAAGCTCCTGCCCGCGGGCGCCTGGATCGCCGGGCCCCACGCCATCTTCTTCGTGGCGAAGATCATCTTCCTGTTGTTCACCTACATCTGGGTCCGCGGCACCATCCCCCGCTACCGGTATGACCAGGTCATGAGCGTGGCCTGGAAGTATCTGATCCCCCTGGCGCTGGTCAACCTCCTGCTCGCGGCCTTTGTCCGCTGCGCCGTCTAAGGGGCCGTCCATGAACAAGTTCTTGAGGACCCTGATCCCCTCCGACATCGCCAAGGGCCTGGCCATCACCGGCAAGCACTTCTGCAAGGTGTTCTTCACGGCCAACCGCCGGAAGGTGCCCTTCCACATCGTCTCGGAATACCCCGAGGTGGTGGCCAAGGTCCAGCCCCGCTACCGCGGCCGCCTCACGCTGCTGAAGGATGAGCAGGGCGAGATCAAGTGCGTGTGCTGCCTGGCCTGCGAGAAGATCTGCCCCACCCAGGTCATCACCATCGAGAAGGGCAAGAAGGAAGGGCGCAAGATGCCCTATCCCGTGCGCTACGACTTCGAGATGGAGCGCTGCATCTTCTGCGAGTTCTGCGTGGAAAGCTGCGGCTTCGACTCCATCATCCTGAATCACCAGTTCGAGTTGGCCACCTACAACCGGGAGGACTTCTCGCTGGGCATGGAGGGGCTGAGCCAGAACATGTTCGAGCCCTCTCCCGTGGGCAAGTTCAGCGTGGCTGACGACTGACCCCCATCTTCCGAGCAACCCGAGGACGCCCCATGGAACATTTCATCGAAACGATCGGCCGGAACATGTTCGCCATCTTTGGCGTCATGGCCCTGGGCGGCGCCGCCGTGGTGGTGGCCTCCCGGAGCGCCGTGCACAGCGTGCTGGCCTTCCTCTTCGCGATGCTCTGCATCGCCGGCTGCTTCCTCGCCCTGGAGGCCGAGTTCCTGGGCATGGCGCAGATCCTGGTCTACGCCGGGGGCATCGTGGTGCTCTTCCTCTTCGTGGTCATGCTCGTCGAGGTGACCAAGGCCAAGGAGAAGGAGGTCTTCCAGCTCCAGTCCCGCTACGCCATCGGCGCGGTGCTGCTGGGTGTCGCCGCCTTCTCGGCAGTGTTCCGCAAGGTCATCTTCGGCGCGGCTTCTCCCCAGGCCCTGAAGCTTCCGGAGAATCTGGCCCAGGGCCTCAACGTCGCCCAGCAGAACGCCCAGGCCGTGAGCCGGGGCCTCTTCGCGGGCTACCTGCTGCCTTTCGAGATCCTCAGCGTGGTGCTGCTGGTCGCCCTGGTGGGCGCCGTGGTGCTGGCCAAGACGGAGCGGGTGTGATGGTCAACCTCAACGCGGTCCTCCTCATCTCCTTCGCGCTGTTCTCCATCGGCATCGCCGGCGTGCTCATCCGCCGCAACGCCCTGGTGATCCTCATGTGCGTAGAGCTCATGCTCAATGCCGCCAACCTGAACTTCATCGCCTTCGCCCGCCACAGCGGGTCCGTCTCCGGCCAGGCCTTCGCCCTGCTGGTCATGGGCTTCGCCGCGGCCGAGGTGGCCGTGGGCCTCGCGCTGGTGGTGGCCCTCTACCGCAAGCGCGACACCGTCCAGGTGGACGACATCAACCTGCTGAAGGGATGACGACGATCATGAGTGCCGACATGACCCTGGCGCACGCCGCGGCGACCGCCGCCTCCCAGCCGAGCAGCCTGCTCTGGCTGATCCCCTTCCTGCCCTTCTTCGGGTTCCTCATCAACGGCCTCAGCGGCCGCAAGCTGCGGAACACCGCGGTGGTGGACTTCTTCGCCCTCGGCAGCGTGGGCCTCGCCTTCCTCCTCACCCTGTGGCACTTCATCCAGCTGATCGGGATGCCCCCTGAGGGCCGCTCCCTGCACCAGAGCCTCTGGACCTGGTTCAACGTGGGCGGCGCCCACGTGCTGGGCGGGATGAGCACCTACAAGATCGAGTGGGCCTACAAGTTCGACGTCCTGAGCGGCTGCATGGCCCTCCTGGTCTCCGGCGCAGGCTTCCTCATCCACCTCTTCAGCACCGGCTACATGGCCGAGGAACGCAACGACGGCCGCTACTACCGGTTCATGGCCTACCTGAACCTGTTCGTGTTCAGCATGCTGAACCTGGTGCTGGGCGCCAACATCATGATGATGTTCCTGGGCTGGGAGGGGGTGGGCCTCTGCTCCTACCTGCTGATCGGCTTCTACTTCGAGAAGGAGTTCGCCGCCGCCGCGGGCAAGAAGGCTTTCGTCACCAACCGCATCGGCGACTTCGGCTTCATGATCGGGTTCTTCCTGATCTTCCAGGTCTTCGGCAGCCTTGACTACGACACCCTGATGGGCTCGGTCCGCGAGGTCGCCAACCTGCCGCTCATCACCCTCTACGGGCACACCGCCTCGCCGACCTGGTGGTTCAACCTCATCGGCTGCTGCCTCTTCGTGGGCGCCATGGGCAAGTCCGCGCAGATCCCCCTGTATGTGTGGCTCCCCGATGCAATGGCCGGTCCGACGCCCGTGTCCGCCCTGATCCATGCCGCGACCATGGTGACCAGCGGCCTCTACATGATCACCCGCCTGAACTTCATCTACGTGAACGCCCCGATGGCCCTGGCCGTGGTGCTGGCCTTCGGGTCCCTCACCGCCTTCGTCGCCGCCACCATGGGCCTCGCCCAGTACGACATCAAGAAGGTGCTGGCATACTCCACCGTGTCCCAGCTGGGCTTCATGTTCATGGGCATGGGCGCCGGGGCCTTCAGCGCCGGCATGTTCCACGTCTTCACCCACGCCTTCTTCAAGGCCAGCCTCTTCCTCGGATCCGGAGCGGTGATCGCCGCCTGCCACCACGAGCAGGACATGCGCAACATGGGTGGCCTCAAGAAGCTCATGCCCATCACGGCCATGAGCATGATCATGGCCACCTTCGCCATTGCCGGCATCTTCCCCTTCTCCGGCTTCTTCTCGAAGGACGAGATCCTCTGGAAGGTGTTCGAGGGCTGGTACCAGCACGGCCACTACACGGGCCCCACCCTGAACCTGGTGGCCTGGATCCTGGGCATGCTCGGCGCCTTCTGCACCGCCTTCTACATGACCCGGCTCATCGCCATGACCTTCTACGGCGAATACCGGGGAGCCGGGCATGATCCGCATGGGCTGAGCGTCCCCTCTGAGGCCCACGGCCACGGGGACGACCACGGCGCAGCCCATGACGATCATGGCCATGATGCGCACGGCCACGATGCCCACGCCCACGCCGCGGCCCACGACACGCACGAAGCCCACGGCCATGGACCTGCGGAGGTCTCCTGGCGCATGTGGCTGCCCGTGGCCACCCTGGCGACTCTTGCCGTGGTCGGCGGCTTCCTGAACTACCCCGAGAGTCTGCACCGCATCCTGCCCATCGTACCGGCGGACCTGTTCAGCAAGTGGATCGAGCCACTGCTCTACCAGGTGTCGGCCCCCCACCACGGTGAGCACATCCCGCCCGCCATGGAGTATGGCCTCATGGCCTGGGCCACCCTGATCTGGGCCCCCGGTGCCATGCTCCTGGCCTGGTGGATGTACAAGATCGATCCCACCTGGAGCCGCCCCAAGGCCTTCGTCGCCCGCTTCCCGAACCTGTTCCGTTGGGTGAACGCCAAATACTACGTGGACGAGTTCTACGATGCGGCGATCATCGAGCCCCTCAAGCGCTTCTCCGCCCAGCTCTGGAGCTTCGACACCTGGGTGGTGGACGGCATGGTGAACGGGGCGGCCCGCGTGACCCTGATCTGGGCCAACCTCATGCACTGGGTGGACGAGTATCTGATCGACGGCAGCGTCGACCTCGTCGAATACATGGTGCAGGAAACCAGCGCAGTCTTCCGCGGCCTTCAGACAGGCCGGGTCCAGCACTACGCCTTCGTGATGTTCATCGGCTTCCTCGTGTTCGCCTTCTGGAAATTCATCGCCTAGTCCTCATTGGTTGGAGTCCCCATGTTCACCGCAAACACGACACTGATGCTGGTGGCGACCTTCCTGCCCGTCCTGGGCGCGTTGGTCCTGCTCCTCGTGCCCAAGGACCAGCGCCGGGTCTTCGAGATCGGCTCGCTCCTGATCATGATCGCCAGCCTGCTGCTGAGCCTGCCCTTCTGGTTCGGCTATGACCGGGCCAGCGACGCGGTCCAGTGGGCCGGCGCCTGGAACTGGATCCCCGCCCTGGGCGTCAAGTTCAGCGTGGGCATGGACGGCATCAGCCTCCTGCTCTGGCTGCTGACGACCTTCATCGGGCCCATCGCGATCGCCTGTTCCTTCAGCGCCATCCTCGAGCGCCACAAGGAGTACTACATCTGGATGCTGGTGCTGCAGACCGCCATGCTCGGCGTCTTCATCACCCAGGACATGTTCCTCTTCTACCTGTTCTGGGAAGTGATGCTCGTTCCGATGTATTTCCTCATCGCCATCTGGGGCGGCCCCCAGAAGCTCTACGCGGCCATCAAGCTCTTCCTCTACACCCTGGCCGGTTCCGTCCTGATGCTGGTCGCGCTGCTCGCCATCTACTTCCTCCAGCACCAGACCACGGGCGTCTACGACTTCTCCCTGGCCAGCTTCCAGGCCATGGCTCCAGTCATCGCCCAGCAGAGCAAGAGCTATCAGACCCTCATGGCCCTGGCCTTCTTTGTCGGCTTCGCCATCAAGGTGCCGATGTTCCCCTTCCATACCTGGCTGCCGGATGCCCACGTGCAGGCGCCCACGGCCGGTTCCGTCATCCTCGCCGCCATCCTCCTGAAGATGGGGACCTACGGCTTCGTGCGCTTCCTGCTGCCCATCATGCCCACCGCCACCAAGGAGCTGCTGCCCTGGTTCATCGGCCTGTCCCTGATCGGCATCATCTATGGCGCCCTGGTGGCCATGATCCAGAAGGACATGAAGAAGCTGGTGGCCTACTCCTCCGTGAGCCACCTCGGCCTCTGCATGCTCGGCCTGTTCGCCCTGAATCCCTACGGCATCAAGGGCGGCCTGTTCCAGATGATCAACCACGGCATCAGCACCAGCGGGCTCTTCCTCGCGGTGGGCATCGTCTACGAGCGCCGGCACACCCGCATGATCGCGGACTTTGGCGGACTCTCGAAGAGTATGCCGATCTTCGCCACCATCTTCATGATCATGACCATGAGCAGCATCGGCCTCCCGCTGCTCAATGGCTTCATCGGTGAGGGCGTCATCCTCATGGGCTCCTTCCAGGCCTTCCCCTGGGCCGCGGTGGTCGCCACCCTCGGCATCATCCTCGGCGCCGCCTACATGCTCTGGATGTTCCAGCGCGTCATGTTCGGCCCCATCACCGAGGTGAACGAGAAGATGGAAGACCTCAACCTGCGCGAGATCCTCTACTTCGCCCCGCTGGTTGTCGCCGCCTTCTGGATCGGCCTCTATCCCGGACCGATCATGGCTGTCATGGATGCCCCGGTGCGCAAGCTGGTCGAGCAGGTCACCCCCGGCTTCCACGCCGCCCAGGATCTGGCTGTCAAGCAGGCCATCGCCGCCAAGCTCGGCATGCAGGGCATGGCCGCCCCGGCCGCCCACCACGATGCCGCTCCCGCTGGCCATGAGGCTGCTCCTGCAGGCCATGCCGCGCCCCACGCTGAGCCCGCCCATGGCGCACCAGCCCAGGGAGGGGGGCACCAATGACCGGCTTCTCTCAGGGGCTTCTGGATGCGCTCCTTCGGGACACGCATCTGATCCTGCCCCAACTCTTCCTGATGACCGTGGCCACGCTCATGCTCTGGCCCGGGGACCTGATGTTCAGTCGGGCCGAGAAGCACAAGTGGGCGCCCATCACGCTGCTGGTGCTCGCCATCACCGCCGTGCTGGTGACCCGGACCACGGAAGGTGAGGGCTTCTCCCGCATGTTCCGCATGGACGGTCTCACCCGGGGCTTCCAGATGCTCTGCGTGCTCGGCTGCGCCGGGGCCGTGGCCCTGAGCGTAAGGCTGCTGGACAGCCTGAAGCAGCAGACCGTGGAGTATTACGCCCTGATCCTGTTCTCCCTCTCGGGCATGCTCTTCCTCTGCGGCGCCTCCGACCTGATCTCGATCTACTTCAGCGTCGAGCTCATGGCCATCTGCATCTACATCCTGGTGGCCTACCTGCGGGACCGCGCCACCAGCGTGGAAGCCGGCATGAAGTATTTCCTGCTGGGGGCCTTCTCCAGCGGCATCCTCGTCTACGGCATCAGCCTGCTCTACGGGGCGGCCGGCGGCACGACCACCAACCTGGCGGACCTGAACCAGGCCCTGGCCCTCGCACCCAAGTCCAGCAGCCTGCTGGTCTTCTCCGGGGTGCTGATGGTGCTGGTGGGCATGGGCTTCAAGGTGGCCGCGGTGCCCTTCCACATGTGGTCACCCGACGCTTACGAGGGTGCTCCGACCCCCATCACCACCCTCATGGCCACGGCTCCCAAGGCCGCCGGCCTGGCTGCCATCCTGCGAGTCTTCGGTACGGGCTTCCACGGGGTGTCCAGCGACTGGGTGTTGCCGCTGAGCTACATTGCCGGCGCGAGCATGATCCTCGGCAACATCGCGGCGGTGAACCAGCAGAGCATGAAGCGCCTGCTCGCCTACTCCAGCATCGCCCACGTGGGCTACATGCTGCTGGGCGTGCTGTCGGGCGACCCCCAGGCAGGCGCCCAGGCGGTCTGGCTCTACATGGCCATCTACATCGTCATGAACACCGGCGCCTTCGCCGTGGTGATCTACCTGCAGGGCCAGGGTGAGGGTGAGCGCATCGAGGACTTCAAGGGCCTCGGTCGCAAGCGCCCGGTGCTGGCCTTCGCCATGATGGTGTTCCTCCTGAGCCTGGCGGGCATCCCTCCGCTGGTGGGCTTCTTCGGGAAGTTCTACCTGTTCAAGCTGGCCATCGAGCAGGGCTACGTCACCCTGACCGTGCTCGCCCTGCTGACCAGTGCCGTGAGCGCCTACTACTACCTGGGCGTGGTCAGCCAGATGTACTTCCGCGAGCCCGAAGGTGAGGCCATCCCCATGGGCGCCGCCTCCGTGTTCATCGTGACCCTGGCCTGCATCCTGGTCCTGGTCGGCACGGCCTTCGGCCCCTGGCTGCTGGACTGGGCTGGCAAGATCTTCCTAGCCTAGGTCGTATCCAGCGTTTCCTGACTTAGACTTAAGGCGCGGGGCCACCCGCGCCTTAAGTCTTTCATGGGAGTGACGGGTGATCCTGAAGCCGGGCAAGGAAGACGCGGATCCCGGGGAGCGGGCGCTCTGGGGGGACCTGATGTCCCTGGGCATCTCCTTTCCACTCTGCATCGCCCTGGGCTTCTTCCTGGGCCGCTGGATCGGCGGGTGGTTTGGCAACCCCGTCCGGGGGCAGTGGGTGGGCCTCATCTGGGGCATCGGCGCGGCCTTCTGGGAGCTCTACAAGCTGAACCGGCGCATGGCCCGGCGGGACGCGGAGGAGCTGCGCAAGCTGGAGGCGAATCAACCAGATGGCAAAGATCCCCATGGGTGAGGGTGAGCACCACCTGCGGCGGATCACCCAGGCCATGCTGGTGGTGGGCCTCCTGGGCCTGCTCCTGTGGGGGCTGTTCCGCTCCTGGACCGCTGCCCTGGCCTTCGGAGTGGGCGGCCTGACCAGCTTCGGCTTCTGGGGGCTGCATCGGGTACTGACCGGCCGGATGCTGACCCCCTCGGTCCGCCTCCGGTGGGTCTACGGGTTCCTGTCCCTGGGCAAACTGGCGTTGATCGCACTGGTGTTGCGTGGGATGATAGCCCTATACCCGGCGGAAGCCTTACCGCTGGCCCTGGGGGTCCTTCTCTTCGTGGCCGGCATTCTCCTCGAGGCCCTGCGTCTGGGCTTCGAGAAACCCGAAGACACCCCGCCTGATTGAGGTCTGACCGAGATGGAACATCACGCATCGCTGCTCGCCCAATGGCTCACCCAGGTCCTGGGACTCTCCCGGCATGCCTGGCTCGGCTTCGCCCATGGGGCGCCCCTGTCGGTTCTGGAGCGCTATGACCACCTGCTGAACGCGGCTCTGGCGGCCCTCACGGCCATGCTCATCACGGCCCTGGTCCGCAAGAACCTGGCCCGCATCCCCGGCCCCCTGCAGCAGGTCTTCGAGGGCGTCGTCGAGGGTCTCAAGGAGATGATCAACGACAACATCGCCCACCACGGCGAGCGGTACCTGCCATTCATCGGCACCATGGCGCTGTTCGTCTTCTTCAATAATTTCTTCGGCCTGATCCCGGCCCTGAGCCCTGGCACCAGCAACTGGAACATCACCCTCGGCTCCGCGCTGGTGGTCTTTGGCTACTACAACTTCCATGGCATGCGGGAGCAGGGCTTCCTCAAGTATTGGGCGCACTTCATGGGGCCCATCTGGTGGCTGGCCCCGCTGCTGTTCCCCCTGGAGATCCTGGGCCTGCTCAGCCGCATCCTCAGCCACTCCCTCCGTCTCTTCGGCAACATCGCTGGTGAGCACGTGGTGGCGGGCATCTTCTTCGGCCTGATGCCGATCCTGCTGCCGGTGCCCATGATGTTCCTCGGCCTGTTCTTCGGCCTGATCCAGACCTTCGTGTTCACGATGCTGACCACGATCTACCTGAGCGGCGCGGTTTCCCACGAGCATTGAGCCTTCGGAAATCGCGCAGCGATTTCCGCTCGAAAAAACTTTCTAACCGTTCTGGGGATTCCGAACCCCTGGGACAACCTCACAGGAGCACCACCATGAAGAAGTTCCTCACCACCGCCTTCCTCTTCACCCTGGCTGCCGTTGCGTTCGCCCAGGGCGCCCCCGTCGTGCAGAAGAGCCTCTTCGAAGGCCAGTACGTCGCTCACCTCTCCCTCGCCATCGCCGCCGCCGGCTGCGGTCTGGGTCAGGGCAAGGCTGTGATGGCCGCCTGCGAAGGCGTCGCCCGCAACCCCCAGGCTGCCGGTAACATCCGCACCACCATGATCATCGGCCTGGCCCTCATCGAGGCCCTCGTGATCTACGTGCTCGTCGCCGCCTTCGCCATCAAGTAGGCAGATCCGGTTCCTGCGGGGCGCCCTTTGACCGGGCGCCCCGTTTTTTTATGCTTTCCGTTATCGGCCCGATAGAGAATCTGGAAGTCATGAAAAACCTCGCGTTGTTCCCCATGCCCCTGGAGGTCACTCAGCTGATCCTCGGGGGAGGCTCGCCCATCGATCTGGACGGGCTCCGCATCCAGTCGCCGGATGAGGCCTGGTCCTTCGCGCTGAACTACGGCTATGACATGGCGGTGCCGGTCCAGCGGGCTGCCGTGCTGCGGGTCTACGAGGATGCTGTGGACTTCCTGGAGGGCGTGATCCTGGACGGGACCGAGCTCCACGTGCCCCTGGAAGTGATGGATCTCCAGGATCCCCTGGACCTTTTGGTCTGGGCCTCGGAGCGTCCCCAGGACCTGCGGGCGCGCTGGTCCTGCGCCATCCTCCGGCTCATGCACACGCTCTTCCACGTGGACCACAACGTGAACCTGCGCTACCTGCCGGAGATCCAGCACCAGGTCTTCAGTCGCTACGACCAGTTCCTGGTCTGCGAGGAGGATCGCTGGTGCCTGCGGGGAGCCTACGAGGTGCCCTTGGTGGCCGTGGAGCGCAAGGAGAACAAGGACCGCGTTTCCATGCTGCTCAAGATGCTCCACAAGCCCGAGAACGTGGCGGAGACCATCTATGACCAGATCGGCATCCGGCTGGTGGCCGAGGACCACCTGGGCGTGCTCATGGTCATCCGGTTCCTGCTGGACCACCACGTGCTCATGCCTACCCACATCAAGCCCAGCCGGAGCCGGAACCTCATGATCGACATGGAGGCCCTCCAGGCGTGGATGGAGGAGCTGCCGCCAGCCTTCTGCCTCCAGGACATGGACCCCGCCGAGCGGCGCGCCCTGAGCCATTCCCTGTCCATGAAGGCCCAGGGCAAGGAGAAGAACCCCTTCTCCAGCAAGGATTACGCTGCAATCCAGTTCACAGCCCGCACCCTGGTGCGCCTGCCAAGTCCTGCCACCCGGGCTCTGGAGATCCTGCAGGACCGGCTCCAGACCATGGGGGACACGGAATTATCCGACCTTGCCGGCATTCCGGACTTGCTCCGGGATCAGGAGGAATTTACTTTCTTCTTCGCACATGAAGTCCAAGTAATGGAACAATCAGGGTTTCAGAGCTCACTTTCGGGTCCGGCATCACATTCGGAATACAAACAGCGCCAGCGGGATGCCGCGCGGCGAAGAGTGCTCAGGGGAATTCTTCAGGAGGATCCATGTTGAACATCCAGACGCGCCAAGAAGGCAACGCGTCGGTCGTGTCCATCCAGGGCAAGGTCAATTTCGAGGTGACCGCGCAGCTTAGGGACGTGATCCGCGAGACCGTGGCCACGGTGCAGCCCAAGCTCCTGGCGATCAACCTGGAGGGCGTCAGCTTCATCGACTCCTCGGGCCTCGGTCTGCTGGTGGCCGCGCGCAACAGCGTGGACAAGTCCGGTGGCAAGCTGCACCTGTGCTGCCTGCCCGCGACGGTGAAGAAGACCTTCGACCAGACCAACCTGACCAACTATTTCTCCATCTTCGCCACGGAGCAGGACGCCCTCCGCGGCTCCTGAGACGCGCCTCACCATGGCCAAGGGCCTGGTCCTGGTGGTGGATGATGAAGCCCCCATCCGGGACATCCTCAGCTTCTACCTCAAGCGGGCGGGCTATCAGGTCCTGACCGCAGGCAACGGCCTGGAGGCCCTGGCCGAGATGGACCGCTCGCGGCCCGATCTCATCATCTCCGACCTGCGGATGCCCGAGCTGCCCGGTGATGAGCTGTGCAAGCGCGTCAAGTCGAATCCGGCCACCCGCGACATCTACTTCATCATCCTCTCGGCCCTGGACGGCACCGCCTCGCGCATCGGCGGCCTCGCCCTGGGCGCCGACGACATGATCCCCAAGCCCTTCCACGCGCAGGAGGTGCTGGCGAAGGTGGACTCCACCTTCCGCCTCATCGAGATGCAGAAGGAGATCAAGCGCCAGAACAAGGAGCTGACCTCCTTCCAGCAGCGGGTGCAGGAGGAGATGGAGCTGGCCGCAGCCCTCCAGATGGGTCTGCTGCCCAAGCTCCCCGGCGAGGTGACCGGCGCGCGCTACACCCACCGCTACCTGCCGGCGGCGGGCATCGGCGGCGACATCTATGCCGTGGTGCAGCTGCCCGGGGGCTGCACCGGCATGATGATTGCCGACGTGAGTGGCCATGGCGTCACCGCGGCCCTGATCTCCGCCATGGTGAAGACCTCCTTCGAGAACCAGGTGCGCCTGGGCGGCGGCCCCCTGGACTGGGCCGAGGGCATGAACGAGGACCTCTGCCGCTCCACCCTGGCCGAGCAGTTCGCCACGGCCTGGCTGGGCCGGCTCGATCCGCTCACCAACCGGCTGCGCTACGTGGTGGCCGGCCACTGCGCGCCGTTCCGCATCGTCGGCGGCAGCCGGGGTGGGCTCCAGCGCTCCGAGGTGCTGAGGGGCAAGGGCTTCATGCTGGGCCTGGATCCGCAGCTGCCCTTCAGCGAGCACGAGTCCGAGTTCCTGCCCGGCGATCGGCTGGTGCTCTACACGGACGGTCTGGTCGAGGTGGAGCGGGAGGACCGCTCCATGCTGGAGGAGGCCGGGCTGCGCCGCATCTGCGCGGAGCTGCCCGCCGGAGCCGAGGAGTCCGCGGACGTGGTGATCGCCCAGACCCGGGCCTTCAACAGCCCCGTGCCCTTCGTGGACGACGTCACCCTGGTGATCCTCGACCGGATGGAGTGAGCGAGTCCTAGCTGAGCTCGGCCAGGGTCGCGGCAATGCCGGCTTCGAGCTCGGTGAAGGGGGCGGTGTACCCGGCCGCGCGCAGGCTGCGGACATCGGCCTGGGTGAAGCTCTGATACTTGCCGCGCAGCTCGTCGGGGAAGGGGATGTAGTCGATGCGGCCCCGGCCCAGGTGGGCGATGAGGGTCTTCGCGATGTCGTTGAAGCTGCGGGCCCGGCCGGTGCCTGCGTTCACGATGGCCTTGGCCATGCCCCCGGCACCGAAGTGGAGGTTGATGGCAACGATGTCGCCGACAAAGATGAAGTCCCGCTGCTGCTCACCGTCCCCGTAGCCCTCGGTGCCGCGGAAGAGGCGGCAGGCGCCCTCCTCCTTGAGCTGGCGCAGCAGCTGGTGGAGCACGGACATCATGCGGCCCTTGTGGTGCTCCCGGGGGCCGAACACGTTGAAGTAGCGCAGGCCCACCACGGGACTCTGGATGGCGGGCATCAGGCTGCGCACGTGCTGGTCGAAGGCCAGCTTCGAGTAGCCGTAGACGTTCAGGGGGCCTTCGTTCCTCGGCACCGGCTCGAAGTCCGAGCTCGCGCCGTAGGTGGCCGCGCTGCTCGCGTAGACCAGCGGCACCTTCCGGGCCAGGCACCAGTGGAGCAGGGCCCGGGAGTCCCCGAAGTTGTTCTCCATCATGTAGCGGCCGTCGGCCTCCATGGTGTCCGAGCAGGCGCCGTTGTGGAACACGGCCTCCGGGTTCAGGTCTAGCGTGAAGGCGTCGAGCCGGGCGCGGAACTCCCGCTTGTCCATGTAGTCGGAGATCGTCAGATCCGCCAGGTTCCGGGACTTCTCGCCCCGGGTGAGGTTGTCCACCAGGAGGATGTCGGTGTGCCCGCGCCGGTTCAGCTCCCGCACCAGGTTGCTGCCCACGAATCCCGCGCCGCCCGTGACGATGAACATGAAGACTCCTCTGTCACAACCAGGATAGCGGCTATCCGATGGGCTCCTCGGTCTCGGTGGCCGCGGCCTTGCGCAGCAGCCTCGGACCCAGCTCCGCCACGAAAGTGGCCGCGAGGATGAGGCCGCCCCCCAGGAACTGGACCGGGCTGAGGTGCTCCCGGATGCCCGGCACCCAGCCGCTGATGGCCAGCAGCGCCGTCCAGACGGGTTCCATGGAGAAGATCACGCCGCACTCCGTGGCGCCCACCCGCGACTGGAAGGTGCTCTGCACGTAGAAGGCCAGGGTCGTCGCCAGCAACCCCATGAAGCCAAGGGCCACCCAGGTGCCTGGCTGCGCGAGGGCCGGGCCGGCGCTCTGGAAGCCGTAGGGGGTGGGCAGGGCGAGGGTGATGACCAGGGACACGGCCCCGGTCACGGCCACCTGCATGAAGGCCAGCACCCAGCCCGAGGACCGGCGGGAGAAGTGTCCGGTCATGACGATGTGGAAGCCGCAGAGGATGGCCGCCAGCAGGGTCTCCGAGTCGCCCCGGTTCCAGCCGCCCCAGGCGGCGCCGGGCTCGCGCACCAGGAGGGTCAGGCCGGCCAGGGCCACCAGGGCGCCCAGGCCATGGAAGAGCCGCAGCCGATCGCCCACCAGCAGGGCCACGATGGGCGTGAAGATCACGTAGAGGCCGGTGATGAAGCCGGACTTCGAGGTGCTGGTGAAGCGCAGGCCGTCGGTCTGGAGCCAGAACAGGGTGACCAGGATCAGGCCCAGCCAGAGCCCATCCAGGGCGTCCTGCCGGCGGATGGGGATCTTCAGGAGCAGCAGCATGAAGCCCAGCCCGGCGGCGCCGATGGCGAAGCGGATGCTCAGCAGGGCGCCGACGGACAGACCCGCCTGCAGGGAATACTTGGCCGCCGGAAAGCCGCCCGCCCACACCAGCGCGATGGCCGCGAGGGCCAGGACGGCGGTCAGGTGGGAACGCTGGGATTGCGGCATCCCTCCAGGCTAACCCGGGGGGGCTATTTTAGGATGGCGACGACGCGAACCGTCAACTCGGGCTGATCGGGATCGTCCGTGGCCAGCACCAGCAGCTCGTTGTAGCGGCCGGGCTTGAGGGAGGCGGGCAGGACCACGGTCAGGTCCTGGGCGCCGGCCTTCTGGTTCAGGCCCTCCACCCGCATGCCTGCCAGGGAGGGCTGGGCGGAGGTCACGCGGAAGGCCCGGCCGTCGGCCTGCTTGAGGTTCAGCTTCTGGCGCAGATCCTTCCCGGCCGCATCCTGGAAGACCAGCTCCGCAGGGGTGGCAAGGATCGACGGCTTCAGATCCCACTGGATGTTCAGGGCCAGCTGAGCCAGCCGAGGGTTCGTGAAGCGCACCGTGGCCTGCTCGACGCCGCGCAGCTGGCCGGTGGGCACCTTGCGGCCATCCAGCACGACCTCCAGCACCTGGTCCTTGCCCTCTGCCCGGTGGGTGAAGGTGAGGAACGCCGCGCCCGGGGCCTTCACGTCCACGATCTGCACGGGCTCACCGTTGCCGGTGGCGTAGCGGACCACGCTGCGGGTCGTGGTGGACTTGGGCGCCTGGAAGAAGTAGACCGTCTCCACAGACGGCATGATCTCCTGGACCACCTCCGCTTCAAGCGTCAGGCTGGCCGCCTGGTTCTTGGGGTCGTCCGAGACCACCGTGATGGACTTCCGCACCGCGCCCCGCATGCCCTTGGGGTCGAAGGTGGCTTCGATGTCCGTGGCCTCGCCCGGGGCCAGGGACCACTTGCCCAGCATGGTGTAGGTGCAGCCGCAGGCCGGACGCAGCTGGGTGATGTTCAGGAAGGCGTTGCCGGTGTTCGTCACGTGGTACTTGGCTGCGACCTTCCGGTCCGGCGTGATGCGGCCGAAGTTGTGGTGCGTCTTGTCGAAGGTGATGGTGGGAGCCTGGGCCAGCAGCAGGGCGGGGACCAGGAAGGGGAGCACGTGCCGGAAGCGCATCAAGATGACCTCGCAGAAGAAGGGCTCCCCGATTCTAGCCCCAGTCCCGGCTCGCGCGGGCCCTCAGGGACCTGGAGGCACCGGCAGGGTCGCCAGCAGCTCGGTCCAGACCTGCTCCGGTCCGATGTCTTCCAGGCAGGGGTGCCCCGGGGTGAAGCAGGCGGGCTTGAAGCAGGGCGCGCAGGGCACCCCCTCCTTGCGGAGCCCCCGGCTGTGGGGTCCCCAGGGGGTGGAGCCCCCGGGATCCGTGGCGCCGTAGAGGGCCAGCACCGGGACGCCGCAGGCGGCGGCCAGATGGCTGAGGCCCGAGTCATTGCCCAGCACCGCCGTGGCGGCCCGCATCCAGGCCGCGGCTTCCTTCAGGGTGGTGCGGCCGCAGAGGTTGATGCCCTCGCTGCCGGCTACCGCCGCGCAGGTGGCCGCCTCGTCCGGGGTGCCCAGCACCGCCACAGCGAAGCCCTCCGCCCGGGCCCGCAGCAGCAGGGTCCGGTAGTGGGCCACGGGCCAGGCCTTGGAGGGCCAGGTGGACCCGGGCATGAGGCAGAGGTGGGGCTGCCCGGGCAGGTCCACGGCCACGCCCGGATCGAAGTCCGCGAAGGGCATGGGGGGCAGGTCCGGCCAGCGCCGCTGCAGCACCGCGTGGTAGCGCAGGAGGAAGGGACCCGGTGCGTCCCAGAAGGGCCCGCTGTGGGTGTTGAACGGGCCGGCGAGGCTCTCGTCCACGCCGATGCGCTCGGGCACCCGTGCCAGCCAGGCCGCCAGGGCCGGGCGCAGGGACTTCGGGAAGTGGATGCTCCGGGCCGCCTTGTGTTCCCGCAGCACCCGGGCCATGGCCAGGGGGCCAGGCTTGCCCACGTCGGGCAGGGTGGCATCGCAGAACCAGGTGTCCTCCACCAGGCCCACGGTGGTCTTCGGTCCCCAGACCACCAGGGGGCCCTCGCCGAGCTGCCGCAGCAGCCGCAGCACCGGCAGCTGCATGGCGGCATCGCCCACAAACCGCGGGAAGCGGAGCCAGGTGGCGTGGCGGGGGATCACGACCGCCTCCCGCGCGCAACGGGCAAGGCTCGCCTCGGACTACCGCCCCGATCGGACGCGACATCAAGTCGCGTCCTCCCGCTCCCGCTGCGCCTCTGGCTTGCGATCGCGGAGGGGGCCCCGTCATCGCCCACAAACCGCGGGAAGCGGAGCCAGGTGGCGTGGCGGGGGATCACGACCGCCTCCCGCGCGCAACGGGCAAGGCTCGCCTCGGACTACCGCCCCGAGAGGACGCGACATCAAGTCGCGTCCTCTCGCTCCCGCTGCGCCTCTGGCTTGCGATCGCGGAGGGGGCCCCGTCATCGCCGACGAACCTGGGGAAGCGCAGCCAAGTCGCGTGGCGGGGGGTCACAGCCATGGCGCCACCGCCTCGCGGAAGGCCGCGGCGGCGTCATAGCCGCGGGTGAGGGCGGTGCCAAAGGCGTGGGCCTGTCGGCGCTGGTCCTCCCAGGCCGCGGGGTCGGCCAGCAGCGGCCTGAGGCGGTCCGCGGCGGCCACCAGCAGGGCCTCGTCGATGGGGTGTCGGTCATCGGGCTTGGGGATGAGGAAGGCCCCCTCGCCGTCCCGGACGACGGTGCCGATGCCGCCGACGCTGGGCGCCAGCACGGGCACACCGCGCTCCAGGGCCTCGATGAGGGCCAGGGGGAAGAAGCCTTCGTTCTTGCTGGTCATCACATAGAGGTCGAGGGCGGCAAAGGCGGGGCCGAGGTCGGCCTGGGGCCCCAGGCGCAGGGTGCGGTTCCGCAGGGGTGAGGTCGCCAGGCGGGTCGCCAGGTCGGCTGCGGTGGCGGTGTCCTCCCGCCCCGCGAAGAGCAGGTGGACCGGGCCGAGAGCCTCGGCGAAGCGGACCACGCCCAGGGGATCCTTGCGGGCGTCAATCTGCCCCACGTAGCCCACCACGGTGGCGTCCTCGGGCAGACCCAGCTGCCGCCGGGCAGCCTGCCGCTCCGCCAGGGTGGTGGCGGCCGCCTCGGGCCGCGGATAGAGGGGGTGGATGATGCTGCAGGGGGCGCCGCTGAGGTGCTCCCGGACCGCGGCCGTGAAGTCGTAGGTGCAGAGCCAGCGGTCCACGAGGTTACGGACGCCCCGGTACTTGCGCAGGTGGCGCTCGTAGTGCTCGTGGAGGGTGAGCACCGTGGGCAGCCGTAGGCCCAGCCGGGCCAGCCAGGGCAGGGCCCGCTGCACCCCCTTGTGGTTGCAGAGTACCAGCAGGTTGGGCTGGGTCCGCCAGAGCCAGCGGAAGGCGCCCAGGGCTCCGGGCAGGTGGACCACTTCCGCCACGTTCGGGTTCCGGGCCCGCAGCTCCGGCTCGATGTCCCGCCTGCCCGGCTCCTTCCGGAAGAGCACGGTCACCTTGACGGGCAGCTCGGCCAGCGCCGCCACCTGCTCGATGAGCACCCGCTCGCCGCCCCCGAAGGACAGCTTCCGGTGGGCGAACACGACGTGTTTCACAGGACTCCAGGGGAGGGCTTGACTTCGGAATGGATGCGGGCCGGAGATGGGTTCAGGATAGGATGGCTGATCCAGCGCGTCCCACTCACAGGTTGCCATGTCTCTTGCCTCGACCCAACGGATCCTGCTGGTAGAGGATGAACCCAGCCTCCGGGAGGTGCTCACCCTGGCCCTGGAGGGGGCAGGGTTCCAGTGCGAGGCCACCCCGGGCATCCAGGAAGCCCAGCGGGCCCTGCGGGAGGCCACCTTCGACGGAGTGCTCTCGGACCTCAAGCTCAAGGATGGCTCCGGCATCGAGCTGCTCACCTGGATGAAGGAGCAGGCTCTGGAGACGCCGGTGGTCATCATGACCGCCTACGCCACTACGGAGACCACCGTTCAGGCCCTGAACCAGGGGGCGGTGGACTTCATCACCAAGCCTTTCAAGCACGAGGACCTCATCGCCACCTTGAAGGGGCTGCTGGCCGCGGCCGAGCCCGAGGCACCGCCACCCCAGGACCTGGGCGAGCTGGTGGGCGTGGGCCCGATGATGCGCAAGATCAATGCCCTCATCGGGAAGGTCTCCCGGGCCGACACCACGGTGCTGCTCACCGGCGAGAGCGGCACGGGCAAGGAGGTGGTGGCCCGGCTCATCCATCGCTACTCGGACCGGGCCAAGGGACCCTTCGTACCCATCAACTGCGGCGCGCTGCCCGAGGCCCTGCTGGAGAGCGAGCTGTTCGGCTTCGAGAAGGGCGCCTTCACCGGGGCCAGCGCCCTGAAGCGCGGCCTCTTCGAGGAGGCGGGCGGCGGCATCCTCTTCCTGGACGAGATCGGCGAGCTGCCGCTGCCGCTCCAGGTGAAGCTGCTCCGGGTGCTCCAGGAGCGGAAGGTCCGTCGCCTGGGCGCCACGGAGGAGCGGTCCGTGGATGTGCGGGTCATCGCCGCCACCAACCGGGACCTGCGCGCCCGGGCCGAGTCCGGCGCCTTCCGTGAGGACCTCTTTTATCGGGTCAACATCCTGCAGATCCAGATGCCGCCCCTGCGGGACCGGCCGGAGGACCTGCCGGTCCTGGCTGAGCACTTCATCCGCCGCTTCTGCCACAAGCTGGGCAAGGCCCCCATGCAGCTGCACCCTGAGGCCATGGGCCAGCTGCTCACCTACCGGTTCCCGGGCAACGTGCGGGAGCTGGAGAACCTCATGGAGCGCTGCGTGGCGCTCAATCCCGGCGGCCCCATCACCCGGGACCTGCTGCCCGAGGGCTTCGGCCTGGCCAGCGGGGCGGGAACCGGGGAGCGGGGGGCGCCCCTGGCCATCCCTGCGGAGGGCTTCGACCTGGAGGCCTGGGTCCAGGCCATGAAGGGCTACTTCCTCCGGCGGGCCCTGGACGAGGTGGGCGGCGTCAAGACCAAGGCGGGCAAGCGGCTCGGCATGAGCTTCCGCGCCTATCGCTACTGGCTTGCCGAGCTGGGGGGTCTGGACGCCCTGCCCACAGACTTTCCCTGGCCGGGGGACTTCCCCGCGCCGGTGGTGGAAGACTCCGGGGGAACCGAAAGCTCAAAGGAGGCATGATGCCCATGAATGCTTGCTTTTTCAGCCATTCCAGGCACACTGGAACGCTCGGGTGCACCACCGCCGAGCCCTTTTCCCGGATCCCGACCATGACCCCCGCTCCCGCCCGCCGCAAGTCCCGCCTGAAGAGCCGTGGCTTCTCGCTTCTGGAACTGCTGGTGGCCATGATGATCATCGCCGTGCTGGGGACCCTGGGGTTCTCCCAGTATCGCAAGCACTCGGCCCAGGCCCGCTACCTCAAGGCCCAGGATGACCTGAAGATCGTGGCCGAGGGCCTTGACCAGTTCTACCTCAGGAGCGGCCACTACCCTGATTTCGGCAGCTATGACGCCATGGTGGACGGCAACTCGCTCCTGGTGAAGGGCAATCTCATCAAGGCGGGCATGTCCGCCCAGGATCCCTTTGGTCAGCCCTACGAGGGCAAGTCCACCCGGCTCGACTACGAGCTGAAGTGCGGTGGCGACCCGGCCAACCCCGAGGATGCCGGTCCCATCACCCGCACGCCTGGCCAGGGTGCGACGAGCTCCTCGCCCGTGAGCGGCCCCAAGGCCGGCGGTGCGCCCGCCGACGGCGGAGCCAAGAAGTGATCCACCTCTACAAGCTGCCCCAGGAGGGCCTCCGCCTGACCGGCACCACGGAACAGCTGGCGCTGGAAGGGGATGTGTCCTTGCGGGACCTCGCCTGGTCCGTCTTCGCCCTGGCTTCGGATGGCGACGTGTTCCTCGAGGTGAAGGGTCAGGCCGTGTGGCAGGGCGCCTGCAGCCGCTGCCTGGCTCACCTGGATCGGCCCCTGACGGTCGAGAGCCAGTTCCTGGGCAGCAAGGATGCGGAGCTGGTGGCTCGGGGCTGCCACACGCTGGGCTCCCAGGATCTCGACGTGGTCTTCCTGCCCGAGGACACCCTGGACGAGGCGGAGCTGGTGCGCGAGCAGTTCGAGCTCCAGGCGCCCATGCATCCTCTCTGCACTGAAAACTGCCAGGGGCTCTGCCCCACCTGCGGCAAGAACTGGAACAAGGGCCCCTGCCACTGCCAGCCCGAGACTTCCACCACCCCTTCCGCCCTCAATCAGGCCCTTGCCAAGGCCCTGGCGGGAATCAAGCTGGACCCGCAATCCTGAACCCCTTAACCTGGAACTTTGTGTTCTACCCCTAGGAGCAAGCCATGCCGAATCCCAAGCGCCGCCATTCCAAGGCCCGCCGCGACCGCCGGCGCACCCATGACTCGCTCGAGGTCATGAGCGCCAGCACCTGCCCGAACTGCCAGACGCCCAAGCTGCCGCACCGCGTGTGCCCCAGCTGCGGCTTCTACCGCGGCAAGCTGGCCGTCCGCGTCGCCGCGACGGCCTAAGAACACTTCGGTGGACAGCCACCGCATTGCACTGGATGTCATGGGGGGGGATTTTGCCCCCCATGCCACTTTGCAGGGCGCCCGGGAGGCTCTTGAGGCCTGGCCCGGGCTCCACCTGTTCCTGGTGGGCAATGAGGGCGTGATCCGCCCCGAGCTGGCGAAGCACGGCTTCACCCCGGCCCTCATGGCGCGCGTGGAACTGGTGCACGCCTTCCACACCGTGGGGATGGAGGACAAGGCCACCTGCATCCTCAAGGAGAAAAAGGATAGCTCCATCCGGGTGGCCGCGCAGCTGGTCCGCGAGGGGCGGGCCCACGGCGTCGTGTCCATGGGTCACACCGGGGCTGCCATGGTGGCCTCCAGCCTGGTGATCGGCAAGCTCGACGGCGTGGACCGGCCCGCCCTGGCCAGCGTCCTGCCCAACATGAAGGGCACCCCCACGGTGCTGCTGGACGTGGGCGCCAACGTGGACTGCCGCGCGGTCCACATCGCCCAGTTCGCGGTCATGGGCTCGGTCTACGCCGAAGAGGTGCTGGGTCTGGAGCGGCCCCGGGTGGGCATCCTCAGCGTGGGCGAAGAGGACGGCAAGGGCACGGACGTGACCAAGGACGCCTCCGCCATGCTGCGGCAGATGGAGATCAACTTCGAGGGCAACGCCGAGGGGCGGGACATCTGGAACGGCGGCTTCGACGTCATCGCATGCGACGGGTTCGTGGGCAACATCGTGCTCAAGTCCAGCGAGGCCCTGGCGGAGGGCATCATCTCCGGCCTGCGCGAGAGCTTCATGCAGAGCGCCCTGACCAAGTTCGCAGGCCTGCTGGCCAAGCCCGCCATGAAGAGCTTCAAGAAGAAGCTGGACTACTCGGAATACGGCGGGGCCCCGCTGCTGGGCGTGAAGGGCGTGAGCATCATCGGCCACGGCCGCAGCGACGCCAAGGCCGTGCGCAACGCCATCCGCGCCGCCCTCCGCGCCGCCGAGCACAACCTGCACCAGCGCATCCAGGAGCGCGTCGCCCTCCTGCTGCCCCAGGACTAAGCGCGTTCAAGGGCAGGGAAAAGATGAACAACTCTCGCGGAGAAAGGACGAGAAGGCAGAGGCTGCAGAGGCTTACTCAAGGTGCTGCCCTCAGCGCTCTCAGCTATCTCCGCGACCCTCTGCGAGAGTAGTTATTTCTTCTGAAGAGTAGGACAGAATGGAGGGTTCCATGGGCAAGGTGGCTTGGCTGTTTCCGGGGCAGGGGTCCCAGGCGGTGGGCATGGGGATGGCGCTCGCCGCGGCGGAACCGGCGGCCCGAGCCGTGCTCCAGGAGGCCGATGCGGCCCTGGGGTTCGCCCTGTCGGCGCTGATGGCCGAAGGGCCGGAGGAGACCCTCAAGCTCACGGAGCACACTCAGCCCGCCATCCTGACCCACAGCATCATGGTGGTGCGGGCCCTGGGCGACCGACTGCCGCGCCCCGACTTCGCCGCCGGCCACTCCCTGGGCGAATACAGCGCCCTGGTGGCCCTGGGCGCCCTCGACTTTCAGGACGCGGTCCGCACGGTGCGTGAGCGCGGCCGGGCCATGCAGGTGGCCGTACCCGTGGGCGTGGGTGCCATGGCAGCCATCCTGAGCATGAGCCAGGCGGACGTGGAGGCCAGCTGCGCCGAGGCCCAGGCCGCCACCGGCAAGATTGTGGTGCCCGCCAACTTCAATGGCCCCGGGCAGATCGTCATCGCCGGGCACGCCGAGGCCGTGGACGCAGCCCTGGAGGCCGTGAAGGCCCGGGGGTGCCGGAAGGCCATGAAACTGCCCGTGAGCGCCCCGTTCCACTCCCCCCTCATGGGCCCAGCCCAGGCCCACATGGAGCCGGTCCTCCGCAACCTGAGCTTCCGGGCGCCCCTCTGTCCCCTGGTGAACAACGTGGACGCCGCCGCCGTGGCCGAGCCCGAGGCCCTGCGGGACGGCCTGGTGCGCCAAATTCCCGGTGCGGTGCGCTGGCAGTCCACCCTGGACCTGCTCCTGGACCAGGGCGTGACCACCTTCCTGGAGCTGGGTCCCGGCAAGGTCCTGGCGGGTCTGGTCAAGCGGCAGGCCAAGGAACGGGGCCTGGAGGTGACCGCCCTGAGTCTGGGCGCCCCCGAGGACCTGACTCAGCTGGGCTGACACCCCCCTGGGAGGCTGGTTTCCGGGGAAGGTGTGATGGAAAGCAACGCCCTTCAACGTTAGGGTAAATAAACGCCGCGATCACGGTTTCGTGTGTGGGATGTTGGGCTGCGCGCAGCCATCTCGCCATCCCTCATCCACTCCCAGCCTGGAGGTGCTCATGCGCAAGGATCTAGTCTTCGGAATGGCCGGTTCGGGAGGAGATGGCATCGTCTCCGCCGGTGATTCATTGCTGCAGGCCGCGGCCGCCGAGGGATACCACGGGGTCATGACCAAGAGCTTCGGCTCGCAGATCCGCGGCGGCGAGTCCTCCTGCCGCGTGCGCATCAGCACGACCCCCATCCTCAACCCCGGCGGCAACCTTGACGTGGCTGTGGCCCTGAACTGGGATGACTTCCTCAAGTTCGGCGCGGAGCTGCCCGTGAGCGGCAACACCGTGGTGATCTACGAGGCCGCCACCAAGATCCTCGAGGCGGACATTCCCCTGGTGGGCGTGACGCCGCTGCAGGTGATCGCGGTGCCCATCGCCGAGATGGCCAAGGCCACCGCCGGCACCGAGCGCGCCAAGAACACCGTGGTGCTGGGTCTCATCGCCGGCTGGTTCGGCATCGGCGCCGTCGCCGTGATGAAGGGCATCCGGAAGAAGCTGGCCAAGAAGGGCGAGGAGCTGGTGGACGCCAACCAGCGCGCCTTCGACGCGGGCCGCGCCTTCGCCATGGAGCACCCGCTCAAGGTCAGCATGAACGTCGCGGCCTCGGCCACCAAAGGCCAGGTCAAGCTCATCACCGACGGCAACGACATGTGCGCCGCAGCGGCGATCTTTGCGGGCTGCCGCTTCTTCGGCGGCTACCCCATCACCCCCTCCACCGAGGTGATGCAGTTCTTCACGGACCACGTCTGGAAGTACAACGGCGCGGTGCTGCAGGCCGAGGACGAGATCGCCGGCATCGGCGCGGCCGTGGGTGCCTCCTTCGCAGGCACCAAGGCCATGACTGCCACCAGCGGCCCCGGCCTCTCCCTCAAGTCCGAGATGATGGGCCTCGCCAGCATCGCCGAGTTGCCCCTGGTGATCGTGGACGTCCAGCGCGGCGGCCCCTCCACCGGCCTGCCCACCAAGACCGAGCAGTCCGATCTCTTCGCAGCGGCCTTCTCAGCCCACGGCGACGTGATCCGGCCGGTCCTGGCCCCCACCTCCGTGGCCGACACCTTCCGCATCACCATCGAGGCCTTCAACATCGCCGAGTACTACCAGACGCCCGTGATCGTCCTCTCCGACCAGGAGATCGCCTCGCGCAAGGAAACGCTCGATCCCATCGACACCTCCCAGTTCAAGATCATCAACCGGGTGGTGCCCACGGGCACGGATCTGGTGGACTACAAGCGCTTCAAACAGACGGACAACCATATCAGCCCCATCAGCCACCCGGGCATGCTCGGCGGCACCTACCTGGCCTCCGGCATCGAGCACGTGGAGTCCGGCGCGCCGACCAACAGCGGCTCGGTCCACCAGCGCATGAACGACAAGCGCACCAAGAAGTTCGATCCGCTGAAGGAGCGCAAGGACCTGTTCGAAGTGACCGGCAACCCCGATGCGCCCATCGCCATCCTGGCCTGGGGCAGCGTTGCTGGTGTCTGCCGCGAGGCCCTGGAGATGGCTCAGGCCGAGGGCATCAACGTGAAGCTCATGGTCCCCTACCTGCTCTATCCGGTGGCGGAGGGCATCTACAATGAGTTCTTCCGGTCCGTGCAGAGGGGCCTGATCGTCGAGCAGACCCACCTGGCCCAGACCTTCAAGCTGCTCCGCATGCACATCGACCTGCCCAAGGGCGTCCAGTCCCTCGCCCGCAGCGGTGCCAACCCCTTCCTGCCCACCGACATCGTCGAGGCTCTCCATCGTCTCCTCTCGGAGCTGCAGCGCAGCCACGAGGGCCAGCTTCAGCCCCAGGAGTGAGGTCCACCATGAGCGCAACCTGCGAATACCAAGCGAAAGACTATAAGAGCGACCTCAAGCCCATCTGGTGCCCCGGTTGCGGTGACTTCTCCGTGGTCCAGGGCATCTACCGCGCCCTGGCCGCCATTGGTCGCCCGCCCCATGAGATCGCCTTCGTGTCGGGCATCGGCTGCTCCAGCCGCATTCCCGGCTACACCACGGCCTATGGCTTCAACAGCGTCCACGGCCGCTCGCTCCCCATCGCCCAGGGCATCAAGCTGGCCAACCCCGACCTGCTGGTGCTGGCCGCCGGCGGCGACGGCGACGGCTTTTCCATCGGCGGCGGGCACATCGCCCACCTGATCCGGCGCAACATGGACATCACCTACATCGTGATGGACAACCAGATCTACGGCCTCACCAAGGGGCAGCTGTCCCCCACGTCGCAGAAGGGGCGCACCACCTGCACCTCCCGCTACGGCAGCCTCGAAGAGCCGGTGAACCCGCTGCTCTACGTGCTGGCCTACGGCGCGGGCTTTGTGGCCCAGGCCTCGCCCACGGACCTGGCGGGCATGGCGGCCACCATCGAGGAGGCCATCCGCTATCCCGGGTTCGCCTTCGTGAACATCCAGTCCCCCTGTGTCACCTACGGCGAAGAAGCCCAGCAGATCAAGGGCCTCAAGGCCATCAGCGAGAACCTGACGGCCCTGGGCCACAACCCCGCGGACCGTCTGGCCGCCATGGATCTGGCCCAGCACTATGGCCAGAAGCTGCACCTGGGCGTGTTCTACCGCAACCCCGAGCCGGCGCCCACCTACGATGGTCTTGTGCGTGAGCGGCAGGCCCTGCTGTCCAAGGATGCCCCTCCTGCGGAGAACATCCTCGACCTCTTCATCAAGAAGTAAGAGAGGATCCGATGACCACCCGCGGCATTGACTACGCGAGCCTCTCCCTGAAGGACGCCCTCGATCTGGCCGTCCTCATCGAGGAAGAGGCCCAGGAGCGCTACGAGGACTTCGCGGCGCAGATGGAACAGCACCGGACCCCCGAGGCGGCCACGTTCTTCCGCCTCATGGCCCAGAACGAAGCCAAGCACGGCGAGGAACTGGCCGCGCGGCGCAGCTCGCTCTTCGGCACGGAGCCCAAGGCCGTGACCCGGGAGATGATCTACGACATCGAGGCCCCGGACTTCGATGCGGCTCGCGCCTTCATGAGCCCGCGCCAGGCCATGAAAGCCGCCCTGGCCTCCGAGGTGAAGGCCCACGCCTTCTTCGTGGCGGCCCTGCCCGCCTTGAAGGATGCCGGCGTGAAGGCCCTCTTCGAGGAGCTGCGCGACGAGGAAGTGCACCACACCAACCTCGTCACCGCCGAGCTGGCCAAGCTGCCCCCGGACAGCGGCCTCTCTGATGAGGACTTCGTGGACGAACCCGCCGCCCAGTAGGCGGGACACCACCGTAAGCAAACCCCGCACCGCCAGGCAGCCTCCGGGTTCCTGGCGGTGCGTCTATTGGCCGCTGGACAATCCCGATTTGCATTGAAAGAGCAAGCCCGATTATCGGCCAAGCTCAGCCCCAGCCATTCAAGATCAAAGGTGGAACCACAGATGACGCAGATTGCGCAGATGGGCGCCGACCCACCTGCCCGATGCCGGGGTACGCTTCGGGGCAGTGCCGCGAAACCAGAGCCATTGCCAGTGATGTCCCTGACTGCAGGGAGAGGGCCGCTGCGTCAGCATGGGGCTCCATCCAGGGGCGCCGCTGCCGTGCCCTTGAGCGCGCGGCCGGGGCGCCCCTGGATGACTTCCGGCGCCGCCGGAAGCCGCCTCCGGCGGGCCCCTGCGGGTGGTGTCGGCACCCATCTGTGCAATCGCCTTGATCACCGGCAGGGACCGGGTGCCCAGGGCGGCAAGGCCAAGGGTGGAGACGCGGCATCTGCGTCATCTGTGGACCGCTTTTCAGGCTGAAGCTGGCCGATAATCGGGAATTTATTACACTCACATGCGAGTTGAGATCAGCGTCGGCGGGGCTCCGTCCGGAGGTCCCACAGCACCGCCCCGGCCAGCGACGCCAGGGCCAGGGCCAGGCCACCGGCCGCGGTGCGTGCGAGCCACAGCAGCTCGGGCCGTCCCTGGCCCAGCCACCACTGCGCGGCATTGAAGACCACGGCGAGCGTACAGGCGACCACCAGCCCCCGCCGCCGGGGCCAGCGGGTCCGCAGCAGCAGAGCCCCGCAGGCAAGGAACACCAGCGGAAAGGCAAGCAGGTGGAGCAGGCGGGTCGGCAGGTGTCCCGTCGCAGCCGTGGGCTCGGCCAGCCGCGCCAGGTGGCGCAGGTCCTCGGGGCTGGTGACGCGGGGGTATTCGCCTCCCGGGGCATGGCAGCTGGCGCAGTTGTTGGCCACCAGCGCCTCCACCGCAGGGAGGCCCTCCTGCATGGCACCGGCGGCCAGCCAGAACCGGACCCGTTCCCGTTCCGAGGGGCTGGTGTTCACGGCCATGGAGCCCTCCAGCACGGCCCGCAGCCGGGAGTTCGCCGGCGGCCGCTCGGTGGGCAGCAGTTCCCGCAGGCCCACCAGGAGCAGCGTCAGAGTGAACAGCAGGAGCAGTCCCGCCAGGGCGAGCGTGATGGAAAGGCGCTTCGGCGACGGGGGGACCAGGGAGGACATGGGACCATGGTAGGTGCTTCAAGGGAGACCGCATGACTGAGTTCGACGCCAGGGCCGCAACCTGGGACCAGGATCCCGCCAAGGTGGCGCGGGCCCTGACGGTGGGCAGGGCCATCGCCCAGGCCGTACCCCTGGCGGGTCTGCGGGTCCTCGAATACGGGTGCGGCACGGGCCTGCTGGGGTTCGCCCTGCAGCCCCAGGCCGCCTGGGTGACCCTGGCGGACACCTCCGAAGGGATGCTGGCGGTGCTCCGCGCCAAGATCGCCGCGGCCGGGGCGGCGAACATGACACCGGTGCGGCTGGACCTGCTGGCGGAGGCCGAGCCCGAGCCCGAGGCCCGCCATGACCTCGTGTGCAGCCTCATGACCCTGCACCACATTCCCGACACCCAGGGCATCCTGCGCCGCTTCCACGAGGTTTTGGCCCCCGGCGGCTGGGTGGCCCTGGCGGACCTGGAGGCCGAGGATGGCTCCTTCCACGGCCCCGAGGCCGAGGTGCACCGGGGCTTCGACCGCGAAGCCTTCCGGGCGCAGCTTACCCAGGCCGGTTTTCACGACATCCGCCTCGAGACCGTCTGCGAGGTCGAGAAGGACAGCCGACGCTATCCCGTCTTCCTGGCCGTGGCGCGGCGGCTCGACAACCGGTAACCACAAAGATGATGGGGATCGGCCGCTCGGGCACCTGGGCTGCGGGCTTCAGGCACTGAGGCCAACCACAAAAGGAAATGAAAAATTAACCACAAAGGGCACAAAGGGCACAAAGGAAGGTTCATCGCGGAATAGCGTGTGCCAACGCGGGGCGCCTGATGGAAGGTGCTCTGCGCATTGGGGCTCAGCACCCGGACCAGATCATCCCTGGCTCAGGGACATCTCCCTTGCGGCACATGGTCCGGACAAAAAAGCTGATGGACCGGTGAGGAACGGTGAGGGCCGGTGAGAAAGAGCCTTAGCTCGTGGCAGTCTCACCGTTCCTCACTGTTCCTCACCGGTT
>CAIOFF010000068.1 GCA_903857495.1 uncultured Holophagaceae bacterium | reverse complement strand
TCAGCTGCTACAGATCCTGTCGGTCTCCGTTTTCGAGAAAATCGAGCTACGGCGGGCCTTTGCGAAGGAGGAAATCCAGATCCACGAGGACCGCTTCTCTAAACAACTGCCATTGTTTGACTTTTAACCGGACACTAGTGGTATAGCATTTATTCTGGCAGTGTCGGAACTGGCCTTTCCGCTGCCTTGTCAGGGGAGCCGCTTCTCGTAGCACCGGAAGCGCAAGCCGGGCCTGAACCCAAGGCCGATTTCGCCTGCGAAGGAATACCCAAGCTTCGGGAATAGCTTCTGGGTGGCTTCGTTCTGGGAGTTCGTGTCCAGCCGCAACACCAGGATCCTGCGCTCCAGGGCCACGGTCTCGGCCTGGCGCATCAAAGCCGCGGCCACCCCTCTCCCCTGGAAGTCCGGATCCACGGCCAATCGGTGGACCACCACAGCCCTTTCAGTGAGGTCCCAGCCGACCTCGGCGTATTCAGGTTCCTGATCCGTGGTGATGGCAGCCACGCCCATGAGCTGTTCTGGATCCTCCGCCACCCACAGCTGAGCCAGGTGCATGTCGCGCAGAAACACTTCCGCGTTCGGGTAGCTGTCATCCCATTGGAGGTTGCCACTGGCCCTCATGGCCGGCACCACACGGCGGATAAGCGCCATGATCCCTGGAAGGTCCTCCTGCTTCGAAAGTCGCAATCGAGGCGATGGCTGCATGTCGGTTCGTTCCATCCGTGGTTCGCAAATCCTGTGGCGGGTTCCAGCATATCGAATGCCGCGAAGCCCCTTCGCTTCCGGGTTTATCATGGGACCCTTCCTCAGCCCGCCCTCGCCTCTGGAGGTTCCCCGATGGACGCCCCTGTCTCGTTCGTCCTCAACGGCAAGCCCGTCACCGTCACGAGCCCCCGGGACCGGATGCTGGTCTGGGTCCTGCGCGACGAGCTGGGCCTCACGGGCACCAAGGTGGGCTGCGAGGCCGGGCTCTGCGGGGCCTGCACCGTGCTTGTGGATCAGGAGGCTGTGCTTTCCTGTTCCACGGCGCTGGGCGATGTGGCCGGGAAGTCAATCCTCACCATCGAGGGCCTGGCCCTGGACGGGAAGCTGGACCCGGTCCAGAAGGCCTTTCAGGACCACCACGCCTTCCAGTGCGGCTACTGCACCTCCGGGATGATCATGGCCGCCTGGGCCTTCCTCAAGAAGAAGCCCAAGGCGACCCGGGCCGAGATCGTCGCGGCCATGGAGGGGAACATCTGCCGCTGCGGGGCCCACGTGAGGATCCTGGACGCGGTCGAATCCGTAGGCAAGGCCACGGGAGGTGTGCGATGAGAAGGCGGACCCTCCTCCAGACCGCTGCGGCGGGCGCGCTCACGTTCTTCTTCAGGACCCCCGCCAGCGCCGCGCCCATCGAGCCAACCCGGCCCGGCGCCTACGCTGAAGACTTCAACGCCTACCTGAAGATCTCGGCCGATGGCCGCGTGGGCTGCTTCGTGGGGAAGACCGAGCTGGGCCAGGGCGCCACGACGGTGCTGGCCATGCTGGTCGCCGAGGAGCTGGAGCTGGACCCGGCCCGGGTGGACATGCTGCTGGGCGACACAGACCTCTGCCCCTGGGATCTGCCCACGGGCGGCTCCCTCACCATGTGGCACACGGCCCCCGTCCTCCGGGGCGCCGCCGCGGAGGCGCGGGCGGTGCTGCTGGGCCTGGCGGCCAAGGCCCTGGGCGCCCCGGCCGCGGACCTGGCTCTGAAGGACGGCGCCCTCTGGGTGAAGGCGGATCCCAAGCGCCGCACCACCTTCGGCGAGCTGGTGCAGGGCCGGAAGATGGCGCGGCACCTGGGCAAGGTCAAGCCCAAGCCCCTGTCTGAGTGCACCGTGATCGGGCGCCGCGTCCCCCGCAAGGATGCCCTCGCCAAGATCACCGGCGCCGCCAAGTACGCCGGCGACCTGCGCCTGCCCGGCACGCTCCACGCCTGCCTCCTGCGGCCCCCGGCCCAGGGCCTGAAGCTGACCACCGCGGACACGGCGGCCGCCGAGCGGGTTCCCGGCGTGCGCATCGTGCGGGACGGCACCCTCCTGGCCGTGCTCCACGCCCAGCCCGATACCGCCCGCAAGGCCCTCGCCCTGGTAAAGGGCACCTTCGAGGGCACCGAGCCCGACGTGGACGATGTGCGCATCTACCAGTACCTCGTGGACAAGGCCGCGCCCGGACAGCGCGTGATGATCGCCCGCGGCGATGTGGCCGCCGGTGAGAAGCGGGCCGCCACCGTGGTGGAGGGGGAGTACCGCAACGCCTATGAGGGCCACGCCACGCTTGAGCCCCACACCTCCGTCGCCAAGTGGGAAGAAGGCCGCATGACGGTCTGGGCCTCCAATCAGTCTCCGTTTGTCTTCCGCGACTCCGTGGCCGAGGCCCTCAAGCTGGACAAGGACAAGGTCCGCATCGTGACGCCCTTCGTGGGGGGCGGCTTCGGCGGCAAGCTCGTGGCCCCTGCTGCCGTCGAGGCCGCCCGCATCGCCCGGCAGCTCCCCGGCGTGCCCATCCAGGTGGCCTGGAACCGGGAGGAGGATTTCCTCCTGGACGGCTACCGGCCGGCCGCCGTGGTGAAGATCCGCTCGGGCCTGGATGCCGGGCGCGGCGCCATCACGTTCTGGGACAACATCGCGGCCGGCGTCTCCCAGGGTGAGGCCGAGTTCGCCTACGACATGCAGACGAACCGCTACCAGGCTCCGGCCGTCCCGGACCTCCATCCCCTCAAGGTCGGCGCCTGGCGCGCGCCCAACGCCCACACCAACGCCTTTGCCCGGGAGTGCCAGTTGGACGCTCTGGCCGCCAAGGCCGGCCTGGATCCCGCAACCCTGCGCCGCCGCCTGGCCAACGACCCCCGCCTGCTGCGCCTCCTGGACCTGGCCCTGGAGGCCTTCGGCTGGGAGCCCGCCCCCGGGCCCACGGGCCGGGGCATCGGCCTGGCCTGCGGCGCCTGGCGCCAGGCCCTGGTGGTGGCCGTGGCCCAGGTGGCCGTGGACAAGGCCACCGGGAAGGTCCAGGTGCTGCGATTCCTGGAGGCCGTGGACGTGGGCCTCGTGGTGAACCCCGATGGGGCCCGCCAGCAGGTCGAGGGCGCCATCACCATGTGCCTCGGGCAGGCCCTCAGCGAGGAGATCCGCTTCAAGGGTGGCCACATCCTCGACAAGAACTTCGACACCTACCTCCTGCCCCGCTTCTCGGCCATCCCCCGCATCCAGGTCGTCTTCGCGGACAGCGGCACCACGACCACCCAAGGCATCGGCGAGCCGCCCGTGGTGCCCGTGGCCGCGGCCCTGGCCAACGCCGTCTTCGACGCCACCGGCGCCCGGGTGACCCACGTGCCCTTCACCCCGGCACGGGTCCTCGAGGCCCTGAAGCGCGTGCCTTGAAGGGAGACGGCAGCATGACCCAACCGGAAGCCCCCATCCGTGTGGCCGTGTGTGAGGATGACGACGACTATCGGGACATCCTGCTGTACGGCCTGAGGAAGCTGGGGCTGCAGGCGTTTGGCGTGGCGTCCTCGGAGGCCCTGGATCACCTGCTGGCCGATCGCGAGGTGGATCTTGTCGTCCTCGATATCGGACTGCCGGGCGAGGACGGGTTCTCGGCGGCGGCGCGCCTGCGGCAGGAACGCCCTCAGCTGGGCATCGCCATGCTGACGGCCAGGGTCATGGTTGAGGACCGCATCCGTGGGCTGAACCAGGGTGCGGATCTGTATTTCGTGAAGCCGGTGGATCTGGGCGAGCTGGCTGCGGCCCTCGCGAGCCTGCATCGGCGCCTCCTCACCAGCAAGACGAAGCCCCTCCGACCCTGGCGCCTGGCCAGAGGCCGGGCCGTGCTGGAGACACCCGATGGCGTGACCGTCGCGCTCACCGAGCCGGAGCTGCAGCTTCTGGACCGCCTGCTGGCCACGCCCGGAGTCACGGTGGAGCGGACCGACCTTCTGCTGGCCCTGGGTTGGCCGCAGGACGACAAGGCCGACCACCGGCTGGCCACGGTCATCAGTCGGCTGCGCGCCAAGGTCAGCAGGGCCACGCCAGCCTATATCCTGCCGCTCCGGGCCCGCCATGGCACAGGCTATGTGTTCGCGGTCGGAGAGGACCCCGCACCATGACGGGTCTCCTGCGCTGGGTGCTGGCCGCCATCCTTGGCCTCAGCGCCTGGGCCGCCGAGCCCATCGACCTGGGCCACCTCAGCCGGCAGCCGCTGGCTGGGCATCTCGAGGTCCTGACCGGTCGCACGGCAGCCACTCTGGATGAGGCCCTCCAGGCGGCTGCGGCAGGCGGGTTTCAGCCCCTGCCGGGGTATGCCAGCCTAGGCTATGTCCGCGAGGCGGTCTGGCTCCGCTTCGCCGTGCAGGTGCAGGCCACCTCCCCTGCCGAAGCCTGGCTGGAGGTCAGTCCCAGCTTCCTGCATGAGGTCACCCTGTTCGTGCCGCAACCCGGGGGTGGCTACGGGGCCGCCACCGCCGGGGCCCACCTGCCCTTTGCCTCACGCGCGATCGTCTACCGGAATCCGGTGTTCCGGTTGGGGGGGCCTGACCAGCCCCTGCCTGGGCCCGTGGCCACCTGCTACCTGCGGGTGCGCAGCCAGAGCGCCCTGGTGGTGGAACCCACCCTGTGGAGCCCCCGGGCTTTCAGCGAGGCCAAGACCAGTGAAGGGCTGCTCTTCGGGGGCTTCTTCGGCATCGCCTTCATCATCATGCTGGCGAATCTCATCTACTGGGTGCGACTGCGCGAGCCCATCCAGCTGCTGTACGCCGCCTACCTGCTGTCCATGATTCTCCTGTTCGCCGGCACCGAAGGTTACGCCGCCCAGGTCCTGTTCCCCGGTACGGCCAGGGCGACCGCGCTGCTCATCCCCCTCACCATGGCGCTCCAGCCCTGGTTTGCCGTGACGCTGTTTTCGGCCCTCACGGCCTTCGGGAAGCTCCTGCCTCGGGTGGACCGGGCCTACCGGGCCCTCGGCTTCGGCCTCTCCGCCCTGGGCCTCCTCGCGACCTTCCTGGGTCAGTTCTATGCCGTGGTCCCCTTCCTGAGCCTGGCCGTCCTGCTCCTGCTCCTGGGCAACTTCGGGTTGACCTTCGCCTTGCTCCTGCGCCGCCAGCGCGCCGCCTGGCTCTACCTCCTGGCCTTCGGCCCCTACGTGCTCGGCGCCCTCCTCCGGCTGTCCCGGAACCTGGCCTGGCTCCCGGGTGGGTTCCTGGGGGAGCACGGCATGCAACTCGGCGCCCTCTTTCATTTCTGCCTGATGAACCTGCCTCTGGCCGACCGGCTGGCGGGCCTCAAGCGCGAACGCGATCAGGTCATCCTGGCGGCCCAGCAGGCCGCAACGGAGCACCACCGGGAGCTGGAACACCGCGTCGACCAGCGGACCCTGCACTTGCAGGAGGCGCAGGCCCGGTCCTTGGCCGCGCTGGAGCAGGAGCGCCAGGTGGTGGCCGAACAGCGCCAGTTCCTGGCCATGGTGTCCCACGAATTCCGCACCCCGCTCGCCGTGATCGATGGCGCAGCCCAGGTGGTTCACATGGCTGCCGCCAGCGATCCCGAGGAGGTGGCGGCCCGCGCCGGGGTCATCCAGCGCAGTGTGCAGCGGCTGACGCGCCTGCTGGACACCTGGCTCACCGCGGACCGCATCAAGTCCGGGCTGCATGGCCTCCGGCTGGAACCCGTGGCCCTGCCCGAATTACTCGCCGAGCTTATCCACGGTAAACAGAACACCCTGCCGGAGCGGGAGATCCGCGTGCAGCTCGGAGCTCTGCCCCCCGCCTACACCTGTGATCGTGACCTGCTGGGCGCGGCCCTCCAGAACCTGCTTGCCAACGCCCTGAAATACTCCCCCGAGGACAGTCCCATCGAGGTGCGCGGGCGATTGCAGGACGGCTGGCTCCACCTGGAGATCGCCGACCAGGGCCGGGGCATTCCCGCCGACCAGATGGCGCAGATCGGCCAGCGCTACGTCCGGGGACGCAACACCGGGGGCATCCCGGGGCTTGGCCTCGGCCTGGATCTGGTGCGGACCATCGCCACCCTGCATGGGGGCCGCCTGGACCTGGAGAGCGTCGAAGGCCAGGGCACCACGGCTCGGCTCGTGCTGCCCTGCGGGGTT
This sequence comes from uncultured Holophagaceae bacterium, assembly GCA_903857495.1. Taxonomy (GTDB): domain Bacteria; phylum Acidobacteriota; class Holophagae; order Holophagales; family Holophagaceae; genus Geothrix. The sequence continues at coordinate 1,102 of CAIOFF010000068.1, read as the reverse complement.
TGAACGCGGACCCGGCAGCCCAGAGAGCCCTCCTGAAATCGACCAGGGCTGAACCGTCCAGATGGGCACAGGCCCCGGGGACGGTTCAGCCCTGGAATTGAAAGCGTGCTGCCCTTTCGGGTGGCCGTGCTGGTGAGTAGGGAAGAGGGTTGTTATCGGGCTGTGAACCTGACCACCACCGTGCCGTCGGCCTGGACATTCCGGAAGGTGTAGCTGCTGACGGCCCCGAGGGAGCGGCCGTCCACCTGGACGTCCTGAACGACACAGCCATCCGCAGGCAGGAAGTGGATGGTCAAGTCAGCACCCGAGCTGATGCCCTGAATGAGGCCTGGTGAGACCTCTCCACTCCCGAGCACGGTGGTGGTGACTTTATAGTCATCGGCGGCGAAGGTGGCCGTGACAATGACATTCTCCTTCACTGAAGCAATCCGGTACTCCGTGACGGCACCAACAGAGATCCCGTTGATCTGGACATCCGTGACGTGGAAGCCGCGATCAGGCGTGATGTAGACGCTCAGGCAGTCCCCGGCGGTGGCAAAGGTCTGGCCGGGAGCGATGCTGCCCAGCGGCGTCGGATTGCCCACGACCGTGAACCGGCCAACCTCGTCGAACACGACCGAGAGCACATGGTTGGCGCGGACGCTGGTGAAGGTGTAGGACAGAACGGGTCCCAGAGAGACACCATCGACCAGGACATTGCCCACCCGCTTGCCAGCGCCAGGGGTGAAGATGATGGTGCTGTTCGAACCAAAGGCGACCACCTGCGTTCCAGCCGGAGTGGCCTGGCCAGAGCCCACCACAGAGGTCTGGATGGTGTAGGTGTTGGCGGCGAAGGTGGCGGTGACGGAGATCGCGCCGGTCACGGCCCCGTCGGTTCGGGTGGCCGTGGTCACCCCATCGCTCCAGGAAGCGAAGTGGTAGCCGGTGTTCGGCACTGCGGTCACGGCGGTGCCGCTGCCGCCGGGGCTCACGGTCTGCGTCGCCGTGCCCGTGAGGGTCCCGTTGGCGCCGGCCGTGTAGGTCAGGGTGTAGCTGTTGATGGCGAAGCTGGCGGTGACGGTGATCGCGCCGGTCACGGCCGCATCGGTGCGGGAGGCCGTGG
>CAIOFF010000067.1 GCA_903857495.1 uncultured Holophagaceae bacterium | reverse complement strand
CCTGGCTGAAGCAGGAGGGCGCATGAACCAAACGCCGCAGGGGGTCAGCTTCGGTCGGGCTCCGCCCTCCCTTCGCTGACCCCCTGCACTCACTGCGATCTACCTGCTATCGACGACTTACAGAAAATTCTGGACACAACTGTGCCTTCCCCTGTTGCCGAAGCATCCCATTCGCTGCTTCCCTGTGGGCGCTGTCTAAGCCTTGAACAGCCAGCCCGGCAGCTTGACTTCGGCGGTGCCGTCCAGGACCACGTCGCCGGTCTGCTTGGTGATCACCGTGGACAGCCGCGCCTGGCTCTTGGGCAGGAGCTCCGTGATGGTCACATCCAGGCTCACGGTGTCGCCGAGGAACACAGGCTGCTTGAAGGAGCAGCACTGGCTCAGGTAGACGGTGCCCATGCCCGGCATCTCCATGCCCAGCACCTTGGAGATCATGCCGAACAGGATGCCGCCGTGGGCGATGCGCTGGCCGAAGCGGCTGCCGCTGGCCACGGCCTCGTCCAGGTGGATCGGATTGCAATCGCCGCTCACGTCGGCAAAGGCCCGGACCAGCCGGTCATCGATCAGCTGCTCGTAGCGGAAGGTCTGGCCGACCTGGAAGGCCGGTGACGTCTCTCGTGCGTTCATGAAGCCATCCTTGTCTGATTGTCTGTCTTTTCATGGCTCTGATCGCGGAACGCGATCAGAGGTAGCCCAGCGCCTTGGCCTTGGCCGTAAGCTCATCCCGGAAGGCCGGGTCGGCGACCTGGATGAGGGCCGTGGTACGCTCCCGGACGGTCCGGCCGCGCAGGCGCGCCACGCCGTGCTCCGTGACCACGTGGTCCACGTGCGAGCGGTGCAGGGTCACGGCCGAGCCCTCGAGGAGCGTGGGCGTGATGGTGGACACCGTGCCGTTCCGGGCGGTGCTGTAGCAGGCGATGATGCTCTTGCCGAGGCCATCGAAGCCGGCCACCGCACCCTGGGCCGTGTCGGACTGACCGCCGGTGCCAGAGTACTGGTTGGTGCCGATGGACTCGCTGGCCACCTGGCCCGTGAAGTCCACGGAGATGCAGGTGTTGATGGAGACCATCTTCGAGTTCTGCGCCACCACGGAAGGGTTGTTGACCCAGCTGCCGCGCTGGAACTCCACGGCCAGGTTGTCATCCAGCCAGTCGTAGAACTTCCGCGAACCCATGGCGAAGGTCGTGATGAACTTGCCGGGCTTCAGGGCCTTGCGGGCGTTGGTGATGACCCCCAGCTCGTAGAGCTCCATCATGGAATCCACCAGCATCTCCGTGTGGACGCCCAGATCCTGCTTGCCCTTGAGGGCCATGGCCGCGGCGTTGGGAATGCCGCCGATGCCGAGCTGGATGGTGGAGCCGTCCTCCACCAGCTCAGCGATGTGCGCGCCGATGGCGAGGTCCGTCTCATTGGGCTTCGGGGCAGGCAGGGACGGCACGTCCTGGTCATGCTCGACGAAGAAATCCACCTTCGAGACGTGGACCTGGGTGTCGCCGAAGGTCCGGGGAAGGCGGGGGTTCACCTCGAGGATGATGAGGCGGGCGTGGTCCATGATGTCCTTCTCGTAGGTGATGCCCAGCGAGAGGGAGACGAAGCCGTGCTTGTCCGGCGGCGTGCAGGTGCCAAAGAACACGTCGGGCCGATGGGCGTGGATGCGGTCCGTGGCGGCCCGGTGCAGCATGTTGGGCACGTAGGTCACGGTGCCCGTGCCGGCCTTGAGGGCCGCGCGCGAGCCCGGGGCGTGGAACCACGAGGCCAGCTCGAAGTGGCCCTGCATCTCCTTCTTCATGTAGAAGTCGTATTCCTTCAGCGTGAGCACGGAGAAGACCCGCACATTCTCCACGCGGTCGGCCACGATGTGAAAGCGCGCCATGCAGCCCTGGGGCTCCGAGGCGCACTGGGCGACGATCACGTCGTTGTCGCTCGCGATGTGGGCGACAGCCTCGTCGATGGCGATGAGCTTGCTGCGGTAGATGTCCTGGGGGTTCATGGCAACTCCTTGGGAGTGAGGAAAGCGGAAAGGCCCTGCGAGAGATACCCGCCGATGGCTTCGACGAGCGCCCTTGCGTTCACCGGCGAGGCGTCGAAGGCGGTCTCCAGACCAAAGTAGTGGGCGATGCCCATGAGGTATTCGATGGCCGTCTCCTCGTCCAGCCCGGGGCAGGTGGCGGTGATCCGGAGGGCTGGGGGCCGGCGGCGGTAGCCCGAGGCGAAGGCGCCGTAGTAGTCGCGCACCGTGGCGGGGAGGACGAACTCCGCCTCCCGGACGATGTTGTAGCAGTGCTTGTCGATGGAGAGGTAGACCAGCCACAGCCACAGTCCGCGCAGCTCGAACTCCAGGGCATTGAGGTCCGCCGTCCCGGTGGCCGCCAGGTTCGTGGCGATGAAGGCCCGAGCGTCATGGCCCACCTGGCCGATCAGCTCCGCGTAGAAGGCCTCCTTGGAGTCGAAGTAGGTGTAGAAGGCGCCCACGGACAGCTGCGCCCCGTCCGTCACTTCGTGGATGTTGGTCTCGAAGTAGCCCTTCTCCCCGAAGAGCCGCCGGCCCGACTGCAGCAGGCGCTCGCGGACTCCTGCCTCCAGGAGCAGCGGCAGGGGGGTGGCGGTGCCGCCAAAGACCTTCGCCGAGTCCACCGCGAGGCCGCGGAACAGGCCGCGGGTGAGAATGCCGCAGACCGCGTCGAGCTGGATGGGGGCACTCCGGGTGGCCCAGCGGATCGAGCAGAACCGCAGGCCGCCGAAGGCGAAGAGGTACTCCGCCAGTCCGACCTCCCGGCCCAGGGCCGTGCTGAGGCTGCGCTGGTAGATGGCCACCAGCCGCTGCTCGTAGTCGAAGTAGCGGTATTGCCCCTCGCGGAAGACCGAGACCAGGTCCGCGTGCTCTTCTGAGAACCGGAACATCGCCTCGGCCATGCCCCGCACCCGCTCCTCAGGTGAGGCGCCCTCCACCCGCTCCATGGCCTCCCGGACCTGGTCCAGCACCCGCCCGAGAATGACCTTGAAGAGCGTCTCCTTCCCATCGAAGTAGCGGTAGAAGATCCCGTTGGACAGGCCGGCCTCGCGGCAGATCTCCGCCACGGACACCGTCCCGTACCACTTCTGCGAGAAGAGCCGCACCGCCGCGACCACCAGGCGCTCAGCCGTCTCAGCTCTGCCTCGGCCCTGCTGCATCGGGATGCCCCTCGCCCGGATCCAGCCGGGTTCAGAAAAGTGAGAGTCGATTCGTTACTCATGGAAGTCTAGGAGTGTCGGCGGAGGGAGGCAAGGGGAAAGGTCGTCTTGATAAATTTTTATAAAGTCAAAAATTTCTATAAACTTATAAATACGCCCTTGAGGTCTTGTCGAAAGGGACGAAAATATATTGAGAGATGATTCATTTCTTACGGAGGCTCCCATGCATGTCGGCATCACTGGGTTTGGCACCTGGCTTCCCCCCGGCCGGGTGACCGCCGCGGACCTCGCCGCCGCCACGGGCATTCCAGAGAGTGTCATCGCCCTCAAGTTCGGCGTGAAGGGCAAGCCCGTCGCCGGGCCTGGCGAGACCACGGCCTTCATGGGTCTGGCTGCCGCCCGCAAGGCGCTGGACTATGCCGGCATCGAGGGCGGCGAGGTCGACCTGGTGATCTGGTGCGGCGCCCAGCACAAGGACTACCCCTGCTGGCTGGCGGGCCTCTACGTGGCCAACCAGCTTGGCGCGAAGAAGGCCTGGAGCTTCGACATGGAGGCCATGTGCGGCTCCATGATGGCGGCCCTGGACGTGGCCAAGGCGCTCATGTTCACACACCCCGAGCTGAACCACGTGCTCCTCGTCTCGGGCTACCGCAACAATGACCTCATCGACATCTCCGTGCCCGAGACCCGCTTCATGCTCGACATCGGCTCCGGCGGCTCGGCCGTGGTGTTGAAGAAGAACGCGGGCCGCAACGCGATCCTGGCCTCGGCCTTCCGCGGCGACGGCTCCCTCTCCGAGATGTGCATCGTGCCCACCCTCGGCACCAAGGCCTGGCCGCCCGCGGCCGAAGACGTGGCCAAGGCCCACTTCATTGTTCCTGACGAGGAGGCCTTCAAGGCCAAGCTGGGCGAGGTCACCATGCCCAACTTCTACGCGGTGATCCGGGAGGCCATGAAGCTGTCGGGCCTGCCCGAGGATGGCCTCGACTACCTCGCCATCCTGCACTTCAAGAAGAGCGCCCACGATGCGGTGCTGGCGGAACTGGGCCTGCGGGCCGACCAGAGCACCTACCTCGACGACTACGGCCACCTTGGCCAGAACGATCAGATTCTCTCCCTTGAACTCGGGCTGCGGGACGGCAAGATCAAGGACGGCTCCCGCCTGGTGTTCGTGGGTGCGGGTCTTGGCTTTGTCTGGGCCGCCACGGCCATCCAGTGGGGTCCCTATGCTGAGTGAGGCGTAACCATGGCAGCGATCTGGATCTTCAGCTTCCTCCTCCTGGGCACAGCTGTCCTCGCCGTGGCGGTGGGCGGCTGGCTGTTCCTCAAGCGGCCCCTGGCCGTGCTGGCCTGGGGCACGCGGCGCTCCCTGGCCGCGTCTGGCCTGAAGAAGATCACCGTGCCGACCGCCATCGGCCCCCAGACCGCCTTCGTGGGCGGCGCGGGCCCCCTGGTGGTGCTGATCCACGGGGCCGGCGACCACGCGGGCACCTGGGCCGCAGCCGCGAAGGACCTGGTGAAGGACCACACCCTCCTGATCCCCGACCTCGCCGGCCACGGCGAGAGCGCGCCACCAACAGGCCCTATCGAGACCGCCCAGGTCTATGCCGGCCTGGAGGCGGTGATCGCGAACCAGGCCCAGGGCCGACCCGTGACGCTCGTGGGCAACTCCCTGGGCGCCTGGATGGCCATGGTCCTGGCGCGGCGGCAGCCCGAGACGGTGGCGCGCGTCATCGCCGTGAACGGCGGCCCGCTGCCGGGCAGCAGCACCCATGTCCGCCTGCTCCCCGCCAACCGCCAGGAGGCCCGGGAGACCATGGCCCAGCTGCGGGATGCGACCAGCCGACCCATTCCCGACTACGTCCTGGATGACCTGGTAAGGACCGCCAAGACCGGCCCCCTGGCCCGGTTCGCCGGCACCGCCCTGAGCATGGGCCCCTGGCTGCTCACCGAGGAACAGCTGCGGGAGCTCGGCCAGCCGGTGCGGCTGGTCTGGGGGGTCGCCGACCAGCTGATGCCCCTGGACTACGCCCAGCGCATGCTGGCACTCCTGCCCGACGCGAAGCTCTTCCCCGTCGAGCGCAGCGGGCATGTCCCGCAGATGGAGGCCCCGGCCCGCTTCCGGGCGGCCCTGCGGGCGGCCCTCACGGACTGATCCCCCGGCGCGCCTTCGGCCGACCTGTGGGAGAATCCCTGGGTCTGTCTTGGAGGTGCCCTTGGACCGCAACCTGATCTTCGCCCTGGCAGGGGGCCTGGTGGCCGGCTTCCTGGCGGGCTATGCCGTGGCCGGTGGGTTCTCCTCCCCGGAGGCCACGCCCGTCCCGATGAACGCGGCCCCGGTGGCCCTGGCGCCTTCCCTGGGGGGCGGCATGCCCACCGCCGGCGCCATGCCCAGCGGACCGACGCTCCCCACTGCCGAGGCGCAGGCCCGCATCTCCCGGGCCGAGGCTGCCGTCCTGGCCGACCCCAAGAACCACGACGCCTGGATCTCCCTCGGCAACGACTACTTCGACATCCACCAGGCCCAGAAGTCCGTGGACGCCTACAGCAAGGCCCTGGCCATCCAGCCCAACGACCCCAACGTCCTCACGGACCAGGGCGTGATGTATCGCGAGCTGCGGAAGTTCGACCAGGCGGTGGCCAACTTTCAGAAGGCCAGCAAGCTGGATCCCACCCACGTGCAGAGCCTGTTCAACCTCGGGGTGGTCTACAGCTCCGACCTCAACAAGCCGGACGAGGCCGCCAAGGCCTGGAACCGCGTGATCACCCTGGCGCCCAACAGCGAGCAGGCCGGCCAGGCCCGGCAGATGCTGAGCGCGCTGGTGAAGTAGGACCGGCTTCCACGCCGGCGCCATGTTGAACCTGGATCAGCTTCCTTCCCCCCTCTGGATCCTGGGCACCGGGACCGGTGTGGGGAAGACCCATGTCTCCTCGCGCATCGCCGGGGCCTGGGCAGCCGCGGGTCCCGTCACCTACCGCAAGCCCTTCCAGACCGGTGTGACCGGTCCCGGCGATCCCGGCGCCGACGCCGCGGCCTTCGCGGGCCCCAACCTCTCGGCCGAGACCCACATCGTGTTCCGGGCGCCCCTGTCCCCCCTGGCCGCTGCCCGCCAGGAGGGCCGCAGCCTCGATCTGGCAGCGGCCACAGCCTGGTGCACCCGGCCCGCGGCGGGCCGCCTCCTGCTGGAGGGCGTGGGCGGCCTCATGGTGCCCCTGGCGCCGAAGGTTCACTTCCTGGCCTGGGCCACGGACCTGGACATCCCCTGTGTGCTGGTGGCCGCGGGCGGCCTCGGCACCTTGAACCACACGCTGCTCAGCGCCGAGGCTCTCATGCTGCGCGGCTGGCGCCTGGAGGCCGTGCTGTTGAACCCCGGCGCCGACGGCACCCGCCCGGAAGTGGCCGAGGCAAACGCCGCCCTGCTGCGGGAGTTCCTGCCGGTGCCGGTGCACGTCATCGACTGAGCCCTCTACACTGGTGCGATGCCCACGCCCCTGCCCCCCGACTGGTCCGACCGCCTGGCCCTGGACCGCGCCCATGTCTGGCATCCTTTCACACAGATGCAGGTCCACGAGGCCGACCCTCCGGCGACCGTGGTGGGCGGCGAGGGCTGTGACCTGCTGCTGGCCAACGGCGAGCGGGTGCTGGACGGCATCTCCAGCTGGTGGACCTGCCTCCACGGGCACGGCCATCCCCGCCTCGTGGGGGCCATGGAGCGCCAGGCGGCCTGCCTCGACCACGTGATGTTCGCGGGCTTCACCCATGAGCCGGCCCTGGAGTTGGTCACCCGCCTGCGCCCCCGGCTGCCGGCCCCGCTGACCCGGGCCTTCTTCTCGGACGACGGCAGCACCGCCGTGGAGGTGGCCCTGAAGATGGCCTTCCAGGCCCAGCTGCAGCGGGGCGAGCAGGGCCGCGACCGCTTCGGCGCCCTGCGCGGCGGCTATCACGGCGACACGCTGGGCGCCGTGGGCGTGGGCGAGCTGGAGAACTTCATGACCGGCCTCTTCCGGCCCCTGCTGCTGGCCTGCGACCGCCTGGAGGTGCCCGAGGACCCGCGCTGCGAACTGGCCCCGGATCTCACAGGCTGGGAGGCCCGCCTCGCCACCGCCCGGACCGACATGGCGGCCTTCTTCACCCAGCATGGCCCGCGTCTGGCGGCCTTCATCGCCGAGCCGCTGATCCAGTGCGCCGGAGGCATGCGCATGTGGCCGCCGGAGCTGCTCACGGAGCTGCGCGCCCAGTGCGACGTCCACGGGGTCTACCTGATCCTCGACGAGGTCGCCACGGGCTTCGGTCGCACGGGCACCTTCCTGGCCTGCGAGCAGGCGGCTGTGGCGCCGGACCTGCTGTGCCTCTCCAAAGGCCTCACGGGTGGCATGCTGCCCCTCTCGATTACCTGGGCCACCGAGGAGCTCTACAGCCACTTCTGGGGCACGCCCGCCTCGGGCCGGGCCTTCCTCCACGGCCACAGCTACACCGCCAACCCCACGGCCTGCGCCGTGGCCTGCGCCAGCCTGGCCCTCTTCGATGACGAGCCCGTGCTGGCCCAGGCCCAGGTCCTGGCCGAGGCCCTGCGGTCCGCTTTCGGGGCGCTGGCGGCCCACCCCGCCGTGCGCCAGGCCCGCACCCTGGGCGCCATCGGCGCCTGCCGCCTGGTGGATCCCGCCACGGGCGAGGCCCATCCCGCCGAGGCCCGCTTCGGCTGGCGCCTGCACCGGGCGGCCCTGGACCACGGCCTGCTGGTGCGCCCCATGGGCGACTGCCTCTACCTGCTGCCGCCCCTCAGCACGCCGCCTGCGCGGATTGCCGAAGCGGTGGAGACCCTGCTCCACCTGCTGGGCTGATCGCGAGGGGCGGGCCGATCGCCGGAACCCACTCCGGGTGTAGACTGCCACCTCTCCCGAGGTAAACATGCGCCGGACCCTCCTCCTGACCCTCGCCTGCCTGCTCGGCGCCCTGCCCGCAACCTCCCAGGCGGCGCCGCCCAGCCTGCGTACCTACTTCGCGGACGCGTCGAAGCTCAAAGAGGGCGGCATCAAGGTCATCCCCATCCAGACCCCCAAGGGCTCCTTAAAGGTCTGGACCAAGCGCTTCGGCCACAACCCGCGCATCAAGGTGCTGCTGCTGCACGGCGGCCCCGGCGGCACCCACGAGGTCTTCGAGTCCTTCGAGGGCTTCCTGCCCGCCGAGGGCATTGAATTTATCTACTACGATCAGCTGGGGGCAGGCAACTCAGACCAGCCCAAGGACAAGGACCTGTGGACCACCGCCCGGTTCGTAGAAGAAGTCGAGCAGGTGCGCCTCGCCCTGGGCCTCAACAAGGACAACTTCTACCTGCTGGGCCACTCCTGGGGCGGCATCCTGGCGGCGGAATACGCCCTGAAATACGGGGCGAACCTGAAGGGGCTGATCATCTCGAACATGATGATGAGCATCCCGGACTACAACCGCTACGCCGAGCAGGTGCTGGCCAAGCAGATGGACCCGGCGGTGGTGAGGGAGATCAAGGCCCTGGAGGCCGCAGGGAAGTTCGAAGACCCCCGCTACTTCGAGCTGCTGTTGCCCCACTACTACGCCCAGCACCTGTGCCGCCTGCCCCAGTGGCCCGACGCCATCAACCGGATGTTCGGGCACATGAACAAGGACCTCTACGTGCTCATGCAGGGCCCCAGCGAGTTCGGCGCCTCAGGCCGCCTGGAGCAGTGGGACCGCAAGGCCGACCTGCCCAAGCTGGCCATGCCCACGCTGGTCATCGGCGCCACCCACGACACCATGGACCCCGCCCACATGAAGTGGGTCGCTGGCCAGGTGCAGCGCGGCAGCTTCCTGCTCTGCCCGGAGGGCAGCCACTGCGCCATGTGGGACGACCAGTCCCACTACTTCCCGGGCCTCGTCCGCTGGCTGAAGCGCACCGATGCGGGGGCCAAGTGAGCCGCCCGGCTCAGGCGTAGAGGTCGATCCGGCCCGCGGTCAAGGCGGGGGGTGTTTCCTGAACCTTGACCTCAGTGGCCTTGGCGGCCTCGGTGGTCTCGGGCTTCTTCGCCTGGGCCTGGCGGGCGGCGTAGGTCTGGATCTCAGCCGCAGTCACCTTGCCGTCGCCGTTCAGGTCCCGGGGATCGGTGCTGAGAGTGACGGTGCTGGTCACTGCGCTGACACTGCCAACCGCCATGGGAACCTCCCTTGGGGGCTTATCGGCCGCTGGGGTCGCTTCCTTGAGGGGTCCGGTGCGCTGGGGGCCCTTTAGTCATCGGCCCCCTGGGGTTCACCGGCCGTCCCACCCCGGTGGTGCACCACCCGCTGCTGGTAGGGGATCACGATGCCGCTCTCCCGGAAGGCCAGGAGGATGCGGCGGCGCAGCTCCCGCTGCACTTCCCACTGGGAGCCCGGGGCCGTCTTGGTGAGGGTGCGGATGGTGTAGCCGCTGTTGCCGAAGGCCTCGACGCCCTTCACCTCCAGGGGCTCCACGGCCAGGTCCGGGCGGTCCCGGTGGAAGCGACGGCCCAGGTCCAGCAGCACCTCGAAGGCCCGGTCCGGATCGGTGTCGTAGCCCACCTCCACCTCCACCAGGGCCCGGGCGAAGTCCTTGGACAGCACCACCACCCGCAGGATGGAGCCATTGGGAACATAGTGGGCCCGGCCCTCCAGGTCCCGCAGCTGGGTGATGCGCAGGGTCATGCGCTCCACGGTGCCGATGTGCTTGTCATCCACGCTGATGATGTCACCCACGCCGAACTGGTTCTCCATGAGCAGGAAGAACCCGCTGATGACGTCCTTCACGAGACTCTGGGCGCCGAAACCCAGGGCCACGCCGGCCACGCCGGCGCCCGCCACCAGGGGGCCGATGTTCACGCCGAACTCCTGGAGGGTCATGAGCAGGAAGAAGCCGATCACCAGCACTCGCGCAGCGTTGGTCAGCACGGAGCCCAGGGTCTCGGCGCGCCGCTCCGCATCGGAGGTCACGCTGTCGTTGCCGTCGTCCACGGCCCGGCGCACGGCCCGGGAGACCAGGTGCACCGCGCCCAGGATGGCCACGGAGGCCGCGGCCACCAGCAGCAGGTGCGCCACCCGGGACCACCCGGGGGCATCGAACCAGCCCAGGGGGATCCGGGTCTCCTCCGCGGCCTGCAGCATTGCGTTCAGTCCTGCCCATCCGTTCATGCGCGTCTCCCCAAACAGCCTAGCAAATCCCCTGGGAACTCAATCAACGCACCTGCGGGGCCGATACCATGGCGGAACCCCCGGGAGTGGCATTGGCGAGCGGCTGGACCCCCACAGTGTTCCTGGATCCCTCGAGCCAGGAACCGGTCTACCTGCAGATCGCCCACGCCCTCATGCACGAGATCCACCGCGGAAGGCTGAAGCCCGGCGACGGCCTGCCCGGCTACCGGACCCTGGCGGCCCAGCTGGGTGTCAACCGCAACACCGTGATGGCGGCCTTCCGGGAGCTGCAGGTGGAGGGCTGGGTGACCTCCCTCCCGGGCGAAGGCAGCCTGGTGTCCCTCCACCCGCCCAACCGGCTGCCCGGCGAGGACGCCCCCCCGGTGGCCATGGGCTTCGACCTGGGCGGCGCAGCCCATCCCGAGGCCGATGCCGCCCGGACGGACCTGCTCAAGGTCGGCAGCGGCGTGCCGGATCCCCGGCTGCTGCCGGGCGCGGCCCTGGCCCGGGCCTATCGGCGCGCCCTCACCCTCAACCACCAGAGCGCCCTCAGCCTCGAGGATCCCCAGGGCCACCCCAAGCTCCGGGAGGCGCTGGCGCGGATGCTGGCCAGTACCCGGGGCATCCCCGCCGCGCCGGACAGGCTCCTGGTCACCCGGGGGAGCCAGATGGCCACCTTCCTGGTGGCCGAGGCGCTCTGCCGCCCCGGCGACACCGTGGCGGTGGAGTCCCTCGGGGACCGCCGCACCTGGGAGGTCCTCGTCAAGGCCGGCGCCCGGTGCCTGCCGGTGCCCGTGGACGAGGGCGGCCTGCGCATCGGGGCCCTGGAGTCCCTGCTGCATGAGGGCTCCCTGCGGGCCGTGGTGGTGACCCCCCAGCGCCAGTATCCGACCCTGGCCGTGCTGGCCCCGGAGCGCCGGGCCCGGCTCCTGGAGCTGGCGGTGAAGCACCGCTTCGCCGTCCTCGAGCTGGACCAGGAGTCCGAGTTCCAGTTCGAGGGCCGGGCCAGCGCCCCCCTGGCGGCGGACGACCCCGCCGGGGTGGTGATCCACGTGGGCACCCTGAGCAAGATCTTCTCACCGAGCCTCCGGTTGGGCTTCGTCCACGCCCCGGCCCCCCTCATCCAGCGCATGCGGGAGCTGCGCCTGGCCTTCGACCGGCAGGGCGACATGGTCCTGGAGCGCGCCATGGCCGACCTCATGGAGGACGGCGAGGTGGCCCGCCACCTGAACCGCATGCACCTGGTCTACCGCCACCGGCGCGACATCCTCTGCGCGGCCCTGCGGCGCAAGCTCGGGGACAGCATCAGCGTGGAGGCCCCGAGCGGCGGTCTGGCCCTCTGGGTCCGGGTCCAGGAGGGCATCGACGTGGACACCTGGGCGGCCCGGGCCCTGGCCCACGGGGTCGCCTTCCAGCCCGGGCGGCAGTTCGCCTTCGACAGCGGCCCCGTGGCGGGCTTGCGCCTGGGCTTCTCGAACTACGCGGAGCCCGAGCTTGAGGAAGTCGCCCGCCGCATGGGTGCGGCCCTGAGGGATCTGCCGTGAGCCTGCTGCTGCCGCCGCTGGATGGCCGCATCGACCTGAGGAGCCTCCTGGGCGAGGGCGGCATGGGCCAGGTGCACCGCGCCTGGGACGCCTCCCTGGAGCGGGCCGTGGCTGTCAAGTTCGTCCGGGGCACCGATCCCCTCGAGGCCGAGCGCCTGCTGCTGGAGGCCCGCCTCCAGGCCCGGGTGGAGCACCCCCACGTGGTCCGCGTCCACGAGGTCGGCACCCTGGGCGGGCGCCCCTGCATCGTCATGCAGCTGGTGGAGGGCGGCACCCTCGGAGATCTCCCCCAGGACGCGCCCCTGGCCCTGCGCGTCGAGCTGCTGCGCCAGACCGCCCTGGGCCTCCACGCCGCCCACCTCCAGGGCCTCATCCACCGCGACGTGAAGCCGGGCAACGTCCTCCGGGAGACCGCCGAGGACGGCACCCCGCGGGCCCTGGTCACGGACTTCGGCCTGGCCCGGGACGAGGACGGCGGCCTCACCCGCTCGGGGCTCCCGGCGGGGACCCTCGACTTCATGGCCCCGGAGGTGCTGATCGGCGCCGGGCCCCTGGACTTCCGCGTGGATGTCTACGCCCTGGGCGCCACCGCCTATGCCCTGCTGTCCGGCCAGCCGCCGTTCCGCTCCACCACGCACCTGGGGCCCAACGCCACCACCTCGCGGCTGCCCACGGGGCCGAACGAGGGCACCCAGCTGCTGCGGCGCATCCTGGAGGAGGACCCGGCCCCGCTGAAGGATGCGCCCCGGGACCTGCAGGTGATCGTCGCCAAGGCCATGGAGAAGAGCCCAGCCGAGCGCTACGGCAGCGCCGAGGCCTTCGCCGAGGACCTGCTCCGGTTCCAGCGCGGCGAGCCCGTCCAGGCCCGGCGGGCCACGGCCTTCGACCGCCTGCTCAAGTGGAGCCGCCGCAACCCCACCGCCGCCCGGGCCTCCGTGGCCGCCCTGCTCACCCTCTGCCTGGGCCTGGGCTTCGGCTTCTGGACCACCCGCCGCGCCGCCCGCCAGTCCCTGGAGGCCGCCCGCCTCGGCGCCCTGGCCGAGGCCATGGAAGCCCGCATCCGCCAGGAGCAGCTGTCGCCGCCGCATGACCTCACCCCGATCCGCAGCCAGGTCCGCAAGCATGCCGAGCGCCTCGAGGCGGCCGCCGGGGAGGGCGGGCCCGCCGCCTTCGCCCGGGGCCGCGCCCTGGAGCTGCTGGGGGACTGGAACCGCTCCCGGGTGGCCTTCCAGCGGGCCTGGGACACGGGGTTCCGGAACCCCCAGGCCGCCGATTCCCTGGGGCTCGCCCTCATCCGCATCTACGACCAGGACCTGCGGCGCGGCCGGGCCACCCTGGCCCCCGAGGCCCTCAAGACCCTGCAGGCCCAGCTGGACCACAGCCTCCACGACCCCGCCCTGGCCCTCCTGGCCCAGGGGGACCCCGGCGGCTGGCGGGGCCCCTGGGCGAAGGCCATCCATGCCACCCTGCACCGCCAGTTCGAGGAGGCCCGGGCGCAGGCCCGCAGCATCCGCCAGCGGGACCCCCAGCGCTATGAGGCCTGGACGCTGGAAGGGGAGATCTGGAATGCCGAGGCCCACCGCCGGGCCGAGGAGGGCAAGGACGCCGAAGCCCGCGCGGCCCTGGACCAGGCCCAGCAGTGTCTGGACCAGGCCCTGGCCTGGGGCCGCAGCGACCAGCGCCCCCTGGAGGCCCTCGCCCGCCTGCACAACCAGCGGGCCGCCCTGCAGGTGAACGCCGGAGCGGACACCCACGCTGAGACCGAAGCCGCCCGTCAGTGGATCGAGCGCGCCATGGCCCTCACCCCGGACAGCCCGGAGCTGCTGGCTCAGAAGGCCGCCAGCCTCTACCAGCAGGCCCTCAGTCCCCAGCCCACGGCCTGGCCTGCCCGGGGCAAGCTCTGCGAAGAGGCCATCCAGCTCCTGGATCAGGCCGCCCTGCTGCGACCGGGGACCCCCCTGTTCCTCACCGCCCTGGCGGAGATCTGGGGCTCCCTGGCCCTGGTGCACATCAACCTGGGCCAGTCGGCCCGCACCGCCGTCGACCGGGGTCTGGCGAGGATTCGCGAGGCCGAGGCCCTCTCGCCCGAGGATCCCGGCGTCCACCGCCTGGACCTCTTCCTGCGTAGCCGGGAGTATCAGGTCCTGCGGCTGGAGGGCAAGGACCCGGAGCCCTCCCTGCGCGCTGGCCTGGCCTCTGCGGCCCGGGCCCTGCAGCTGAATGCCGTCAACCCCGCCACGGTCCAGACCTGGCGGATCACACTACAGATGGAGCTGGGCCGCGAGGCCTGGCGCCACCGCAAGGATCCCCGGCCGGAGTTCATGGGCGTGGCGGCGGATGTGGAGGCCCTGCTGAAGCAGGCCCCGGACTCCGTACCCATCCTCCAGAACGCTGCCAACGCGCTCTACATGGCTGCGGACCAGCTCACGGACATGGACGGAGAAGTGGATCGCCTGACCGCCCGGGCCCTGGAGCTGGCGGAGCAGGGCCTGGCCAAGGCCCCCGACCACGAGGCCCTCCTCCACATCAAGGGGGAGGTCCTCATGGTGCAGGCCTTCTGGTCCTGCCTGCAGGACCGGGAGCCAGGGCCCCCCATGGCTGAGGCCCGCCGCATGCTCAACATCGCCGTCACCCGGAGCAAGGGGATGGCGGTCTACAACGAGATCTTCGCCGTGCTGTCCCTGGTGAAGGCCCAGAAGGCCCAGCCGGGCGTGTTCCAGAACCTGGCCCTGGCGGCCCTGGTACGGGGCCAGTGGGCGCAGCGCAATCAGCTTCCCTTCCAGGAAAAGGTGAAGGTGGGCCGCGCCGCCATCGCCCAGGCCATCCAGCAGGATCCCGGGGATCCCGGCCTCCGGGTGGTGGAGGCTCGGCTCCATGCCTTGGCAGGGGACAAAGCCGCTGGAACAAAGAGCTTGGAGGCCGCTCGGGATCTCAATGCTGCGGTGACCGGGGGCCCGGAATACCGCCGCGCCCTGAGGGAGCTGGGGCCCAGCTGAAGCCGATGGCCCGAGGTGGCCTAGCCGGTATTTTGAAAGCGCACCTGTGCGGGCAGCTTGCGGGGACCGAAGGTTGAGCATCAACCCACCCACCCAGGAGCTCCCATGATCCGCACCGCCGTCTCCCGCTTCGCCCCCGCCGCCGTGGCCGCATCCCTCCTTGCCGTCCTGCTGGCCTGGGGCGGCGACGCCTCCGCCCAGATCGCCCCTTCCGAAGATCCCGCCTGCCTCAGCACAGGCATGGACCTGGTCTTCACCGGCAGCCAGAACGTCACCCCCGCGGCGACCGGTTCCGCGCTGGCAGATCCTGCCGCCTGCCTCACGACGGGCATCGATCTCGTCTTCGTCCTGGGCGACGCGCCCCCCACCGGTCGGCAGCCCCAGGGTGCAGGCCTGGTCTCAGGCGTCAGCTACCTCAGCACTGGCATGGACCTCTGGCTGGCCCCCTTGGGGGTGGTGGCCGACTTCTGAGCAGTGGTGAAAGCACCCATGGCCACCCAGCCCACAGCGTCCCTTGATCGCCGTCGGCACCGCGGCCCCTGGCGATTCCTCTACATGGACCTGAAGGCCTTCCTGCGCCGCTACCTCAGCCGTGGCTAAGCGCCTGCCCGCGGCAGCTCAGGCCTGCTTCTGCAGCCACCGGTTGTAGACCCAGAGGCTCAGGGCGCTGCCGAGGCCGAACAGGGTCAGGATGATCCAGCCCGTGGCTGCGGCCCTGGGGTCCAGCCTGAGCAGGCCGTCTGCCTGCTTCACGGCGCCCTTGCACATGATGTCGTTGAACAGCCAGGCGCCCGCCGGGCCGCCGATGAGGCTGCCGATGGCCATGGGCAGGTTGGCGTAGCCCAGGAAGAGACCCTCCTGGCCCTTGGGCGCGAGGGAGCCGATGTACTCGTAGAGGCGGCTGGACGCGAAGAGCTCGCCAAAGGCGATGAGGGCCACCGTCATGACGATGAAGAGGCTGCCCACGGGCAGCAGCACCTTGGCCGTCACCCCGCCCGCCAGGAAGAGCGGCGCCACGTTGATGAGCATCGACAGGCCGATGATGACGGTGCCCACGATGATCGACTTGATCGGCGGCAGCTTGCCGAAGAGCTTCGTGATCAGCAGCTGGAACAGCACGATGGTGATGGGGTTCGCCATGGTGTAGAGGTCCATGGCCGGGGTCAGCTCCACCGTCTTCTTCACGTAGAGCGGCAGCACGTTGTAGACCTGGTTGTAGATGAAGTAGAAGCCGCTGCTCACCACCAGGAACATGGCGAAGCGGCCGCTGCCCAGCACCTTGACCATGCCGAGCAGCACCTCCGGGATGGAGCGGCGGGGCTTGGCGGGCTCCCCGGTGGGGTCGGGATCCCGGTAGCGCAGCAGCACCACCAGGAAGGCCAGCACCGCCGCCACCATGGACACGACGAAGATGGTGTCGAGGCGGCCCAGCTTGGTGCGCACGAAGAAGGCCGTGAGGCGGCCGAACACGCTGCCGACGTTGATGACCATGTAGAAGATGGCGAAGGCCAGGGTGGCCTTGCCCAGGTGGGTGCGCTGGACGGTGCCGGCAATGCAGGGCTTCACGAAGGAGCCGCCGATGCCTATGAGGACGATTGCCGCAGCCACGGGCACCATCACCCCCGCCCCGGCAGTGACCTCCTTCCCGGCCTGCAGGGCCAGGGTCTGGCCGCCGAACCACACGGGGTAGCCCATGAGGAAGTAGCCGCACACCAGCAGGACGCAGGCGAGGAGCAGGCTGCGCCGGAAGCCGATCTGGTCCGCGATGGTGCCGCTGAGGATGGGCAGAAAGTAGACCAGGAACCAGAGCACGCCGTTCAGGGTGCTGGGCCAGTAGTCGCCCAGGCCCAGGCGGGCCAGGTAGATGACGATGAAGCTCGCCATGGAGTAGTAGGCCGCCCGCTCGAAGAGCTCGGTCAGGTTGGCGTTCCAGTAGCTGGCCGGGAAGGCGTACTTCTCTCTGAAAGTCGGTTCCTGGCTCATGCACACCTCGGGATCCGCCCAGTGTGCCAGAAGCCGCCGGTGCCGGCCTTCACCGGGCGGCGGCCTTGTATACTGCGGTTGGAGGGGCCGGTGATCCGAGCGCAGGTCATGGAGAAGCTGAGGGAGAGGCTGCCCGGGCTGCAGACGCGCTATGGCATCAGCTCCCTGGGCCTCTTCGGCTCCGTGGCGCGCGACGAAGAAGGCCCCCAGAGTGACGTGGACCTGCTCGTGGGCTTCCTCGGCGATCCCACCTTCGCCCGCTACATGGGGCTGAAGGAGGAGCTGGAAACGCTGCTTGAGCGCAAGGTGGACCTCGTCACCACCACGGGCCTCAAGCCCCGCATCCGGGACCGGGTCCTCGCCGAGCTGCTCGATGTCGCGTGATCCCGGGCTCTACCTCCAGGACATCGACGCGGCCTGCGAGAAGGTCCGCCTGCTGGTGGAGGGCATGGACTTCGACACCTTCACGGACGAGTGGCGCACCCGGGACGCGGTGCTCCACAACCTCAAGGTCCTCGGCGATGCCGTGCGGCGCCTGCCGCCCTCCTTCAAGGCCCGCCACACCCACATCCCCTGGTCGCGCATCGTGGGCTTCCGGGACGTGCTGGCCCACGCCTACTTCACCCTGGACGATACCATCGTCTGGGACATGCTCCAGAACGAGCTGCCCCCCCTCCACGAAGTCGCCCGCCAGCTGCTCAGCGAGCTCGATGGGCCGGCCTGAAATCAGGTTCTTCCGGGTTTTCTGGGGTTGCCAAACCTTCATGGGCTCATCCAGCTCGCGGGGGAAGGGCAACAACTCTCGCAGAGGGCGCAGAGAGGGCTGAGGTTCGCAGAGAACAGCGGGTAAGCCGAAGGCCTCAGCGGCCCTCCGCTCCCCTCGTCTTTTCTCTGCGAGAGTGGTTGCTTTCCCCTGAACGCACGGAGACTGCACAGAGGGTGGGGTTGGCGTGTCCTGGTGCCTTGGTGCCTTGGTGCCTTGGTGGCGAAATTGTTCTTTCTGGTCCTTGATGACCCGCCGAATTTAGTGGTCTTCGTTTTCTTCGGTGAGGTGCAGGGTCACAGGCCCTCCTGGTTCGATGCGATCGACACCCGCGGGGATCACCGCCAGGGCGTTGGCCACGAGCATGGAGGACAGGATGGCGGAGCCCTGGGGGCCCGTGAGGCGGGCCCTCAGGCGGCCGTCCTCCCGCTGCGCCACCACCCGCAGGAAGGTGGTGCGGCCGTCGCCGGCCTTGCCGGACCAGCCGCCTTCCAGCGCCGCCTCGGCCACCGGCCGGTGGAGCTTCCCGAAGCCCATGAGCTGCCGCAGGGCGGGCCGCACGTACTCCTCGAACATCAGCATGGCGGCCACGGGGTTGCCCGGGATTCCGAAGACAGGCTTCGCGCCCAGCATCCAGAAGCCCAGCGGCCCGCCCGGCTTCTGCGCCACCTTCCAGAAGACCCGCGTGGCGCCCAGCTCCTCCAGCATGCGCTTCATGAAGTCGTAGTCGCCCACGGAGATGCCGCCGGTGGTGAGGATCATGTCGGCCCCCGCGGCCTCCTCCAGCACCCGCAGCAGCGTGCCGGGCTCATCGGGCACCCGTGGAAAGGGGATCGGCAGCGCGCTGCTGGCCGCCACCTGGGCGCAGAGGGCGTGGATGTTGGCATCGCGGATGCGGCCCGGCCCCGGCTGCTCGGAGACGTCCACCAGCTCGTCGCCGGTGGTGAGCACGGCCACCCGCGCCCGGGGGTGACAGGGCAGCACCGCCAGGCCCGCCGCGGCCAGGGCCCCGATGTCGCCCGGCCGCAGCTGGTGACCGGCCGCCACCAGCCGCTGACCCAGCTGCAGGTCCTCGCCCGCGCGGCGGATGTGGAGGCCCGGGCGGAGCAGGTGCAGCACGTCCACCCAGCCCTCGCCGCGCCGGGTCTGCTCCACGGGCACCACGGTGTCGGCCCCTTCGGGCAGGGGCGCGCCGGTCATGATCCGCAGGGCCTCGCCCGGCCCCACGGCGCAGGTGGGGATCGCCCCCGCCGCCAGATCGCCCAGCACCCGCAGGCGCACGGGCGTCGCGGGGGTGGCCGTGGCCAGGTCCGCGGCCCGCAGGGCGTAGCCGTCCATGGCGGAGTTGGTGAAGGGCGGCACCTGGGCGGCGGAGCGCAGGTCCTCCGCCGCAGCCAGGCCCAGGGCCTCGCTGAGCGGCAGGCGAACCGCCGGGAGGGGCGCCACTTGATCGAGAATCAGCTGCAGGGCTTCCGCGGGCGTGGCCATCAGTCGGGGTACCTCACAACCTGCCAGGTCCAGAACGAGAAGTGCCGCCAGGACCCGGGCATGTGGGCGCCGACGGAGGCCACGAAGGTGGCCGCCAGATACCACGGCAGCCGGTGCGCGGGCTGGAGGCAGCCCAGGCCCAGCAGGCCGAGCTTCAGCAGCACCGCCACCCCGCTGCCCTGGACGAGGATGGCCGCGTCCTTGGCGAGGTCGATGGCGAAGAGCAGGACGCCCGTCAGCACCGTGGCCAGGATGGCGCCGCGCAGCGCGCGGTAGTCCGCCCCGAAGGGCAGCGCGCCCACCACCAGGGCCATGGCGCAGAGGTGCAGGCTCCGCAGCAGCAGCTGCACCCGCCGGGCCCAGCGGAAGTCCCGCGGCACCGCCGGGAAGAGCAGCGTCCCCAGAGGGGACCGCGCCGGAGGGTCCGCGTGCGTGACAGCCATGCTCCCGTTTTAACAGACCGGGCCGCCCCGTGCTGAAATGGGATGCCTCGAGGTTCGCCATGCCCACCTCCTCCGTCACCATCCGCATCCGCATCGCCGTCGGCGAGGACATCGCCATCGGGCAGGGCAAGGCCGATCTGCTGGAGGCCATCGGCCGCAGCGGCAGCATCTCGGCCGCGGCCCGGGAGCTGGGCCTGAGCTACCGCAAGGCCTGGCTGATGGTGGACGAGATGAACAAGTGCTTCCGCACCCCGGTGATCCTGGCGGCCAAGGGCGGCCACCAGGGCGGCGGTTCCCAGGTCACGCCCCTGGGGCAGGAGGCCCTGATCCGCTTCCGGGAGATTCAGGCCAAGGCCTCCACCGCCATCGACGCTGACGTGAGCGCCTTCCGAAAGCGCCTGCTGGTCTGAGCGCCCCCCCGGTCGCCCCGGAACCGTTATATCCTACCGGGATCACCGTTCCGGAGGACGCCATGCCCCGATCCGCCTGTCTTCGCCTGGGCCTGGCCCTGGTCACGGCCCTCTGCCCCGCCCTGCGGGCCGCCGCACCGCCGGTCCAGAAGGTCGTCATCCTCGCCACCACCACCAGCACCCAGGACTCGGGCCTGCTGGACGAGCTGGTGCCCGCCTTCGAGAAGGAGACGGGCTACGCGGTGAAGACCATCGCCGTGGGCTCGGGCCAGGCCATCGCCATGGGCAAGCGCGGCGAGGCGGACGTGCTGCTGGTGCACTCCCCGGACGCCGAGAAGGCGCTGATGACCGACGGGGCCGGGGTGAACCGCCGCCTCGTGATGCACAACGACTTCATCCTGGTGGGCCCCGCCGCAGATCCCGCGGGCCTGGCCAAGCTGGGCGCCGTGGCCTGCTTCCAGCGCATCGCCGCCACGGGCTCCCTGTTCCTGTCCCGGGGCGACAACTCCGGCACCCACGCCCAGGAGCTGAAGCTCTGGAAGGCCGCCGGCATCCCCCTCGAAGGCAAGGCCTGGTACCAGCAGACCGGCCAGGGCATGGGCCAGACCCTCGCCATCGCCGCCGAGAAGAAGGCCTACACCCTGGCCGACCGGGGCACCTACCTGGCCCTGAAGAAGAAGCTGGGCCTGCCCATCCTGCACGAGGGCGACCCGGCCCTGCGCAACGTCTACCACGTCATCGAGGTGAACAGCACCCGCTTCCCCAAGGTGAACGCCGCCGGGGGCCGCGCCTTCGCCGACTTCATGGTCTCGAAAGCTGTCCAGACGCGGATCAAAGATTTCGGAATCGCACTCTATGGTTCGCCTTTATTCTTTGCGGATGCCGGACTCCCGGAGTAGGAGGCCGGCCGGAGGCGCCACCCCATGTCGAACGCCATCTTCAGTCTGCCCGAGTCGCACAACGAGCCCATCCTCCCCTATGCCCCGGGGTCCCGGGAGCGGGCGCTGCTGAAGGCGGAGCTGGCGCGCCAGTACGCCCTGGAGCTGGAGATCCCGCTCATCATCGGCGGGCAGGAGATCCGCACCGGCCGGGTGGACCGGGCCGTCTGCCCCCATGACCACCAGCACGTGCTGGCCACCTTCCACGAGGCCGGCGAGGCCGAGGTGCGGCTGGCCATCGACGCCGCCCTGGCCGCCAAGAAGGCCTGGGAGGCCACGCCCTGGGAGGACCGCGCCGCGATCTTCCACAAGATGGCCAGCCTGATCTCCACGAAGTACCGCTACATCCTGAACGCCGCCACCATGCTGGGGCAGTCCAAGAGCGCCTTCCAGGCGGAGATCGACAGCACCTGCGAGACCGCGGACTTCTTCCGCTACAACGCCAAGTTCATGGAGGACATCTACCGCCAGCAGCCCATCTCGGATCCCCACGTGTGGAACCGGGTGCACTACCGGGCGCTGGAGGGCTTCGTCTTCGCGGTCACGCCCTTCAACTTCACCGCCATCGGCGCCAACCTGGCCACCGCCCCGGTCATCATGGGCAACACCGTCGTGTGGAAGCCCGCCTCCACCGCAGTGCTGTCGAACTACTACCTGATGCAGCTGTTCAAGGAGGCCGGGCTGCCGGACGGCGTCATCAACTTCATCCCGGGACCGGGCCCGCTCATCGGCAAGGTCGTCCTGGAGGACCCCAGCTTCGCGGGGCTGCACTTCACGGGCTCCACCGGCGTCTTCAACAGCATGTGGAAGACCATCAGCGGCAACCTGGAGCGCTACCGCAGCTACCCCCGCATCGTGGGCGAGACTGGCGGCAAGGACTTCGTCTTCATGCACGCCTCGGGGGACGTGAACGAGACCGCCGCCGCCATCGTGCGGGCCGGGTTCGAGTACCAGGGGCAGAAGTGCTCCGCCTGCTCCCGGGTCTACGTGCCCGCCTCCCGCTGGCCCGCGCTGGAGGCCCGCCTGAAAGAGCTGCTCGGCCAGATCCGCATGGGCGACGTGCGCGACTTCCGCAACTTCTTCAACGCCGTCATCGACGAGAAGGCCTTTGACAACACCATGCGCTACCTGGAGCTGGTCAAGGCCTCGCCCGAGGCCGAGGTGCTCTGGGGCGGCCACGGGGACAAGTCCGTGGGCTACTTCATCGAGCCCACCCTCATCCGCACCACGAACCCCAAGTTCGTGACCATGCAGGAGGAGATCTTCGCGCCGGTGGTCACGCTCTACGTCTACGAGGACGACCGGCTGGAGGAGACCCTGAAGCTTCTGGACGAGACCTCGCCCTACGCCCTCACCGGCGCCATCTTCGCCCGGGACCGCTACGTCATCAACCAGCTCACAGCGGCCCTGGCCAACGCCGCCGGGAACTTCTACATCAACGACAAGCCCACGGGGGCGGTGGTGGGGCACCAGCCCTTCGGCGGCGCCCGGGCCTCGGGCACCAACGACAAGGCCGGCAGCTTCCTGAACCTGATCCGCTGGACCTCCCCCCGCACCATCAAGGAGAGCTTCACGCCACCCACGGACATCTCCTTCCCCTTTCTCGAAGCCGAATAGGAGCCGACACCCCGCATGGACCTGATCTGGGAAGGCCTCCGCAAGGCCCTGGAGCTGCTGGTGGGGCTCGATCCCGAGGTGCTCGGGATCACCCTGCTCTCGCTCAAGGTGTCGGGCCTCGCCACCCTCATCAGCGTCGTGCTCGGACTCGGGGCGGCCGTGGTCGTGGCCCTCAACGAGTTCCCGGGCAAGCGGCTGGTCATCGCGCTCATGAACACCGGCATGGGCCTGCCGCCGGTGGTGGTGGGCCTCTTCGTCACCGTCCTGCTCTGGCGCAACGGGCCCTTCGGCTTCCTGGGCATCCTCTACACGCCCGCGGCCATCATCCTCGCCCAGGCGGTCATCGCCACACCCATCATCGCGGGGCTCGGCCTGGCCGCCCTCCAGCACCTGCCGCCGGAGCTGCGGCTGCAGATCCTGTCCCTGGGCGCCACCCGCCGCCAGCTGGTCTGGCTGCTGCTGCGCGAGGCCCGGCTGCCCCTGCTGGCCGCAGTGATGGCCGGCTTCGGGGGCGTCATCTCCGAGGTCGGCGCCTCCATCATGGTGGGCGGCAACCTGAAGGGCAGCACCCGCGTGCTCACCACCGCCACGGTGATGGAGAGCAGCCGGGGCAACTTCGAGGTGGCCTTCGCCCTCAGCTTCATCCTGCTGGTCCTGGCCTTCTCCGTGAACGCGCTGCTCACCCACCTGCAGCAGACCCGGCGGCCCCGGTGAGCGCGCCCCTGCTGGAGGTCCGGGAGCTCGCGGTCCACCGCGGCCGCACGCCGGTGCTGGACATCCCGAGCCTCCGGGTCGGCCCGGGCGAGGTGCTGGCCCTCATCGGCCCCAACGGCGCGGGCAAGTCCACCCTGCTGCTGACCCTGGCCGCCCTGCTGAAGCCGGCCGCGGGCACCCTGGCCTTCCACGGCGAGGTCCTGGACTCCGAGGCGAAGCGGCAGGCCTACCGCCGCCGGGTGACCATGGTGTTCCAGGACCCCCTGCTCTTCGACACCACGGTGCGCGAGAACATCGCGGCGGGCCTGAGATTGCACGGTGTGCGCGCCGAGGAACGCCAGCAGCGGGTGGAGGCCACCGCCGCGCAGTTCGGCATCGCCGAGCTCCTGGACCGCTCCGCCCGTCACCTGTCCGGCGGCGAAGCCCAGCGCACGGCCCTGGCCCGGGCCTTCGCCCTGCGCCCGGAGCTGCTCCTGCTGGATGAGCCCTTCTCGGCCCTGGATCCCCCCACCCGGGGCGGGCTGCTGGAGGACCTGGGCCGCATCCTGGCGGACACCGGCACCTCGGCCCTCCTGGCCACCCACGACCAGGCCGAGGCCTCGCGCCTGGCGAGCCGCCTGGCCGTGATGAAGGGCGGGCGCATCCTCCAGGCAGGCGACCTCCAGCAGGTCATGAACCACCCGGACGATCCCTTCGTGGCGGCCTTCGTGGGCATGGAGACCCTGCTGCAGTGCACCGTGACCGCCGCCGTGGAGGGAGTGCTCACCCTGGCCCTGGCCGGCCACGAGCTCATCGCAGTGGGGGACGCCGAGGCGGGCGACTCGATCCTGGTGGGCATCCGCCCCGAGCACGTGACCCTGTCTTTACAAACCGACAAGACCAGCAGCGCCCGCAACCAGCTGCTGGGGACTGTGACCAAGGTCATCCCCTGGGGTCCCTTCCACCGGGTGGAGCTGGACTGCGGCTTCGACCTCTCCACCTGGGTCACGCCCCAATCCTTGACGGAACTGGCCCTCGCCCCGGGTCGGCCGGTGGTGGCGGCCTTCAAGGCCACCGCCGTGCATGTGGTCCGGAAGGGCCACCCGGGGGGCGAAGCCGCTCAAACGTGACCGGGGCCCCGTTGCGGGCGCCCGGGCCGGGGACTAGCCTCACCTAAGGAGCTGGGGGATTCCCCTGCCTGTTTTTCCCCTGACCCCGCCGGAGGCGCTCGCGCCATGAAACAGCTCGTCATCGACTTCGCCAAATGCAATGCGGGCCGCGACTGCGCCCACGAGTGCGAGATGGAATGCGCCGTCCGGGTCTTCAAGGTGGACGATCCCGCCCAGGCCGCCCTGCAGATCAAGGCCTACGAAGACGGCGGCGGCCACGCGGTGCTCTGCGACCAGTGCGGCGACTGCGTGGTGGTCTGCCCCACCGAGGCCCTGAAGCGCAACAAGCTGGGCGTCGTCATGATCGACAAGAAGCTCTGCGTGGGCTGCTACATGTGCATCGGCTTCTGCGAGAAGGACGCCTTCATGCGGAACTCCGACTGGATCACCCCCCACAAGTGCACCTCCTGCGGCATCTGCGTGAAGGTCTGCCCCCACGGCGCCCTCTCCATCGTGGAAGTCCCTGAGCCGGCCCCCCGGATCATCTGAAGGATTTCGACATGAGCCAGCTCGTCTTCGATCCCACCAAAGTGATGCCCATCGACTACACCAAGCGCACGGAGTACCTGGACGGCCTCGAGGCCTTCAAGGCCGGCCGCAGGGTGCTGAAGGAGATCGCCTACACCCCCAGCCTGCCGGACAAGGGCTACAACAACCGCACCCTCTACGTGAACGTGGACTCTCTCGAGATCACGGAGAAGCCCGTCACCCAGCAGATGAAGGACGTCTTCATCGGCGGCCGCGGCTTCGGCCTCTACCACCTCTGGAACGCGGTCAAGCCCACCACCCGGTGGAACGACCCCGAGAACGAGATCATCATCAGCCCCGGCCCCGTGTGCGGCATGACCCAGTACGCGGGCACCGGCAAGTCCCTGGTGGTGAGCCTCTCGCCCCAGACCGACATCCCCATCGACTCGAACGTGGGCGGCTTCTTCGGCCCCCTGCTCAAGTTCTCGGGCTTCGACGCCCTGGAGCTGCAGGGCAAGGCGGACCGCGACGTCATCCTGTTCATCGATGGCGTCAAGGGCATCATCCGCGTCGAGGAAGCTCCTGCCGGCCCCGTGGACAGCCACGTGCTGGGCGAGCTGCTGACCCACCTCTACGCCGAGAACGAGGCGGACCTGCCGAACGTCTCCGTGGTGACCTCGGGCGCCGCCGCCGAGCACAGCCTCATCGGGATGCTGAACTTCTCCTTCTACGACCGGCGGCGCGGCTGCGTGCGCTTCAAGCAGGCGGGCCGCGGCGGCATCGGCACCGTGTTCCGGAACAAGCACATCCGGGCCCTGGTGGTGCGCGGCCCCAAGGTCGCCGGCGACCTGAACCACCCCGCCGATCCTGAGACCATCGCCAAGACCGGCGTGAAGTATCACAAGGAGATCCGCGAGCAGGATCCCCACCAGTGCATGATGCGCCGCAACGGCACGGCCCACATCGTCGAGATCATGAACGCCTACGACCTGCTGCCGGTCCACAACTTCCAGTTCGGCTCCCATCCCGACACCCACAAGATCGACTCCAGCTACTGGCAGCAGCGCTGCACCCAGGCCACCGTGGACGGCTGCTGGTACGGCTGCTCCATGGCCTGCGCCAAGGGCGCGGACGGTGTCGTGCTGAAGACCGGCCCCTACCAGGGCCACATGGTCACCGTGGACGGCCCCGAGTATGAGAATGCCGCGGGCCTGGGCTCCAACTGCGGCGTCTTCGATCCCGACGCCCTGCTCGAGCTGAACTTCTACTGCGACACCTACGGCATCTGCACCATCACCTACGGCACCCTCACCGCCTTTGTCATGGAGTGCTACCAGAGGGGCATCCTGAACCTGGAGCGCACCGGCGGCCTGGACCTCACCTGGGGCAACTTCGCCGCGGACCTGGAGATGATGCACCAGATGGCCCGGGGCGAGGGCTTCGGCAAGATCGCCGGCCTGGGCGTGAAGAAGATGAAGGAGCACTTCATCCGCAACGGCTGGGGCGACCCCCAGCTCATCAACGACATCGGCATGGAGAACAAGGGCCTCGAGTACTCCCAGTACATGTCCAAGGAGTCCCTGGCCCAGCAGGGCGGCTATGCCCTCACCAACAAGGGCCCCCAGCACGACGAGGCCTGGCTGATCTTCATGGACATGGTCAACAAGCAGCTGCCCACCTTCGAGGCCAAGGCGGAGGCGCTCTACTACTTCCCCCTCTTCCGCACCTGGTTCGGCCTCAACGGCTTCTGCAAGCTGCCCTGGAACGACGTGGTCCCCGCGGACAACTCCTCCCAGCCCGAGCCCCAGAAGGTGCCCGAGCACGTGCAGAACTACGTGGACCTCTTCACCGCGACCACGGGCATCCAGATCACCAAGGAAGACCTGATCATGCAGTCCGCACGGGTCTACAACTTCCAGCGCGTGTTCAACATCCGCATGGGCAAGGGGCTGCGCCTGCACGACGCCGCGCCCTACCGCTCCCTGGGCCCCGTCACCCGCGAGGAGTACGAGTCCCGCGCCGAGCGCTATGACAAGCAGCTCCTGGACGAGCTGGGCATCGACCCCACCGGCAAGAGCACCGAGGAGAAGATGGCCCTGCACCGCACCTGGCGCACGGACCGCTTCTCCAAGCTCATGGACAGCGTCTACACCCGCCGGGGCTGGACCCTGGATGGCGTGCCGACCCTGGCCCGATTAAAGGAGCTGGGCCTGGATGCGTTCCCGGAAGTAGTTGCCGTCGTTAAGCAGTTCACCTGAGAGAATCGGCCGCGTTCGCGGCCGATTCTCTGTGGGGAAGAACAAGCATAGGCAGGGAGCTCAGCATGATCGTCGTTAACGAGGAACCGCTCGACTGGCACGAGGGGATGACGGTGCGGGACGTGCTGCGGGCGAAGAACTACCGCTTCCCCATGCTGATCATCCACGTGGACGGCCTGCTGATCCCCAAGCCCGACTACGACACGGCCGCAGTCCCCGACGGTGCCGTGGTGCAGGTCATCCACCTGATCAGCGGGGGCTGACCGCCTCCAGCGGCAGCCGCGGCAGCAGGATGCGGAAGGTCGATCCCAGACCCGGCGCGCTGGCCACTTCCAGCCCGCCACCGTCCGCCTCCACCATGGCCTTGAGCGAGGGCAGGCCCAGGCCGGTGCCCTTGCCCGGGGGCTTGGTGGTGAAGAAGGGATCGAAGATGTGCGCCTGGACCTCCGGCGTCATGCCGGTGCCCGAGTCCGCCACCTCGATGACCGCCTGCCCCGCCCCGGGAAGGCCGGGGTGCAGGCGGATCTGCAACCGGCCGCCTTCGGGCATGGCATCCCGGGCATTGGCCACGAGGTTCACCAGCATCTGCTCGAGCCGAGTCCTGGTGCTCGCCACCAGGAGCGCCTGGTCCAGGGGCACCTCGATGACCAGACTCACGGAGCGCGGCAGGATCAGGCGCAGGGTGGCCTCCATCTGCAGCAGCTCCTGTCCCAGATCCACGGCGTGGAGCTCCTCGGCCTCGGAGCGCACGTAGCCCATGAGCCGGCGCGTCAAGCTGGCGGCGCGGTCCGCGGTGCTGGCCAGGCGGGTCAGGTCCCTGGGCGCCACCGGCTGGCCTTCCTCCAGGTGGAGGACCGCCAGCTCCGCCGAGCCCTTCATGGCGCACAGCAGGTTGTTCAGGTCGTGGGCGAGGCCCGCCCCCATGAGCGCCAGGGTGTTCATGCGCTCGGTGCGCAGCAGGGTGTCCTGGGCCTGCTCCAGGGCCCTGGTGCGCTGGTGCACCCGCTTTTCCAGAGACTCGCGGGCCACCTGCAGGTCGCGGATGGCCTGGAACTGGCGCAGCAGCAGCAGCACCACCATGACCAGGAAGAGACTGAACGTGCCGCGGGTCACGGCCACCGGCAGCCAGATCGACTGGGCCGCCAGCGCCAGGATGGCGAGGGAGACCGGCAGGTAGGGCAGCAGCGCCGCCCCGCGCCGCTCGAGGTCGAGGCCCGGCAGAGGAGCCCGCACGGGCTGGGGGGACCAGGCCGCGAGTCCCTGAAAAAGCGGGATCGCGCCGGCCAGGAGGATCCACTTCTGTGTCTCCACCACCGAAGGCAGGCCCGCCAGGGTCCAGGCGGAGAGGGCTGCGAGCCAGGCCAGGGCCGAGGCCCCCAGCCAGCCCAGGGGACCCCGGATCCGGCTCGGATGATAGGAGGTCATGAAGACCAGGCCGCCGCCCAGGAGGGCCACGTTCAGGTAAGCCACGAAGACCCGCAGGCCCACATCCCCAGCGGCCGTGCGCAGGGAACTCTGCACCCCCATCACCCACAGGAGGAAGACCAGGGAGGCCGCAAAGATCAGCCCATCCAGTGCGCGGCGTAGGAAGGTACCACGCCCCTCCTGGCCCCGGGGGAAGCTGAGGACGCCCCCGAGCACGAGGACGCCCGAGACCAGCGTGAGGATGCTGGAGATGGCCGAGGACCAGGGGGGCATGACCTCCTGCAGCCGCAGCAGGGTCACCAGCAGGTTCGGCACCTCCAGCAGCGCCGAGGCGGCCAGCAGGGTCCAGGCCCGCCGCTCCTCCCCGGTGCACCGCCAGGCCCGGAAGGCGAGGCTGGCCGTGGCCAGCCCCTCCAGCAGCAGGTAGCCCAGGGGCCAGGTCCAGGTCCGATTCGCGGGCGAGGTCAGCAGGTGGACCAGGGCCACCAGGCACCAGCCGCCGACGAGCACTGCGGCCGGGAGGCGGCTCCGGCCCAGAGCGCCGCCGCTGCCTGAAGGCAGAGCGCTCAGGGAGGTGGAGGCATCCTGCCCCTGGGAGATGGTGGTTGGCCCGGTCAAGGGGACTCGTGAAGGTGGGCTCTGAGCTTACTGCATTGCTGACCTTGCGGGGAGTTGATCAGAGCTCCAGGGTGATGCCCTGGGCCAGCTCCACGCGGCCACTGAAGTTGATGGCGCTGGTCTGGCGGCGCATGTAGGCCTTCCAGGCATCGGAGCCGCTCTCGCGACCGCCGCCCGTCTCCTTCTCGCCGCCGAAGGCCCCGCCGATCTCCGCGCCGCTGGTGCCGGTGTTCACGTTGGCGATGCCGCAGTCGCTGCCCGCCGCCGACAGGAACAGCTCACTCTCGCGCTGGTCGTCGGTGATGATCGCGCTGGAGAGCCCCTGGGTGACCCCGTTCTGCAGGGCGATGGCCTCCTCCAGGGTGTCGTAGGGCATCACGTAGAGGATCGGGGCGAAGGTCTCCTCCCGCACGATGGGCAGGTTGCCGGGCACCGAGGCGAGGGCGGGCGTCACGTAGCAGCCACCGGGCAGGGGCAGCCGCTCGCCGCCGCAGACTAGGCGCCCGCCCTCGGCCTGCACCGTGGCCATGGCCGCCAGCAGCGTGACCACGGCGCCCTGGTCCACCAGGGGGCCCATGAGGTGCTCGTCCCCCCGGGGATCGCCGATGGGGGTCCGGTCGTAGAGCTCCGCCAGGCGGTCCAGGAAGGTGTCGTGGATGGACCGGTGCACGATGACCCGGCGGGTCGAGGTGCAGCGCTGGCCTGCGGTGCCGATGGCGCCGAAGTAGATCGACCGCAGGGCGATGTCGAGGTTGCCCTTCTCGCTGACGATGACGGCCCCGTTGCCGCCCAGCTCCAGGATGTGCCGTCCGAAGCGCTGCTGCACTAGGCCGCCCACGTGCCGCCCGCCGGGGATGGAGCCGGTGTAGGACACCAGGGCCACGCGCGGATCCGTGTTGATGAGGTCGCCGATGTCGCTGCCCCGGCCGATGGCCAGGCTGCAGATGGCGGGGTCGTAGCCGAAGTCGCGCAGCACCTTCTCGGCCAGCTTCGTGCAGGCGATGGCGGTGAGCGGCGTCTTGGAGGAGGGCTTCCACAGCACCGTGTCGCCACAGACCAGGGCGATGGCGGTGTTCCAGCTCCACACGGCCACGGGGAAGTTGAAGGCCGTGATGATGCCCACCACGCCCAGGGGATGCCACTGCTCCTGCAGCCGGTGCTGGCGCCGCTCGCTGGGCATGGTGAGACCGTAGAGCTGCCGCGACAGGCCCACGGCGAAGTCGCAGATGTCGATCATCTCCTGGACCTCGCCCAGACCCTCGCGCAGGGTCTTGCCCATCTCCAGGGTCACCAGCTCGGCCAGGGCGGCCTTGTTCCGCCGCAGCTCGTCGCCGATGGCCTTGACCACCTCGCCTCGCTTGGGCGCCGGCACCAGCTTCCAGGCCTGGAAGGCCTCGTGGCTGCGGGCCAGGATGCCGTCGAACTCCGCCGGGGTCACATTGGTGACCGTGGCCAGGGTCTCGCCGTTGATGGGCGAGACCACGGTCTGGGCCTTCCCGCTGGCCGTCCAGGCGCCTCCGAACCCGCCCGCATTCACGTCCTCGATGCCCAGTGCCCTCAGGATCTCGCGCATGGTCTACCCCCTGGCTCATTTGTAACTTTTTTTGTTTCAATTAAGAAATTCATTCGCTTCACGGTTGCTATGAATATCATTCATGACCATGGACGCCCTCCTCGACCTGCCCCAGCTCCGCACCTTCTTCACCCTGGCCCAGACCGGCAGCTTCACCGCCTGCGCGCGGCGCCTGCACCGCACCCAGTCCGCGGTGAGCCACGCCATGGCCAAGCTCGAGCACCTGGCGGGCGTGCCCCTGCTGGCCCGCCGGGGCCGCGACCTGGGCCTCACAGAGGAGGGGCGCCGCCTCTACCTGGCCTGCGAGCAGGTCTTCGCCACCCTCGACGCGGCGGCGGACGACCTGCGCCGCCACCAGACCCTGGCCCGCGGGCGCCTCCGCATCGGCACCACGGTGGAGTTCGGCAGCAGCATCCTCATGAAGCACATGCAGCCCTTCCTGGCCGCGCACCCGGACCTGGATCTGGAGTTCACCCTCAGCCAGGACCTGCTGGCGCCGCTGCTGCGCGACGACCTGGACCTGATCATCGACTGCCAGGAGCACCTGCTGCCCGCCCTGAAGAAGGCGCCCCTCTTCCGCGAGACCTACGTGGTGGCCTGCGCCCCCGCCTTCCGCAAGGCCCACCGCCTGCGCGTCCCCGCGGACCTGGGCCGCGTGCCCGTGCTCTCCCTCGACAAGGCCGGCACCTGGTGGCACCGCTTCCTCCTGGCCACCCCCGGCCGCGAGCAGCCGACCCTGGACCGCATCATCGCTGTGGACCACATCCGCGCCATGATCCACGCCGCCGTGGCGGGCCTGGGCGCCCTGCTGGTGCCCCGCTACAGCGTCCTCGAGGAGCTCCAGCGCCGCGACCTCGTGGCCCTCTTCCCCGCCATCCGTCCCGCCGAGGACCGCTTCTCCATCTACCAGAAGAAGGTCAAGGCCCCCCAGGAAAAGCAGAAAGCCCTCACCCGCTACCTGCAGTCCCTGAGCCCGGCCGAGTTCGGGTCCTGAAGCCCTGAGCCCAATACCTTGAAAACTCGGAGTTCCACTCCGAGTTTTCAAGGTATTCCCGCCGCCCCCAGACGGAACTCCCGAATTCCCGCGATGATGGTTTCCGGGATGACCACCTTGCCGAACGCTTCTGCCTCCAGCCTTGTCGTTGAGCTCTGCCGGGAGTTCGTGCGGATTCCCAGCCCGTCGGGCGGGGAGGGCGCGCTGGCGACGGTGGTGGCGGCACGGATGGCCGGGCTGGGCCTCACGGTGGAGACAGACCGCTACGGCAGCGTGCTGGGCACGCGGCGGGGGAGCCGCCCCGGGCCGACGGTGCTGCTGGACGCCCACCTGGACACCGTGCCCGTGACGCGGCCCGAGGCCTGGACGCAGGATCCCTACGGCGCGGCCATTCATGAGGGCCGCCTCTGGGGCCGCGGCGCGGCGGACACCAAGGGCTCCATCTCGGCCATGCTCTGCGCGGCGGCGTCTCTCACGGACTTCCCGGGCACGGTGCTGGTGTCGGCGAGTGTCTGCGAGGAGGATCTCACCGCGGCGGCCCTGAGCCATGTGCTGGACCGCCACCCGGCGGACGTGGTGCTGGTGGGCGAGCCCACGTCCCTCTGCCTGGGCGTGGCCCAGAAGGGCCGGGCCGGGCTCGTGCTGGAGGCCGCTGGCCGCAGTGCGCACACGTCGCGGCCGGAGCTGGGCGACAACGCGGTCTACAAGATGCAGGAGGCCATCACCCGCCTGCGGGCCCTGCCGCTGCCCACGGACCCCGAGCTGGGCCGCGGCATCTGCGAGCTCATCGAGATCAGCTCGGAGCCCATGCCCTCCCGGGGGATGGTGCCGCACCGGTGCACCGCGCGGCTGGCCCTGCGGCTGCTGCCGGGGGAGACCGCGGCGTCGGTGCTGGACCGCACCACCCGGGCCCTCGCGGGGCTGGAGGGGATCACCGTGCGGATCACCGAGGCCCGGCAGACCTGCCACACCGGCGCGGAGCTGATCCAGCAGGACTGCATCCCGGGCTGGCGCTGCCAGCATCCTGAGCTGCGGGCGCGGCTGCTGGCGGCCCTGGGCACCCCGGCCTTCGCGGCGCCCTACACCACCAACGCCTCCGCCGCCGCCGCGCGGGGCCTCCCCACCTTCCTGCTGGGGCCGGGCGCCATCGAGCAGGCCCACATCATCGATGAGTGGGTCGCCCTGGACCAGCTGAACGCCGCCGTGACGGCCTACCAGACCGCGCTCCAGGTCTGCCTCGGCGCCTGAGTCTGTGGCGGGGCCCTGCCGCGCACAGTCTGAGCGGGTCAGATACCCCTAGCGGTTCCAGGGAAAGCGGGCAGGTCTGCGCATTCTGTCGTATTTTGCAATGCCTGCTCACGCAGCTTCTGGTTTAGCCAGCACTGGGCGGAATCTGTAGTCTCCAGGCACTTCGCGCCTGCTTGCAGGGGCTTCGCGACCCATGCATAGTTTCATCCCAGCCCCCTGCCTCGATCTCCTGACCGCAAGGGCTGCTTCCAAAGGATGGGGTGGGTGACGACTGAGGACCTCAAGGACACGGCAGCACAGGTTGGCGGCTCGGCGGACTTCGACCGGCTCCACGTGCTGGAGACCCTGCTGGATGAGTCCACGGATCCCATCTTCTGCATCCTGGAGGACGGCACCTACCGCTACGTGAACCAGGCCTTCGCGGCCCCCTTCGCGCGGGAGCCCGAGGAGGTCATCGGGCGCCGGATCTACGACCTCTTTTCCCTGGAGGAAGCCGAGAAGCGCATGACCGTGGTGAAGCGAGCCTTTGCCAGCGCCGAGACCATCGTCTTCGAGGTCCGGGTGCCCATGGCCCGGGGGGGGGACCACTTCTACCTCACCTCGGTGAAACCCATCCAGGATGCCGGGGGCCGCGTGGTCTCCGTGGTGTGCATCTCCAAGGACATCACGGACCGCAAGCGGATCGAGCTCGAGCGGGAGCAGGTGATCCAGGAGCTGCAGGCCGCGCTGGCGCAGGTGCGGACCCTCTCGGGGCTGCTGCCCATCTGCTCGAGCTGCAAGAACATCCGCGACGACAAGGGCTACTGGATCCAGATCGAGGAGTATGTCCGCTGCCACTCCGAGGCGGACTTCACCCACGGCATCTGCCCCGACTGCCGCGGCAAGCTCTATCCCGAGACGATCTGATCGACGGTCCCCGAAGGAAGCCCTTGCGGGGCGACTGCGGCATCTGGACCCTGATCAACAGCGTCAGGATCGCCACGGGCAGCTTCATGGACTCCACGGGCCTCCCGCTCAAGAAGTAGCTGCCTCAACCGGCTGATCCTGCTGGGGCTCATCCTGGCGGGGCTCCTGGCCCTGCTGGGGCTGCGGCATCACCTTGCCCTGAGGGTCCTGCGGGACTGGCGCGCCGGGCGGCGCTGAATCCGGCGTGCTGGGCTAGAATGATGGCCTTGGAGGTCCCATGACTCTGCTGTCCTTCCGTGGCGCCGCGCTGCTGCTGGCCCTGGCCTTCCCTCTGGTCGCCCAGACCAGCGATCCCACCCCGAAGCCCGCCCCCAAGAAAGCCGCCAAGGCCAAGAAGAAGGCCGCGCCCAAGCCCAAGGAGCCCGAGATGATCACCACCGAGTCTGGCCTGAAGTACGTGGACACCGTGGTCGGCACCGGCGCCGCGCCGGTGCGGGGCCAGACCTGCAACGTCCACTACACCGGCTGGCTGTCCGATGCGGGCAAGCACGGCAAGAAGTTCGACAGCTCCGTGGACCGGGGCCAGCCCCTGGCCATCCCCATCGGCGTGGGCCGCGTCATCAAGGGCTGGGACGAAGGTCTCCTGTCCATGAAGGTCGGCGGCAAGCGCACCCTCATCATCCCCTCACACCTGGGCTACGGCCCCCGCGGCGCCGGCGCCGACATCCCCCCCAACGCCGAGCTGATCTTCGACGTGGAACTCATCAGCATCCAGTAGCGGCTGCCAGCCCAAAGGAAAAGAAGAAAGCCAACCACGAAGACGGAAAGACCACGAAGAAGAAGTGCCTAGTCTTCCATCGTGGTCTTGGTGGTCTTCGTGGTTCGTTCTTGCTTCTTGGAAAAACGGTTTAACCAGGCGGTTTCAAGTTCCAAGTGCAACAGGCTTGGGTGGGTTTGACCAGAAGGCCTGGAAATCAAAAGCGCCTTCTGGAAGGAAAAGCTCTGCGGGGCATTTCCAGCCGAGGGACTTCCTCGGGCGGACATTGAGGGTCCAGG
>CAIOFF010000066.1 GCA_903857495.1 uncultured Holophagaceae bacterium | reverse complement strand
GCCGGTCGCACGCGACCGGGGGCCCCAGGCCCGGATGCCCTGTCGGCGCGATGACTGCGCCTTCGTGCCCTTTGGGCCAGCTCTTCGTGTCCTTTGTGGAGATCCTTGCAAGCCAAATTTGGCGGAGCAAGGCCGATAACCAGGAAAGAAAAAATCATCATGCTCTTATCGGTGTTCATCAGCTCTTATCGGTGTTCATCGGTGGCTGCTTTTGGGCTTTCCAGCGCCTGCCGCGCCGCGGCTTCTCCCGCGAGCCAGCCGGTGGAGAAGGCGATCTGGAGGTTGTAGCCACCGGTGTTCGCGTCCAGGTCCAGGACCTCGCCAGCGAAGTAGAGGTTCGCCACTTTTTTCGAGGCCATGGTCCTGGGATCGAGGTCCCGGATGGCCACGCCGCCGGCGGTGACGATGGCCTCCTCCCAGCTGCCGTGGCCCGTGACCTCGAAGCGCAGCTCCTTGAGCAGGGCGAGCAGCTGTTTGCGCTTCGCGCCCTGGAGCAGGGCCGCAGGGGACGCCGGATCCAGGCCCAGGGCCGCGCTGAAGACCTCGATGAGCGGGGCGGGCAGCAGGGATCGCAGCAGGCTCTTGCAGGTGGCGGCGGGCTGGGTCTCCAGGTCCCGGAGCAGCCTCGCTTCGAGCTTCGCGGGGTCCAGGGCCGGCTTCAGGTCCAGGGTCAGCTCGACCTTCCGACCCGCGGCCTTGGCGTCGACGATCTTCCGGCTCAGCCGCAGCACCGCGGCACCGCCCAGGCCCTTGGCCGTGAGCTCGGCCTCGCCGAACTCGCCGCCCTGCTTCCGGCCGTCGATCCAGAGGGTCAGCTGCACGTTCTTGAGGGTCAGGCCCAGCGCCTTTTCATAGGTGGGGCGGGTCTCGATCCTGACCAGCGAGGGCCGCAGGGATTCGATGCGGTGCCCCGTGGCCTCGGCGAAGCGGTAGCCGTCCCCGGTAGAGCCCGTGGCGGGATAGGACTGGCCGCCGGTGGCGACGATGCCACACCGGGCCTCGAGCCGCTGGGCGGGTCCCGCTCCCTTGCGGTGAACGATCAGCCCCTGGAAGACGCCGTCCTGGAGGAGCAGGCCCTCGACCCGGGCGTGGGTTACGAGTTCCACGCCCTGGCTGCGCGCCCAGGCGACGAGGGCATCCGCCACATCCCAGGCCAGGTCGCTGTCCGGGAACACGCGGTCGCCGCGCTCGGTCTTGGTCCGCACGCCCTGCGCCTCCAGCAGCGCAATGAGGTCGGCATTGAAGAAGGCCTGGAAGGCCTGGCGCAGGAAGCGAGGCTCTGGATGGATCTCCTGGAGGTGCTCCTCCAGGGGCCTCATGTTGGTGATGTTGGCCCTGCCCTTGCCCGTGATCCGCAGCTTCCGGGCCGGCTTCTCCATCTTCTCCAGCAGCAGGACGCGCGCACCCAGCATGGCGGCCCGGCCCGCGGCCAGCAGTCCCGCAGGACCCGCTCCGATCACGACCACATCGCAGGGGCCCAGCGGCGGGACCCCGGCCTGAGAGGGCGAGCTCACCCCTGCTCCCGGGGCTCGTGCAGCACCAGCTCCATGCGGCACTGCTGGCAGTCGAAGCGGCACTCCAGGCGGGTGGCGCCGTTCTCCAGGAAGAGCGGGCCCTCGGGCTCGGGCAGGCTGCGCCAGGGCTCCGGGTTCTCGTGGAGGCGGCACCAGCCCAGCTCGAACTTCACGCAGTGCCGGGTGGTCATGACCACGCGACCATCCAGGCTGTCCTGCAGTTCCGCCGCCGGCTCCAGAGCCTCGGCGCCCGCCCGCTCGTAGAAGGCCCGGGCCGCGCGGTTGGCGATGTTCCAGGTGTAGTCCAGCTTGCCGTGGGGCAGCGAGGCCAGCTGGGGGGCCGCCGCGCGGCGTCCCTCCCGGGCCCGGGGCGCCCGGCGCAGGGCCTCCAGGGCCGCGGCGGCCTCACGCCGGAGGGCGTTGAGCACGCTGACCGGCACGAAGCGGGCCTCGGCCGCGTGCAGCTCCGCCAGCTCGAAGGGCGTGTTCCCCAGGCGGCCCAGGGCCTCCCGGGTGGTCTGGGCCGTGGCGGCCGCGTCCCGGGGCTCGGCAAAGGCGCCGGTGGCCTGGGCCTCGGCCGTGAACCCGGCCGGATCCTCCAGTCGCAATCGCGCGGTGCCCTCCGGAAAGTCCAGGGTGGCCGTCACGGGGATCCGGCGGTCCACCTTGGCGCTGCGCAGGACCCGGAGCCAGTGCAGGTCCAGGTTCCGGTGAAGCCGGGTGCCGGGGCGGATGCGGGAGGGATCCTGCACGAAAACCTGGCGGCCCGCCACCTCGTTGACCACGGTGCCCGCGGCCTCGGAGCCGTCCACGAAGGCGAGGCCGTCCCCGGGGTGCAGGTCCACAGTGAAGTCCAGCACCAGGCGGTCCCCCTGGATCGACTTCACCTCGCCGATGAACTCGCCGAGGTGCTTCCCGGCGTCCGCGTGGCCCATGGCCCGGCGCTGCCCGTCGATGCGGTAGGCGGAGAGCCCACGCTGGAAGGTCTTGGTGGGGTCGGGCGTGAACGTCCGGCTCACGGAGCCCAGGGAGGCCGCGGCCAGCTCCGGCCGCCGCGCCAGCAGGTCGTCGAGGTTGCGGCGCACGAGGCTCACCACGTTCTTGACGTAGTCCGCGTCTTTGAGGCGCCCCTCGATCTTGAAGCTCGTGACGCCGGCTTCCGCCAGGCCATCCAGGTGCCCGGAGAGGTCCAGGTCGCGGATGTTCAGCAGGTGCTTCTCCCGCACCACCACCCGGCCCGCGCCATCCACCAGGTTCCAGGGCGCGCGGCAGGGCTGGGCGCACTCGCCGCGGTTGCCGCTACGGTCGCAGATGGCGCCGCTCAGGTAGCAGTGCCCGCTTTCCCCCACGCAGAGGGCCCCGTAGACGAAGGCCTCCAGCTCCATGTCCGCGGCCCCGTGGATGGCGCGGATGTCGTCCAGGCTCAGCTCCCGGGCGAGGATGGCGCGGGTGAAGCCGGCGCTGGCGAGGAAGGCCACTCGCTCCGGGCTGTCGCAGGCCGCCTGGGTGCTGGCGTGCAGGGGCAGCGGCGGGAGGTCCATCTCCAGGTAGGCCATGTCCTGGATGATCAGGGCGTCCACGCCGGCCTCATAGAGGCTCCAGGCCTGCCGCCGCGCCTCTTCCAGCTCGTGGTCGTAGATCAGGGTGTTCAGCGTCGCGTAGACCTTCGCGCCCCAGAGCCGGGCCTCCCGAGTGAGCTGCTCGAAGTCCACCAGCTCGTTGCCCGCGGCCTGCCGGGCGCCGAACTGCGGGCCGCCCATGTAGACCGCATCCGCCCCGCAGCGCAGCGCGAGGGTGCCTTGTTCCAGGTTTTTCGCCGGGGCGAGCAGTTCGAGGGCCATGGCCCTCAGAGTACCAGCCGCAACGCGCTGGGACCAATCAGGCCGAGGAAGGGTGAACTTACGAGGCCCGACCACCAGACAGAAAAACAGGAAACCGCAGATGGCGCAGATGACACAGATCCATTGCCCATCTGTTTAAATCTGCGTCATCTGCGGTTAATTGCTTTCCTGCTAATGAACGAGGAAAACCCTACTTGAGGAAGCCGCGCTTCCGCATGAGGGCGTCGGTGTTGACATCCCGGCCGCGGAAGGCCCGGAAGGCTTCGGCCGGGTCCTTGGTGTTGCCCACGGCGAGGATCTCCTTGCGGAAGCGCGCCGCGACCTTGGGATCCCAAGGCCCCTGCCCTTCCAGGAAGGCCTGCCAGGCATCCGCGGTCAGGGCATCGCTCCAGAGGTAGGCGTAGTAGCCGGCCTCATAGCCGCCCACGCCGCCACTGAAGATGTGCGCGAACTGCGGGATACGGTGACGCATGACGATCTCGGTGGGCATCCCCAGCCGGGTCAACTCGTCCTTCTCGAAGGCCGCCATGTCGAGGACCTTGCCGCCGGCCATGTGCAGCTTCATGTCGATGACTGCCGAGGCCAGGTATTCCATGGTGGCGAAGCCTTCATTGAAGGTCCGGGCCCGGTTGATCTTGTCCAGCATCGCCTTGGGCAGGGGCTTGCCCGTCTGGGTGTGGAGCGCGAAGCGGTTAAGCACCTCGGGCGTCTGGAACCAGTGCTCATTGATCTGGCTGGGGAACTCCACGAAGTCCCGGGCCGTGTTGGTGCCGGAGACACTCGGATAGCTGGAGTCGGACAGCAGCCCGTGCAGGGCGTGGCCGAACTCGTGGAACATGGTCGTGGCGTCATCCCAGGAGATCAGCACCGGCTGGCCGGGAGCGCCCTTCACGAAATTGGAGTTGTTCGACACGATGGGCGTCACCCGCTTGCCCATGTTCGTCTGCATCCGATACTCGTTCATCCAGGCCCCGGACCGCTTGCCCTCCCGGGCGAAGGGATCAAAGTACCAGAGGCCCACGTGGGCGC
This sequence comes from uncultured Holophagaceae bacterium, assembly GCA_903857495.1. GTDB lineage: Bacteria > Acidobacteriota > Holophagae > Holophagales > Holophagaceae > Geothrix. The sequence goes on along the minus strand of CAIOFF010000066.1, from coordinate 64,431 downwards.
CCTTGGCGTCCGTGACCTCGTAGGCGGTGACGTCCGGGTGCTGGACCTCGACGTTGCTGATCTGCTTGAAGTGGAGGCCGTAGAGCTGCCCGGCGGTCCAGAACATGCCCTCGCGGAGCTTGTCGAGCTGGAGGTAGGGGGTGACCTCGTTGAGGTCCAGGTCGTACTTGGCCTTCCGCTGCTTCTCGGCGTAGAAGCGGTAGTCCCAGGGGGCCAGCTTGAAGGTGCCGCCTTCCTTGGCCACCAGGGCCTGCATGTCCGCCACATCGGCCTGCACCTGGGCCACACAGGGCTTCCAGACCGCTTCCAGCAGGGCCACGGCCCGGTCCGGGGTGCCCGCCATGGCCTGCTCCACCGCCCAGTGGGCGTGGGTGGCATAACCCAGGAGCTGGGCCCGCTCGAAGCGGAGCTTGAGCATCTCCACCGCCACGGCCTTGTTGTCGGTCTTGTCGCCGTTGTCGCCGCGGTTCACGAAGGTGCGCCAGACCTTCTCCCGCAGCTCGCGGTTCTCGGCGTAGGCCAGGAAGGGATCGGCAGAGGAGCGGGTGTTGTCGATCACCCACTTGCCCTTGAGACCCCGCTTTTCGGCGGCCCGGGCCGCGGCGGCCTTCAGGTCCCCGGACAGCCCCGCCAGCCCGGCCTCGGACTCGATGACCGTGAAGGGGTTCGATTCGTCCGCCAGCAGGTTCTGGCTGAACTGGGTGCCGAGGGTGGCCATGCGCTGGTTCAGCTCCCGCAGCCGGGTCTTCTGCGGGCCGCTGAGCTTGGCGCCGCTGCGCACGAAGTTGGTGTAGTACACCCAGGTCACCCGCTTCTGCTCCGGCGTGAGCCTGGCCTTGGCGGCATTCAGGTGGACAGCCTCGATGCGCTTGAAGAGGGCTTCGTTCTGAGTGATCTCGTCCCCGAAGGCCGCGAACTTCGGCGACATCTCCTGCTCGACCGCGGGAATGACGCCCTTGTTCAGGGTGCTGACGTGGACCCCGTAGAGGATATTCAGGCGATCCAGGACCGCGCTGGACTGCTCCATGGCCAGGATCGTGTTGGCGAAGGTGGCGGGCTTGGGTTCCTTCGTGATGCGCTGGATGGCCTCTCGCTGGGCCTGCATGGCCACGGCGTAGGCCGCCGGGAAGTCCGCGGGGTTGACCTTCGACCAGGCGGGCACGCCGCCATAGGGGCCTTTCCAGGGTGCGAGCATTGCGAGGTCCTTCTTGGAGGCAGTCAGGGGCTGGGCGGCCCGGGCCGGGCTGCCGCCCGCCACGATCAGCAGGGCGAGGGTCATGGCGGCGAGGGGTTGAGTGGACATGGGGCTCCCGTTCAGGGTTGGTGCTTGCGTTGGGTTTCGACCTCTGGCTCAGGCCGGAAGAACAGCCTCGCCATCCAGACCAGGACGACCAGCATGAGTATGAAGCAGACCAGGAAAAGCAGGAACGGCGACCACTGGGGCGCGATCCGCCACGCGGCCAGGTCGAAGCTGCCGCGGAGGCGGACCAGCCGCAGCACGTGGCGCAGATAGACCATGCCGAACACCGAGAGGAACAGGCAGAGCCCTGCCAGCGCGAGGCGCTTCCGGGAGTGGAGGTGCAGCGCCGCGAGGGCGAGCGCCAGGGCCACCACCAGGACGGGCATGGCCGGGGTCCGCATGTAGGGGCCCAGGTAGGTGTCCAGGTAGGTGTCCAGGGAGACCAGGTAGAGGAAGCCCACGGCAGCGGCGGCGGCCATGCCGCCCACCAAGGCCGCGCGGCCCGTGGCGGCCATGGCGGGGGACTTGCGCCCCAGCACGCTCACGAAGAAGCCCCCCACGGTGAGGGCGCCCAGCACCATGTGGAGCCAGCGCAGGCCGTAGGCGCCCACGGCGGGGTTCCAGACCCAGCCGGACTGATCCTTCGCATAGAGCGCCCGGAGCACGTCCGGCTGCTCGGCCAGGGCGAACACGGAGCTGTACACCAGGCTGGTGTAGAGCAGCCCCAGGGCGGCCAGGGCCAGCAGCCCCAGGCTCACCTGCCCCGTCCGGTGGGCCTGGAACGACGTCCGGTAGAGCGCGTAGTAGGCCATGATCACGGCCCCGATCACGGCCAGCCAGAACCAGCCGCTGACGATGGTGGCCGCGTAGATCTGCCGGGGATAGACCAGCTGCAGGAACAGCAGGGGCGCCACACCCAGCGACACTGTGGCGGCGGTGGCCGCGGGCAGCACCCGGGCGAAGCCGGCGGCGTCGGGAGCGGGCCACTGCTTGCGGACCCCGGCCCAGAGCGCGATCAGGGTCCCGCCAAGCAGGCAGCTCATGGCCGCCAGGTGCAGGGTCAGGGTCAGCAGGTGGAGGGCCGTCACCAGCCACAGGGGGGCGGAGATGAAGTGGTAGTCAGGGAGCGTCACGGCTTGCCTCCTTGGCTGAGGGTCTGGAGGTAGGCCACGAGCGCCTTTCTCTCGGCGGCGTCCCCGGTGTAGGCGGGCATGCCCTCGCCCAGGCTGGCGGCCATGTCGAGCATGCCGCTCAGGTCCTCGGCGCTCTGCCCCGCCAGGGACTTGGCCTTGTCGCTGGCGGTACCCACGGCGTGGCACTTGCCGCAGCGCAGGTCGTAGGCCCGGCGGCCCAGGGCGAGGCCGTCGAGCGGGTAGATGGCAGCCAGGGTCCGGTGGTCCGTGCGCTGGTAGAGGTGGTCGGCGATCAGCCCGGCCTCCCTGGGCGTGCCCAGGAAAGGCGGCATGTTGCCCCGCAGCAGGTGCGCCCCCTGGATCAGAGCCAGGATGTAGGCGCGGTCCGCGCCGGCCAGCGCGGGCCTGAGGGCCTTGTAGCCGTCCAGCGTGTGGCAGCTGCGGCAGGCGTGGCGGAACAGGTCGGCGCCGTCATCCCCCGTGCGGAAGGTGATCTGGGGCAGAAAGCCATCACGCCGGTAATTGGCCGTCTCCGCCACCTCGGCGCCGTTGCCATACATGTAGCCGGTCAGGATGTAGGGCTTGCGGAGCGACTCCCGGGACCACTCGAAGGCTCCGAACCAGGCCATGCCCAGGGCCATGAAGGCCAGGGCCGCGGCGGTGCCGAAGCGGCGGGGTGCGAGGATCACCAGGGCCATCCCCACGGCACCCAGCGCGGCTGCCAGCCAGAGCGAGAGGACGATGGCCCGGACGGGTGTCGGCATGGTCTCGAGGGCCCTGGCGGTGACCGCGGCGGGAATGGCCTTCCAGTACCAGGCCTGGGCCAGCGCGATCACGGCGAGCCCCACTACCGCCCAGCCCGCGGCCAGGCGGACCGTGCGCGCCTTGAAGTCGCCTGCCTCCAGGCGGGAGGCCACCAGCAGGGCGTAGAGCCCCGCGAGCATGACGCAGACGCCTGTGCGCAGCACCAGCGAGGGCCAGTAGGTGGGGTTGAAGAAACCCTGCCAGAAGTCGCCTGTCACCAGCCAGCGGCCCGGGGTGAGCATGAAGGTCAGGATGCCGTTGATCACCACCAGCGACAGCCACGCGGCCCCGAAGTAGATCCAGCCCAGGGTGAGGTGGGCCTTGGCCGTCAGCCGCTTCCAGCCGTAGAAGTAGAGCATCGCCGCGGCGATCTCCACCACGAAGAAGGTCCACTCCGTGGCCCAGCCCCAGACGTAGTTGTGGATCAGGGCCTCGGTGGCGGCCGGTGCCAGCAGTCCGATGACGAACCAGATGCCCACGCCGGTCAGGGCTCCGGCCACCAGGGTCACCATGGCGAAGAACTTGGAGAGCTGCTCGAGGAAGGCCAGGCGCTCCGTGTCCCCAGCCCGGCGTGCCAGCTGCTCGTTCACCACCAGGTAGAGGCCGCCCCCGATGGCGAAGTGCGACACGAACACATGGAACACGGCGATGACCGCCATCAGCACGCCGTAGCCGATGGGCTGGTCCCAGAACGGATAGTGCATGCGCTGCCTCCTGAATCAAGCCGCCGGGACCCGAGGGGAGACCCGGCACCTGCCTGCCCGAGACGCAAGATTGCACCCCTGACAACCAGCCCAGGATCATCATGCCACTCGAGGGTCCTGAATCTAGATCCGCGCCCTCGGGGAGCCGGGCCTCAGATCGGAAGGACCTGCGGAATCTCCAGGATGAATAAGCTGCCCTGAGGAGCATTGGCCTCCACCCAGATGCGCCCTTCGTGGGCTTCAGCCACGACCTTGCAGAAGGCCAGGCCAATCCCCGAGCCGGAATGGGCCGCGAGCTCACCTTGATGGTGCCTCACGAATTTCTCGAAGACCTGTTCCCGCATGTATTCGGGAATGCCTTGCCCCTGGTCACGCACCTCCAGTCGCACGCCATCAGTCGTGGAGTAGGCCTCGATCCGGGTGTGACTGCCGGAGGGTGAATACTTTATGGCATTTTCGACGAGGTTCATCAGCAACCTGCGCAGGAAATCCTGGTCCGCCTCGATCTCCAGTCCGGAGGGGCAGACCCAGGCCAGGTCGTGCTTTCGGGAGTGGGCCTGGGATTCCATTTCCTGCAGGAGCCCGGGAAGCCAGGTGCTCAGGTGGATCCGAGTCTTATGGAGCTCCAACCCCAATTCTTCGGCCTGGCCAATGTCGAGGATGTTCTGGATCATCCGTCCCATCTGGCTGCCCGTGTCCCGGAGCCGGCGTATCTGCACCTTGTGGGTAGGGGTGTTGTCATTCCGCTCGCTGAGCAGTTCCAGCCCCACTTGGATCGCCGCGAGTGGATTCTTCAGGTCGTGGACGATGAATTGGAAGAGCTGTTCCCGCTGCTTCTGCAACTCAAGCAGGCTGTCCCTCTCCCCCTGAATTTCCGCCTGGAGCCGCTTGAGTCGCATGAGGCTCCGGATCCTGACGATCAGTTCCCCGGAGAGGACGGGTTTCCGCAGGAAGTCATCACCCCCTGCCCGAAAAGCCAGGGTATGGATGTCCGACCGTTCGTCTCCGGTGAGGAAGATGATGGGCAGCAGATCACCGTGCGGCATCTCACGGATCCTTCGGCAGACTTCCAGTCCATCCATCTCGGGCATCTGGATATCCAGGAGGATCAAGTCCGGGGAACAGGAGGCGAGCTGGGCCAACGCCTGGGGGCCACCCTCGGCGGTCTCGACCAGATAGTGCCCCCGCTCCAGCATGGCCTTGAGGCTCCGGCGCGACAGGGCATCGTCATCCACCACGAGGACCTTGGCACCGTGGTCTGCCCTGCGAAATGGGACGGGCTGGTTATCCATCCATGACCTCTCAGGACTTCTCGTAAAGAAATTCGGATTTCATTAATTCTATGTTTTTTATCATAGCCGTGAGCTTCCAGCATATCTATTGACAGGTTCACAGGGCTGGTAGCTATCAGGGATTCTGGCCAAGTCCAGGGGAAACGACCCGGGCGGGGCCGGTCCATCCGGATCTGATCACGGTCCGGGTCCTCCGCCCCACGGGCCGCAGCCTGCGCGTCATGGCCCTGGCCTGCGCCGCAGCCATTGTGGCCCGGTTCGTGGGGCAGATGAATCAGCTTCACCAGGTGGAGGGCGGCACCGCCTTCGCGCGGCCCCACGACATGGACCTGAGCCTGGACCCCGCGGACGGCGAGCCCGCCCGCATCACCAAGCTGGTGTCCGCGGGGCCCCTGGCCCGCCTGCGCCTGGACCTGCCCTCGGGCCAGGAGCTGGAGGTCCACCTGACCCGCCCCCGCCTGGAGGAGCTGCAGCTCGCCGAGGGCCAGCGGGTCTATGTGCGCCCCAACCGCGTGCAGGTCCTGGCCGGGGACTGCATCATCTGAATTGCCCGATTTTTCACAATTAAATATTTCATGGCGTCAATAAATATTCAGCCTACTTTTAGGTTCTAAGGTCTTACCCGGAGAACCCTGTCTAGCCAGGCAACATCTCGGTGGCAAGGTTCAGGGGCTTCGCCGAGTGGACAGAGAGGACGCGCAGGCTGCCATGGATCGTCTACCCTTTCACCCGGCCATCAATCCCTTCCCGGTCTTCACGATCCTGATGGCCAGCAGCTGCCTGTTCATGGCCCTGATCCGGCCCGAGTCGGAGCGCGAAGAGTGGGTCCACCGGTCCTGGCTGCTCCTGCTGACCGGGTTGGCGGTGCTGCCGTTCGTGCTCTTGACGGGCCGCACCTGGAGCCTGTCCATGGGGTTCTGGCCCAGGATTGCCCCCTGGCCCCCAGGACAGGCCGCTCATGGCCTGCTTCGGCTGCACGTGATCGGGGCCGCCCTGTCCACCGCCCTGATCCTGCTCTCGACCTATGCCTTCTGGCGCTACCAGCGCGCCCGGGGGTCCCTGTGGCTGCTGTTTGTCCTCGTGCTGAGCGCGGCGGTGCTGACGGGCTACACGGCCCACCTCGGCGGGGAGATGGCCTTCGGGGAGCCCGCCTCGGAAACAGGCACCTGAATCCGAGGCAGCCCCTGAGGCTCAGCTGGCAGCTTCGGCGCTGAGACCGCTGCCATCCTCCATCGGGCTGTGCCCACCCAGCCGGTTGGCGGAGCTGAGCACCGCCTGCAGCGAGGCCTCTAGGATGTCGGCGTGGCGCCCCACCCCGTAGCGGGAGGAGCCGTCGGCGAGCCGCAGCATGACGTAGGCGATGGCTTCCGCGCCCTCGCCCCGGCCCAGGGCGTGCTCACTGTAGTCGGACACATGGACGTCCAGGTTGAAGGTCTCCTGGAAGGCATGCAGGAAGGCGTCGATGGGGCCGTTGCCTTCGGCCTGGATCACCACCTTGGTGCCCCGATCCAGCAGGGTGGCCGTCATGCGGCACTTTTCCCGGGACAGGCGGTGGGTCTCGTAGTCCGTGAGCTCGAAGCGGCCCAGGGACAGGTACTCGCGCTCGAAGGTCTCGAAGACCTGGTCCGAGCTGAGCTCCTCGCCAGTGCGGTCCGTGATGCGCTGCACCACCTGGCTGAACTCCTGGGCCAGGGCCTTGGGCACCGCGAAGCCGTGGTCCTGCTCCAGCAGGAAGGCCACGCCGCCCTTGCCGGACTGGCTGTTGATGCGGATGATGGGCTCGTACTGACGGCCCACGTCGGCGGGATCGATGGGCAGGTAGGGCACCTCCCAGTAGGGGTTCTGCTCCTGCTTCATGGCCTCGAACCCCTTTCGGATCGCGTCCTGGTGCGAGCCGCTGAAGGCCGTAAACACGAGTTCTCCGGCGTAGGGGTGGCGGGCAGGCACCGGCAGGCGGTTGCAGTGCTCGGCCACCTTCACGAGGGCCGGCAGGTTGCTCAAGTCCAGCCCGGGATCGACGCCCTGGGTGTAGAGGTTGAGGGCCACGGTAACCACGTCCACGTTGCCGGTGCGCTCACCGTTGCCGAAGAGGGTGCCCTCCACGCGGTCCGCGCCCGCCAGCAGGGCCAGCTCCGTGGCGGCCACGGAGCAGCCGCGGTCGTTGTGGGTGTGGATGCTGATCAGGGCCTGGTCGCGATGCCGCAGGTTGCGGTGCACATACTCAATCTGGTCCGCGTAGCGGTTGGGCGTGGTCACCTCCACCGTGGCGGGCAGGTTCAGGATGACCTTCTCGCCGGGCGCGGGTGCCCAGGCTTCGATGACCGCATCGCAGACCTCGGTGGCGTAGTCCACCTCCGTGGAGGTGAAGCTCTCCGGGGAGTATTCGAGCGTGACCTGGCTGCCCGTGAGGGCCTTGGCCGCTTCCTTTACCCACTGCGTGCCCTGGATGGCCAGGTCCAGCACGGCCGCCTGGTCCAGGCCGAAGACCACCCGGCGCTGCAGGGTGGAGGTGGAGTTGTAGAGGTGCAGAATCACCCGGGGGGCTCCCTGCACCGCTTCCACGGTGCGATTGATGAGGCTCTCCCGGGCCTGGGTCAGCACCTGGATGGTGACGTCGGCGGGGATGCGGTGTTCTTCAATGAGCTGCCGGACGAAGTCGAAGTCTGTCTGCGAGGCCGCTGGGAAGCCGACCTCGATCTCCTTGAACCCCATCTTCACCAGGGTCTCGAAGAGGAGGAGCTTGCGGTCGGAACCCATGGGCTCAACCAGGGCCTGGTTGCCGTCCCGCAGGTCCACGCTGCACCAGATGGGCGCGGCGGTGATCTCCTGATCGGGCCAGGCGCGCTGGGGCAGGCTGACGAGGGGGATGGGGCGGTAGCGGCGGGCTTTCATGGAGTCCTCCAGAAGGGGTGGGTTGGCGCGGTGGGGGTAGATGCGAAAAACCCTCTCCGGGATCAGCGGAGAGGGTTTGATGAGCTTCGGTGCGTTGGTTCCGCCTGCTCTCAGTCCTCCCCGGTGCCGCTAAGCAGCAGGGCCAGGAGCAGGTTCAGGGACAGGGTGTTGGGCATGTTGGGATTAGTTGTAGCGAAAGCCGTCGTTCCCGTCAAGAGGGTGTGCTGCCCCGGAAGCGGATCAGCTTCCCGTCCACCTCGCGCCGCAGCTGGCCGCGGTGCTCCAGGTAGGCCAGGTGCGCGATGCACTCCCCCATGGCGAAGAGGGTCTGGAAGGGGTCCGTGATGGGCCGCTCGAACACCACCGGGATCAGGTCTGCCGCGGTCAGCGAGGCACCCACGCAGGCCTGCTGCAGCGCCGCGCAGCGGGACGCATGGTGCGCCCGGAGCTGAGCGATGCGGGCATGCAGGCCCCGGAAGGGCACCCCGTGGGAGGGCAGCACGAGGGTCTCGGCGGGCAGGATCTCCAGGCGGCCGAGGGAGTCCAGGAACAGGCCCAGGGGGTCGCTGTCCGGGATGGCCGCGAAGGCACTCACGTTCGTGGAGATGCGGGGCAGCAGCATGTCGCCCGAGATCAGCACCCCCGCCTCGGCACAGTGGAGGCTGGCGTGATCTGGCGAGTGCCCGTGCCCGCAGATGACCTGCCAGGCCCTTCCGCCGATGGAGAGGGACTCCCCGTCCCGGATGGGCCGGAAGGTGTGCGGGAGGGTCGGCGCCCCCAGGCGGTAGAGGTTGCTGGCCAGGGCCCGGCTCTGGATGCGCGCCTCCTCCAGACCGTGGCTGCGGAAGAAGGCCTGGGTGGCTTCCGGCGCGAACCCGGCGATCCCGTGGAAGAACAGCTGGGCGGTGGCGTACTCCCCGAAGGTGATCCAGAGCGGCACGCCCGCCTGCTCCTCCAGCCACCCCGCGAGGCCCAGGTGATCCGGGTGGAAGTGGGTGGCGATGAGCCGCTTCAGCGGGTGGCCTGCCAGCAGCCGCTCCCAGGCCTCCTTGGCCGCGGGCGTGGCGATGCCCGTGTCCACGGCGGTCCATTCCGGCCCGTCCGCCAGCAGCCAGAGGTTCACGTGGCCCAGGGGCGTGGGAATGGGCATCCGCGCCCACCGCACGCCCGGCGCCACCTCCAGGGCAGTGCCGGGCTCGGGAGGTTGCAGGGTGGTGAGGCGCATGGGTAGGGGGTCCTCGGAGGGGCTTGGGGCCTGGTCCAGGATACGAGCAAGGGATTGCAAGAGTGGCGCGCCGCAAGGGAGCCGGGTTTCGCTTTCTTCTCATAGGACTGGGGATGTCGCTTGCCCCAGCCCGGGTTGGGGGTATGTTGGGCCAGGGGCTGGTCGTTCGCACCGGCCCCGCCGGGAGGCGCCATGCGCATTTCCTTTCACGGAGCCACCCTGGGTGTGACGGGGTCCTGCCATCTCCTGGAGGCCTGTGGCAGGAAGATCCTGGTGGACTGCGGACTCTACCAGGGCAGTCGGGAGCTGCGGGACGAGAACACCCAGGACTTCGGCTTTGATCCAGCGTCCATCGATGTGCTGCTCCTCACCCACGCCCACCTGGACCATTGCGGCCGCATCCCCCTGCTGGTGGAGCAGGGCTTTGTCGGCGAGATCATCGCGACCGCAGCGACCCAGGACCTGGTGCAGCTGGTGCTGGAGGACACCGCCCGCCTCCAGGAGGAAGAGGCTGAGCGCTCCAAGCGCCACGCGGCGCGGGGCCACCGGCACTTCCGGGCCGATGCCGAGCCCCTCTACGACAGCCAGGCCGTCGCCCGGGCCCTGCACCTCTTCGGCCGGAGGGCCCGCTACGGCCAACCCATTCCGCTGAGCGAAGGCCTGGTGGCGACCTTCCAGGACGCGGGCCACATCCTGGGTTCAGGCAGCATCTGCATCGCGGTGCAGGAGGACGGAAAGCTGCGCCGCGTCGTCTTCTCGGGCGACCTGGGCAGCCGCTACCACCCCATCATCCGGGACCCCGAGATCTGCCCGGAAGCGGACGTGGTGATCATGGAGAGCACCTACGGCGGCCGCCACCACCGGTCCATGCCCGATACCGTCCGGGAGTTTCATGAGGCCATCAACGATACGGTGGCCCAGGGTGGGAACATCGTCATCCCCACCTTCGCCCTGGAGCGGGCCCAGGAGATCCTCTACGGCCTGCGGGAGGCCCACGAGCATGGCCGCATCCCCGCCGGGCTGCAGGTCTTCGTAGACTCGCCCATGGCCCAGAGCGCCGTGGCCATCTTCCGCCACCATCCCGAGTGCTTCGATCCGAACACCCGCACGGTGCTCGAGACCCGGGACCCCTTCGACTTCCCCGGCCTGTCCTTCGCCCGGGACCGCATCGCCTCCAAAGCCATCAACGATGTCCGGCGCGGGGCGCTCATCCTGGCCGGGTCCGGCATGTGCACCGGGGGCCGGGTGCTGCACCACCTGGAGCGCCTGCTGCCCCGTCCCGAGTGCGCCGTCATCTTCGTGGGCTACGCCGCCCACGGCACGCCAGCCCGCAACCTGATCGATGGGGCCCGGACCCTGCACCTCTACGGCCAGGAGGTGCTCGTTCGGGCGCGAATCTACACCATCAACGGCTTCTCGGGTCACGGGGACCAGGCAGGCCTGTTGCGGTGGCACCAGGGCTGCGGCCCCGGCGCCCGGACCTTTCTGGTCCATGGGGATCCCGAAGCCCTCACGGCCATGCAGACTGAGCTCCAGGCCATGGGCCACCCGGTTACAGTGCCCAAGCTTCACGAGACCTTCGAGCTCTAGATAAAGAACTTTCACCGCAGATGCCTTTTCAGTCTGAGGCTGACCGATAAACAGGAAGGCAATTCGGCTTTGTGGCATCTCACGGAGTGACGACCTTCGTCCAGCCCCGGAGTTGCCATGCCCAGTCCCCTGACGGCCATCCTGCTCGTTCCCATCCTGACCGCCGGGATCGCCCGGGCGGTGGAAGAGCCCCGCTTCACCGTCGAGACCCGCACTACCACCTACGAGATCCGCCGCTACGAGCCGGTCCTGGTGGCGGAGACGCCCGTCACCGCTGCTTTTGCCGAGGCCGGCAATGCCGGTTTCAGGGTCCTGGCGGGCTACATCTTCGGCAACAACCAGACCCGCGCCCGCATCGCCATGACTGCCCCGGTTATCCAGGAAGCCGCCGCTGCCACGGTCCTGAAGCCGTCAGCGGAGGGGTTTGTGGTGCAGTTCACCATGCCTGCCGGGTCTGCGCTGGCCACCCTGCCGGTGCCGAACGACCCCCGGGTGCACCTGCGGGAGCTTCCGGGTCGCCGGGTCGCCGTGCTGGCCTACTCGGGCTCCTGGTCGGAGGCGCGCTACCAGGCCAAGGCGGCAGCCTTGCTGGCGGCCCTCAAGGGGGACGGTCTGCGGCCCGTTGGAGCACCGGTCCTGGCCCGCTTCGACTCGCCCTTTCAGCTGTGGTTCTTGCGGCGCAACGAGGTCTGGGTCGAGCTGGACGCCTGACGCCGCCTCGTCAGGGAAGGCTCTTGAGCAGCTCCACCAGGTAGGGCTTCCAGACGACGGCCTGGGTGAGGGTCTGGTGGCCGATGGTCTTGGGGCCGGCGGGTACGAGGACGTTGCGTCCCTTGGGGATCCGGGCCACGAGCTTGTCCATGACGGCCAGCTCGGCGGGGTTGATCAGGTCATCGGCGAAGTTGACCGCCACCAGGCGGGCCTGGATGCGACCCAGGTCCGGCTCGGGGTTGTAGTCCCAGGAGGACTCGAACCAGTAGAGGGTGTCGTTGGCGTCGAGGGTCTTGAGGGCCGTGGCGACCAGCCGGTCGTAGAGCGCGCTGGCCTCCTCGCGGGTGGGCGCCTGGCTCTGCAGCCGCACCGGGCTGTCCGTCATGAGCGTGAAGATCGGATAGGACCGGGTCCAGAGGCTGGGCGGCTTCGGGTAGTCCCCGCCCTTCCAGTCCGGGTCCTGGCGGATGGACTCCGTGAGCAGACGTCGCCACAGCAGGTTGCGCCCGGCGATCGCGGTGGGCTGGCTGGCGATAGGCAGGAGGGCGTCCATCAGGCCGGGATAGCGCTCGCCCCAGAGCCAGGTCTGCATGCCACCCATGGACGTGCCCAACACCAGCCGCAGATGGTTCACCCCCAGCCCCTCGGTGACCAGCAGGTGCTGGGCCGCGACCACATCCTGATAGCCATAGCGGGGAAACCGGGCGCGCAGGCCGTCGCTGGGCTTGCTGGACCCGCCCCGGCCGATGCCGTCCGGCAGGATGACGTAGTGGTGGCTCGCGTCCAGGGGCTGGCCGGGGCCGAACAGCTCTCCAGCGAGGCTGGGCGAGAGGAAGCTCTTCCCGGTGCCCGTGGTGCCGTGCAGCAGCAGGACGGCGTTGGTGACTTGCCCGGACGCGTCCCGCTCGGGGCGGCCCAGGGTGGTGTAGTGCAGGCGCAGCTCAGGCAGCACCTCGCCGGTCTGGAAGCGGAAGTTCCGCGCGACAAAGTCCCCCTCCCGCTGCTCCAGCGCGCCGGGGGGCGCCGACTGGAGCGGCAGGGCCACCAGGGCCGCCAGGAAGCTGGTGAGCAGGAACGTCTTCATGGGGGCCCCGAGGCTTGGAAACAACGCTGCGGGCAGGATCACCCTGCCGCAGTTGGCACTCAGCTTCTCAGATCAGCGCCGCCAGCCGGGACTCAGGCTGCGACCCCCGCGGGGGCCGGGGTGGCCACCGGCACCGTAGTGTGTGACACCGTTCCACCGGCCGCCACCCCAATAGCCCCGGACCATCCAGCCCGGTCTGCCGTAGTGGCCGGTGAAGCCATACCAGTGCCCCAGGCCGATGCCCCACCAGCCGTAATAGCGAGGACCGAAGATCCCGAAGTAGGGCCGGGGTCCCCAGCCCCAGAGCCAGGGCGCGATCACCCAGCACCAGCCGGACTCGGGGTAGTAGACATACATGCTGGGGGTTCCACCATCGGGGGGGGTGTGGGTGTAGGTGTCGCCATAGGGCATCCAGACCCAGCCGTACTGGTCGGTATAGACCCACTGGCCGCCCGCTTCCCGCTTCTCAGGGACGGGCTGGGGCGCCGGCGCAGGGGGATCGGGCCGCACCGCCGGGGGTGGCGGGGGCGGGTCCTTGGGGGCTGGCGCGGGTGGGCGGGCATCGGCCGGCTCCCGGTTCTCGGACGGCGGCGGGACACGCTCAGACTGCTGGGCGGCCAAGGCCAGACCACCGCCCACCAGAATCGCCAACACCGCAAGCGCCTGCTTCAGGGGTTTCATGGGGGCACCTCCATCAACCTAGACCCCGGCTGGGGTGAAAGGTTGCGTCTGCCCTGATTCTACTCCGAGCCCCAAGGCGGGCGACTCAGAGCGGGATCCGCAGGTTTTTGTCGCCGGTCAGGTCCAAAGTCTCGAATTTGCTTCCTTTGGGGCTGCGGACGGTAATGGTATGCCGCCCGAGGGCGACCTGGATGCTGCTGCCATCGCTCTCGATGCCGGCGTCCTGGCCGTCCACCGACACCTTGCCGGTGCCCGGGAAGGTCTCCACGGTGACCGTGGCCAGCTCCGGCACCGTGAGGGTGGCGGTCTGCCCGGCGATGATCGAGACGGTCCGGCTGTCCTTGTAGAAGTGGCGGCCGCTGGTCAGCTCCAGCTTGTGGTGGCCGGGCGGGAGCGGCAGCCTGGCGCCGGGGCTGAGCTCCCCCAGGTCCTTGCCATCGGCCTTCACCCGCACGGCGAAGCCGCCAGCCAGCTTGAGGGATCCCGGGGCCGTGGGATCCAGGGACGGTTCCTGCCGGGTCTCGGCGGTGGTGGCGTCCTTCAGGTCGAAGACCCGGCCTCCCGGCACCTCGCCCGGCTTGAAGTCCGAGGCGAAGCCCTGTCTCGCCTTGGTCAGCGTCAGGCGGTGCGGCTGACCCTGGTTCCAGGTCACCTTCAGGGGGGTAGTGCCCACCAGGAGCTTCTCGTCCAGCACCACGGTGGCACCCTGGGGCAGCGAGTCCACCAGCTCCTCGGAGATGATGGGCTGGAGCTTGAAGGCAGGCGGGACCTCGCCCGGCTTGAACTCGTAGCTGAGAGGCTGGTGCCCCTTGAGCTCGATCCGCAGCCTGTCGCCCGGACTCAGGGGCTGGCTCAGGGGCGTGTGGCCCACCTCCGCCTTCAGGTCGTTCATGAAGACCTTGGCTCCGGTGGGGATGGACTCGAGCTGGAGGCGCGTGCCCTTCTTCCCCGAGAAGATGAACCAGCCGCCGCCGACCGCCAGGACCAGGGCGAGGGCCGCGATCCAGGGCCAGCCCAACTTCCGGCGTGAGGTCGCAGGCACCACCACGGTCTCGTCGAAGGAGGTGGAGACGATCTCCGGGATCGGTGCCTCGCCGTTCAGGTGCAGGATGCCCATCACCTCCCGCCGATCCTCCTTGCCCAGCTCCACCACGGCATTCAGCAGGTCCCGCATGAAGGCGGTGCAGGTGGGGTGACGGTCCTCGGGCCGCTTGGCCAGCACCTTCTCGAACACCCGGCGCCAGCCCTCGGGCAGGATGCCCATGACCGGCGGCTGGAGGTCCACCGGCGGGTCGTTGACGATGCGGTAGAGGATGGTGTTGATGGAAGTGCCCGGGAAGGGCGACTGGCCGCTCATGAGCTCGAAGACCAGCACGCCGAAGCTGAAGATGTCCGAGCGGCTGTCCACGATGCCCTCGCGGATCTGCTCGGGGCTGGCATAGCTCGGCGTGCCCAGGAAGGTGCCGGTCTGGGTCAGGCTGGCATCCTCGCGCTTGGCGATGCCGAAGTCCATGAGCTTGGGGCGGCCGTCCTCGCCCACCATGACGTTGCCCGGCTTCACGTCCCGGTGGACGATGCCCTTGGCGTGGGCGTGGTCCAGGGCGTCCGCCAGGCCCCCCGCGATCCGGAGCTTCTCCTTGAGGCTGAGCTCTGGGCCGCTCCGGATGATGCCGTCCAGGGGCTTGCCGGGCACGAACTCCATGGCCAGGAACGGGCCGTAGCCCTCCTCCTCGCCCACGTCGTAGATGGCCACGATCCCGGGATGGTTGAGCAGGCCCGACACCTCCGCTTCCCGCTGGAACCGCATGAGGTATTCGTGCTGATCCGCCTGGGTCCGCACGGCATCCTGCTTGATGAGCTTGATGGCCACCTTCCGCTTGATCCGGGGGTCCTCGGCCAGCACCACGCTGCCCATGGCTCCAGACCCCAGCAGACGCTGGACCTGGTAGCGCCCGATCATTTTGGGGTAGTTGGGGATGTCTGGGTCGGCCATGGTGCAATCCTACTGGATGGCATCGGACATGATGCGCCGGAATGTTAGGAATTTCCTGGATTTTCCTATGACCCGTGGCACAATAAAGCTGTCCCTAAGGCGGGGACCTTGGGGGTTAATTCAGTGATGGAACTCGTCCGAACCGGCGTGCTCACCACCTACTTCGTCCTGCTCAGCATCCTGAGCATCTACGGGGCTCACCGCCTCTGGATCCTGGTGCTCTACTATCGCCACAAGAAGGAGGTTCCGCAGCCCCAGGGCGACGCGAACTACCTGCCGATGGTCACGGTGCAGCTCGCGGTGTTCAACGAGATGAACGTCATCGAGCGGCTCATGGACTACGTCGTGAAGATGGACTGGCCCAAGGAGAAGCTCGAGATCCAGGTGCTGGACGACTCCACGGACGAGACCGTCAAGGTGGCCAGCGCCGTCGTGGACCGCTACAAGGCCCTGGGCTTCGACATCCACTACCTGCACCGGACGGACCGCACGGGCTTCAAGGCCGGCGCCCTCTCCGAAGGCCTCAAGGTCGCCAAGGGCGAGCTGGTGGCCATGTTCGACGCCGACTTCCTGCCCACGGAGGACTTCCTCCGCAAGGCTGTGCCCCACTTCGCCGACAAGAAGGTGGCCTTTGTGCAGGGCTGCTGGGCCCACCTCAACCGTGAGTTCTCCCTCCTGACCCAGGTGCAGGCCATCCTGCTCGACGGCCACTTCGTTTTTGAACACACCGCCCGCAACCGCTCCAAGGCCTTCTTCAACTTCAGCGGCACCGCCGGCATGTGGCGCGTGGCCGCCATCGCCGATGCCGGGGGCTGGGAGCACGACACCATCACCGAGGATGCGGATCTGTCCTACCGCGCCCAGCTCAAGGGCTGGAGCGGCGTCTACCTGAAGGACCTCGTGGTCCCCGCCGAGCTGCCCGTGGAGGTCAACGCCTTTAAGAGCCAGCAGCACCGCTGGGCCAAGGGCAATGCCCAGGTCATCCGCAAGCTGATGACCACCATCTGGAAGTCCAACGAAAGCCTGCACACCAAGATGGAGTGCTGGTTCCACCTCACGGCCAACTGCAACTACATGCTGATGGTGGTCCTCTCCATCATCATGGTGCCCGCCATGATCTTCCGCGCCGGCACGCCCGTGCCCGTGCTGCTGATGACAGACGGCCCCTTCTTCCTGCTCAATGCGGTCAGCGTGGGCCTCTACTTCGGGCTGTCCCAGAAGGAACTCACGGACAACACCGGCTGGACCAAGCGCCTGAAGTACATCCCCGGCCTCATGGGCCTCGGCATCGGGCTGGCCCTCAACCAGGCCAAGGCCGTGCTGGAAGGCTTCTTCACCGATGACAAGGAGTTCAAGCGCACCCCGAAGTACGGCGTGGACGCCAAGGGCAACTCCGCCTCCAAGCGGGCCTACAAGGTGCCCAAGAGCCTGATGACCTTCCTGGAGCTCGGCTTCGCCCTCTACTACTTCGGCGCCCTCCTGGTGGCGGTCTACATCCGCAAGTGGGCCTCGGTTCCCTTCCTCTGGCTGTTCTTCAGCGGCTTCTCCTACATGAGCGTCCTGTCCCTCGTCGATGTGAAGCTGTTCCGGCGCCTGGCCATGGACGAGCCCAACGACGACGCCCAGAGCGCCGCGAACTTCGTCCAGTAGGGACTCCGGTCGATAAGGGCCCATGGCCCGCCCCCCCGCTACTTCCCGTCCCCGCGCTGCCGCCCTGCGGTACCGGCCGGAGGCGCCCTTCCAGGACGCCGCCCCCCGGCTGGTGGCCAAGGGCCAGGGCCTCCTCGCCGAGCGCATCCTGGACCTGGCCCGGCAGCATGGCGTGACGGTCACGAAAGATCCGGACCTGCTGGCTGCCCTGGACCCTCTGGATGTGGATCGCCTGATCCCCCCGGAGCTCTTCCAGGCCGTGGCAACCCTGCTGGCCGCCCTCTACCGCATGAACAAGAACCTGCTCCCGCCTCCCGTCTGAGCGCCCCGTGATTGACCTGCACTGCCACACCCTCCACTCCGACGGCACCGACACGTCCGAGGGGCTGGCCCTGCTTGCCGAGGAAGCCCAGCTGACGGCCCTGTGCCTCACGGACCACGACACCCTGGGCGGCATTCCCGGCTTCCTGGCCATGCAGAGCCAGGTCAAGGTGCGGCTGCTGGTGGGCACCGAGCTGAGCTGCATGTTCCTGGGGCAGTCCCTGCACGTGCTGGGCCTCCTTGTGAACCCTGACGACGCCGCCTTCCAGGCCCGCCTGGTGGAGCTGCGCGGGCGCCGGGAGGATCGGAACGACCGCATGCTCATTCGGCTCGCGGAGCTGGGCTATCCGATCACCCGCGAGGAGGTCCAGGCCCAGGCCGACTCCCCCCTGCTCTCCCGGGTCCACTTCGCCAAGGCCCTGGCCCGGCGCGGCTACGTGCGCCGGCCGCCCGAGGCCTTCGAGCGCCTCATCGGCGATGACTGCCCGGGCTTCGTGCCCCGCCAGGAGCTGACGCCCTACGAGGCGGCCCGCTGGATCCGCGAGGCCGGCGGCGTGCCGGTGGTGGCCCACCCCGGGCGCTTCGACGGCGGCCGCTTCCGCTGGGATGACGCCATGGGCGACCTCCAGCGGGAGGGGCTCGAGGGGCTCGAGGCCTACTACGGCGAATACCGCGCCTCCGAGCAGAAGTATTTTCTGCGGCTGGCGGGCCGCCTGGGCATGGTCGCCACCGGCGGCAGCGACTACCACGGCGGCAACAAGCCCGGGCTGCGCCTGGGCCGGGGCCGTGGCGGCCTGCAGGTACCCGATGACCTGCTCGAGAAGCTCGAGGACCGGCGGCGGCTGGGCAGCTATCACTAGGACCAGGTCCCTTCCCTTCCTGAAAACAGCGCATGGTGCTTGGAGCGCACCGAGAGTGCCGCTAGGCTGAGACTCCAGAGGTCTTCATGTCCAACCGGATCCTCCTCGTGGAGGACGACCCCATCAATGTGAAGTTCATCAAGACCGTGCTCGTCAAGAAGGGCGGGTATGACGTCGTCGTGTCCGAAGAGGTCGACGAGATCCTGCGCCTGGCCCGGGAGGGCGACCTCGCGGCGATCATCATGGACGTCAGCCTCTCCCGCTCCAGCTTCGAGGGGCAGAAGGTGGACGGCATCTTCATCACCCAGCTGCTGAAGAAGGACCCCGCGACCCAGGGGATTCCCGTGCTGCTGGCCACGGCGCACGCCATGTTCGGCGACCGCGAGAAGTACCTGGAGATGACCGGCGCCGAGGGCTACCTCGCCAAGCCCATCCATGACCCTGCCCACCTGATCGAGGCCGTCCAGGCCGTGGTCAAGGGCTGAGCATGGCTGTGAAACCCGCACCACTGGCCGCCTACCGGCTGCTGATCGAGTATGACGGCGGCAAGTTCCAGGGCTGGCAGAAGCAGGGCGCCCGCCAGACCCGGGAGGGAGTCCGCACCGTGGCGGGCAGCCTGGAGCATGTCCTCCAGCATGCTGGCCTTCAGCTGCTGCACCTGGGCGGCGCCGGGCGCACCGACGCCGGGGTGCACGCCCTGGGTCAGGTCGCCCACCTGCACCTGGACCCCCGGGGCGCGCCCCGCCCCGCGGAGCTGCGGCGCCTGCTCGACAGCGCCCTGCCCCAGGACATCGCCATCCGCGACATCCAGACCTGCTCACCCCGCTTCCACGCCCGCCACGACGCCGCGGACCGCACCTACCTCTACCAGATCTGCCGTCGCCGCAGCGCCTTCGGCAAGCCCTGGATCTGGTGGGTGAAGCGCAACCTGGACCTGGGCCGCCTCCGGGCCGCCTGGACCAGCTTCCAGGGCGACCAGGACATCGCCGCCTTTGCGGACCTGGATCCCGAGGAGGACGGCCGCGCCCGCATCCTCACCTGTGAGGTGGCCGAGGCCGGAGCCCTCATCCTGCTGCGCGTCCGCGCCTCCCACTTCTTCCGGCGTCAGGTGCGGCGCATGGTCGGGGCCTCCGTGGCCTGCGCCCTGGGCGAGGAGGAGCCGCGGCGAATCCAGGAGGACCTGCGGAACCCCACCGAGGCCGCCAACCTCTACTGGGGAGCCAAGGCCGCGCCCGCCTCGGGCCTGTTCCTGGAGACCGTTCGCTACCAGGGGGACCCCGAGCCCGGCCCGCCCCGCGCCACCCTCGTCATTCCCTGACCGGAGCCCCCATGCCCACCCGCGATGAAGCCTGGCAGCTGCTCTGCGCCTGGACACCCTCTGAGAAGCTGCGGACCCACGCCCGCTCCGTGGAGCTGGTCATGCGGGACTTCGCCGCGCGGCACGGCCAGGATGCCGAGCTCTTCGGCCTCGCGGGTCTGCTCCACGACGCGGACTACGACACCTGGCCCGAGGAGCACCCCCGGCGCATCGTCGCCTGGCTGCGGGAGCGCAACGAGGAGGCCCTGGCCCACGCCATCAGCGCCCACTACACCCACTGGGGCGTCTCCTACGACAGCCTGCTGGACAAGGCCCTCCTGGCCTCGGACGAGATCACTGGCTTCGTCATGGCTGTCGCCCTGGTGCGCCCCACCCGCACCGAGGGGCTGGAGCCGAAGAGCGTCAAGAAGAAGCTGAAGGACAAGGCCTTCGCCGCCGGGGTGGACCGCGCCGAAGTGGCCGAGGGCCTGCGCATGCTGATCGCCGAAGTCGGCGGCACCGAAGACGAGCACCTCGCCCGCGTCATCGCCGTCCTGCACGAGCATCGCGGCGAGCTGGGGCTTTAAGAAGAAGGCTCACCACGAAGACAGAATATTTCATTTCGTCTCGTGTATCGGCGTAGCCGATGCCGAGAAGACCACGAAGAAGAGCGCAGTTGCCGTCTTCCTTCGCGGTCTTGGTGCTCTTCGTGGTTCAACTTTTCAGGCAAAGAAGGATTAACCACAAAGAACACAAAGGACACAAAGAGAAGCAGGGGTGGAGTGGGCAAGTCCCTTTTGCGCCCTTTGTGTTCTTTGTGGTTAGAGCTCTTTTCTATTTCCCGCTGACGAAGCTCTCGCCGATGGTCTCAGCGACGCGGCGGCGGCGGAGGATGAGCGTGCGGAGGCGCTCCTGGGCGACGAGGATGGCCCGGGTGCGGGCCGTGGCCTCGGGGTGGGTCTTGGGGCCTTCCACGGGGTCGGTGAGCCGGTCCAGCTCCGCCCGGATCTGGGCTTCGGCGGCGGCCACGCGGATGACGCGGAGCTCGCGACGCGGCGCTCCGGAGCCCCAGTTGTTCTCGGTCCAGAGGGGCTCCACCCGGGCCTCGGCCAGGGTCACGCCCTCGGGCCGCCGCTCGAAGCGGACCTGCAGGGCCGCACCGTCGCGGTTGTCACCCCCGGCCACGGGAAAGTGATCCGCCCGGTACATGCGGTCCTGGTTGCTGATGAAGTTGCCCAGGGAGTAGGCCACCAGCGCCTTCCGGCCCTCGGCCTCGACCACCTCCACGGGCTGGAGGACATGGGGATGGTGACCCAGCAGCAGGTCACAGCCCGCCCCCACCAGCGCCCGGGCGAGGTCCCGCTGCCGCTTGGTGGGCAGGTGCTGGTATTCGTTGCCCCAGTGGACGCTGACCACCACCACCTCGGCGCGGCCCCGGGCCTCGCGCACGGCCTGCAGCGCGGGCTCGAGGTCGAGGGGGCGCACCCAGGGCTCCGTGGCCCGCTGGTTCAGGTCCAGGTTGAAGAGATCCGTGAAGCCCAGGAAGGCCACGCGGATGCCCTGGCGCTCGAGGACCTGGGTCGCCTCCGCCTGGGCCCGGTCCTCGCCGCTGCCCAGGGCCACCAGCCGCTCCGCCCGCAGGCGCTGCAGGGTCTCCCGCACGCCCTTGGCGCCCTGGTCGAAGGCGTGGTTGTTGGCCGTGGCCAACACCGTGAACCCGCTGGCGCGGAGGGCCGCCGGCAGCGCCTCGGGTGCGTTGAACTGGAAGGGCACCCCTGGCCGCCCTGTGGTGGGCGCAATGGGCGTCTCCAGGTTGCCGAAGGCCAGGTCCGCCCCCTGGAAGAGCGGCACCAGGTCCGCCCAGAGCCCAGGAAAGCCCCCCGGATCCTGGCTGGCGGCAGTCTTCACGTCCTCGTGCATGAGGATGTCGCCCACCGCCACGAGGCTCACGCTCACAGGCGCCGGGAGCACCGGTCCGGGCTTCTGCCGGGGGCGACAGCCGTATCCGCCGAAGAGCAGGAGCGCCAGGGCGCCCGCCGGCAGCCTGCGCATCAGACCCCGTCCTCCGGCCCGTAGTAGACCTCCATGGGCAGGGCGGGAAAGCGGTCCTTGAGGCGCGCGGCGATAGCGTCCAGCTCGCGGTGGCGCAGGGGGCGCGCCTCCGGCTCGGGGGTGGGGCGCGCCACGGTGTAGAGCTGCAGGCCCTGGAGTTGGCCGCCCTGGTTCAGGAGGTGCTGGAGGCGCTGGCCGTAGGCTTCCAGCTCAGCCTCGGAGGGCCCCTGCCCCTGCCAGCTCAGGAAGAGCGTCTGAATCAGGATCGGCCAGCGCCGGGCCGTGACCAGCAGGTTGTCAAGGATGCGCTCGAAGGGCACCTGGCTGCGGCAGATCTCGCGGTAGAAGGCCTCGGTGCCTGCGTCCAGCTTGGCCCAGATCTCACCCTGGTTCGCCACGAGCAGTTCCAGCCCCCGCACCACCTCGGGTGCCTGGAGGCGGCTGGAGTCCGTGATCAGCACCAGCTTCACGTCGTCGAGCCCCCGCTGGGCCTTGAGCCGGGCGATGCGGCCGATGACCTCGGCGAACTCCCGCGCCGTGGTGGGCTCGCCGTCGCCGCTGAAGGCGATGTCATTGAGGCGCCGCTGCGCCGGAGCGGCGGAGTCAAAGGGGGGAACGTCGTAGATCTCTCCGCTGGCCGCGAGGTCCAGCAGCAGGCCCAGCTCGCGCTCCAGCTGGGTCAGGTCCAGGTCCCGGCGCCGAGCCGGGGTCTGGTGGTCCACCTCGCAGTAGACGCAGTCGAAGTTGCACACCTTGTCAGGGTTCAGGTTCACCCCGAGGCTCAGGCCGTGGCTGCGCCGCGAGATCACTGGGTAGCAATAATCGAAGTCCCGCCAGATGCGCCGGTGATCCAAGTGGGCCTTGATGAGTTCCGTCATGCCCTCAGGATAGCAAGGCAGTCCCCGCCGCCTCTGCTCCCAGACGCAAAACAGGCGGCCCGGACCGGGCCGCCTGTTTTGCGTCTGGCGAAAAGCCTAGCCCTTGAGCCGCTCAGCCAGCGCCTTGCCCATGTCAGCGGGGCTCTGCACCACGGTGATGCCCGCGGCGGTGAGGGCCTTCATCTTCTCGGCGGCGGTGCCCTTGCCCCCGGAGATGATGGCGCCCGCGTGGCCCATGCGGCGGCCCGGAGGGGCGGTCTGGCCGGCGATGAAGGCCACCACGGGCTTCGTGACGTACTGCTTCACGAACTCCGCGGCCTCTTCCTCGGCGCTGCCGCCGATCTCGCCGATCATGATGATGGCGTGGGTGTCCGGATCGTCCTGGAACATGCGCAGGGTGTCGATGTGGCTGGTCCCGTTGACGGGATCGCCGCCGATGCCGATGCAGGTGCTCTGGCCGATGCCCAGGGCGGTGAGCTGGCCCACGGCCTCATAGGTGAGGGTGCCGGAGCGGCTGACCACGCCGACGTTGCCCTTGAGGTGGATGCGGCCGGGCATGATGCCGATCTTGGCGATGCCGGGGCTGATGATGCCGGGGCAGTTGGGGCCGATGAGGCGGCTGTTGGGGTAGTCAGCCAGGACGCGCTTGACCTTGACCATGTCGAGGACGGGGATGCCCTCGGTGATGCAGACGATCAGCTCGATGCCACCTTCCAGGGCCTCCAGGATGCCGTCCGCAGCGCCGCCGGGGGGCACGAAGATCATGGTGGCGTTGGCGCCGGTCTTGGCTACGGCTTCCTTCACGGTGTTGAAGACGGGGAAGCCGTCCACCTCGGTGCCGCCCTTGCCGGGGGTCACGCCGCCGACCACGTTGGTGCCGTAGTCCCGGCAGCCCTTGGCATGGAAGAGCCCTTCGCGGCCCGTGATGCCCTGGACGATGAGTTTGGTGTGGTTGCCCACGAGAACAGCCATGTCATACCTCTCTAAGAATCAATGAGAACAGGAGAAAAACTCTCGCAGAGGAAAGAGGAGGAGGCGGAGGATCGCAGAGAAGGAATTGCTTTTCCTCAGCGTCCCTCAGTCATCTCTGCAACCTCCGCGAGAGTGGTTTTCAATTATTGAATCGAGGCGACGACCTTGGTGGCGGCGTCCTTGAGGTCGGCGGCGACGATCAGGTTCAGTCCGCTGGCGGCCAGGATGGCCTTGCCTTCCTCGACGTTGGTGCCCTCGAGGCGCACCACCACCGGCACCTTGATGCCGATCTCCTTGGCGGCCTTCACGATGCCACCGGCCACGATGTCGCAGCGCATAATGCCGCCGAAGATGTTCACCAGCACGGCCTTCACGGCGGAATCGTTGAGGATGATGCGGAAGGCGTTCTTCACCGCGTCCTCGGTGGCGCTGCCGCCCACATCCAGGAAGTTGGCGGGGGAGCCACCGTGATACTTGATGATGTCCATGGTGCCCATGGCCAGACCCGCGCCGTTCACCATGCAGCCGATCTCACCATCCAGCTTGATGAAGTTCAGGTTGTACTTGCTGGCATCGATCTCCTCCTCGGCCTCTTCGTTGAGGTCGCGGAAGGCGAGGACATCGGGATGCCGGAAGAGGCCGTTGTCATCGAAGCCGATCTTGGCGTCCAGGGCCGTGACATCGCCCGTCTTGGTGACCACCAGCGGGTTGATCTCCACCATGGAGCAGTCCTTGTCCACGAAGAGCTTGTAGAGGTTCTGCAGGAAGACCACACCCTGCTTGAAGGCGTCGCCCTCGAGGCCGAGGGCGAAGGCGACCTGGCGGGCCTGGAAGCCGCAGAGGCCCAGGGCCGGATCCACGGCGACCTTGACGATCTTCTCGGGGGTCTTCTCGGCGACCTCCTCGATCTCCACGCCGCCCTCGGTCGAGGCCAGGATGGTGATGCGGCTGGAGGAACGGTCCACCAGGAAGCTCAGGTAGAGCTCCCGGGCGATGTCCACGGGCTTGGAGAGGAACACGGTGCGGACCTTGCGGCCCTCGGGACCGGTCTGCTTGGTGACCAGCTGCATGCCGGCCATGGCCTTGAACAGCTCTGCGGCCTTGTCGGGGTCCGTGGCGAACTTGACGCCGCCGCCCTTGCCGCGGCCACCGGCGTGGATCTGGGCCTTCACGACGCTGGCGCCGCCGAAGCCCTTCGTGATCATGCGCGCCTCTTCGGCATCCTGGGCCACCTGCCCATCGGGCGTGGCCACCTTGTACTGCCGGAGCAGTTCTTTGGCTTGGTATTCATGGATGTTCATGCGGGCTCCGTTGAGTTACCTCCAGTCTAGCGGCCGAACGCCCCGCGCCGAACCACGAAGGCTGTGACCCATGGCATCCTTTGAGTGTCCCGGAGTCCTCCCATGGCCCAGTTGGATCGACTGCTCTCCCACGTCATCGCGAAAGCAGGCCTTCGGCTGGAGGTAAAAGCCGACCGGAAACCCCGGCTGGAACTGAAAACAGGCGAGAGTGTGGACCTGCTGCCCAACCCGCTCCCCGGCGTGATGGTGGAGGTGCTGGCGGGTGATGTGGTGCCCCCGGCCCTGAAGGGGGCCTGGCAGAACGAGGGCCAGGCCGAGTTCGACTACGAGCAGGGCGGCCAGGCCTTCCGGATCCGCCTGAGCCGCTTCCAGGACACTCCCCAGATCCTGGCGGTCCACCTGGGCCCCTCCCAGAAGCCGCTGGCAGCGGAACCACCCGAAGCCCCTCCGGCGCCCATGGCCCCTGCGGTCCAGCCGCCAGCCCCCGAGGCGCCCCGCCCTCCGGCCGCCTCCCGCCCCAGCCGCAAGGCCCAGGGCCATCCCCTCGCCGAGCGCCTCCTGTCCACGCTGTTGGAGAAGAAGGGCTCGGACCTGCACTGCACCGCCCACGAGCCGCCCCTGGCCCGCGTCCACGGCGACATGCAGGAGCTCGAAGGCTTCGGGCCGCTCGATCCTGCCACCTTGCTGGAGATGATGGAGTCTCTGGCCCCGGCCCCGGCCTGGCAGCGCTTCCAGGAGCACCACGACACGGACTTCGCCTATCCCTACGAGGCTGGCGGCTGCCGCCTGCGCGTGAACTACTTCCAGGACCGGGTGGGGCCGGGGTTCGTCTGCCGGGTCATCCCCAACCAGCTGCCGGATCCAGACAAACTCGGCTTGCCCGAACCCGTGCGCCGCCTGGCCGGGCTCTCCAAGGGGCTCGTGCTGGTGACCGGCCCCACGGGCAGCGGCAAGTCCACCACCCTGGCCGCCATCGTGGACCTGGCCAACCAGAAGCGGCGGGACCACATCCTCACCATCGAGGACCCCATCGAGTTCGTGCACCCCCGCAAGGGCTGCCTGGTGAACCAACGCGAGGTGGGCACCCACACGGACAGCTTCAAGAGCGGCCTCCGGGCGGCCCTGCGCGAGGACCCGGACATCGTCATGGTCGGCGAGATGCGGGACCTGGAGACCATCGCCATCGCCCTGGAGACGGCCGTCACCGGCCACCTGGTGTTCGGCACCCTGCACACCAGCAGCGCCATCGGCACCGTGGACCGCATCGTGGACCAGTTCCCCGCGGACCGCCAGCAGCAGATCCGGGTCATGCTCGCGGACTCCCTCAAGTGCGTGGTCAGCCAGATCCTGATGAAGCGCGTGGGCGGCGGCCGCATCGCGGCCCTGGAGACCCTCTTCATCACCCCGGCCATCGCCAACCTGATCCGCGAGGGCAAGAACTTCCAGATCGCCAGCGCCATGCAGACCGGCCGCAGCTACGGGCAGCGCCTCATGAACGACGCCCTGGTGGAGCTCATCAAGGACCGGAAGGTCGAGGCCATGGAGGCCTACATCCGGTGCCCCGACAAGGAGTCCTTCATCGCCGCCTGCAAGCGCGCTGGCATCCCCTTCGACCTGCGGATCGGGGAGCCTGAGGCCTAAACCCACCGCGGTTTTCTCCGAATCCCCACCAGGAGGCCACCCTTGCGCGGCGAGGCGGTCTTCCCATGCTGTACAAGGTGGGAGGTGGGAGATGTCCGTTCCATCAGGCAAGTCCTCTCAGGTCCAGCAGATCCCTGCCCACGCGAAGAGCCCCCTGCCCCCCCGGTCCCGGCGGGGGCTCCCGGTGGTGGCCGTGCTGCCCTTCCTGGACCTGCGGCCCGAGGGGGGTGAGGAGCCGCTCACGGAGGGGCTTGCGGAGGAGATCCTTCAGGCCCTGAACCAGCTGGATGGACTCCGGGTCATCTCGCGGACCACC
Organism: uncultured Holophagaceae bacterium; assembly: GCA_903857495.1. GTDB lineage: Bacteria > Acidobacteriota > Holophagae > Holophagales > Holophagaceae > Geothrix. Next base: position 37,794 of record CAIOFF010000066.1, on the reverse strand, counting down.
TCCTTCCTGTATGGAGGCTCGGGCCTCGCCCTGGCCGAAGTGGGGCGCCGCCTGCAGGCGGACGCCATCCTGGGAGGCTCCCTCCAGCCCCAGGGCGATCTGCTGAGCGTCAAGGCGGAGCTGGTCGCCGTGGCCACGGACCAGATGCTGTGGACCCGAACCTTCGTCTTTGACCGGAAGGACCTGTTCCCGACCCTGGAGGAGCTCATCCAGAGCGTTGCCGGGGCCCTCAAGACCTCCCCGCCGCCCCGGATCCGGCGGGCCGTGGACCTGCGAGCCTACGAGTTCTACCTGCGGGGCCGGAGCTACTACTATCGCTTCAACCGCCACGGCATGGTCTTCGCCGCCCAGATGTTCCAGCAGGCCCTGGACCTTGACCCGGGCTACGCCTCGGCCTGGGCGGGGCTGGCCAACTGCGCGGCCTACGCCCATATCTACATCGAGCGCACCGAGACCCAGCGGGAGCTGGCCGAGGCCTGCAGCCGGAAGGCCCTGGAGCTGGATCCCACCCTGGCCGAGGCCCATGCCTCCCGGGGCGCGGCCCTGTCCGCGGCAGGCCAGGCTGAAGAGGCCGAGGCGGCCTTCGAGACCGCGCTGCGGCTGGATCCCAACCTCTACGAGGCCGCCTACTTCTATGCCCGGCACTGCTTTGCCGCCGGGAAGCTGGAGCGCGCCATCGAATACTTCGAGTGGGCGGCAGCCCTGCGCCCCGAGGACTTCCAGGCCATCCTGCTGGTGGCCCAGGCCTACCACAGCCTGGGCGTCGAGGACGAGGCCGAGCGGGCCCGGCGGCAGGGGCTGGCCCTGGTGGAGCAGCGGCTGGAGCACGTTCCGGACGACGTGCGCGCCCGCTACCTCGGCGCCAACGCCCTGGTGGCCCTGGGCGAGCGGGAGAAGGGCCTGGCCTGGGCCCGGCTGGCCCGCAGCATGGACCCGGACGACCCCATGCTGCTCTACAACCTGGGCTGCATCAACGCCCTGGCGGGCGAGCCTGCCGAGGCCCTGGCGTGCCTGAGGCAGGCCGTAGCCGCCGGGCTCACCCAGAAGGACTGGCTGCGCCACGACGGCGACCTGGACGCCCTCCGGGAGCTCCCGGACTTCCAGCGCCTGCTCGAGACCGTGTAGCGCTGGCCGCTACTTGCTGCGGGACAGCAGCGCTTCGGGGATCTCGCGCAGCAGCTCGCCCGTGGCCGGGTCACCGGCCACGGCAGCCAGGTGCGCCACGGCATTGCGGGAGGCGCGCAGGGCCAGGTCGCGGGTCTCGGCCAGGGCGTCGTGCCGGGCGATGAGCTCCCGCAGGCGGGCCTCCTCGTCGGCGGGAATGGGCACCTCCTCGCCCCGGTCCCAGATGGTGCGGACCAGGTCCCGGACCTCGTCCGGGGCCAGCTCCAGCAGGGTCAGCATGGGCAGCGTGAGCTTGCCCTCGCGCAGGTCACTGAAGGCGGGCTTGCCCAGCTCGGCGCTGGTGGCGGTGTAGTCCAGCAGGTCGTCCACCAGCTGGAAGGCGCGGCCCACTTCCAGGCCATACTGCCGCATGGCCAGGCACTCCTCCGCGCTCCGGCCCGTGAGGACGGCCCCGCTCTCGGTACAGCCGCTGAACAGCAGGGCGGTCTTGCGCTCCTGGATGTCGAAGTAGTCCTTGCGGCTGGTGTCCAGCTTGAAGAGCACGTCGTTCTGGATGAGCTCACCCTCGATCATGCGGGTGGTCACTTCCGCGAAGATCTCCATCATCCGCCAGCTGCGCCCGGCGATGGCCTCGCCCATGGCCACCAGGTAGAGCAGGTCGCCGAACAGCACCGTCAGAGTGTTGCCCCAGAGCCGGTTCAGCGTGGGCATGCCCCGCCGGAGCTGGGCGTGGTCGATGACGTCGTCGTGGACCAGGGTCGCCGTATGGATCAGCTCGAAGACGGCCCCGAAGCGGACGTCTTCTTCGTTCTGCACGCCGCAGAAACGCGACGAGAGCATGACCAGCGCGGGCCGGAGCCGCTTGCCCTGGCCGCCCCGGACATGGTCGGCGAGCTTCTGGACCACCTCCACATCGCTCTGCAGGATGCGCTGCAGCTCCGCCTCCACCGCGGCCAGCTTGGGGGCGATGGGGAGGAAGTAGTGCGAGAGGTCGAGGCGGGCCACGTCAGCCCCGGTAGTTCGTGAACTGCAGGTCCAGGCCCTGGTCGTCCCGCTTGAAGAGGGCGATGACCTCCTGCAGGTCGTCGCGGCTCTTGCCGCTGACCCGCAGCTGGTCGCCCTGGATGCTGGCCTGCACCTTGATCTTGGCGTCCTTGACGGCCTTGATCAGGCCCTTGGCCTTCTCGATGGGGATGCCCTGCTGGATGGTGACTTCCTGGCGCACGCTGCCCTTGGACGCCGGCTCGAGCTTGCCGTAGACCATGCTGCGGATGCTGACGCCGCGCTTGTGCAGCTTGGTCTGCAGCACGTCGATGACGGCCTTGAGCTTCACCTCGTCATCGCTGTTGAGCACCAGCACCTTGTCGTCCTTCAGCTCGACCTTCGAGACCGAACCCTTGAAGTCGTAGCGCTGGCCGATCTCCTTCATGGCCTGGGACACCGCATTCTTGACCTCGTCCAGATCGACCTTGCAGACAACGTCGAAAGAGCACTCGCTGGCCATGGGAACTCCTCAGGGTGATCAGGCTTCCAGACTACCGCCCGCAGCTGCCTTGGAAAAGATGAAGACCGAGGAAACAACTTTTCCAAGCGCCTCAGGGCCGGGCTGGACCGCCCAGGCTGCGGAAGAAGGCCAGGGTGCTGAGCCGGAAGCCCACCAGGACCACGGCCTCGTCCTTCCCGTGGCGGCCCTTGTTCACGGAGCCCTCCATGTAGAAGTCGCCGCTGGCGCCCTGGGAGCCGAACTGGGACAGCACCACCCGGCCCCGCATGTAGAGCCGGTCCTGGTAGCGGAAGAGGGGATCGCGGAGGTAGGACCACTCGGCGAAGGAGCCCTTGAACGAGCCCTCCTCCTGCCGGGTCGTGAGGCCGAGCTTGAAGCGGTTGCGGAACTCGTTCCGGGCCGTGCCGATCAAGTCCTCCTGCACCACGGGCTGGCTGAAGCCCACCACCCCGGCGCTACCAACCACGCCCCAGCTCACCCGCTCGGTGAGGGTCTGCATCCACCAGAGGCCCACCTCGCCCCGGAAGTGGCCGCTGCTGGTAATGACGTTCATGGTCTCTGAGGTCTCGAAGCTCGAGGACTGGAAGGCGAGGGTGCTGAAGACCTCCATCCAGGTGTCCTGGGCCGGCCGACGGAAGGTCTGCCGGATGTCCAGGGCCACAAAGGGGCGCGACTTGGAGAAGAAGGAGCCGTGGGTATCCCCTTCACTGAAGAGGCTGGAGAACTGGAAGCCGCCGTAGAGGTCCACTTTGAGCTCGTCCGCGTCGAGCTTGAGCGGATCCTCGATCCAGCGCTTGCGGGCGATGACCCGGTCCAGCTCCCGGAACTCCGCCAGCATCCGGGACTGGCCCACCACCAGGGCCTGGGCCTGGGGCAGGTTCGGCGAGCCCTCGCGCTCGAGGGTGTTCCGTAGCGACTGGGCCTGCTGGAGACCGCGCTCCACCTCGAGAATTCGATATTGCAGTTCGCGCTGCTTGGTTCGCAGCTCCTTGAAGAAGGTCCGCCGGTCCGCCGGGGCGAGGGCCTGGATGGCCGCGTCCAGCTCCGCCTCGAAGCGGGGGTTCGGGGCGCCGGCCACCTGGCAGAAGGGCACCGCAGGCTGGGCCGCCAGGGCCACGCAGCAGACAGGGACGAGCAGGGCGGGTCGGAGCATCTCAGGTCTCCAGCCTCTGCCGCAGCCCCGGCCAGCCTTCCCAGAGGCTCAGCAGCTGGAAGGCCGTCAGGACCAGGGCGTGGTGGATCTCGCCCCGGCGCATGCGGGTCTCCCACTCGGCCCAGGCGCAGGCCCAGACCTGGAGCTCCTCGGCGGGATCCAGCTCCAGCCCGCCCTCGGGCTCGCAGTCCAGGGCCAGGAAGGTGTGGCAGCGGTTGGTCTGGGTGGCGGGATTGGGGGTGCAGGAGCCCAGGGACACCCAGCTCCGGGAGACGAAGCCCGTCTCTTCCCGCAGCTCCCGGCGCGCCGCCCCTTCCGGGGCCTCGCCCTGGTCACAGCCGCCCCCGGGGATCTCCAGGGTCGAGGCGTCGATGCCATGGCGGAACTGTTCGACCACCAGCAGCTCGCCGTTGCGCGTGAAGGCCACCACGTTCACCCAGTCCGGCCCCTCGAGGCGATAGAAGGCGTGTTGCCGCCCCGTGTGGGGGCTGCGGCGCTGGGCCACGATCTGCCGAAAGATGCGCGAGTCCTGGCGGATGCTCTCGGACTCCTGCGTCCAGGGGACGGCGGGATCGAAGCCTTCGGGCTGCTGGTGCAGGAGACGCATCAGTACCTCGGCACGGTGGGATCCATCCGGCTGTAGGCGTTGATGCCGCCAGCCAGGTGGGCGAGGTCCCGGAAGCCTGCCCCAAGGAGAATCCGCAGGGCCTGCATGCTGCGGGCCCCGTGGTGGCAGTAGGCGGCCACGGGTCGGGCCGGGTCCAGCTCGCCCAACCGGGCAGCCAGCTCACCCAGGGGGATCAGGACGGCCCCCGGCAGGTGGGCGATCTCGTATTCCCAGGGCTCCCGCACGTCAATGCGCTGGACGCTCTCCGGCAGGTCCCGATAGGCCTCGGCGCTGAGGTTGTGGCCACTCTCAAACATGCTGGGGCTCTCCCTGGCCGAGCACCCGGCTGCAGATGTGGTGGGTGATGACATCCAGGGCCGTGCGGTTTTCCACCCCCGTGGGCACGATCAGGTCCGCCCAGCGCTTGCTGGGCTCCACGAACTCCAGGTGCATGGGGCGCACGCTCTTCTCGTACTGGTCCATGACGCTCTCGAGGCTGCGCCCGCGCTCCTGGGTGTCGCGCCGGATGCGCCGGAGGATCCGGATGTCGGCGTCCGTATCCACGAAGATCTTGATGTCCAGCTGCTCCCGCAGCTCCGGCAGGGCGAAGAGCAGCAGGCCTTCGAGGATCACCACCTTCCCCGGGGGCACAGGTTCCTCCCACCCGGTGCGGTCCGAGAGCGTGAAGTCGTAGCGGGGCTTGCGGATGCTCTCGCCCCGATGGAGCGCCATCAGGTGGGCCGCCATCAGCTCCAGGTCAAAGGCGTGGGGGTGGTCCCAGTTCACGGTCCGGCCACCAAACCGCCCCTTCACCACCTCGAGCGGGGCATAGTAGGCGTCCATGTCCAGCAGCATGGTGGCCACGGCCTTCTTCCGCAGCCGCTTCACCAGCTCGGCGGCTACCGAGGTCTTGCCGCTTCCGGAGCCTCCCACGATGCCCACCAGCATCGGCCTGTCCGTCATCACGCCCCCCTTGGTGCTTCCATCCTACTTCAAGCTGGCCCCCGGTCCTGCTATGGTTCGGTCCATGCTCCGCCCGCGTGTCCTTCCCGTCCTGCTGCCGCTCCTGCTGCTGCTGGGCTGCGCCTCCGAGGATCCCCGCCTGCCCGGCAACCTCTACGAGGAGGCCCGGAAGCTGAACCTGGAGGGCCGCAGCGCCGAAGCGCGGACCATGATGAAACAGCTGGCCGAGCGCTATCCGGACACTGAGGCCGCCCGCCAGGCCAAGCGGGACCTCTTCCTCATCGAGGCCTTCCTGAGCCGGGATGTCTCCGACCGCCAGAAGCAGGTCCGGGCCGCGATCAAGCGGGTCACCGATGCCCTCATCCGCTACAAGGGCAAGCGCGGGGAATACCCCTCGGCCCTGGCCGACCTGGTGCCGGAGTATGTGGACCGCCTGCCCGAGACCCCCTGGGGACACCCCTTCTTCTACCGTCCCTACGTGACCCGGCCCATCGAGGACCTGCCCACCAAGCGCGGCCCCGCCCGCCAGCGCTTCAACACCAAATTCGACGGCTACTACCTCGCCTGCCTCGGCATCGACCTTGCGCCTGGCGGCGAGGGCCTGGCTGCGGACACCCTCATCAAGGATGGCCTGCCCCTGGGCGAGAGCAGCTTCCCCCCCCTGCCCCAGCCGCAGCCGTTGCGCTGAGGTTCCAACCAGCCTTGAGACCTGTTGCGCACCCTGTGCGCAGCTTTCAGAATGCGGCCCGTAGGCCGCATTCTGCAGAGCCTCGCCTGGAAAGCGCTACCTTACGCCCCAGTCGAGGATCACCTTGCCGCTCTGGCCGCTGCGCATGGCGTCGAAGCCCTGCTGGAAGTCGTCGATGCCGAAGCGATGCGTGATCACCGGGCTGATGTCCAGGCCGCTCTGCAGCATGGCGGCCATCTTGTACCAGGTCTCGAACATCTCCCGGCCATAGATCCCCTTCAGGATCAGCCCCTTGAAGATCACCTGGCTCCAGTCCACGGCGCAGTCCCCGGGCAGGATGCCCAGCAGGGCGACGCGGCCGCCGTGGTGCATGGCCTCCAGCATCGACTCGAAGGCGTTGCGGTTGCCGCTCATCTCCAGCCCCACATCGAAGCCCTCGGTCATGCCCAGCTGCGCCATGACTTCCGGCAGCGTGGTCTTGGCGGCGTTCACGGCCAGAGTCGCTCCCATCTTGCGGGCCAGGTCGAGCCGATACTCGTTCACATCCGTGATGACCACGTGCCGGGCGCCCACGTGTTTCGCGATGGCGACGGCCATGATGCCGATGGGCCCGGCGCCGGTGATGAGCACGTCCTCGCCCACCATGTCGAAGCTGAGGGCCGTGTGCGCGGCGTTGCCGTAGGGATCGAAGATGGCGGCGGCCTCGTCCGAGACGTTGTCCGGCACCTTGAACACGTTGAAGGCCGGGATGCTCAGGTATTCCGCGAAGGAGCCCGTGCGGTTCACGCCCACGCCCACGGTGTTGCGGCAGAGGTGCCGCTTGCCGGCCCGGCAGTTGCGGCAGTGACCGCAGGTGATGTGGCCCTCGCCGCTGACCCGGTCCCCCGGCTGGTAGCCCTCGACCTCGCCGCCCACCCGCTCGATGATGCCGTAGTATTCGTGGCCCACCACCATGGGCACGGGGATGGTCTTCTGGGCCCACGCGTCCCAGTTGTAGATGTGGACGTCGGTGCCGCAGATGGCGCTCTTGTGGACCCGGATGAGCACATCGTTGTGGCCGACTTCGGGCAGGGGAACCTCCCCCAGCCAGATGCCTTCCTCGCGCTTGGACTTGAGCAGTGCCTTCATGGAGTCCTCCACTGCCTCCATTTCACCACCGCCGCCAAGGAACCGGGTCCGGACTTGACGATCTGTGAACCGGGCCGATAAAGTGACTCAAGGCGATTCAATGACCACTCCCCTCCCGCGGCCCAACCGCAATAATAATCGGCTCCCTCGCGCGGATCGTGCGTGGGCCGGTGAGGGCATCTCCTAGATTCCTGCTTCCCCGGACCACCCCGATTCGCGCAAGCGGATCGGGGCTTTTTCTTTTGGAGCTTCCATGTGCGGCATCCTCACCATCCTCGGCATCGATCCGGCGCGGTCCAACCCGGCGGAGCTCCGGCGTCAGGCCCTCGCCATGGCCCGGAAGATCCGTCACCGGGGGCCGGACTGGAGCGGCATCTACAGCGATGAGCGGGCCATCCTCGTCCACGAGCGGCTCTCCATCGTGGACGTCGAGCACGGCGCCCAGCCCCTGCTGGACACCCTCAAGGGCACGGTGCTGGCGGTCAACGGAGAGATCTACAACCACAAGGAGCTCCGCGAGGAGCTGACCCAGGCCCACGACTTCCAGACCAAGTCGGACTGCGAGGTGATCCTCTACCTCTACGACGAGCTGGAGCCCCGGGACTTCCTGAACCGCATGAATGGCATCTTCGCCTTCGTGCTCTACGACCCCAAGCGCAAGACCTACCTCATCGCCCGGGATCCCATCGGCGTCATCCCCCTCTATGTGGGCTGGGACAAGCATGAGAACCTCATCGTCGCCTCCGAGATGAAAGCCCTGGTGGGCCACTGTGATCGCATCCGCGAGGTGCCGCCCGGCACCTACTTCCTGGGCCACGAGGCAGACAAGGGCTTCCAGCGCTACTACCAGCCGGACTGGGCGGAGCCGGGCTACGTGCCCACCGAGCCCTACGACGCCGTCGCCCTGCGCGAGTCCCTGGAGGCCGCCGTCCATCGCCAGCTCATGTGCGACGTGCCCTACGGCGTGCTCATCTCCGGCGGCGTGGACTCCTCCATCATCTCCTCTGTCGCGGCCAAGTTCCGGGACAACCGCGTGGAGGAGGGCGACGCAGGTCCCGCCTGGTGGCCCCGGATCCACAGCTTCGCCGTGGGCTTGGTCGGCGCCCCGGACCTGGCCCCGGCCCGCAAGGTGGCCGACTACATCGGCGCCATCCACCACGAGATCCACTTCACAGTGCAGGAGGGCCTGGATGCCCTCTCCGACGTGATCCACCACATCGAGACCTTCGACGTCACCACCATCCGGGCCTCGACCCCCATGTATCTCCTCATGCGGAAGATCCGGGCCATGGGCATCAAGATGGTGCTGTCCGGCGAAGGCGCGGACGAGATCTTCGGCGGCTACCTCTACTTCCACAAGGCCCCCAATGGCCAGGAGCTGCACGAAGAGCTGGTCCGCAAGCTCCAGAAGCTGCACCTCTACGACTGCACCCGGGCCAACAAGTCCAGCGCCGCCTGGGGCGTGGAGGCCCGCGTGCCCTTCCTGGACCGGGCCTTCCTGGACGTGGCCATGCGCATGAACCCGGACGTGAAGCTGCCCCGCAACGCCCCCCGGCCCAGGCCCATGGAGAAGTGGCCGCTGCGCCAGGCCTTCGTCGGGGCCATCCCCGATGAGGTGCTGTGGCGCCAGAAGGAGCAGTTCTCGGATGGTGTCGGCTACTCCTGGATCGACTCCCTGAAGGCCTACGCGGACAAGGAGGTCACGGACACCATGCTGGCCGGCGCCGCAGAGCGCTTCCCGGTGAAGACCCCCGAGACCAAGGAGGCCTACCTCTACCGCCAGCTCTTCGAGCACCACTTCCCCAGTGCCACCGCCGTCCACTGCGTCCCCTTCGAGCGCAGCGTCGCCTGCAGCACCGAGACCGCCCTGCGCTGGGACGCCGCCTTTGCGACCATGGCCGACCCCTCCGGCCGCGCCGTCATGGACATCCACGACGAAGGCTATAAATCTGGTGAGGCGTAACGCCCAAAACACCCCAAAGAAGGACCCCCTCACGGGAGCCTTTTTTTGGGATCTTTGTGTCCTTTGTGGTTAAACATTTCTTTTGCCCTTTGTGGTTGGTGAATTCCTTCTGGGAGCCGCTCAATGCCTGATCCCGAAGCCGGACTCGCGCTGCTGATGGACCGGATCAAGCCCGGTTCGGGGCGGCAGGTGCGGGTGCCGGAGCCCTGGGAGCCGCCAGTCTTCGCGTGCTACGAAGACATCCGGCCCTGGCTGAAGGAGTCGGTCCTGACGGCGGAGATGTACGAGCGCTTCCCGGACGGCCGCTGGACCCTTCAGCTCCTCCTGAAAGAGCAGAATCCCGGCACCTACCGGTACATCGTCCTCTGAGCGGACCGGGACCATGCGACCGCCCTGGCACTCGACCACCTTCCGCGTCCTGACCCTGGGGGCCATCGCCCTCCTGACAGCCGTTATCGCCAACCGGGTCGCGGCTCCGTCCCGCCGCCTGGCCTGGCGGAGCGCCCTGGTGCTGAGTCCTTCTCCCGCGAACCCGCCCGGCGTGCCGGAGCACCCTGAGCAGCCTATCCCGCAGCGCAGCCCCTCGGGACCGGAGCCCTCCCCCCAGGGCACCAAGTCCGCAGCCCCGGCGCCCCCGGCCAAGCCCACACCGACCCCCGCGCCTGCGCAGCCCGCCCCGACCCCGGCGCCCATCACCGAGATCAGCAGCCAGGAGGCCTGGCAGGCCTTCCAGGCCGGGCTGCCCTTCCTGGATGCCCGTCGCAGCGGGGAATACACCGAAGGCCACCTCCCGGGCGCCTGGAACACCCCGGTCTGGGAGGCCGATCTCGACGACCAGCTGCTGGACTTCAAGGCCCAGCGCCGCCCCGGGGCCGGGGATGCCATCGTCATCTACTGCAGCGGCGGCGACTGCCGGGACTCCCAGCTCCTCGCCGAGAAGCTCCTGGCCCAGGGCTACTTCCACCTCCTCATCTACCGCGAGGGCTACCCGGACTGGGTGGCCCGAAGACACCCGGTCGAGAAGGGCGGACGATGAGCCGCTGGCTGCTGCATCCCCGACTGACGCTGCTGGTCCGGCTCATCCTCGGCGTGACCTTCGTCCTGGCGGCCCTGCCCAAGATCGGGGATCCGCCGAGTCTGGCCAAGGCCATCTGGGCCTACCAGCTGGTGCCGGCCCTGGCCCTGAATCCCATGGCCCTGGTGCTGCCCTGGCTGGAGCTGCTCTGCGGGCTGGCGCTGCTGGCGGGCGTCTGGGTCCGGGCCGCGGCCCTGTGGGTGGGCGCCCTGCTGCTCGCCTTCAGCCTGGCCCTGGCGGTCAACCTCGCCCAGCACCGCCCCATCGACTGCGGCTGCTTCGGGACCGCCGGCCCCCGCACCGAAGCCGAGCGGCTGGCCGACATGCGCCGGGATCTCCTCCGGGACCTGGGCCTGCTGCTCCTGGTCGCCCAGGTGCTGGCGGCCACGGCACCGAGAAAACCCTGAGCCCTAAGTTCTTCCAGGGTTCCGGGAATGGTTCTTACAGGATTTCAGGGCATGCCAGCTCTCCATGGATTCATCCAGCTCGTGGGGGAAGAGCAACCACTCTCGCAGAGGATGCGGAGAGGGCTGAGGTTCGCAGAGAAAAGCGGGTAACTCGCAGCCCTCAGCGCCCCTCCGCTCCCCTCGTCTTTTCTCTGCGAGAGTGGTTGCCCCTGAGCTTACGGAGAATACCCCGGGGCTGGGGGTGGCGTGTCGAGACTCTTTCCCTGAATTCAGGGATGATCCGAAGAATTAGGACGTAATAACGCCCAGCTCCCGGCCGACCTTGGCGAAGGCGGCGATGGCGTGGTCGATGTCCTCGGGGGTGTGGGCGGCGGAGAGCTGGGTGCGGATGCGGGCCAGGCCCTTGGGCACCACCGGGAAGAAGAAGCCGATGACGTAGACGCCCTCGTCCAGCAGGCGGCGGGCGAACTCCTGCGCCAGGGGCGCCTCGTAGAGCATGACGGGCACGATGGGGTGCTCGCCCGGCAGCAGCTTGAAGCCCGCGGCTTCCATCCCCGCGCGGAACCGGCGGGCGTTGGCATGCACCTTCTGGAGGAGGTCCCCGCTGTCCGCCAGCAGGTCCAGCACTCTGAGGGTCGCCGCCACGATGGAGGGCGCCACGGAGTTCGAGAACAGGTAGGGCCGGGCCTTCTGGCGCAGCCACTCGATGGCCTCGCGCTTGCCGGCGATGTAGCCACCGGAGGCGCCGCCGAGAGCCTTGCCGAAGGTGCCCGTCATGAAGTCCACGCGGCCCATGACCCCGCAGTGCTCGTGGGTGCCGCGCCCATGCTCGCCCATGAAGCCTACGGCGTGGCTGTCATCCACCATCACCATGGCGCCGTACTTTTCGGCCAGGTCGCAGATGGCGCCCAGCTTGGCGATGTAGCCGTCCATGCTGAAGACGCCGTCGGTGACCACCAGCTTGAACCGGGCGCCGGCAGCGTCCGCGGCCTGGAGCTGGACCTCCAGGTCGGCCATGTCGGAGTTGGCGTAGCGGAACCGCTGGGCCTTGCAGAGGCGGATGCCGTCGATGATCGACGCGTGGTTCAGGGCGTCACTGATGACCGCGTCCTCCTCGCCCAGCAGCCCCTCGAAGATGGCCCCGTTGGCGTCGAAACAGGAGGAATACAGCTGCGTGTCCTCGAAGCCCAGGAAGGCCGCGAGCTTCAGCTCCAGCTCCCGGTGGATGTCCTGGGTGCCACAGATGAAGCGCACCGACGCCATGCCGAAGCCGTGGCCGTCCATGACCCCCTTGGCCGCCGCGATCACCGCCGGGTGGTTGGCCAGGCCCAGGTAGTTGTTGGCGCAGAGGCAGACCACCTGCCGGCCGTTGGCCGTCAGCCGCGGCTGCTGGGGGGTCGTGATGACCCGCTCGGTCTTGTAGAGCCCCGCCTCCTTCAGCAGCTCAAGCTCGCGATTCAGGTGGTCCAGATAGCCAGGATTCATGGGAAAGCTCCAACGGTGCCGGGGCCATAGGATACTCCGGGGTTTCCAGGCAGACCCCCAGTTGTGTCACCATCCTTTTCGAACCGAAAAGGAATCGACCATGCGCCCTGCCTTTCTCCTGCCCGTCCTCCTCCTCACCCTGGCCTGCAGCTCGAAGCTCGATCGCAGCAAGGCCGAGGACCTGATCCGCAAGAACTACCCCGTGATGATCCCCATCACGGTCCCGCTGGAGCTGTCCGCCGAGCGGGGCACGCCCGACCACAAGCGCATGACCGACCTCAAGGAGAACCTGGAGCCCACGGGCTGGTTCGATGTCACCCTCCGGAAGGATGGGGTCCGCGATACGGTCACCTTCCGCCTGCGACCGGGCGCCCCCAAGTTCGTGAAGGCCGCCCCCAAGGGCTTCCAGATCCCCGTGGCCGAGGGCACCTTCGTGCGAGCCCTCGCCCTGGAGAAGACCCGGGAAGGCGCCCGGGTGGGCTACGAGGTCCGCCTCGAGAAGCCCACGGCCCAGTTCCCCCTCTACCAGGCCGCCCGTCCGGACGTGAAGGTGGGTGACCTCAAGGTCCGGCACGCCACCTTCGAGCGCCGCAAGGGCTCCTGGGAGCTGACGGGCACGGACGAGACCCTCCGCAAGGCCGAATGACGCGATTGCAGCTCGGGCGACACCTGGGCGGCGCTGCTTCCGTCCGACTCCAGAAGAGATCGAGGGTTCCTTGAATCACACCCCTGCCTTCCGCCTGCGCCGCTTCCTGAACTGGTTCCCCCTGGGGCTGACCTACGCGGCCATGTACATGGGTCGCTACAACTTCAACATCGTGAAGAACGACATCGGCGCCTGGTACCACCTGGACAAGGGTCAGATGGGCATCATCGCCACCGCGGGCTTCTGGACCTACGGCCTGTCCGTGGCCCTCAACGGCCCCCTGGCGGACTACTTCGGCGGCCGCAAGGCCATCCTGGTGGGCGCCCTGGGCGCCGCCGCGGTGAACGTGGGCATCGGGTTCATGTTCCTGGACAACCACGTCAGCCAGATCCTGCTCAGCATGAGCCTGCTCTGGAGCCTGAACATGTACTTCCAGAGCTTCGGGGCCCTCTCCGTGGTGAAGGTCAACAGCACCTGGTTCCACGTCAAGGAACGGGGCGTCTTCGGCGGCATCTTCGGCACCATGATCAGCTCCGGGTATTTCCTGGCCACCACCATCGGCGCCTGGCTGCTGGCCAGCTTCCACAGCTGGACGGTCATCTGGTTCGTGCCCGCCGCTGCCATGGCCTTCATGTTCGGGGTGGACTGGCTCCTGGTGCGCAACCGACCCAGCCACGCGGGCCTGGCGGACTTCGACACCGGGGACGGCTCCAACGCCCACCTCGCCGAGGACGCCCCCCTGCCCCTGCGCGACCTGATCCGCCGGGTGTTCCGGAACCCGATCATCGTGGCGCTGATCTTCGCGGAGTTCTGCACGGGCTTCGTGCGCCAGGGCGTGATGCTCTACTTCACGGAGTACCTGCAGGAGATCTACCACCTGGGCAAGAAGGAGCACCTGTTCTGGTGGACGGGCATCGCCTTCATGGGCGGCGGCATCCTGGGTGGGCTGCTCTGCGGCTGGATGAGCGACCGGCTGTTCCAGTCCCGGCGCCCCCCCGTGGCCTTCGTGTTCTACCTGATCCAGGTGGTCATGCTGGTCCTGCTGGGCCTCACCCTGGGCCAGGGCACGCGCGGCGGCCAGATCTGGGCCGTGGTCCTGCTGGGCCTCACGGCCATGTTCATCTTCGGCGTGCACGGCATGCTCAGCGGCACGGCCAGCATGGACTTCGGCGGGCGCAAGGCCGCCGCCACCGTCACCGGCGCCCTGGACGGCATCCAGTACATCGGCTCGGGCCTGACGGGCTTCGGCCTGGGCTGGATCCTCAAGACCTACGGCTGGGACGGGACGCCCCTCCTCGCCGGGGCGGGCCTCCACAGCCACCAGCCCACCCACGCCTGGGTCTGGGTCGGCGCCATCATCCCCTTCAGCCTCATCGGCGCCTTCATCATGACCCGCATCTGGGGCGCCAAGGCGGGGTCAGGCGCGCACTGATTGCTTCTTGAAAAGAAACGAAACAAACCACCAAGACACCAAGGCACCAAGGCACCAAGAAAGACAAGAAGCTCTGGTTTCTGCTTTTCTTGGTGCCTTGGTGGTGATCAGTTTTCAATCACTGTTGGGAAACCTACAGCTGATCGAAGGCGGCCTTCAGCCCGCTGTGGATGGCGTCTACGTCGGCGGGTTTCCACAGCTTCCGGTCCTCGCGGACGAAGGTGGTGAGGTCCTGCCGGTTGTCGAAGCGGGCCACGGGCAGGTGGTAGGTGCGGGCCTCGTAGCGGTCGGCGGTGGGGATGATCCGGTCCACGCGGATGGTGCCGGGACGGTCACTCTGCTCCAGGAGCCAGGCCATGTCATCGCAGCCGTACTGACCGAGCATGACCTCCATGGGCACGCTGTGGTGGAGGATGCTGCCCTGGCCGTCGGGCCGGCCGCGCTCGATGTTCTTGCGGCGGCTCTCGGCGGGGTCCACCCAGACATAGAGCACCGACGCCTGCTCCAGGATGGCGGGGGCCAGGGTCTGGAAGGCGGTCTCGTAGCCGTGGGGCGGCTTCAGCGGGAAGGCCGAGCCATTGGGGCCGCCGCGGGCGGCCTCGATCACCAGGGTCCGGCCCGTCTTGTCCTGGGCGTTCTGGCGGTTGAGGACGTCCAGCTCGGCCCGGCACTCGGCCTCCAGGGCGGCGGCCAGACGCTTGCGGAGCCGGTGCGGCAGCTCGCCCAGGGGCTGGCTCAGGCCCACCCGGGCGTGGGCCGCGTCCAGGCGGTCGAAGAGGTGCTCCGCGGCGCTGGCGACTGCCACTTGGCGGCTGGCCATGAGGTCCGCGTAGTCGTCGTTCAGCAGCTCGATGAGGACGGCCCAGGTCCACTCGTCCCGGAAGGGCCGATTGGGCCCGTGGTAGTAGGCATAGCCGAGTCCTGCCGCCTGCAGCTCATCGTCGATGCGGTGCATGAGGTGGACGTAGGGGTAGTCGTCGAGCTGGAGCGTGGGGCCGATGTGGAAGTCCTCTCGACACTGGACATCCGTCAGGCTCGCCAGGTACCGGCGCACCTCCGACTTGCCCGAGGCGGGCAGCGAAAAGAGGAGAAGGGTAGGAATAAACTTGTCCATGGGAAACCGAACTTACCACATAACCCGATAGACTGATCGGATGACCCGAAAGACCGCCGCCAAAAGCACGGCCCTCCTGGCTCTCGGGCTGGCGCTCCTGGTCCTGCTGACCCTGTTCCGGCTGGCCTTCCTGCAGCACTTCCACAGCCCCGGCGAGGGCCTCACGGCCGAGGTCCGCCACGCGCTCTACCTGGGCCTGAAGTTCGACGCCCGCTGGGTGGCCATCCTGCTGGTGCCCGGCTGGCTGCTGCTGAAGAACGGCACCGGCGGGAACGTCTCCGGTTGGCGGGACCGCCTCGCCACCCCCTGGCTGGCCCTCACCCTGGCGGTCTACGCGGTCATGGTCGTCATCGCCATGGTGGACGACCTCAAGGCCCGGCCCTGGCTGCTGGTCTTCCTGACGCTCTCGGGATGCTACCGGGGCCTGTTCAAGGCCCATGGCCTCCAGACCAGCCGCGGCGCCCTGCGGACCTGGCTGACCTTCGCCCTGCTGGCCTTCGCCGCCACGGTGCTCGTCTACTTCTTCGACTTCGGCACCTTCGCCTACATCCACACGCGCCTGAACGGCACCATGCTGATGTTCCTGCAGAACGCGAGCCTCAGCCTGCAGATGATCTGGCAGAGCTACCCGGTGGTCTGGCTGACTGTGCTGCTGCTGGCGCTGCTGGCCCTGGCCCTTGGCGGTCTGGCGGCGCTGTTCCGGGGCGGGCTGGCCGCGGTCCCCGAGCACCGGTCCCGCCGCGTGCTGGCGCGGGTCCTGGTCAGCGTCTTCCTGCTCGCCTGCATGTGGGGCAAGTGGAGCCGCTACCCCCTGCGCTGGGGCGAGGCCTTCGAGGCCCGGAACGGCTTCCACGCCCAGCTCGCCCTGAATCCCGTGCTCTTTTTCCTGGAGAACCTGGAGGAGATGGACGAGGGCTTCGACCTCGCCGCGGTGAAGGCCAGCCACGCCGTGCTGGCCGAGCACTTCGGCATCGCCCCCGCCTTCGACGCCCAGGGCAATCCCACCCTGAAGCGGCACATCCAGGCCCGGCCGCAGGTGAGCGGGCGCCCGAACCTGGTGTTCATCCAGCTCGAGAGCCTCGCGGCCTTCAAGACCTCGCCCGGCGGGAACGCCCTGGACCCCACGCCCTTCCTGGGCAGCCTGGCCAAGGGCGGCGTTTACTTCGAGAACTTCAACGTGGTGATGGAGAACACCAGCCGCTCCATGTTCGCGACCCTGTTCGGCACCCCCGATGTCAGCAGCACGCAGAACGCCACCCGCAACCCCCTGATGGTCAACCAGCACACGCCGCTGTCGGCGCTGGCCGACTACGAGAAGGACTACTTCCTGGGCGGCAGCGCCAACTGGGCCCAGATCCGGGCCGCCCTCAAGAACAACCTGAAGGACCTCCACCTGCACGAGGAGGGCGAGTTCAAGAGCCCCGTCGTGGACGTGTGGGGCATCTCGGATGTGGACCTCCTGCAGGAGGCCCATGCGGTCCTGGCGACCCGGAAGGCGCCCTTCCTGGCCTACGTGCAGACCAGCGGCAACCACCCGCCCTTCACCATTCCGAAGCACCACACGGAGTTCCACCCCGCCACCGTGGACACGGCGACCCTCAAGGCCAGCGGCTTCGAGGGGCTGGCAGAGTTCAACGCGGTGCGCCTCATGGACCACGCCCTGGAGCGCTACTTCGAGCAGGCCCGGAAGTCCCCCTACTTCGCCAACACGATCTTCGTGCTGTGGGCCGACCATGGCATCCCCCGCGGCAGCACCGATCCCCGGTTCGGCGACCTGACCCTGGCGATCCACCACATCCCACTCATCCTCTACGCCCCGGCCCTGCTGCCACCCCGGCGGGTCAGCACCGTGGGCTCCCAGACGGACATCCTGCCGACGGTGCTGAGCCTCATGGGCCAGTCCTTCTGGACCCAGACCCTGGGCCATGACCTGCTCGATCCCAGCTTCGCCGCCGACAGCGCCGCCTTCACCTTCACGACCTTCAGGCGACCGCCCCGCACGGGTCTCCTCCAGGGCGACCGCTACCTGAACGTCGAGACCGATGGCCGCGCCAGGCTCTTCGACGTCCAGGCGAAGACCCCCGTGGACCTGTCCGCCCAGGAGCAGGCGCGCGCCCGGCACATGACGGACCTGACCCGGGCCTACCTGGTCTGGAGCCACTACCTGCTGTCCCACAACCCCCCGCTCCGGGAGCAGCCTTGATCCCCTGGCTCCGGGCCTACGTGCTGGCCCTCCTCGCCCTCCTGGCGGTGGGCCTGCCCCTCCGGGTGCGGGAGGACCGGCCCCGCACCGGGCACCCCATGTCCACGGCACCGGGCTCCAGCCCCACGCGGGAAGTGACCTCGAGCCTGCCCTGGCTGCTGCCCAGCGCCACCCGGCAGGCCTGGCTGGCCACCCCCGGCGCGACCATCACCTGGCAGCTGAACCGGGCGACCCTGCACCTCCCGGCCCTGCTCCCGCTGCCCCTGGCCCCGGCCTTCCGCGTGGTGTTCGTGGCGGACCTGGCGCCCCCGGACTACGCCGAAATCCTCGAGCAGTTCATCGGCGAGATGGAGGCGCTCCACCCGGACCTGGTGCTGGTGGGCGGCGACCTGGCCTACGCCGAGACCGAGGTGTGGTACGCCGCCGTCGCGGCGCAGTTCCTGCGGCTCGAGCGCCAGGGCATCCCGGTCATCGTGGCCGCCGGCAACCACGAGCGGAAGGGCTGGCCGCTGTTCCTGCGCCACTTCGGCCACAACCCCACCTTCCGGGTGGACATCGGCCCCCTGGCCGTCCTCACCCTGGACTCGGCCCACGGCCGCGACCAGCTCACACCCTCCCAGCTCGCCTGGCTGCGGGACAACCTCAACCACCTCGAGGGGCGAACCCCGCTGATCCAGATCCACCACCCCATCTTTCCCCCGGGCGCGGCCCTGAAGGGCGAAGGGGACGGCAGCGGCGGCTCGCTCATGGGCTTCCAGCAGGCCTTCCTGCGCCTCTGCCGGGAGCACGCCGTCCCCGCGGTCCTGAGCGGCCACTGGCACTCGGACGCGGTCTTCGATGGCGCGGGCCAGCTGCGCGATGATGTCGCCGAGTTCCCGGGCACCAAGTTCATCGTCACCACTGCGCTGGGCAACGAGCTCCGCCAGGTGACCCGCTGGCCCCACGCCTACCACGGCTACCGGATCCTCGACTTCGACCGGGGGCGGCTGGTCCGCTACACCTACGACGAGGCCGGAAACGGGAAGCCGGGCCCCATCGCCAGCACCCCGCTGGGCCTGCCCAACGCCCTGGTGAGGACCGCCCGATGATCGCCATCTGGATCTTCCTCTACCTCGTCGGCCTCTGCCGTCTGCTGGCCATGAACGGCTTCACCATCCGCGGGGCCGTGGCGTGCCTGGTCCTGCTCCCGATCCTCGCCCTCTTTGCGGGTGGCCAGATTCGGCGACGGCTCCCGGCGCTGTTCGGGGCCAACGTGCTCCGCGTGGCCGGGACCCTGGGCTTCGCCGCGCTCCTGCTCCTCGCCCGCCACCTGCACCTGGCCGGCTGGGACGTCCGGGACGCCTGGCCCAACCTGCTCGTCGCCACGGGGGGATTCGGGTCCCTCTGGGTGCTGCTGGGTTCGGCCGAGGAGGCCTCTCCCTCCGCGGGCCACTGGCTCTGGATCGCCTTCTGGCTACTGACGGGGTTCCTGGATCCCGCGCTCCCGCTGGTGGGCGCGGGTCTTGCGGGCTGCCTCACGGCCTGGGGCCTGCTGCCGCGCCAGCCCGTGACGGGAATGCGCCCGGCCATGCGCCAGATCACGCTGACGTTCTTCCTGGTGGGTCTGACCTTCTCCAAGGCCGGCTGGGACTTCGGCCCCCGGCCCGACTGGGCCTTCGCGGGCGCCGCCCTGGGCCTCGGTGCGGCCCTGGCCCAGCTGGGTCCCCTCCACCGCCGCCTGGCGCGGGTTCCGGATCTGGCCCTGCCCCTCGGCATCGGCCTCCTCGCCATCCTCTACGCACCCGGACTGCTGTTGCCCTGGGGCGCCCTGCTCGGAATCCTGGTCGCCCTGGCCTGGGCCCGCGCCTCCCGCCCCTTCCCCACCGCCCGCCTCGGGGGCGCCCTGCTGCTCGGCCTGGTCTGCTCCTTCGCCCTGCACTCGAACCTGTGGCTGCCAGGGCTGCGCCACCTCCTCTGGCTGGGGAACTGAATGAGCTCAGACCGGGAGATCGTTGAGCGCGTGCGGGATGCCACGGACCTGCTGACCCTGGTGGGACAGGCGGTAAAGCTACGGAAGGCGGGCTCGGCCCACGTGGGCCTCTGCCCCTTCCACGCCGAGCGCAGCCCGAGCTTCCAGGTGATCCCGGCCCGGAATTTCTACCACTGCTTCGGCTGCGGCAAGAACGGCGATGCCTTCACCTGGCTCATGGAGCGCGAGGGCATGACCTTCCCTGAGGCCCTGGAGCAGCTGGCCCGGGCCGCGGGCATCGACCTGCCCCAGCGCCGCGAGCGCCCCTCAGCCGAAGTGGACCTGGAGACCCGCATGCGCTCCGCCCTGGAGGCCGCCCAGGCCTTCTTCGAGGCGCAGCTCCAGCGCCACGAGGGGGCCCGCGCCTACCTGCGGGACCGGGGCTACACCGGACCCTTCCTGGCCGAAGCCGGCTTCGGCATGGCGCCGGACGGCTGGGACGCCCTGGTGAACCACCTGCGCGGCCTGAACTTCTCCGCGGAGCTGTTGGAACAGGCGGGGCTGGTCAGCCGCAGCGACCGCGGCACCCTCATCGACTTCCTCCGCAACCGCCTGACCATCCCCATCCATGACGCCCGGGGCCGGGTGGTGGCCTTTGGAGGCCGTGTGATGGGTGATGGACAGCCCAAATACCTGAACACCCGCGACACGCCCCTCTTCCACAAGGGCGGCACCCTGTTCGGCTTCCACCGGGCCAAGGGGGCCATGCGCGACGGCGCCCTGGTGGTGGAGGGCTACTTCGACGTGCTGCAGCTGCACCAGAACGGCATCCACCAGGCCGTGGCCCCCCTGGGCACGGCTCTCACGGACGAGCACCTCAAGGCCCTGCTGCGCTTCACCCGCCGGGTCATCCTCTGCTTCGACGGTGACGCCGCAGGCCGCCGGGCCATGGAGAAGAGCCTCCGGCTGGCCCTGCCCATGGGCTTCGAGGTGCGGCTGCTGGAGCTGCCCCAGGGCGAGGATCCGGACACCTGGTGTCTCAAGCTGGGCGGCGAAGCCTTCCGCGAGCTGCTCCACACCGCGCCGGACTGGACCGCGTTCATGGTGGACCGGTCCATGGAGGGCAAGGACCTGCGCCGCATCACCGACCGCATGGGGGCCTTCAAGGACCTGCTGGATTTCCTGCCCTACCTGCCGCGCACGCCCGAGAGCCGCGAGCTGTTCACCAGCCTGGCCCACCAGCTCCAGGTGCCCCTGCAGGAGCTGGACCGCGCCGTGAAGAGCCGGCAGGCCGCGCGCCCCGCGGAAGAGCCGGAGCTGGCGCCCCAGGGGAACCTCGACCTGGACGACCTCATCCGGGGCCTGCTGCTGCTGAGCACCGCCGGCCACTGGCGCCGGGTCCAGGAGCTGCCCGCGGCCTGGTGGGAGAGCCTGACCGGGGCGCCCCTGCTCCAGGCCCTGCTGGACGCCGAGGGGGATCCCACCCAGCTGCCCGAGGGCGCCACCGCGGCCCTGCGCCGCCTGGAGGCCAAGGCCAGCAGCACCGACGAGGCCGGCCGGGACGCCGAGGGCCTCATCGCCAGGCTCGAGGGCGGCTACATCGACCGCGAGCTCCAGGCCAACAGCCGCCTGCTGCAGGACCCCCGCACCCTGGTGGATGGTCCGCTCACCACCCGGCTCATGGCCCGGCAGAACGACTTGATCACGCGCCAGAAGCAGCTCTCCAAGCGGCGCCGGGGGCCCCGCTGAGCCCTTCTCAGCAGAACCCTTGCCGGATCCGGAAGATCTCTTATACTGAAAGGTCCGCTTTCGGCCAGTAACAGCGGTCGGATTCTGCATTTCCCTCCACCGCCGAGTCCTATTTTCTTGCTGGATCGATGCCCGAAACGCTCTTTGAGGTACGAATGGTTCCGACGCCGCCCCGCGACACCTACTACCCCCTCACCAAAGCTCTGATTTCCATCGGAAGGAAAAACGGTTTCCTGCTGGTTGACCAGCTCAATGACTTTCTTCCGAGCACCGCCTCCAGCCCCGCGGATCTCGAGCTGCTCCTGAGCCTGTTCTCGCGGCTGGGTGTGGGAATTGGCGCCACGGAGGAGGAGGCCCAGGCCGCCCGCGAAGCCATCGAGCCCGAGTTCGTGCTGACCGAGGGGGTTCCCAAGGGCGACAAGGACTCTGAAGTCGAGATCGACAGCCCGGACAGCGACAAGTTCAACGACCCGGTCCGCATGTATCTCAAGGAGATGGGCACGGTCCCCCTCCTCAAGCGCGAGGACGAAGTCGAGATCGCCAAGCGCATCGAGGTCGGTGTCCGCAGCGTCATGCGCGCCATCTCGCGCTCCCGCCTCGCCGCCAGCCTGCTCATCGACATCGGCAAGATGCTGAAGGAGAACCCGGGCAAGATCCGCGAGGTCGTGGGCCTGTCCGACGAGGTGGATGACGACGAAGATGCCGAGAGCACCTCCGCCACCCAGCACGTGCACCACCAGTTCGAGAAGCTGCTGGTCTTCGACCAGGCCCTGCAGGACCTGCTGGAGCTGAAGGTCCAGGTGGACGCCGGCACCAAGACCCTGCCCAAGCGCCGCAAGCTGGACCGGGAGATCCTCCAGGCCCGGGGCCGCCTCTCGCGCCAGATCCGCAAGCTGGGCCTCAACAGCCTCGCCGTGACCCGGCTCATCGACCGCATCACCCACCAGCACAGCCAGGTGCTCACCGGCGAGCGCAAGTGCCGCGAGCTGCGGGACCGCATCAAGAATCCCGCCTTCGCCAAGATGAAGGACAAATACAAGGACGAGCTGGCCCACATCGAGAAGACCCTGGCCGAGTTCTTCATCAAGTACGAGACCGTCAGCGAAGTCTTCCACAAGGACTTCAACGGGCTGAAGGCCGCCGAGAGCGTCAGCCGCGGCGCCAAGGCCGAGCTCATCGAAGCCAACCTCCGCCTGGTGGTCAGCATCGCCAAGCGCTACACCAACCGTGGCCTGCAGTTCCTGGACCTCATCCAGGAAGGCAACATCGGGCTCATGAAGGCCGTCGACAAGTTCGAATACAGCCGCGGCTTCAAGTTCTCGACCTACGCCACCTGGTGGATCCGGCAGGCCATCACCCGCGCCATCGCGGACCAGGCCCGCACCATCCGCATCCCCGTGCACATGATCGAGACCATCAACAAGCTCATCCGCACCCAGCGTGAGCTGGTCCAGAAGCTGGGCCGGGAACCCTCCAGCGAGGAGATCGCGCACGCCATGGACATGCCCGTGGGCAAGGTCCGCAAGGTGATGAAGATCGCCCAGGAGCCCATCTCCCTGGAGACGCCCATCGGCGAGGAGGAGGACTCCCACCTGGGGGACTTCATCGAGGACAAGACCGTGGTGTCGCCGGTGGAGCAGGTCGTCCAGCAGCGCCTCAAGGAGACCGTCCGCAACGTCCTCAACACCCTCAGCGAGCGCGAAGAGCGCGTCCTCCGCATGCGCTTCGGCGTGGGCGACGACGGCTCGGAGCACACCCTGGAGGAGGTCGGCAGCGAGTTTGCCGTCACCCGCGAGCGCATCCGCCAGATCGAGTCCAAGGCCCTGCGAAAAATTCGCCACCCGCGTTATTCCAAGACCCTCAAGGCCTTCCTGGGCTGACAGCGCACTTCACCGGACCTAAAAAGCCCCGCCCCCGCGGGGCTTTTTAGGTCATTCTTGACCCATTGCAGCGGAGCCTCAAAAAGTGCTTTCCAAGGACCAGACCCTGGGCAAATACCAGATCCTGGACCGCCTCGGGTCCGGGGGCTTCGGCGCGGTGTACCTGGCCCTCGACACCTGGGTGAACCGCAAGGTGGCCCTGAAGGTGCCGCACCAGCAGCAGGATGAGATCGTGGACATGCTGAAGGAGCCGCGCATCATGGCGGGCCTGAAGCACCCGAACATCGTCGAGCTCATCACCGTGGAGCGGAAGAACGGCATCTTCTTCATGGTGCTGGAATACGTGGAAGGCGAGAGCCTGGACCGCATGATCCGCCGGGAGCGCACCCTGCCGCCCACCCGGGCCCTGGAGATCGGACTGGATGTCTGCAGCGCCATCGCCTTCGCCCACGGCCACCAGATCCTCCACCGGGACCTGCGACCCGCCAACATCCTGGTCAACCAGGTCGGCGTGGCCAAGGTCACGGACTTCGGCACCTCCCGGGTGCTGGAGATGCAGCATGTCCCCTACGCGCCCACCCGCATCGGCTCGCCGCCCTACATGGCGCCCGAACACTTCCGCGGCCGCGCCGTCTTCCAGTCGGATCTCTGGTCCCTGGGCATCACCCTCTACGAGATGCTCACGGGCACCGTCCCCTTCTATGACGCAGACCCGCTGAAGATCGCCCAGGCCCTCACCAGCCAGCAGATCACGGCGCCCCACCTGCGCAACCCCATCGTCCCGAAGGCCTTCTCCGAGGTCGTGATGAAGGCTCTGGCGGTGAACCTGGGTGAGCGCTTCCTCTCGGCCCAGGCGTTCCTCGAGGCGCTGCGCCGCCTGAAGGAGAACGTCGCACGGGAGACCCGCCCCCTCGGCACGGCCGTGCTCTCGTCGTCCTCCTCGGGTCCGCACCCCACCTTGCGGGCCTCCACCCAGGCCCGGCTCTGCCGGTTCTGCTACCGGCAGATGCCTCGCATGACCCTGGTCTGCCCCAGCTGCGGTGAAAAGAACTGATGATCTGGCATCCCACCAAAGACGCGGTGAAGCGGCTCTGGGGCCGGCGCTGGATCCGTCGGGTAACGTATGCCGTGGTGGCCGGGGTCACCCTGTGCACCGGCGGCCCCTGGCTGGCCACCCGGCCCGTGGTGGTCCGCTGGGCCCTGGGCCATCTGGACCGCCTGGTGCAGGAGGAGACGGGCCTGCCCCTCACCATCGGCCGGGTGGAGCTCCGCCCGAGCCGGAGCGCCCTGGTCCTCCACGAAGTCCGCCTGGGGGGGGACCTGCTCACGATCGAGCGCCTGGAGGTCCAGGCTGACCTCCTCGCCCTGCTGGGTCCCTCGCACCGCATCCATGCCCTGCGCGTGGAGCACCCCCACCTGCGCTTGACCGAGGCAGGCCTGCAGGCGATCCACCTCAAGAGTCGTCCGCCCCGCACCGAGCCCCTGCCCCGCTTCCACCTCGATGTCCTCAGCCTCAGCGGGGGTGAGCTCATCCTGCCGGAACCCCTGCGCGGCATCCCGGCCCTGCACTACCAGTTCGAGCTGAAGGGCGTCGGCCAGGGACCCAACCAGGTCCGGCTTGACCTGACCGGCCCCCAGCTGGCCGTGAAGGGCCCCAGTAGCTGGGAGAAGGGCCGGCTCGACCTGCACGGCGAGGTCTCGGAGCCGGCGCTCGTCCTCCACGAGGCCTATCTGCGGCTGGAGGACAGCCAGCTGCGCCTGAACGGCCGCTACACCGCCGCCACGCCCAAGATCGCCGGGCGGCTGGAGGCCCGTCTCACGGGTGTCCTGGACCTGGTGGACGCGGCCCGGTGGAGCGGGACTGCCCGACCCCCTCTGACTGGCACTCTGGACTTGGCCGGCACCCTGGCGGGGACCCCCCAGAAACCCACCTGGACCCTCAGCGCCGATGGCCAGGACCTCCGTCCCGTGGGCACGATCTTCCAGCCCGGGGGGCTCGACCTGAAGGCCAGCGGCAGTCTGGAGCGTGCCCAGTTGGACAGCCTCCGGTGGTCCTCCCCCCAGGGCGACCTGGAGGTCCAGGGCACCTGGTCCCGCAACGCCCCCCTCCAGTCCACCCTCCAGGGCACCAACCTCGACCTGACTGCCCTGGGGAGGCTGCTCAGGGTGCGTGAGCTCGAGGAGACCCGGGGCTCCCTCCAGGCCGAGCTCCAGGGCCCCAGGGCCGGGGATGCCCCCAGTCGCCTGGACCGCTGGCAGGGCTCCTTCCAGCTAGGCCTGCTCCAGCGGGGGGCAGACTCCGGCAGCCTCAAGGCCACCCTGGACCAGGGCCAGCTCACCCTTGAGAACCTCCGGCTGGACCTGGCGGGCCTCAAGGCCGAGGGCAGCGGCCGCGCCACCCTGGGCACCCGCGGCCTGACCCTCCTCGAAGCCGAAGGCAAAGCCGAGGTCGGCGCGGACCAGGTGGCCCACACCCTCAGCACCTGGGGCGTGGTGGATCTGGACATGGCGGGCGCCGCCCAGGCCCAGGCCCGAGTCCGGTGGACTCCGGCCGGCGGCTTCAGCCTCCAGGGCACCGTGGCCGTGACCAGCCCCCGCTGGCATGGCGCCCAGGCCGACCACCTCCAGGGTCAGGTGGAGATCCAGGGCTCCGACCTCTGGGTCCGGGAACTCCAGCTGCGCAAAGCGGAGGGCTCGGGCGGCGGCGACCTCTGGCTCACCTGGCGTTCCCTCCCCCCCGGCCAGTCCCAGATGGACATGTGCTACACCGCCTTCCGGCTCCCGGTAGCCGAGGGGCTCCGGGCCGCCGACCTCAAGACCGCGCAGGGCCAGGATCTCCCCATCACCGGCCTGGGCTCCGGCTGGGTGCGGCTGCAGGGCCCCTATGCCGCCATCAGCATGAGCGGAAATGCTCAAGTCGAATCTGGGGAGTGTTACGGAATCACAATTCCAGCGGCTTCCTCAGACTTCTGGATGGACATTCCCTCCCTCCGCCTGAAGCTCTCGAACGTCAAGCTCGCGGAGCGCCCGGACCTCCTGGGCGCCGAGGGCGTCGCCCCGGAGGGCCCCCTGGCCCTCACCGGCCAGGCCGACATGGACTTCCAGCGCTGGACCTGGTGGGCAGACCTGCATGGCCGCCTGGATACGCAGGGGCTGGCGCTGCCGGGGCCCCGGCTCCAGGCCCAGCTGGATGCCACGCTCCTGGGACCCATCACCGCCCCCTTCGGCCCCCTGGACCTTCCTGAAGGCAACCTCACCCTGAAGCGTGGCCGCCTCTTCTTCGGGGACCGCAGCCTGGACGGTCTCGAGGGGCAGGCCAGCCTGGTGCGGGGCCACCTGGAGGGCCGCCTGGGGGCCGCGGGCCAGGCCAAGCCGCTGCTGTCCTTCCAGGCCTCACGGCAGGGCCTGGGCCTCGCGGGGGACCTCAGCCTCACCGTGTCCCCGGAGAGCGCGCCCACGGAGACACTGGCCCGCAGCCTGACCGAGGATCTGCTCGAGGACCTCAGCCTCTCGGCCTCCGTAAAGGGCCGCTGGGCCCCCGGGCAGGAGCTGGCCTGGTCCGGCTCCCTGGACCAGCTGGCGGCCCGCTTCAACGCCTTCGAGCTGCACCAGTCCCGGCCCTCGGCCCTCCATGGCAACAGCCTGGGGGCGGTGGTGGACGTCGCTCTCGACGGGGGCTCCCGCCTGCAGACCGACGCCCCCACCGGCCGGGCGGCCCACCTGCGGCTGGCCGGCACGGTCCCGTTCTCCGCTTCCGCGCCCCTGGCACTCCAGGCCCAGGGGGCCGCGGACCTGACCCACCTCAAGTCAATCCTCGACCTGGTCATGGAAGTGGATGAATACAACCTGCTCTCCGACCTGAAGCTGCAGGGCACCAGCCGCTTCCGGATCCTGGCCCACGGCACCTACCTCGATCCGCTGCTCGACGGCACCCTCTCCCTGGACAAGGGCCAGGCGCGCCTCCGCGGCTACCAGGGCATCGAGGACCTGCAGGCCCAGGTGGTGCTCAAGGACCGGGCCATCACCATTCCCGAGGACCAGCCCCTGCAAGGGACCCTGGCCCAGGGGGACCTCCGCCTCAGCGGTGGCATGTCCTGGCGCCTGGGGGGCATCGAGACCTATGCCCTGAAGGCGAGCCTGGGCAACTTCCAGCTGCGGGACATGCCCGATGGCCTCGACCTCCAGGGCAGCCTCCAGGCCAGCCTCGATGGCACCGACACGGGCGGCGTCCTGAAGGGCAAGCTCCGTACGGACCGGCTGACCTATCAGACCGAAGTGAAGCTCGCGGACCTGATCCTCCGCAGCGCCCTCAGCGACACCGCCCTTACGGGGCTGGACCTGGATGACCCCCTGGATCGCATCCGCCTGGACCTGGACTTGAACCTGCAGACTCCCTGGACCTTCGACACCAACCTGCTGAAGCTGGAGGGCCGCACCGAGGGCCCCTTCCAGGTCGTGGGCACCCTGGCCCATCCAGTGCCCAAGGGCACCCTCGTCTTCCAGCCCGGCGGCCGCCTCACCAACATCTTCCCCGCAGGTGACATGGTGGTGGACCGGGGCTCCCTGGCCTTCTCCGAAGCCCGGGCGCTGGATCCGCTCATCGCCATCCAGGGCAGCCTCACCTCCATCCCTGGCTACACGGTCAACCTCGACATCCGGGGCACCCTGAGCAACCTCAGCATCATCCCCACGTCCACGCCCAGCCTGCGCCAGGATGAGATCGTGTCGATCCTGATCAACCCCGGCAACGTGGCCAACGTGGGCACCGCCGGCGCGACCTCCGGCGCCACCCAGGGCGCCATCACTTCGGGGCTGGCCAGTGCCTACACCGGCCTCCTCTCCACCCTCGCCTTCGCCCCCCTGCAGGACCAGCTCCGGCGCACCCTGGGGCTGGACCGGGTCAGCGTCGCCCTGCGGACCAACGCCCAGGGGACCTCAGAGACCGAGTTCACCCTCGGCAAGAGCATCACCCTCCTGGGCCAGCGCAGCGCCGTCGTGGTCTCCCACAAGAAGACTGGGGAGCTGGCCATCACCTCGGGCCAGGTGGAGTGGCGCTTCGGCGACCTCATCCTCCAACTGGGCGGCAGCAAGGGTGGCGGCGTGGGCCTGAGCCCCTCGGGCGAGATCCGGCACACCTGGAGCCCCAAGTAGGACGTTAAACGGAGATCCGCATGATCACGGTGAAGTGCTTCGCCCGCTACCGCCCCCTGCTGGGCCTCGACGAAGTGGCCCTGCCCCTGGCCCCCACCCTGGGCGACCTGCTGGCGGACCCCCGCTTCCAGGCCCTGCCCCCGGACGCCCTCCTGGCCGTGAACCAGACCTTCGCCGACCGCAGCACCCCCCTCGCCGACGGCGACGAAGTCGCCCTCATGCCCCCCGTCTCCGGCGGGTGAGCCGAGCCATTACCAGGGGAAAGAAGGGTCACCATGAAGACAGAAAGACCACGAATGAAGAAAGTGTTATTGATCTCTTCTTTGTGCCCTTTGTGTTCTTTGTGGTTAATCCTTCTTTCTCTTTCCACCGAACTGGCTGAATGGCAAAGAAAGCCGCAGCATAGAGGAACCACAGGCTTGAGGTAGAAAAGCTTAGGGAAAAGCAAAAGGACTGGTTAACCACAAAGAACACAAAGAACACAAAGAAGGAACTGAAGTCGTTCTTCCTTCGTGGTCTTCCCGTCTTCTCGGCATCGGCGATGCCGATGCGCGAGACAGACTGAATTCTCGTGGTTAAGGCCTTTCAGCTGTCCTTGCGGATCTCGAGGACTTCGCCGCCGGTGAGGCGGAGGAGCTCCTGGAAGCCGGGTTCCTGGCGGAGGCGGTCTTCGGGTCGCTCGGGGGCGGTGGAGGTGCCGTCCCCATCGAACTCGACCACCACGGACTGCAGGCCGGGCAGCACGACGCCCAGGGCCGCCAGCAGGTGGGGACTGGCCTTCTCGCGCTCGAAGTCCTGGAGGGTCTGGCGCACATTGGCCGGGAAGCGGAAGCGCAGCACCGGCGGCTGCCAGGCCAGGTCCGTGGCCAACTGGGGGGCCGTGGCGAAGGGCCGGAGGCCTGTGCCCAGCCGCAGGGCCTCGCTGCAGGCGGAGCGCAGCTGAGCCGAGGTGCCGATGGGCGGCTGCGGCGCGGAGCCCGCGGGCGGCTTGGGAGGCGCGGGAACCGGTGGGGGGGGCGGCACCGGGGTGGGCCGCCGCGGCCCCTCAGGCGCCGGCGCGACCTGGGGGGCCCGGGGAGGGACCGGTGGCGGACCCGCTGCCGGCACAGATGGCCGTGGGGCGGGGTTGGCTGAGGGATTGGCGGTGGCCGCGCCGGAGATCAGCGCGTCCAGCGGGGCCAGGTGCGGCAGCTGGGCGGCGGTGATCAGGGCCAGCTCCACCACCACCCGGGGCAGGCTGCTGTCCCGCAGGTCCCGCTCGCGGC
Organism: uncultured Holophagaceae bacterium; assembly: GCA_903857495.1. Classification (GTDB taxonomy): domain Bacteria; phylum Acidobacteriota; class Holophagae; order Holophagales; family Holophagaceae; genus Geothrix. The sequence continues at coordinate 8,308 of CAIOFF010000066.1, read as the reverse complement.
TCAGCAGCAGGTTCAGCATGCGGGCCCAGCGCAGCAGTTCGTGGGGACCCTTGTTCGCCCGGGCCTCAGCCTCGAGGCGGTCTCGGAAGGCCAGCACCAGCTCGCGCCAGAAGGTGGCCCAGTCCGCCCCCTGGTTGGCCAGCTCGCGGCAGGCCTCCACCAGGGCCGCCGAGTCGCCGACAGCCAGGGAGGACATGACGCCCTGCACCAGGTGGGCGCTGACGATGCCCAGCTGCTCGCGGACCGCCTCCTCCTGGACCTGGCCGTCCCCGGCCGCGATGACGCGGTCGAGGATGGTGAGGGCGTCCCGCATGGAGCCCTGCCCCGCCTCGGCCACCAGCCGCAGGCTGCCGGGCTCCGCAGGGACGCCCTCCTGCTCGCAGACGTGCGCCAAGCGGCCTTCGATGAGACCCACGGGGATGAGGCGGAAGGGGTAGATCTGCACCCGGCTCTTGATGGTGTCCGGGACGTCCTGCAGCTCGGTGGTGGCCAGCACGAAGATGGCGTGGGGCGGCGGCTCCTCGATGACCTTCAGCAGGGCGTTGAAGGCCTCGGTGCTGAGCATGTGCACTTCATCGATGATGTAGACGCGGTAGCGGCAGAAGGCGGGGCGGGTCTGGGCCTGCTCGCGCAGGGCCCGGGCGTCAGCCACGGAGGCCCGGCTGGCGGCGTCGATCTCGACGATGTCCAGGCTGCTGTCCGGCTGCTCGGCCGCGCGGCAGGGATCGCACACGCCGCAGGGGGTGGCTGTGGGGCCCTCGGCACAATTCAAGGCCCGGGCCAGGATGCGGGCGGTGCTGGTCTTGCCGGTGCCGCGCACGCCGGCGAAGAGGTAGGCCTGGTGGATGCGGCCACTCTCCTTGGCCCGCTTCAGGGCGTTGGCCAGGGCCTTGACGCTGCCCTCCTGCCCCACGAGGTCGGACAGGGTGCGGGGCCGGTACTTGAGCGCGAGGGTGGTCATGGTCCCTCAGTCTCCCACAAGGGGCGGGAGGACGTCAGCGTCGAAGAGCCCGGGCTGCCGGGCCAGCGTGGGCGCCACCGCCGAGACCTGCTCGGCGCGCGGCTCCCGGGCCCGCCGGGGCGCCGGGAAGGCCGCGCGGAAGGCGGCGCGGATGCCCTCCGCATAGTCGTGGTCCAGCACCTTCAGCCAGCCGTGGTCTGCCAGCACCCGGTAGAAGGGATCCCGCTTGAGCAGGCGCAGGCCGCCCACCCAGGCCCCGGCGGCGCCGCTGGCCCGGGCGCGCCGGGCGAAGGCCTGCGGGTCATGCACCGCCATGAGCGGCGTCACCGCCAGGTTCACCGCGATGCCAGCCTTGGCCAGGCGCTCCACGGTGGCCCAGCGGCCGGGAATGGTGGGGGCGTGGGGCTCCACCACATGCCGCACGGTGTCGTCATCGGTGGGGATCGAGAAGCCCACGGTGACCCGGTCGCCGAAGGCGCGGAGCAGGTCGAGGTCCTGCAGGATCAGGGGCGAGCGGGTGTGCAGGAGCACCTCGGTGCTCGGGCAGAGCAGCAGCACCTCCAGGCAGCGCCGGGTCAGCCGATACTCGCCCTCCAGGGGCTGGTAGGGATCCGTGGCCGAGGCCAGGAACACCCGCGCCTCGTGCAGCCGGTGGCGCTGGGACCAGAGCAGCTCCGGGGCGTTGAGCTTGGGCGCCACCCAGCCGCCCCAGTCCTCGGGGCCGTGCAGAGCGTTGGGATACTCGCGGACATAGCAGTAGCGGCACCCGTGGGCGCAGCCGCGGTAGGGGCTGAGGGCGAAGCCGAACCCGTAGCGCTCATCCTTCTGGGGCCGCAGGATCGACCGGGCCTCCTCCGGCTCCACGCGCAGATCCTCGAAGAGCTGCGGCGGGGCCAGAGGCAGGGACAGGAGGTTCATGGCTCCAGTTTTCGCCTTTTATTCGTCAAGTCAAGAGGCGCTGCCATTTTTCGGGATGACGTTGATGCGCCCGTTGGTCTCCAGGATGGCCACGTTCACCTGGGCCAGATCCGAGAGCCCGGCCTGCCGCACCGCGGCCATGAGCTCGTGGTGGGTGATGCGCTCCGAGGCGAGCATGGCCTCGTCCACCACCCCGTGGTGCACCAGGATCTGGGGCCGGCCCTCCAGCAGGTTCTCGGCGCGCTTGCTGCGCCAGGTGAGCCAGGACAGGAAGCCGTTCACGGCCAGGAGCGTGCCCACGAGGATGAAACCCGCGCCCACGGTGTTGTCGCCGGCGTTCATGCTGTTCTGCACCGCATTGCTGAGCACCAGCAGCAGCACCAGGTCGAAGGGGGCCAGCTGTCCCACCTGGCGCTTGCCCGTGAGCCGCAGCGTGATAAGTAGGAAGCCGTAGACCAGCAGCCCCCGCAGGACGAACTCCCACCAGGGCTGCGCCAGACCCCACATGGAGGCGCCGACGGGCAGCAGCAGGGCCAGGGTCATGGGGAACTCCGAAGGTTAGGACAGCCCCATTCTGCAGGGTCATGAGCCGGATGTCATCGTCCCGGATCCGCGGCCCGGCGCTTGAAGTGGCTGCGGCTGTAGACGGTGAAGGGCTTGCCCCCCTGGGACAGCTCGAAGGTCTCGGTGAACTCGCCGTCCGACTTGCGCTCGTAGGTCTCCCGCGCCTTCCAGGACTCCGGGACGTTCTCCATTAGCTCGCTCTCGAAGACCAGCTTGCTGGCCGACCCCAGGGCCCGGTTCAGCGCGTAGGTGACGACGAAGCCCTCCTGGTGGAACTGCCGGAACACGAGCGTGTTCCGCTTCCGGTCATGGCTGAAGAGGCTCAGGTGCTCGTGCACCTCGCCGGCCTTGTTCTTCTCCTGGGGCGGAAAGGTGGACTGGTTGCGCTCCGAGAGGAAGCGCTCCTTGAGGATCACCTCGTAGCGACGGACCACCGTCCCCGTGCCCGGCTCCCCCACGGAAGTGCCCTCCCACTCCCCCACCAAGAACCGGACCGGCGCCCAGATGTCCGCCTGGGGATCCGGCGCCTGGGCGAACCCAAGCGTGCCAACGAGGCAGAACAGAGCAGCACGGAGCTTGGGCATGGTTCCTCGGGCGGGTCACAGGATGCAGGGCCAGCATAGCCTATGGGTCCCGGGGGACCGGCGCGCTGACCCTGGGCTCAGTTTTTCAGCCCCATCACCAGCAGGGGCGCCAGCACCAGGACCAGCAGGCCGAACACCAGCAGGTTGCCGCGCCGGGGGTCGAAGTCCTGCAGGACGACCTTCCAGGAGCGCCGCGCCACGAGGCGGCCAATGAGCATGTCGAAGGCAGCCATGAAGGCGGCCAGTAGCAGGCCCAGTCCCAGCAGCGAGGTCCGCGAGTGCAGGCCCAGGCCCGGCACCCCAACGGAGCACACCATCAGAGCCAGGAGGGAGCCCGTGACGATGCTGATCCGCTGGGCCCGCTTCACCCCGATCCGCGGCACCAGGAAGCGCATGCGCGCAAGGCCGTGGAGCGTTTCCACGCCTGCCAGGGCTAGGCAGAGAGCCAGGGTTCGGAGCGCAGGTTCATGCACGGGTAACTCGAGAGCATCCGGAGGACTTGCCATTTTACCGCGGGCTCATGCTGAAGGATTCGGTCCCTGAAAGACGCGGCCGCTCAGTCGACCTCAGGCCCGGCCCAGACTTCCAGGCCTTCGAGGATGTCGCGGACGCCGGGGCCGAAGCGGGCGTTGCTGAGCCACTCGATGCCGGTAGGCAGGGCTTCCAGGGCGGCGGCCACGCGGGCGCGGTGGCCCAACTCGGGACGCGGGATGGCGTTCTCGGCGAACTCGTGGCGCACGGCGGAAGCTGCGTCCAGGGTCGGGATCCAGTGCTGGAGGCGGGCCTGCACGCCCTCCCAGCTCTCCAGGTCCGCGGGCTTGCCGAAGGCGCCGCCGATGAAGCTGCGCAGCTGCATGACGCCCGCCGGGGCGGTCTGGGGATCCATCCAGGACGGCACCAGGGAGCCCAGGTAGCCGTGGCCTTCCGGGGGGTGGATCAGGAAGCCGAAGCTGTCCTTGAGGGCGGGCAGCGGCGTGTGGCGGCTGTGCCAGAGGTCCACGCTGGTGTAGGGGATGGAGCCCAGGGCCGCCGCGCTGCCCGGGGCCACGGGCCGCAGCAGGGCCGAGGCCTCGAAGGCCGGCAGCGCCAGGACCAGGCGATCGACCTCGCGCACTTCGCCACCACCGCTCACGCGCCAGCGGTGGTTTGGCAGGGCCTCAAGGCGCTCGGCGCGCAGCCCCGTGCGCACCGCTGAGAGGTGCTCAGCGAGTTTGATGGGCAGCTGCCCCATGCCGCCCTCGGGCACCACCATGTGACTGACGCCGCTCTTTCGGATGCCGCTCACCAGGCTGCCCGTGGCTTCCCACTGGCGCAGCTTGGGGATGGCGTCCACGGACAGGACCTCGGCCGGCGCGGCCAGCACGCCCGCCACCATGGCCGGCAGCAGCTCCGTGGCCACGCCCCTGCCCAGGCGCCGGGTGATGAAGGCCGACAGGGACTCCTCGGGCTCCGCGCCACGCACCGGGATGAAGGGCTCGGCCATCATGCGCAGCTTGGCGCCCAGGGGCATGAGGGCCGAGAACATCAGGGACGGCGGCGACGCGGGCACGGGAATGAGGCGGCCGCCCTTCCCCACCCAGCGGGCGCCGGTGCCCGGAGACTTGAAGGGCAGCCCGATGGCCGTGAAGACCTTGTCCACCACGGTGCCCTTCTGCCACAGCACGCCCTGGGGCCCAGTCTCGATGTGGCCACCCTCCCAGGGCAGCGTCTTCATCCAGCCGCCCACGGTGGGGGCGGCTTCCCAGACTTCCACCGCGACCCCGCGGCGCTGGAGGTGCCAGGCGGCCGCCAGGCCCGTCACGCCGCCGCCGAGGATAAGCGTGCTCATGGCAGGATCTCCAGGACACGCCGCGTCAGGCAGCGGATGTAGGCCACGTCGATGCCGGGCGCTGCCACGCGCCGATAGGTGCGCACCCCAGCTTGGTGGGCCACCTCGCGGTACTCGATGTCGAGCTCGTGCAGGGTCTCGATGTGCTCACTGACGAAGCTCAGAGGGACCACGACGACATCCTTCCCACCCATGCTCTCGAGCACCGCCTTGAGCGGGGGCTCCAGCCAGCGCACGGGGCCCGTGCGGCTCTGATAGGCCAGCGTGTAGCCGCCGGGGATCGGGCCGAGCCGGGCGATCAGGGCGTCGCGGGTGGCGTGGATCTCCTTCTCGTAGGGATCGCCCGCCGCAATCTGCCGCACGGGCAGGCTGTGCGCGCTGAAGATCACCGTGGCGTCCGGCAGATCCGCCAGCGCCACGCGCAGAGGCCGCTCCAGCGCCTCGAGGTAGTCGGGATCCGTGGCGTAGTGGTCCACACCGGGCAGCAGCTCCAGGCCCGCCTTGGCGGCTTCCACGGCCAGCTCCCGCAGGCTGGAGCCCGTGGTCGCGCGACAGTCATGGGGATAGAGCGTCACCGGCACCAGCTTGCGGATGCCGTCGCGCTTGAGCGCCCGCAGCAGGCCCGCGGCCTTGGGCGCCGCGTAGCGGAAGCAGAGCTTCACCGCCTCGTCCCGCCCCGCCGCGCGCAGGGCCGCGCGCAGCGCGTTGCCCTGGAAGGCGCTCTCGCGCAGCAGCGGCGAGCCGCCACCGATCTCCGCGTAACGGCCCTTGGCGCCTGGGGCACGCAGCCGGGCGATGAGCCGGGCCAGGGGCGGCTGCAGGAAGGCCGGACAGGGCAGCTTGATCAGGTCCCGGTCGCCGAAGAGGGCCGCCAGGAAGGGTTCCACCTGGCCCAGATTCACGGGGCCACCCAGATTCAGAAGCAGGATCGCAGTGTCTCTCATCGCTCCTAACCTTACGCGAGACCCTGGGGCCCAATCGTCACGGAAACCTGCGAGGCTGCTGTTCGGACAGGCATGGCCGGCGCCTTCCCGGCATCCTAGAGACAATTCCAGTTCCGGGAGTGCCCATGAACCTCGACGCCTTCACCGCCCTGCCCGATGACGCCCGCCTGTGGCTGCTGGCCCTGGAGCGTCCAGGCGAGGCTGCGGCCCTTGCCCCGGAGCTGGATGCCCTGCTGGGCCGCTGGCGCCACAAGGGCACCCAGTATCAGGCGGCCTGGGCGCTGCTCGACCAGCGCATTGTCGCCATCGCCGAGCCCACCCTGGCGACCGCGCCCTCAGGCTGCGCCATCGACGGCATGCTGCGCGGGGTGAGCCACGCGGCCACCAAGGCGGGCAATGCGCTGGCAGATCCCCAGGCCGTGCACGTGCGGCTCGCGGACGGCCTCCACACCATCGCCCGCACCGACCTCCCGGCCCGCCTGGCCGACGGCACCCTGGACCCCGCCACGCCCGTGCTGGACCTGGCCCTGCTCACCCTCGGCGACCTGCGCCGCGGCAAGCTCGAGCGCCCCCTGGCCGCGACGTGGATCGGGCGGAAGTTCGGGATTCACTCTGCGGTGTGAAGGTGTTGTCGGCTGTCAGCTGTCAGCTGATTTAGGCATGAAAAGAGGGACCCATCCGGGCCCCTCATTCACCGACAGCTGACAGCCGACAGCTAGAAGATCGACTCACCCGGCTTGCGGCGCCAGGACTCGGACCGCTTGGGGGAGTCGGACTTGGGCTTCGCATCCTTGGCCGCGGCCAGGGTCTGCAGCAGCGAGCCACCACCCACCAGGGACGCGACGTTCTTTGCCAGGACCGGAGCTGCCGGAGCGCTCACGGGGCCGGAGGCGGCGGACTCGGTCGCCGCAACCTTCGCGGTGGCTTCCTTCAGACGCTTCTCGTACCACACTTTCCGCTTGGGATCGATGACCCGGATGTTGCCGGCTTTCTCGCCCTTCTTCAGGAACTTGGGCTTGGGCTTCTCACGATCTTCCCGCAGGATCGAATCGGGTTTTGCTGCTTCTTCAAGGATCTTCGCCAGGTTCCCAAGGCCACGCAGGTTCATCATGTGCGGTTACTGCTCCAAAAGGGGCCACGGGCCACCGCTCATAAGTGTAGCGGCTGCGCCTTTACTTACATAGTGAATTTAGGCACCGGACCCGCGAATTCGCCGTGACGACCAGGTCTCCCCTGGGACACTGGAGGCCATGGGCACCCCGACACGCACCCTGAAGGCCCGCCTGGACGCACTCTGCGGGCAGTACGACACGGCCCAGGCCCTGGAGAAGGACCCCCTCCGGGTGCCCCTGACCTACACCGACCCCCTGGACCGGGAGGTGGCGGCCTTCGTGGCGGCCCACCTGGCCTATGGGCGGGTGGATCCCATGGTCCGCGCTGTCCAGGCCGTCCTGGTGCCACTGGGGCCCTCGCCCTCCGCCTGGCTGCTGGCTCACACGGAAGCCGAGGCGCGGAAGGCCCTGCAGCGGTCGCTGCGGGACTGGGTCTGGCGCTTTCACACGGGCGCGGACCTGGCCGAGTGGCTGCTGGCCTGGCGGCGCCTGCACCGCGAGAGCGGCCAGGGACTGGAGGCTCACCTGCTGCCAGGCCCCGACGAGCCCGCCGACCGGGCCCTCTCGCGGCTGGTGCAGCGGCTCCGCACCGAGCTGCCCGCCACCTATGGCGCACGGTTCTCCCTGCCCGATCCCGAGGAGGGCGCCGCCTGCAAGCGCTGGCGCATGTTCCTGCGCTGGATGGTGCGACCGGGCTGGCCTGATCTCGGCCTCTGGACCCGCTTCCCGGCCCGGGAGCTGATCATCCCCCTCGACACCCACGTAGCCCGTGTCGCCCGCTTCATCGGACTCAGCCACCGCGCCACGCCCGATGGCAAGATGGCCCGCGAGATCACGGATGCCCTGCGCCAGCTGGACCCGGCTGATCCGCTGCGCTACGACTTCGCCCTCAGCCACCTGGGCATCCTCGGGGACTGCCCCGGCGTGCGGCAGCGCAGCAGGTGTGGGGGGTGCGCGCTGTATCCGGTGTGCCGTGCGGGCTCCGAATCGGCACGGCCGATTCGGAGATAGGCAAAGCGATGGCAGCGGCAGGGTGGACCTGGCCCGGAGCATACGCCAGTGCCGACCCGCAGGCGCCGCGCTCACGGTTGGCGAGCCCGACTCTTTTGCGCAGGCGCACCAAGACCGGGATTGCCATGGCGAAACCCAGGCGGGTGGCGAACCGTGCGACTGAATGTCGCACGATGAGCCGGGCACCCGCCGGGTTGAGCATCGCCTAGCCCCGCCAGGGCCTGGACCGCCAGCGAAGCAGAGCCTGCAGAGCGGGGCCCCCGCCGGAGCGCAAGCCAGTGCCGACTCGCGAGGACGCAGTCCGAGCGATGGCGAGCCCAGTTCTTTTGCGCAGGCGCAAAAGGGCCGGGCTTGCCATGTGCGCGACCAGGCGGGTCGCGGAGCAG
>CAIOFF010000065.1 GCA_903857495.1 uncultured Holophagaceae bacterium | reverse complement strand
TCCGTGATCTCTACAACCACCAGTGGCTCATCGAACGCCACAACCACCGGCCTCCCGCAGTGGTCCGTCAGGACCTCCTTGGCACCGGAGCCGCCGCGTGAATACACTCAACCATCTGTCCAAGAAATACCGGGCGGTTCAAGGGCTTGATCGCCCAGGAAGTTGAGGCTGCCGCTCAGTCTGTTGGCACCACCTTCCACGCCCTCCATGCGCCAACCACGCCGGAAGGCTTCTACAGCCTCTCCTACACCAACCTAGTCATGCCTCTCATCAACGCCACCAAGGAACTCAAGGCCGAGAACGATCAGCTGCGCACGGAGCTGGATACCCTCAAGGCCGAGATGGCCGAGATCAAGGCGCTGCTGAAGAAGTAGGACGGTGCTGGGTTCAAGCGGCCCGACCCGGGTGACTGGGCGGGCCGCTGGATTGGGAGGCTGGATGCAGGTGCAGGTGGTGGAGGATGCGGAGGGCACCTGGCTGCGGGTGCGGGGGCCAGTGGACTACGCGGAGGCGCAGGCGCTGGTGAAGGCGGGGCGGGTGCTGCTGCAGAATGGGCTGAGCGGGCCTCTGCGGCTGGACCTCGCCGGGGTCTCCTTCATGGACTCCAGCGCCCTGGGCGCCCTGCTGCAGCTGCGCGAGCAGGCCGAGAGCCTGGGCCGAGTCTTGGAACTGCACAACCCCTCCGCACCCGTGCTCAAGATCCTGCGCGTCACCAACCTCGACCGGGTCTTCAGCCTGCACACCGCACCTGATGCCTAATTGCCCAAGACCTGAAACTTATCCGCAGAGAAGGACTGCTGGCTAAAGAAAAGAAAAATTAACCACAAAGGACACAAAGAACACAAAAAAAGCAAAGGGCACAAAAGAGAGATTCTTTTTTGTGCCCTTTGTGTTCTTTGTGGTTAAAAAGTCAGTTTTCTTTGCGGTGGGATTTCTCCGCCGCAGCCCGAGCGAGTAGGGTTCAGAGGGCTTCGAGGCGGCGGCGCTGGTTGGTTGAGAATACCCTCTTGCCCCAAAAGGGTAAAAGGGTATGCTTGTGGCAGAGGTCGTCCCATGCTCCTGATCCCCGATGCCCGTCGCCGCGTCACCCTGCCAGCCCCGTTCAAGGCCGGTCAGCCCGTCAACCTGGAGCCCCAGGAGGACGGCACTTTCCGCCTGGTGCCCATGGTGGCTGTGCCTGAGCATCAGCTCTGGGCCTGGCGTCCCGAAGTCCAGGCGGCCGCGGCCCAGTCCTTCCAGGAAACGCCCGTCAGCCTGGACAGTGCCGAAGGAAAGGCCTTCCTGAAGAAGCTGGCGAAGTGAAGCTAGAGATCACCCCCAGCTTCCTGGCGTCCGCCCTGACCCAGGAGCTGCCCGTGCGGCGCGGTGTCCTGAAGATGCTCGAGGTGGCAGGACTGCTCAGCCTGGCCGAGCTGCTCAGGCACCAGGGCGTGCACCTGGAGAAGCTGAGCAACCTGAAGGGGCCGGATGGAGCAGCCCTGTATTCCCTGCGGGTCACCCGTGCGGCTCGGGCCCTGGCCACGGTTCGCGGCGACACCCTGACCCTGCGCTATGTGGAACCGGACCACGACAAGGCCTACCACTGAGGCCAAGGCCTGCCGCATCCGGACAGCGGGCTACCGCAGAGGACTACCGAGTGAAAAGCAAAAGCGATTAACCACAAAGAACACAAAGAACACAAAAAAAGCAAAGGGCGCAAAAGAGAGATCCTTTTTTGTGTCCTTTGTGTTCTTTGTGGTTAAACAGTCCTTCTTCTTTTGCGGTGGCTCTACTCGCTTGCGGCCTGTTGGAGGAGGTCCCAGAGGGCTTCGACGTGTCTGCGCTCGGTGGTCTCGGCGCCGATGCTCACTCTTAGCATCTGGGTGCCTTTGAGGACTGAGGGCGTGAGGTAGGCCTTGCCGCTGTCGTTGATGCGCTTCGCGATGGCGAGGTTGTGGGCGGCGAGGGCTGCTTCATCCAGACCAGGTCTGCGGTGGCGGAGGCACACGGTTTGCAGGGGCACGGGGGCGAGGCGCTCCCAGTCGGGGGCGGCGTCCACCTGGGCCTTGAGCCACTGGGCGTGGTCCAGGTCCCGGCGCAGGCGGGCCTGCAGGCCCTCGACGCCCACGTCCATGAGGTAGAACCACAGCTTGAGGGCCCGGAAGCGGCGGCCCAGCTGGATGTGCCAGTCCCGGAAGTTGCTCACCTGGCCGTCCTGGGCGGTGCGCAGGTAGCTGGGGTTGGTGCTCATGACGCGGATCAGGTGCTGGGGGTCGCGCACGTAGTAGGCGCTGAGGTCAAAGCCCACGCCCATCCACTTGTGGGGGTTGAAGACCAGGCTATCGGCGCCCTCAATGCCCGCCCACATCCAGCGGCACTCGGGCAGCACCATGGCCGTGCCCGCCAGGGCCGCATCGACGTGCAGCCAGAGGCCGTGCTCCTGGGCCAGCTCTGCCAGCGCCGCGATGGGGTCCAGGGCGGTGGTGCCCGTGGTGCCCACGGCGGCCACCAGGGCGCAGGGGCGCAGGCCGATCTCGAGATCCTTCTCGATGGCGGCCCGCAGCAGGTCCACGCGCAGGGCGTGGTTGTCGTCGGTCGGGATCAGGCGCAGGAAGCTGCGGCCGAAGCCCGCCAGCAGCGCGGCCTTTTCGATGGAGCTGTGGCCCTGGTCCGAGGCGTAGACCACCAGGGGTGCCTCGCCGCTCTGCAGGCCCTCGCCGCCCTGGGCGTAGCCCGAGGTGCGCTCCCGGGCGCAGAGCAGGGCCGTGAAGGTGGCGGTGCTGGCGGTGTCGTGGATGACGCCGGTGAAGGCCGGGCTGAGGCCTACCATCTGCCGCAGCCAGTCCATGACGACCTCTTCGACTTCGGTGGCGGCAGGGCTGGTCTGCCAGCTCATGCCCTGGGCGCCCAGGCCCGCCGTGGCCAGGTCCCCGAGGATCGAGCTGTAGCTGGTGTTGCTGGGGAAGTAGGCGAAGAAGGACGGGTGGTTCCAGTGGGTGATGCCCGGCAGGATGTCCCGGTCCAGGGCCGCCAGCGCCTGGTCCATGCGCCCGCCCTTCTGCGGCGGGTGGTCCGGGAAGGCCGCCCGGATGTCGCCGGGCTGGGCCTGGCTCATGACGGGCAGGCGCTCGAGGCCCTCGCGGTAGTCCGCGATCCAGTCCACGAGCTGATAACCGAGGCGGCGGAATTGGTTGTGGTCCATGGGGACCATTGTGGCGGAACCCGATCGCTGCGCGATCGGGTTAGCTGAAAAGCATTGGGAGGGGTGCTCAGAGAACCGGAGGTTCTCCCTGACTCTTGCTTTCTATCTTTGAAATCATAAAATGATTTCAAAGCCAGGGCCCCCATCCCCAGGCTGCGACCCACCCCGAGGCCCCATGTTCAGCACCACGCTCCGCCTTGACGACGACCTGGCGGCCTTCCTGCGCAAGGCGGCGGAGGCCCACGCCCTGAGCGCGAACGGCTGGCTGGTGGCCCTGCTGCGGCGGGAGCAGGCGGCAGAGGCGCGGAAGCGGCTGGCGGCGGACTGGGCGGCCTACGGCCAGGATGCGGAGGCTCAGGAGGTGAGCTATGCCTTCACCGCCCAGGCGGAGGTGGCGGCCGAGCCCCGGCGGCGCAGCTACCGGGCCCGGAAGCTGAAGTGACAGGCGCGCTGCCCCGCTGCAGCCGCGGCGAGCTTTGGCTGCTGGACTGGAGTCCCGGGCGGGGCTCGGAGCAGGGCGGCCTCCGGCCGGGACTCATCGTCCAGTCGGACCTGGGCAACCACGCCGAGGGCGCCCGCACCACGATCCTGGTGTCGCTCACCACCCAGGGCCGGCCTTATGTCTTTTACGTGCCCATTCCCAAAGGCAAAGACAACGGCCTGGGCGCCGACTTCTGGGCCAACGCCACCCAGGTGTTCACCGTGGACAAGGCCCGCCTCACGAAGCGCCTGGGCAAGGTCACTCCGGCCCAGCTGCGGGCCCTGGGCGCGGCGCTGCGGGCGGTGCTGGAGTTCTAGTCAGCGCTGGTGCCCCTCCAGGGTGCCCCTGCTATCCTCGGCCGATGGAACCGAAGACCTCCTGGAACCTTGAGTGGCTGTCCGCCCCCGGCGGCGAGAGCCTCTCCTTCCCGCGGGGCTGGTCGGACCTGGAGCGCCGGGAGATCCCCCTGCCGCCGGGAGGCGGGCAGGGGCACATCGAGCTCTACCACCTGGGCCAGGGCATGGACATCTGCCGGGGCACAGCCAGCTTTCCGCCGACCATGACCGGGCAGCTGGTGTCCATTGCGGTCGCCCAGGGCAGCGTGCCCGAGCCCATGTTCGGCGTACACTCGGCACGCACCGGGACGGTGATCATCAGGGAGCGCTGCGCCGGGGCCGAGCTGATCTTTCGCAAGGAGATCACCCTCTTCCAGCACGTGGCGCACCTGGACTTCGAGTCCCTGGTGGACGCCAGCGAGGCCATCGAAGCCACGGTCATCACCATGGGCGTGCCCGTGCTGGCCACCCTGGTGGGTCAGGACTCGGCGGACCGGCTGCTGGAGAGCCTGGGCATCGCCAAGCTATCCTCCGCGGCCACGAAGGTCCTGCCCCATGCGGTGAGCCAGATCCTGTATGACACGTTGCCGGCCGGGCTCTCCGGCCAGATGCGCCTCCTGTTCAGCCAGGCCAAGACGCTGGAATACCTCTGCGCCCTCTCGGCCCTCTTCGCGGGTCCGGCGGCGGCGCCCCGGGGCGAGGCCCGCCTGACCAAGGCCGTGGCTGCGCTGCGCACGGAGCTCCAGGGGCTGGAGGGGAAGGTGCCCAACCTCAGCGAGCTGGCCCAGAAGTACGGCCTGTCCGCGAAGGCGCTCAACGAGGAATTCCGGAAACAGAACGGCACCTCGATCTACGTGTTCCTCTCGGACTTCCGCCTCACGGAAGCCCACCTGGCCCTCGAGCGGACGGACATTCCCATGAAGGCCCTCGCCGCCAACCTCGGCTACAGCCACGTGAACAACTTCATCTACGCCTTCAAGAAGAAGTTCGGCTACCCCCCCGGCAGCGTGCGGAAGCGATAGGGGCGGCGCCTGAGCCCGATTCCAGATCGGAACCATAAAAGGGATGCTCCACGAAGTCCACGAAGACGCCCTGTCGGCGCGATGACTGCGCCTTCGTGGCTCTTTGGGCCTGTTCTTCGTGAGCTTCGTGGAGATCCTTGAAGGCCCCGGTTGACGGAGATGGCTGGCGCTCGAGGGGGCGGTACGGCTACTTTGGGGAGACCTGCCGACGGCCTGTGCGCCGCGACGGTGAGTCTTCACTGGGCCACCCGCGTGCTCACACCGGTCGGGTCCTTCCCTGCAAGGCGACTGGCAAGCCTGCTTCGAGGTGTCCTCATGGCCGATGATTCCCTGGTGGTCCTCCTGGCCGGCGGCAGCGGCTCGCGCCTGCAGCCCCTCACGGCGGACCGCGCCAAGCCTGCGGTGTCCTTCGGCGGCAAGTACCGGGTCATCGACTTCACCCTGTCCAACTGCCTGCACTCGGGCCTGCGCCGGGTGCTGGTGCTGACCCAGTACAAGTCCCACTCCCTGCACAAGCACCTGCGGGATGGCTGGTCCATCTACAACCCGGAGTGCGGCGAGTACATCACCGTGGTGCCGCCCCAGATGCGCACCGGGGCCAACTGGTACGCCGGCACGGCGGACGCCATCCACCAGAACCTGTTCCTGCTGGACCGGAACCCGGCCCGGAAGGTGCTGATCCTGGCGGCGGATCACATCTACCGCATGGACTACGCGGCCATGCTCGCGGCCCACGACGAAAAGGCGGCGGACCTGACCGTGGCCTGCATGAAGGTGCCCCTGGCCGAGGCCAGCGCCTTCGGCGTGATGGCCGTCGACGCGGACGGCCGCATCGTGGAGTTCCAGGAGAAGCCGGAGCACCCCAAGGCCATCCCCGGCGAGCCGGACACGGCCCTGGTGTCCATGGGCATCTACGCCTTCCCGAAGGACCTGCTCATCGACGTCCTGAAGGCCGACGCGGCCCAGGCCGACTCCAGCCACGACTTCGGCAAGGACATCATCCCCGCCATGATCGGCACCCACCGGGTCTGCGCCTACGAGTTCGGCGGGGTCCGGGGCCGGGTCACCCCGGACCGCTACTGGCGGGACGTGGGCAGCCTCGACGCCTACTACGAAGCCAACATGGACCTGCTGGACCCGGTGCCGCCCCTGGACCTCTACCAGACGGACTGGTCCATCCGCACCTACCACGGCCAGAACCCCCCGGCGCGCGTGGTGCCGGGCAGCAACGGCCACGATGGCGTCATGACCAACTCCAGCCTCGGGGCCGGCACCCTGATCATCGGCGGCCTGGTGCGGCACTCGATCCTCGCCTCCCGGGTGCAGGTCCACGAGGACGCCCTGGTGGAGGACAGCATCCTCTTCGATCACGTCACCGTGGAGCAGGGGGCCCGTCTCCGGCGCTGCATCGTCGACAAGCACGTGCAGATTCCCGCCGGGGAGAGCATCGGCTACGACCTGGAGCAGGACCGCGCGCGCTTCACCGTGTCCGAAAAGGGCATCACCGTGGTGCCCAAGGACTATCAGTTCAGCTGAGCTGTCCTAGCAGAATCGCGCAGCGATTCTGCTAGTGGTGCGCCTCCGGCGCTGAAACTGCGACCGCGACCGCCTTGAAGAACTGCACCTTGCCGCTGGCGAGGTTGTAGAGGGCGGGGACAACCGAGAGTTTTTCCGCGGCGGCGAGGTCGCGGAGCAGGGGCGAGCGGTCGAGCAGCGTCTGGGCCTGGCGGCGGGCGTTGGCCGTCTCCAGGTGGGCGATGTGGGCGGCCGCGTCCTCATTGGGATCCTGGGGGGTGCTCTCCAGCAGCCCGGTCATGCCCGCCTGCAGGGCCCAGAGGTTGCCGGGCAGGGGCTTGCCGTTGGCTTCGCGCACGGCCTTCACGGCGCCGCAGCTGGTGTGGCCCATGACCACGATGACCTTCGACCCCAGGTGCTCGACGGCGTATTCGGCGGAGGCCAGGCCCTGCAGGTCCGGCGCGTTGCCCGCCTCGCGGATGGTGAAGAGGCGGCCCGCCTCCTGGTCGAAGAGGAGGGCGTCGGGCACCCGGCTGTCCGAGCAGGTGATGACTACGGCGAAGGGCGCCTGACCCTTCACCAGGGCCGCGCGCATGGCGGCGTCGTGGCCAGTGTCGAGGGTGCGGGTCCGCTTGCCCGCCACGAAGCGATCATTGCCCGCGCTGAGCTCCGCCAGGGCGGCCTTGGGTGTGGCCGGACCCGCTTCGGTCGGGGCGGCGGCGTGGGCTGGAGGGGCGCTGGCGACCTTGGCTGTGGTCTTGGCCTTGGGGGCCGGCGCCGGGTGCTCGTCGGCCGCGAGCGTGAGGCCCACCGTGAGCAGGATCAGGGGCAGGGTTCGCATGGCGGCTCCAGACAGGGATACCCCGATCATCGGCGTCAGACTCGATGAAGTCCAATTTGGGTATCGGCCACGCTGACCCCAACCATTCAAGAGCAACAGCGGAACCGCAGATGCCGCAGATTGCGCAGATGGGCAGCGCCGCATTCTGCTTGGGCCTGCCGGGGGCGGCCTCTGGCTGTGGCTGGGGTCAGGGCAGGTGTGCTCCCAGCCACCCAATGGCCGAAGCCCCCTTGCTGGGCTCACAGGCCCTGGCATGCATCTGTGTCATCAGCGCCATCTGCGGTTTCCTTGTTCTTGGCTGAGGCTGCTCGACCATCGGGAAGTCCACTCTGGGGCGCGGCTCAGACCCGCATCCCGACCCGCTCGAGGGCCTCGGAGAGCTGGATGACGCGGTAGGGCTTGTGCAGCAGGCCTGCCCCGCCGTGGTTGAGGATGTCCTGGACTTCCTCGTTCTCGCCGAAGCCGGTGCAGATGATCACCGGGATGGACGCATCGATCCGGCGCATCTGATGGAAGGCGTCCCGGCCCCCCAGGTTGGGCATCTTGAGGTCCAGCAGCACGGCGTGCAGCTGGCGATGGCTGGCCCGATAGGCGGCCACTCCCGCCCGGCCGTCCTCGGCGGTCTCGACGCCGTAGCCCAGGCTCTCGAGGATGGCCTGGGCCAGCTCCCGCAGGGCGGGCTCATCCTCCACGACGAGGACCGTGCCCTTGCCGTTGCCCGGGGTGTGCTCGGGGCGAGGCCCCTCCGGGAGCAGGCTGCCCAGGGGCAGGTGCACCATGAAGGTGCTGCCGCTACCTATCAGGGAGGCCACGTCGATGGCTCCGTGGTGGGCCCCCACGATGCCGTAGACCGTGGAGAGACCGAGCCCGGTGCCCATGTGCTCTTTCGTGGTCTTGGTGGTGAAGAAGGGCTCGAAGATGCGCTGGAGGGTCGCCTCGTCCATGCCGGGTCCCGTGTCGCTGACCCGCAGCTCGATGTAGGCTCCCGGCGGCAGCTTCATGGCCGTGGCGGCCGCCCCGCCCAGCTCCACCCGGCGGGAAGTGATCGTCAGGCGGCCCTTGCCCTGCATGGCCTCGGTCGCGTTGATGCAGAGGTTGACCAGCACCTGCTGGATCTGGGAGGGATCCCCGTCCACGTAGAGGCCGTCTTCCAGCCGGGTGTCCACCCGGAGGTCCGCATGCATGGAGGGCTGGATCAGGGCCAGGCACTCCCGCACGGCGGCGCTTAGGTCCACGGCCTCCTTCCGGTGCTTGCCCCGGCGCCCGAAGGCCAGCAGCTTCGACGTGAGCTCACTGGAGCGCGTGGCCGCGCCCAGGATCGCGTTGATGCGCTTCTGGCGCTTGGGATCCTGCTCGTCCGCCAGCAGCAGGTCCGCATGGCCCATGATGCCCGCCAGCATGTTGTTGAAGTCGTGCGCCACGCCGCCCGCGAGGCTGCCCAGGCTGCTGATCTTCTGGGCCTGGGCCTGCTGCACCTCCTGCTCGAGGTGGTGTTGCTCCTCCACCGCCGACAGGGCCTCGTTGATGTTCCAGGCCAGTCGGCCGATCTCGTCAGACTCGTGGCCCGGAGGGATCTCCAGGCGCAGGCCGCGGGAAGCGTCCAGCCCGTTCAGGCGGTCGGACATCATCTTGATGGGCTGGATCACGGTGCGCATGACGGTGAGGGCCAGGGCCGTTCCCATGACGATCGCCAGGAGGAAGACGATGCCCCGGAGGGCCCACACGTAGCGGGAGACCTGCCGGGCGGCTTCGTCGGCGTCCGGGGTCACCCGGATCTCGCCGACGACCACGCCCTTCGTGAAAGGCGAGTCCAGCGGGTGCACGATCTCCTTCTCCCCGCGGGCCCAGCCGGGCCGCTGGGCGTGAGCCAGCACGCCCTCGCCGGCCCGGATCTCCACGGAGCCGAGGCTGGGAGACTTCAGGAGCCCCAGGGCGGTCTCTTCGGCCAGCCGCCGGTCCCCCACGAAGCAGGCGGCGCTGGCGGAGGGCTCGACCACGGTCAGGAGACCCCGGATGCGATCCTGGGCGCGGGCGGACTCATAGCCCGCCGCGAAACGGGCGACGATCTCATTGGCGAGCAGGCCGATCCCCAGCGCCACCCCCAGGACCAGGAGGGCGGTCCGCAGCACCAGGCTGGAGCGGAGCAGGGGAGGGGGCATGGCGGGCCGCTACTTTCCCAGGTCCAGGACGACCCGGACCCGCCGGTCCACCCGGGCGCCATCCATGACCCCGATGGCGCCCTTGTTCGCAGCGACGAGCTCGAGCACTTCCTCGGCGCTGGCGGCCTGCCGGGGGGGCTGGGCCTGACCCGAGTAGAGCAGCCGGGCCCAGTAGGCATGGATATCAGGCAGGTCTTTGCCCACGAGCAGCTGGTAGAAACGGGCCCGGGTGGCCGGGGGCTCGGCCTGCTCCACCGGGGCCGCCACGCGACCGGAGGGCAGCCGTTTCTGGCGGCCCATGAACAGGTTGATCACTTCGTCGCGGGTGAGGCTCTGGACCCCACTGTCCGGGTGGACGATGACGACAGGTTCCCCGGCGCGGGCGGGGCTGAGACCCAGGCAGACCGCCAGGAAGAGGGGGGCGCAGCGCATGAGGGAGAGGGCTCTCATGGCGGCGCCTCAGAACACGAAGTCGAGGGTGACGGAGCCGACGGTGGCCTTTCCTTCCCACCCCGGGCGGACATTGAGCCAGAGCATGACGTCATTCGGCCTGCCCTCGATGCGATCGATCTGGACTTTGAGGGCGGCCCTCGGGTGGAAGTCCCACCGCAGGCCCAGGGCCAGGGTGGTCTGATTGGCCCGCTGGTGCTGGATGAAGCTGCTGACGCCGGCGGCCAGGGCCGCGGCCTGGGGCCCCAGCAAGGGCAGGGCGCCCAGGTAGAGAGGATGCGGATCCGACACGATGCGGGAGGCCAGGAAGTAGGGCACGAAGGCACCTTCGCGGTAGCCCACCGAGAGATACCCGGACTTCAGGTCGGGAATGGGGCCGTCACCCGTCCGGACCTGGGCCCCGACCGCCTCCACCCGGAAAGGGCCTTCCTGCCAGTTCACGCCGGCCGAGAGATACCGGAAGCAGTTCTCCAGGAAGTCCACGCCCTTGGCCTGCTGGGCCAGCCGGGGATCGTTCAGGAGGAGCGCGAAGGCGTTGAGCCCGTTCTGGAGGTCGGTGATGGGCGCGGGAAATTTCTCGGAAGGCTGGGCCCTGGCATAGGACACGCGCAGGTTCAGGCTCCTCCAGTCCAGCTCAGCCACGGCGCCGAACAGCTTGGAGCCGCCCAGGGGGACGTAATTCCCTTTGTCATCGAAGGGCACCTTGTCGATGGAGGCGGTGCGGCCCGCCGCGACCTTGAGCCGCAGGCTCAGTCCTGCGTGAAGGGAGGTCGTCCAGGTCAGGTCCCCGCCATCCAGGCTGGAGAGCATGAGCGGGCCGAAGAAGTCCACGGGAGGCCGCACCCACAGGTAGGAGTAGCCGACATTGCGAGTGTCCGCGATCTGGAACACATCGAAGCCGAGCCGCCCCGCCCGGGCCTGGATCGAGGAGGTGGGCTTGTAGCTCAGGAACGCCCAGGAGATGTCAGGTTTGAAGGTGTGGTCGAAGCGGTACTTGCTGATCGTCTGGCCGACGAAGCTGAGGTCGCCCCCCAGGTTCAGGTTCACCTGGAGGCCCAGGCGGCTGTCCAGGCTGGGGTTCAGGCTGCGCAGGACACCTCTCGGCTGGGTGGGTTCCCGCACGTATTCCGCCCGGTCACTGGAGTTCAAGGCCAGCCCCAGCGTGCCGAAGCCGCTGACCTTCAACCCGCAGTCTGCGTCCTGGGCCGTCAGGGGCAGTGTCAGGGGCAGCATCAGGGCCGTGAGGGTGATCCAGGCTTTCATTCCGAACGACATCGGGCCTCCCCTGTCGCAGAATTCATAAAAGACCAACTCGTCCTACGCGGGATAATAACGGCATATTTTTTTTGAAACTTAAATTTTTTATCACAAGTTGACCTTGCCTATGACTCCATTCCGGGGGCAGGCGCTGTGCGCGGGACCCTTTCGAGCGCCCAGGGGCAATCCCACCTGTCTGCGGGCTACTCGTAGCGGAGGGCCTCGATCGGATCCTGCTTGGCGGCCTTCAGGGCGGGCCAGATGCCGAACACCAGCCCCACGGCGGTGCTGACGCCGAAGCCCAGGACGATGCTCCAGAGGGGGGCCGCCGCCGGGAACTCGAAGACCAGGCGCACCAGCAGGGCGATGCCCAGGCCCACGGCAATGCCGATGGCGCCGCCCACGCCGGTGAGGCTGACCGCCTCCACCAGGAACTGCATGGCGATGTCCTTGCGGGTGGCGCCCAGGGCCTTGCGGATGCCGATCTCCCGGGTGCGTTCGGTGACGCTGACCAGCATGATGTTCATGACGCCCACGCCGCCCACCAGCAGCGCGATGCCGGCGATGAGGATCATGGCGCCGGCGATGCCGCCGGTGATCTGCTGGAAGGTCTTCAGCTGGGCCTCGCTGGTGAAGATGGCGAAGTCGTTGGCCTGGTTGGCGCGCAGGCCCCGGCGGGCCCGGAGGACGGCCACTTCCTGGTCCATCATGTCGGTCATCTGCTTGGGATCCTTGGGCACTGTGGCGATGTGGAGGTTGTCGCCGGTGCCGTTCTTCACCTGGGGGAACATCTCGTCGAAGGTGCTGATGGGGATCATCAGGATGTTGTCGGCATCCCCGCCCAGGAAGCTGCCCTTCTTCTCCAGCAGCCCGACGACGCCGAAGGCGATGCCGTTCACCAGCACCGTGCGGCCGATGGGATCCTTCCGTCCGAAGAGCACGTTGGCGGTCTCCGGGCCCATGACGCAGGTGCGGGAGGCGTGGGTGATGTCGGCCTCCACCAGGAAGCGTCCGTCCTGGATGAAGCTGTTGTTGGCGGGTGCGTAGTCGGGGTTGGTGCCCAGGAAGGTGGGACCGTTGGCCTCGGTGCCCTCGGCGGTCTTGATCGTGAGGGAGGTGGCGGCGGGGCCGAAGAGGTAGCGCTCCTGGGAGACCGCGGCGACCAGAGGGCAGCTGCGCTTGAGGGCCTCGGCATCCTCGATGGTGAGGTTCCGGCGGCGCTTCTGGTCCTCGGGCAGGGGGCCCCCGCCGCCGCCGCCAAAGCGGGGCTCGTATTTCTGGAACTGGACCAGGGTGGTGCCGAAGGCGCTGAAGCTGTCCGTGACCGCGGCGTTGAAGCCCGAGACGAAGCTCACCATGGCGATGACCGTGGCCACGCCCGCCACGATGCCCAGCAGCGTGAGGAAGCTGCGCAGCTTCTGGGAGAACATGGCCCGCAGGGCGAAGCGGATGTTCTCGGTGCCGATGCCGCGGAAGCCGGCGTGCCTGGAGGCCATGGTCACTCCGCCCGGATCGCGTCGATGATGACGAGATTGGAGGCGCGGTAGGCGGGCAGGAAGCCCGCCGCCAGGCCCACGAGGGTGGCGACGAAGATGCCCGTGAACACGATGCCCGGGGTGATCTGGGCCGGGAAGTCGGCGAGCACCCGCACGAGGAAGGCCCCCGCCGCGCCCACGAGCACGCCGATGACGCCGCCCGCGGCGGAGAGGAGGGCAGCCTCCAGCAGGAACTGGCGGCGGATGTCCCGCTTTTTGGCGCCGAGGGCCATGCGGACGCCGATCTCCTGGGTCCGCTCCACCACGCTCACCAGCATGATGTTCATGATCACGATGCCGCCCACGCCCAGGCTCACGCTGGAGATCAGCATCAGCAGCACGAAGGCCGCGCTGCTGATGGTCTTCCACAGCTGCTGCAGGCTCTCCTGGGTGATGATGCCGAAGGGGTCGGGGCTGCGGAAGCCCGTGTGCCGCATGGCGCGGAACAGGGCCCGCACCTCGTCCATGGAGGCATCCAGGCCCTCCACCCCGCCCCGGGCCTTGATGTGCAGCTCCAGGGTCTCGTTGGAGGCCATGAAGTTCTTGCGGTAGACCTGCAGCGGGATGTAGATCCGCCCGTCCTGGTTGAAGCCGAAGGTGCGGCCCTGCTTAGGCATCACGCCGATGATGCGGAAGGGCAGGCCCCGGATGAGCACCACCCTGCCGATGGGATCCAGGTGGGGGAACAGCTCCTCCCGGGTGTCGGCGCCGATGACGGCCACGGCCTGGGAGGCCTGGTTCTCACTCTCGGTGAAGTAGCGGCCGGCTTCGATCTCCAGGCTGAACAGGTCGGCGAAGCTGCCGGTGGCGCCGGTAATGCGGATGTCGGGCAGGCGCTTGTCCCCGTAGTTGACGGGCATCGTCGCTCCGGCGGCGGCGGAGGTCTGGGTGGACTCCTGGAGGATGCCGCTGCTCAGGCGCTCGTATTCGGACCAGGTGATGGGGGGGCGCTTGAGGGCCTGGATGAACTCCTGCCGGGACCGAATGATGCCGAACTTCGAGACCATGAAGACGTCCGGCGCCAGGACGATGATCTTCTCCTTCACGTAGGTGTTCAGGCCGGAGATCACGCCGACCACCGCCACGATGGTGGCCACGCCGATGATGACCCCCAGCAGCGTGAGGAAGCTGCGGAGGGTGTGGGCCCGGATCGCCCGGAGGGAGGCGCGGAGGAGTTCGGTGGGGTTCATGGGGAGGCCCGTCAGCTCTTGGGCGGCTCGGGCTTCTTGGCCTTCTCGATGCGGACCTTCTCGCCGCCCTTGAGGTCCCGGAGGGCGCGGTTGGGCCCGGTGATGAGGGACTCGCCGCCCTTGAGGCCCGAGAGCACCTCTACGGACAGGTCGCCCATGAGGCCGGTCTTGACGCTCACGAACTTGGCCTTGCCGCCTTCCTGGAGGAAGACCCCTTCCTCCTCGCGGGGCGCGCCGGGCTGGCGGATCTCCCCGGGCTTGAGCTTGATCTCGCGCATGACCAGGGCCTGGAACGGGATGGCCAGGGCCTGGTCGCGGTTGCCGGTGTAGATGTCCGCCTGGACCGAGAGGCCCGGCTTGATGGTGAGGGGCGGGTTCTTGATCCAGACCTTCACCTTGAACTTGGTGGCCTCGTTGATGCTGGTCTTCAGGATGGGGCTGCCACCCACCTCCGTGACCTCGCCCTCGAAGGACTGGTTGGGGTAGGCGTCGATGCGGACCTGGGCCTTCTGGGCCAGCTTGACCGTGGGAATGGAGGCCTCGTCGACCTCCATCTCGGCCTCGACCTTGCTCATGTCCGAGATGGTCACCAGGACGGTGCCGGCCTGGTTCTGGATGCCGGGCACGGCGGTCTCACCGAGCTCGATGCGCCGGGCGGTGACGGTGCCGTCCATGGGGGCCGTGATGGTGGAGTTGCCCAGGCCCACATGGGACTGGGCCACGGTGGCCTTGGCCTGCTCCATGCGCCGGGTGTAGGACTCCTGGGCCGCCTGGGCGGTCTCCAGGGTCGTGCGGGCCTTCTCGAAGTCCGCAGCGGCGATGATGCCGGCCTGGCGGTTGGCCCGGGCGCGCTCGAAGTCGGCCTTGGCCTGGGCCATGGTCGCGGTGGCCGAGGCCAGATCAGACTTGGCCGCCTGGAGGCTGGCCTGCATGGCGTCGGAGATGGCCCGGGCGTTCCGGGGGTCGATCTCCATGAGGAACTGGCCCCGGGTGACGCGATCCCCCTCCTTCACGGCCAGGCGGGTGACCTGGCCCATGACGTTGGCGGAGATGTCAGCCTTGGTGACCGCCTGGATCTTGCCGTTGGCGCTCACCTTCGACTGCAGGTTCTCCCGGCCCACCGGAGCCGCCTGCACGGCAATGCCCTGGTCCCGCGTGCTGGCGATGCCGAGGCCCCCAGCCAGCACGACCACCAGACCGCCACCCAGAATCCACCACTGTTTCCGTTTCATGGCAAAGCTCTCCCCAACAACTAATAGATACACATGCTTCGGAGGAGGCTGGCAACGGTTTAGGGGTTGGCTGCATCTTGAGGGAGATCGCTTGTCTTGACGGGAGAGTATAAATAGAAAACAATTCTATCTGGAGCGCACCGCATGCCCCGTTCCTTGACTCGCTCGATCCTGCCGACCCTGCTGGCCGCCGCTCCCCTGCTGGCCGCCAGCGCGGGCAGTGGCAGCGTGGCGGGCCAGGTCCTGGATGACCAGGGACGGCCGGTGGCGGGCGCCACGCTGGCGCTGTCGAACAGCGTCACGGGCTACCGCCAGCGGGCCCGCAGCGACGCCAAGGGGGCCTACGCCTTCCAGAACGTGCCGTTCAACCCCTACCACCTGGACATCCAGGCCCCGGGCCTGCAGCCCGCCCACCTGGATCTGGACGTCCACAGCCAGCTGCCCCTGGCCGTGCCCGTGGTCCTGAAGCCCGAGAGCGCGGTGGTGGTGGTGGAGGAGAACCTGCGCCTAGTGGAGGACCACCCGTCCACGCACCTGGACATCGACAAGAGCGCCATCGAGCGCGCCCCGGCGGCCGTGCAGAGCCGCGCCATGGAGGGCATCCTCCTGGCTACGCCGGGCTTCATTGCCGACGAGAACGGCCGCTTCCACTTCCGGGGCAGCCACGGCCAGATGACCTACGTGGTGGACGGCATCCCGGTCTCGGATCAGCTGCACGCCACCTTCAGCAACAGCCTGGATCCCAGCCAGGTGGAGAGCCTGGAGGTCATCACCGGCGGCATCTCCGCGGAGTTCGGCGGCAAGCCTGTGGTGGTGGTGAATGTCAACACCAAGTCGGGCCTGGGCGCCCCGAACGGCTTCGAGGGCGAGGCCTCCCTCGGCACGGCCCGCTTCGGCACCGCGGAGGCGGGGTTCAATGCCCGCGGCGGCAAGGCGGACTTCGGCTGGTTCGTGAGCGCCTCCGCCAGCGAGAGCGACCGCTTCCTGGATCCCGTCAGCTTCGAGAACCAGCACAACCACGGAACCACCGGCCGGATCTTCACCCGCTTTGACTGGATCCTCGGCAGTGCGGACACCCTGCGCTTCTCGGCCTCCGGCGGCGACACCCGGCGCGAGGTGGTCAACCTGGCCTCCCAGCAGGTCCAGGGGCAGAACCAGCGGGCGGTCACCTCGGACGCAAGCCTGAGCCTGGCCTGGTCGCACCTGTTCAGCCCTACCCGCAGCCTCGACGCCTCGGCGTTCTTCCGGGGCTCGCGCGCCGAGCTCCGGCCCACGGAGGAGCTGACACCGGGCTTCAGCGCCGCGGGGCATCCGGACTTCCCCACCTGGGCCAGGCAGGACCGCAGCCTGGACAACCAGGGCGTCCAGGTCTCGTTCACCCAGCAGTGGGGCGGCGGCAACCTCCTGAAGGCGGGCCTCCAGCGCATCGCGTATCCCCTCCACGAGCGCTTCAGCTTCGCCATCACGGACCCCGGGCTGGTCACGGACCCCGCCGACCCGCTGTATCGCTACACGCCTGCGGGCGGCGGCAACCTCTTCCGCTTCGACGGCTCGCTGCGCCCGATCCTGACCTCGGCCTTCGTGCAGAACGACCTGCACCTGGGCGCCTTCTTCCTGGCCCTGGGTCTGCGCCACGACGCCTATACCGTGGCGGACGTCGCCGACAGCCAGCTGCAGCCGCGGCTGGGGCTCAGCTTTCGCTTCGACGCCACGGGCACCGTGCTGCGCGCCAGCTACGACCGCCTGATGGTGCTGCGGGAGAACGAGAACCTGGCCCTGTCCATGTCCCAGCAGGCCTGGGACCTGGGTCCCTACGCCGGCACCCCGCGGCAGCCCCTGCGGCCCGAGCACCAGGACTCGTTCAGCTACGGTGTGGAGCAGCAGCTGGGCAAGGCCGGGCGGCTGATGATCGAGTACTGGGAGAAGCGGAGCCGCAACGCCGGCGACAACGCCCAGTTCCTCAACACCGGCGTGCTGTTCCCCGTGGGGGCCGACCGGGGCAGCTTCCGGGGCCTGAACCTGCGGCTGGAGGTGGTGCCCGTGCACGGGTGGTCCGGCTACCTGAGCCTGGGCCGCACCCGGGCCATCTTCCAGGCGCCCCTGGTGGGGGGCCTGCAGCTGGAGGCTCCCGAGGCCGCGCCGGGCGCGCGCTTCCTCATCGACCACGACCAGAAGCTGAGCGCTCAGCTCGGCGTCGTCTATGAGCAGGAGGGCCTCACCGCCCAGGTGCTGGGCCGCTACGACTCAGGCCTGGTGGCCAACAACCCTGCCCTGGCGGCGGGCAACCCGGACTACGCCTTCGGCACGGCCTACGTTCGGCTCGACGCCGAGGGCACTTGGCGCATCAAGCCGCGCACCACCTGGGATCTCACGGTGAGCCAGGCCTGGAAGCTGGCGGGCACCCGCCGGTTCTCCCTGGGCCTGGACCTGCTCAACGCCACCGACGAGAAGGGCCTCTACAACTTCCTGAGCACCTTCGGCGGCACCCACGTCATCCCGCCCCGCACCCTGGCCGCGCACCTCAAGTGGAAGTTCTGAGCACCCCCTACTTCATGAACGGGTGCTCGAAGCTCAGGTAGAGGAAGATGGCTTTCTCGCCGCGGCTGGCGCCGACGCCGATGGGCATGGCGAGGCCCGGGACGATCTGGAGGCCGCTGGGGAAGTTGTAGGACCAGCGGATGCCAGGGCTGAGGTAAGTGGAGGTGACCTTCTCGGTGCGGTCGGAACCAGCCACGGCCTGGGCCTGGGTGTGAACGTACTCCAGCATCACGTTGAAGCGCGGGTGGGCCAGCCAGATCAGGCTCTGGCCCAGGGTGACGTCCTGGGTGTTGGCCTTCTCGCCGAGGGTGTTCTTGGCCTTCGGGGTGTGCGTCATGCCCACGTTGGTGTGGGCCACGAAGGCCTCGCTCAGGACCAGGCTCATGGGCAGCATCAGCTGCACGCCCGCGGCGCCCCGGCCGAAGCCCTTCTTCTCGTCCCCGGTGGGCAGCAGCACTGACAGGCGGGGCGAGATGGCCACCTTGGCCTCGCCGTCCCCCAGCAGCTGGTAGCGGTAGTTCAGCGCCACGTCCCCGAAGGCCTGCTTGCCGTCGAGCGAGGTGCCGAACCGCTGCCAGGGGAGGGTGAAGCTGAGCTGGTGCTTGATGCTGCCGACGGGCCATTCCTGGGTGAAGGTGTAGATCCAGTCCTTGGACTCCTGGTAGCGGGTGAAGGTGCTGATGTGCTGAACAACCCCTGGCTCCTGGTTGTAGGCCTCCTCCACCAGGAAGGAGTTGTCCTGGATGGGACCTTCCTTCTTTTCGGCGGCCTTCTCCTGGGCACACAGGGACGCGGCCAACAGCAGTGCGGAAAGGCAGAGGAGGGATCGCTTCAGCATGAAATTGATACTGAATCTCATTTGATCTCCATTCAAGGGGGCCAGTTCCAATGGTGACCCTCGTCACGGGATGGACTGGTGGTCTAACCGTTTATCGAACGATGCCGCCAAGGCTTGATTCCAGATCATTCCCACCAAGAAAGAACCGAGAATGCCGAATTTATACTTAGTGATACGATGTTTCGTCGTTCCAACCCCGTGGAGTCCCCATGAACACCCGCTCAGTCACCCTGTCGCTGCTCACCCTCGCCCTCGCCGGCGCCTCCCTCCGGGCCGACGAGGGCATGTGGACCTTCGACAACCTTCCGACCAAGGCCATCCAGGCCAAGTTCGGCTGGGCCCCCGACCAGGTCTGGCTGGACCATGTGCGCTTGTCCTGCTTGCGCTTCCCCGGCGGGTCTGGGTCCTTCGTGAGCAAGGACGGTCTGGTGCTGACCAACCATCACGTGGGCCGCAGCTGGATCCAGCGCGTGAGCAGCAAGGAGGCGGACTACATGAAGAACGGCTTCGCCGCCACCACCCGCGAGCAGGAGCTCAAGGTGCCGGGCCTCGAGCTGATGACGCTCATGGCCATGGAGGACATCACCGCCCGCCTCAACGCCGCCATCAAGCCCGGCACGCCCGACAAGGAGGCCCGGAAGCTGCGCGAGACCGAGATCGAGAAGCTCAAGAAGGCCATGCAGGAGAAGAGCGGCCTCACCTGCGAGCACGTCACCCTCTACCAGGGCGGCGAGCACTGGATCTACAGCTACAAGAAGCACACGGACGTGCGGCTGGTCTTCGCCCCGGAGCAGCAGATCGCTTCCTTCGGCGGCGACCCCGACAACTTCACCTTCCCCCGCCACAACCTTGACTTCTCGATCTTCCGCGTCTACGAGAACGGCAAGCCGTACCAGCCCAAGGACTTCCTCAAGTGGACTCAGGGCGGGCTCAAGGCCGGCGACCTGACCTTCGTCACGGGCCACCCGGGCCGCACCAGCCGCCAGGACACCCTGGCCCAGATGATCTACTCCCGCGACTTCGCCATCCCCATGCGCCTGAAGGCCATGGAGCGGCGCAAGGAGGCGCTGGTGGCCTATGCCAAGACTTCGGCCGAGGCCTCCCGCCAGTCCAACACGCAGATCTTCAGCATTGAGAACGGCCTCAAGGCCACCACCGGCTACTGGTCGGGCCTCAAGGACACGGCTGCCATGGCCCGCATCGAGGCCGCTGAGAAGGACCTGCGCGCTAAGGTGGCCAAGGATCCCAAGCTGGCCGCCTCCACCGGCGCGAGCTGGACGAAGATCGAGCAGGCCACTGCGGTGGCCAAGGGCATGGCCAAGGAGAGCCTGAACGTGGGCACGGCCAACTCCACCCTGCTGGGCTACGCCATGTCCCTGGTGCGCATCGCGGACGAGGAGCCTCTGCCGAGCGAGAAGCGGCTGACCGAATACAGCGACGCCAACCTGAAGACCGCGAAGGCCCGCCTTGGGGTTCCCGCACCGTACTACAAGGAGCAGGAGCTGTTCCTGTTCACCAAGGGGCTGGAAGAGGCCGCCAAGGAGCTGGGCCCGCAGCACCCCTACGTGAAGGCCATGCTGGGCGGCAAGGCCGCCGCTGAGGTGGCCAAGACCGCCGTGGAAGGGTCGAAGCTCAGTGATCCCGAGGCCCGCAAGGCCCTGCTTGCCGGCGGCAAGAAGGCCACCGCCGAGAGCCAGGATCCGATGGTCCTGCTGGCCAGGAAGCTGGACCCCCTGGCCCGTGCGCTGCGCAAGAAGCAGGAGGACCAGGTGACCAGCGTCATCACCGAGCATGGCGCCCGCATCGCCAAGGCCCGCTTCGCCGCCTATGGCAAGAATACCTATCCTGACGCCACCTTCACCCTGCGCCTGACCTACGGCGCCGTGGCGGAGTACAAGGCCAACGGCACGCTAATCCAGCCCTTCACCACCTTCGGCGGCCTCTTCGACCGCTATGACGGCTGGGGCGGCAACGCCGC
The DNA here is from genome assembly GCA_903857495.1 of uncultured Holophagaceae bacterium. Classification (GTDB taxonomy): domain Bacteria; phylum Acidobacteriota; class Holophagae; order Holophagales; family Holophagaceae; genus Geothrix. Next base: position 10,385 of record CAIOFF010000065.1, on the reverse strand, counting down.
CAAGGCCCACGAGGGCGCCTGGACACTCCCCCAGCGCTGGGTGGACAAGCGCGGCGCCCTGGATCCCACCGTGCCCTTCAACTTCGCCCACAAGGTGGACATCATCGGCGGCAACTCCGGCAGCCCGGTCATTGACCGCAAGGGTGAGCTGGTCGGCCTGATCTTCGATGGCAACATCGAGATGCTGCCCGGCAACTACTTCTACGATGAGGCGGTGAACCGCGGCGTCTCCGTGGATGCCCGCGCCCTCACCCTAGCCCTCGACAAAGTCTACGGCGCCACCGCGTTGGTCGCCGAGCTGACGGGTAAGTAGTCTTGTTGCTGCGAAGCATAGATAGTTGATTTGTGGCCTACTCGGTTTCGCTTGCAGCGAAACCGAGACATGAAAAGCCTCGTGGCGAAGAACTGTTTTCAAGGAGTCCCCATGCGCCGCCTCTCTGCCCTTGTCTTCCTACTGGCCCTGCCGGTGCTCCGCGCCGAGGAGGGGATGTGGACCTTCGACAACCTGCCGCTCCAGCAGCTGAAGGCGAAATACGCCTTCGAGCCGAGCCGGGACTGGCTCGACCACGTGCGGCTGTCGACGCTCACCCTGGGCGGCTGCACCGGCTCCTTCGTCAGTGCCGACGGTCTGGTGCTCACCAACCACCACTGCACCCGGGGCTCCATCCAGCGGCTCTCCACCAAGGAGAAGAACCTGGTGAAGAACGGCTTCGTGGCCATGGACCGGAGCCAGGAGCTCAAGATCCCCGGCCAGACCTACCGCACCCTCATGGCCATGGAGAACATCACCGAGCGCCTGGCCAAGGCCCTCAAGCCGGGCCTCAGCGAGAAGGCCGCGGCGGATGCCCGGGCCAAGGAGCTGGAAACCATCAAGGCTGAGTCGGAGAAGAAGAGCGGCCTGACCTGCGACATCGTGAACCTCTACCAGGGCGGCGAGACCTGGGTCTACAGCTTCAAGGTCTTCAAGGACGTGCGCCTGGTGGCCGCGCCCGAGATGGCCGTGGCGGCCTTTGGCGGCGACTACGACAACTTCACCTACCCCCGGCACGACCTGGACTTCAGCCTGGTCCGGCTCTACGAGAACGACCAGCCCTACCACCCCTCGCACCATCTGACCTGGAGCACCGAGGGCCTGCAGGCAGGGGACCTCACCTTCGTCGTGGGTCACCCGGGCCGCACCAGCCGCCTCCAGACCTTCGCCCAGATGAAATATGACCGGGACCTCGGCATCCCCACGGGCCTGAAGTCCTCCGAGCGGCTGCGGGGCATCTTCGAGGAGTACGGCAAGCGCAGCCCCGAGCACGCCCGCCAGGTCCAGACGGCGATCCTGGGCGTCAACAACGGCACCAAGGCCAACGAGGGAGCCCTGGCCGGGCTGAAGGACGTCGAGGCCATGAAGCGCCTGGAGGCCGCCGAGAAGGCCCTGCGCGCGGCCGTGGCCAAGGATCCCAAGCTGGAGGCCAGCACCGGCAAGAGCTGGGCCCGCATCGAGCAGGCCCTGAAGCTGCAGACGGGGTACCTCACCGAGGCCCAGCACCTCGGCAGCGCCCGCTCCACCACCCTGGGGCAGGCCCTGGCCCTGGTTCGGCTCGCCGAGCAGCTGGAGCTGCCTGCGGAGAAGCGGCTGACGGAGTATCGGTCCGAGAGCGGCCTGAAGACCCTGAAGACCCGGCTCGCGGGCCCCGCCACGGGGATGATGGGCATGTCCTTCACGGCGGAGCAGGAGACCCTGATGTTCACCCGGGGCCTCGAGGATGCGGCCAAGGCGTTGGGTCCCAAGCACCCCTACGTGGTGGCGGTGCTGGGCGGCAAGGCGCCGGAAGAGGTGGCCAAGACCCTGCTGGGGAGCACCAAGCTCGGGGAGCCCGGCGCCCGCAAGGCCCTGGTGGAGGGCGGGCTCAAGGCCGTGGCCGCGAGCTCGGACCCCATGATCCAGCTGGCCCGGAAGCTGGAGCCCATCCTGCTCAGCCTGCGCAAGAAGCAGGATGAGGTGCGGGCGATCGTGGAGGAGCACGCCGCCCGCATCGCCAAGGCGCGGTTCACGGTCTACGGGAAGGCCCTGCCGCCGGACGCCACGAGCAGCCTGCGCCTCACCTACGGCGCCGTCGCCACCTACCCGGCCAACGGCACCCTCCAGCAACCCTTCACCACCTACCTGGGCCTCTACGACCGCCACCTGGGCTGGGGCGGCAACCAGGTCAAGGACTACACCGACTGGACCCTGCCTCAGCGCTGGCTGGACCGCATGGGCAAGCTGGACCTGAAGACCCCCCTGAACTTCTCCCACGCCGTGGACACCACCGGCGGCAACTCCGGCAGCCCCGTGGTAAACCGCAAGGGCGAGCTGGTGGGCCTCCTGTTCGACGGCAACATCGAAGGCAACGCCGGCCGCTACTTCTACGACGACAAGGTGAACCGCAGCGTCTCCGTGGACGCCCGCGCCATCCTCGAGGCCCTGGGCAAGATCTACGACGCGCCGCACCTCGTCGCCGAGCTGACAAAAAAGTAGCAAATTCTTAACCGCAGATGACGCAGATGGCGCAGAAGAAATGACCTTCATCAGCCTCTCTGGCTGTTATCTGTGTCATCTGTGACATCTGCGGTTTTCTGTTTCTGGTCCCGGAGTTCCCATGCGCCGACTGTCCGCCCTCGCCCTGCTGCTCGCCCTGTCGGCGCTCCGCGCTGACGAGGGGATGTGGACCTTCGACAACATCCCGGTGCAGAAGATCAAGGCGAAGTACGGGGTGGAGCTGAGCCCGTCCTGGCTGAAGAACCTGCAGCTGGCCACGGTGCGGTTCCCCGGGGGAACTGGCGCTTTCGTGAGCCGCGATGGGCTGGTGGTCACGAATCACCATGTGGGCCGGGGCTCCATCGCCCAGGTCTCCAGCGCCAAGGCCGATCTGGTCCGGGACGGGTTCACGGCAGCCACCCGCGAGCAGGAGCTCAAGGTGCCGGGTCTCGAGCTGATGATGCTGGTGTCCACGGAGGATGTCACCGCGCGGGTCAATGCCGCCGTGAAGCCTGGGACCGCGGACAAGGACGCCCTCACCGCCCGGCGCAACGCCCTGGCGGACCTGCGCAAGGCCGAGGAGGCGAAGACGGGGCTTACCTGCGAGCCCGTGACCCTCTACCAGGGCGGCGAATACTGGCTCTACCGCTACAAGAAGTTCACAGACGTGCGCCTCGCCGCCGCCCCGGAGCTGCAGGTGGCGGCCTTCGGCGGCGATTCCGACAACTACACCTACCCGCGCCACAACCTGGACTTCGCCCTGTTCCGCGTCTACGAGAACGGCCAGCCCTACCGGCCCGAGGCCTTCCTGCCCTTCAGCGCCAAGGGCATCGCCATGGGTGAGCTGACCTTCATCTCGGGCCATCCAGGCACCACCTACCGCCAGCAGACCCACACGCAGATGGTCTATGCGCGGGACATCGGCATCCCCTTCCAGCTGCAGTCCATGAACCGCCAGAAGGCGGCGCTGCAGGCGCTGTCCGCCACTTCGCCCGAGGCCCGGCGCATTGCGGCCGACGCCATCTACGGCATCGAAAACGGCTACAAGCGCCTCAGCGGGCAGCTGCTGGGCCTGGCCAAGCCTGAGAACCTCAAGAAGGTGGCTGACGCGGAGGCCTCCCTGCAGGCCGCCGTGGCCAAGGACCCCGCGCTGCAGGCCCGCGTGGCCGAGAGCTGGCGGCGGGTGGACCAGGCCGTGGCGCGCCAGCAGGCGCTGCTGAAGGAGGCAAGCTACATCTCCGCGGGCCGCGTCACCCTGCTGGGCCACGCCCTCACCCTGGTGCGGCTGCCGGAGGAGGAAGCCAAGCCCTCGGCCCTGCGCCTGATGGAGTTCAGCGAGGGCAACCTGAAGGCCACGAAGGCCCGCCTGGTGCTGCCGCGCCCTGTGCAGAAGCCCATCGACGTGACCCTGCTGGCGGCGGGCCTGCGGGAGGCCCAGGATCAGCTGGGCGCGGGGCATCCCTACGTGCAGGCCATGCTGGGCGGCCTGACCCCGGAGGCCGTTGCCAAGGCCGCCGTGGAAGGCAGCCGACTCGATGATCCGGCCGTGCGTAAGCAGCTGGTCGAGGGCGGCGGGGCGGCCCTGGCGGCCAGCGCCGATCCCATGCTGGCCCTGGCCCGGAAGCTGGATCCCTTCAACCGCGCCGTGCGCAAGCAGGTCGAGGACGAGGTCACCAGCGTCTTCAGCGAGCACGGCGGCCGCATCGCCGAGGCCCGGTTCAAGAGCTTCGGCAAGACCCTCTACCCTGACGCCACCTTCACCCTGCGCCTGGGCTTCGGACCTGTCACCACCTACGCCAATGGCACGGGCACCAAGGCGCAGCCCTTCACTACCTACATGGGCATGTTCGACCGCCACCTGGGCTGGGGCGGCAATGCCGCCGCCGTCGAAGAGGGCGCCTGGACCCTGCCGCAGCGCTGGCTGGACCGGCAGGCGAAGCTGGACCTGACCACGCCCTTCAACTTCATCTACGCCTGCGACACCGTGGGCGGCAACAGCGGCAGCCCCGTGGTGAACCTCAAGGGCGAGTTCGTGGGCATCAACTTCGACAGCGTCTACGAAGGGCAGGGCGGCTACTACGTCTACGACGCCGACACCAAGCGCGCCGTGGCCACGGACGTGCGGGCCATCCTCGAAGCCCTCCGCAAGATCATGGACGCCGACCGGCTCGTGACCGAGCTGACCGGGAAGTAACTAAACTCACCACGAGAACAAGCTCTTCCTCTTTGTGTCTTTTGTGTTCTTTGTGGTTAAATTTCTCTCTTTTCTTGACACGTAAAACCATCAACCACAGGTGTGACTGGGCTTCAAAGCCGCTGGCAGCTTGATGTTGCGCCCCTTCTGGGGAAAGAAAATAGGGATTAACCACAAAGAACACAAAAGGCACAAAGAAGGACAAGAGCATCCTGACGGGTGGCAGTTTCGTAAGGCCAATGGCCTTCTTAAATTTGTGGTTGCTCCCTTTCGCTGGGGCTTCCCTTTTTCGGTGGATCTTCATGGACCTCTATTTCTCCTGTTCATTGACCGGTGGTCGCCAGGACCAGCCGATCTATGCGGCGATGGTCACGCACCTGCAGGGGCTGGGGCACCGGGTGCTGACGGAGCACCTGGCTTCGCCGACGGTGATGGCGGCGGACAGCGCCCTGGATCCCGAGGCGGTCTATACCCGGGACACGGCCTGGCTGCGGGCCTGTGACGCGGTCATCGCGGAGGTCAGCACCCCATCCCACGGCGTGGGCTATGAGGTGGCCTACGCCCTGGAGCGCGGCAAGCCCGTGCTCTGTCTGGCCCGGGAAGGCGTCCGCGTCAGCAAGATGCTCACGGGCCTCCGCCAGGCCGGCTTCACCTTCGCCGCCTACAGCAGCGAGGATGAACTCCGGGCGCATGTGGCGGCCTTTCTGGCGGCGCCCTCGGACTGAAAGAGCAACAGCTTTTGGCGGGGATAAGAGCGGATAAAACGGGATAACTGACGAAAACCAAAAAGCTTTAGCCACAGATTTCACAGATTACACAGATGGGCGCCGACCCACCCCCCGTGTGGGCCCACCAAAGGCGGCTTCCGGCGGTGCCGGAAGTCATCCCAGGGAGCCATGGCCGCGCCCCCCAGGAGGCGCGGCTGCGGCGCCCCGAGATGGAGCCCCTGCTGGCGTGCCATCCGAACCCCAAGCTCCCTATCCCCGTCCATCCCATTTATCCCCGTCAAAATCCCTTTTCCCTTGCGGTTCAGGAAGAGACAGGCGGAAAACGGGTGCTGATCTATTACCCTTCCTGTGCAGCTTCACACTCCTGGAGTCCCCATGACCGGCACCACCCGTCGTGATCTGTTCAAGCTGGGCGCCGCCACCGCCGCGGGCCTAGTCGCCTCCCGGCTGGGCGCCGTCGAGGGCACGGAGCCCGTGGGCCTGCGCCCGCTGCCTCCTGCGCCCTTCAACCCGGCCACGGCCATGCCCACCCGCAACCTCGGCCGCACGGGCCACCGGGTGGGGCTCTTCAGCCTGGGCGGCCAGGCCAGCCTCGAGCAGCCCAACAATGAGAAGGTGGCCATCCCCCTCATCGAGCGGGCCCTGGACCTGGGCGTGAACTACCTGGACACCTCCGCGCGCTACGGCGGACCGGCCCGCTGGAGCGAGCAGTACTTCGGGCAGGTCATGAAGCACCGCCGGCGCGAGGCCTTCCTGGCCACCAAGACCCATGACCGCACCGCGGACGGCTCCTTCCGTCTGCTGGAGCTCTCGCTGAAGCTGCTGAACACGGACCAGGTGGACCTCTGGCAGCTGCACGCCATGAGCACCCTGGACGACGTGGAGCGGGTCTGCGCCAAGGGCGGCGCCCTGGAGGCCTTCGTGAAGGCGCGGGACCAGAAGCTGGTGCGCTTCCTGGGTCTCAGCGGCCACACGGATCCGGACGTGCTGGCCGAGGCCATCCGCCGCTTCCCCTTCGACACGGTGCTCATGGCCTTCAACGCCGCGGACACCTGGCACCTGCCCTTCAAGAAGACCCTGCTGCCCCTGGCGGTCGAGAAGGAGATGGGCATCATCGCCATGAAGATCCCCGCCCGGGGCCGCATCCTGGAGGGCGTGCCACCGCCGCCCCCGGACAAGCAGCGGGGCCCCGCCAAGTACGACCGGCCCGGCACTTTGACCATCAAGGAGGCCATGCGCTACACCCTGAGCCACCCGGTGAGCACGGCCATTATCGGCGTGGACAATGTCGCCCAGCTGGAGGAGAACGTCCGCATCGCCCGGGACTTCCTGCCCCTCAACCAGGCCCAGCTCGAGGCCCTCGAGCAGAAGGTCAAGCCTGTCTACGGCCAGGCCCAGTGGTTCAAGCGCGACGCGCCGGCCAACCCGCCGAAGTAGCCGCCGAAGATGGACGCCTCCCACCCCCCCAGCTCCGCCAACGGGTTCCACGGGGCCCACGCAGCCCTGCTGCTGGACAGCTACCAGCGCCTGCTGGGGCGGCCTCTGATCGAGCCCGCGCCCGGGGCCGACCTGGGACGCGCGCTGTATGAGGCGGACTTCGTCCTGCTGTCCCACAGCACGGAGCCCGATCCCCGCTTCACCTTCGCCAACCGCGCGGCCCAGATCCTGTTCGGCTATCCGTGGGAGGCCTTCGTCGGCCTCCCGTCCCGGCTCTCCGCCGAGCCCCTGGCCCGGGAGGAGCGGGAGCGCCTGCTGCGCCGGGTGGCGGAGCAGGGCTTCATCGATGACTATGCCGGCGTGCGGGTGGCCGCCGACGGCCGCCGCTTCAGCATCGAGCAGGCGGTGGTGTGGAACCTGGTGGACGAGGCCGGAACCCTGCAAGGCCAGGCCGCCTGCTTCCACCACTGGCGACCGCTGTAGCGCTGAGCGGAGTCTACTCCGCCTTCCGGGCGGCCTCTTCGCTGCGGAAGAGAAGGGATGCCCGCTGCCGCCACTGGGGCAGGCGGAGGGCGAAGAGCAGGCCGACCGCCAGGCAGCCGCCGCCGCCCAGGGCCACGGTGAGGGGTGCGCCCAGGTTGTGGGCGAGGGTGCCGCCGATGAGGGCGCCCACGGGCGCCATGCCCATGAACATCATCGAGTAGACGGACATCACCCGGCCCCGCAGGGCATCGGGGATCATCATCTGGATGAGTGTGTTGGTGGAGGCCATCTCCACCATCAGCGAAAAGCCCAGAGGCAGCATGAGCACGGCGCTCAGGGTGTAGCTGCGGGACAGGGAGAAGGCGATCAGGGCCACGCCGAAGCCGCAGGCGCTCGCCGCGATCCAGCGGCCGAGGCCCTTGGGACTGTGGCGCAGGGTGAGGCTGAGGGCGCCGGTGAGCGCGCCCACGCCGGAGAGGCCCATGAGTACGCCCATGGCCCTGGCGCCGCCGTGGAGGACCTGGTCCGCAAAGATGGGCATCAGCGCGGTGTAGGGCATGCCCATGAGGCTGAGCAGGCCCAGCAGCAGGAGCAGGTCGCGGACTGGCGTCGCCTTGCGGATGAAGCGGAGGCCCTCCAGCACGCCCTGGACGGCGGGGCCGTGAGCGACCGCTGGCCGCTCCTCCAGGCGCATGGCCAGGAGTCCCGCGAGCACCGCCAGGTAGCTCAGGCCGTTGGCCAGAAAGCACCAGCCCTCCCCCACGGCCGCCACCAGCAAGCCGCCCAGGGCCGGGCCGACGATGCGGGCGCCGTTGAACATGGACGAGTTCAGGGCGATGGCGTTCATGAGGTCCGGCCGGGACACGGTCTGCGCCACGAAGACCTGCCGGGCCGGAATATCGAAGGCGTTCACCACGCCCAGCAGCATGGAGAGGACGACGATGTGCCAGACTTGGACCTGCCCGGTCAGGGTCAGCAGGGCCAGGACCAGGCTCAGCCCCATGGACGTGGCCTGGGTGATCACGAGGAGGGTGTGGGGCCGCACGCGGTCTGCGGTCATGCCCCCCGCCAGGGCCAACACGAACACGGGGAACTGCCCCGCAAAGGCCACGAGGCCCAGCATGGAGGCCTTGCCCGTCAGCCGGTAGATCAGCCAGGACTGCGCCACGATCTGCATCCAGGTGCCGATGAGCGAGATCAGCTGCCCGGAGAAGAAGAGCCGGAAGTTGCGGTAGCGAAAGGCGCGCAGGGCCTCCGGGAGAGCGATCATCCTACGATCCTAGCCCGGTTCAGGGATGCGGAGGTCTGCCCTGGTCGACGGGTCAGGCGTGATTGTTGAAGGCCTGCGGGCTGTCGGGCCAGAAGGGGGAGCGCTCAGAGCCGGCGCTTCTCCCCGGCGCCATTGCAGCTTCCATTTGGGGACTTTCAGGATCAAGGATCCATTGGACGGCCGCCTCGAAGGTCGGGATGCCCTTCAGGCAATGACCTGCCTTGGAGGCCTCGAAGGCCAGCTCACCGCTTCTCAGGACTGACCCGAGAAACTCGCCATCACAGTAGATGCTGCAACCGTAATCTGTGCGGCTGATGTCAATGCGGGGCATGAGGTCTCCCGAGGGGTCAACGCTGTTCGATGCCCAGTGGTCATCTGCGGGCAATGTACGGCCGATGGCAGCCTCAGGTAGGTATCAATTGATAAAGTCTAGATTTTTTCCATCCCCAGCGTCCCCTTCATCCCTGTTCCTGAAAAGGCTTTTTGACAGGGATAACTGCGGATGAAGGGGATAAAAAACAAAGCATTTTTGGCCACCGATTAACACCGATAAAGGCATGATCAAAACAACGGCCACACGCCTGCTGGTCCCTGTCTTTATCCGCTTTTAATCGGTGTTCATCGGTGTTCCATCTTTGCGGTCTAATGCCGCATAGACCTCGGGCCGCCGGTCCTGCAGGGCGGGGAAGCGCTGGCGCCAGGCGCGGAGCTGGGCGAGGTCGAGGCCGCCGACCACCAGGCCCTCGGTGGCATCCCCGGATGCGATGACCTCGCCGAAGCAGTCGTGGAGGGCCGAGGCGCCGGGGTACTCCAGGCCCGCCCCATCCCGGCCCACGCGGTTGACGCCGCAGAGGGCCACCTGGTTCTCGATGGCCCGGGCCGCCAGCAGGGTGGACCAGGCGGAGATGCGCCGGGCGGGCCAGTTGGCGGGCACGAAGATGACTTCGGCACCCCGCACGGCCAGGGACCGGAAGGGTTCGGGGAAGCGCAGGTCGTAGCAGACCTGGAGGCCGCAGGGGATGCCGTCGAGGCTGAACAGCGGGCAGTCCTCGCCGCCGCTGTAGTGCTGGTGCTCGTCGCCGTAGGTGAAGGGATGCAGCTTGCGGTAGGTCGTCAGTAGGGTACCGTCCGGCGCCGTGACGAAGGCGGCGTTGCGCGGGTGCGGCGTGTGGGCTTCCACCGCGGAGCCGATGACGTATAGCCCAAACTCCCGGGACAGCGCCCCCACGGCCTCGGTGGTGGGGCCGGGGATGGTTTCGGCGAAGGGTTCGGGCGCCATGGTGAAGCCCAGCGTGAATAGCTCCGGAAACACCACCACCCGGGCGCCCGCACGCGCCGCCTGCTCCACAAAGCCCCGGGCCCGCGCCAGATTGGCCGCCGGGTCCTGCCAGACCGTGTCCTGCTGGACCAGAGCAACGCGAAGGGAGATGGGCATGGACTCATCCTAGGTTGGGGGGCAGCCAAGGAGAAGAAATTGAAACCGCAGATGACGCAGATTGCGCAGATGAAAACAGATGGGCAGCTTTATCTGCGCAATCTGCGGTAGAAAAACTCCCTGGTTATCGGCCAGACTCCGCTAAAAAGACGCTCCACGAAGGACACGAAGACGCCCTGCGGGCGCAGGTAGCACACGAATGCGCCCGGACTCACCACGGGCATCCCCAAGGGGGCGGCGGCTGGCTGCGGCCCCAAAAAGCCGTTCCAGCCGCCGCCCCCTTGGCCGGTCGCAGGCGACCGGGGGCCCCAGGCCCGGATGCCCTGTCG
>CAIOFF010000064.1 GCA_903857495.1 uncultured Holophagaceae bacterium | reverse complement strand
TCGGCCTGACCGCGACCCCAAATCACCAAATTTGGGTTGAGTCGAAGACACTCAAGTGCGCCCTATTTGGCCAAATTCGTTGCTTCCCGTTGGGTCAGGCAGTGCTGCCGGAAAGACACGTTCTTCGTGGAGCGCCTTTTAACGGAGTCTGGCCGATAAACAGGAAAGCCTTTTGACGGGGATAAGAGGGATGAACGGGGATAAGGACAAGAGCGCGGGCTAGAAAATCCAGCGGCGGCTTTTCATCCCCGTTCATCCCTCTTATCCCCGTCCAAAAAAGCGCTTCTCGAAAGCAGGCAAGGCTCAGCCCAACCCTGCTCTTCTTTGTGCCCTTTGTGTTCTTTGTGGTTAATCGTCTTTAGCTTTTCTCTGCGTTCTCTGCGGTTGGCGTTCTCAGCCCCTAAGACACACTCACAGCTCGCGCAGGAAGGCTTCGACGCGGTCCCAGTCGCGGGTCAGCGGGAAGGGCGGCAGGGCGGCGCGGACCTGGGCGGCGTAGCGCTTGCCCAGGCGGTCTTCGCTGGGCAGCATCAGGCGCGGGTCCAGCACGGCGACCACGCCGCGATCGGTGCGGGTGCGGATGAGGCGGCCGATGCCCTGCTTCAGCTTCAGCGTCATCTGCGGCACCTGGATGCCGATGAAGCCGAGGCCCTCGCGCAGGGCGTCGGCCTCGCGGATGCGGGCCTGCAGCACGGGGTCGTCCGGCGGCGAGAAGGGCAGCGCGGAGACGATCACCAGGCTGAGCGCCTCGCCGGGCATGTCCACCCCCTGCCAGAAGCTGGCGAGGCCCAGCAGCACCGCCGCGGGCGTGGTGCGGAAGCGATCCAGCAGCTGGGTGCGCGAGAGGCCGTCGCCCTGCACGAAGAAGGTCAGCTCCGGCAGGGCCTCCTCCAGCCGGGGCCGGAAGGTGGCCAGCATCTTGCGGCTGGTGAACAGCACCAGGGCCCGGCCGCGGCTGGCCCGCAGCATGCGCTCCATGGCCGCCAGGGAGGCCTCCACCCAGGCGGGGTCGCCCACGCCGCCGCCGCCGGCGCGGCGCTCGGGCAGGCCCGGCGGCACGAAGAGCAGGCCCTGGGCCTCGAAGTCGAAGGGGCTCTCCACGTGCTCCGCCGCCGCCACTTCGGGCCGAGTGAAGCCCAGGCGCAGGCCCAGGCCGTTGAAGCCGCGGCCGTCCCGCAGGGTCGCGCTGGTGAGCACCACGGTCTCGAAGCCGCGCCGCACGTGCTGGTGGAAGAAGGGCCGGATGTCCACGGGGTTGGACTTGAAGTGGACGAGGTTCGGGCCCTCGCGGTTGAGGGTCGAGACCCAGCCGTCGGGCTGCGCGAAGATCTGCTCCATGCGCGCGAAGGCGGTGCCCACCCGCTCGGCGAGGCGCAGCCAGATGGGATTCTCGGGATCGGCCGAGGCGAGCCGCCGGGTCTCCTGCAGCAGGGGATGGCCCGCCTCCACCCAGCCGCCCACGGCATCCGCCAGGGCCTTCATCTCGGGCCCCGGGGCCAGCAAGGGCAGCACGCCCCCGTCCATGGGCACCCAGCCCAGCAGGTCCGCCCAGGAGCGCTCCCAGGGCGCCAGCGCCACGGTCAGGCCCGCGCCCGCGCCCTTCGCCGCCTCGCGCAGGTCCGTGAAGAGCAGGTTCATGGCGCGGCTGGACCAGGCCTCGGCACAGCTCTCTGTGAGCTGCTCCTCCAGGTCGTGGGCCTCGTCGAGGATCAGCACCGGCGCGTCCGGCAGCACCTGGCCGAAGGCGGACTCGCGCAGCACGCGGTCGGCCATGAGCAGGGCGTGGTTCACGATGATGAGGTCGGCCTCGGCCACCTCCTGGCGCAGCTTGGTGAGGTGGCAGCTCTCGTAGCTCGCACACTGGCGGCCGGTGCAGCGCTCGGCCCGGGCGTTGACCTTGTCCCACAGCGGCGACTCGCCCTCGCCGAAGCGCCCCAGGCCTTCGCGGTCCCCGTCCGGGGTGGTGGGGGCCCAGCGCTGCAGGGCCAGCCACAGCTGCTGGTCGGCGCGGGTGAGCTCCACGGCCGAGTCCGTGGACACCGCCTCCCAGGCCACCTTGCAGAGGTAGTTGGCGCGGCCCTTGGCCAGCACGGCCTTGATGGGGCGCTCCAGGATGCCGGCGGCCCGGGGGACGTCCTCCTCCAGCAGCTGGCGCTGGAGCTGCTTGGTGCGGGTGGCCACCAGGATGGGCTTGGGTCCCGCCGCCAGGGCCGGCACCAGGTAGCCCAGACTCTTGCCGGTGCCCGTGCCCGCCTCCACCGCCTGGATCACCGCCTCGGGCCGGGCCTCGGCCTCGCCGCCGGTGTCGCGCCACTTCTGGAACAGCGCCGTGGCCTCCCGCACCGCGTCATGGACCAGCTCGGCCATGCGCCGCTGGCCGGGTCGGTCCTCGGCCCCGGGAAAGCAGGCGAAGATCCGTCCCTCCGGGGGCGCGAAGAAACGGTCCATGGGATGAGCCGGGGGCTCGGGGGCGGTTCGGGTCATGAGCCTTCAGTGTGGGCCAGAGGCGGAAAAAGGGCGAATGGAATGACGCCCCGCTGCCCTGCCCGGCCGCTCACTTGTGGTAGTCCTTGCCCCGCAGGATGGTGAAGGCCCGGTAGAGCTGCTCCAGGAACAGGGCCCGGCTCAGCTCGTGGGGGAAGGTCATGGGCGACAGACTCAGCTGCTCGGGGATGTCCCGCTTCAGCCCGGGGTCGAAGCCGTGGCTGCTGCCCAGGACGAAGGCCAGGCTGTCCCCCCGGTCCATGCGGACTGCCAGCCACTGCGCGAAGGCCTCGCTGTCCCGCAGCTTCCCCTCCGGCGTCAGCAGCACGGGACACTTCACTCCCGCCAGCTTCGACCGCAGGCGGTCCGCCTCATCCTTGAGCTGCCGGGCCGGATCGCCCTTCCCCTCGGGCAGCTCGGTGACGGTCATCCGGGCATAGGACCGGAGCATGTCGAGGTAGTGGCCCTGCAGACCACGGCAGGGTTCCAGGCGCAAACGGCCGAATGCGAGGAGGGAGATGGGATACATGATCCCATTGTGATGAATATCCCTTGGCAGCGCTCGGGGAAGGTACCACCATCCTCTTGGTTCCGATTCTAGGAGGTCACCCATGCGCCGATCCCTGCTGTTCTCCCTTGCCAGCCTGCTGCTTGTGCCCGCCTTCATCGGCTGCGGAGGGGACCCGGTACCCACCACCGCCCCGGAGCCCGCCAAGGACCCCGCCGCCATCCTCGCCCACTTGCAGTACCTGTCCGTGCGCAAGGACTACAAGACCGCCGCCGTGATCGCCCCCATCACCCCCAACGTGGTCTACCCCGGCGCCATGAACCTCCACAACAACGCCAAGCAGATGGGCCTCACCCTGACTCCCGAGGAGCTCAAGGGCCTGGCTATCGAGCACTTGGCCGCCAAGATCGACAGCCTGCCCGGCGGTCCCACGGATGACTACCCGGTCAAGGATGCCCGGCTGGCCTACAACGCCGGCATCTATCGCACCCTGAAGGGCCTCACCCCCAAGACCTGGGCCAAGATGACCCACATGGGCATCACCGACAACCTCGCCGCCGCCCAGTTTGGCCTGACCGGCGTCAAGGACATGGCCCTGGGCTTCGACGGCACCAAGGTCCTCACCGTCAGCTGCGTCAAGATGCCCAGCGGCGCCTGGGGCATCACCTACATCCGCTACGAGATCGGCCTCAAGGGCCTCAAGCAGGACTGAGCCCTTCCTCTCTCGTCTTTCTACCTGACCCCAAAGCCAGGAGGCCCGCCTCCTGACTTTGGGGTTTTTCACGCATGGCGTGGGGGGGGGACGGGCCTCTCCAACGGTCCGGCCCCATACTGGGGGAGCTGGGGACAGGTACACCGCGAGGTGGGTATGACCAGGCACACGAACCTCTTCGAGAACGTGAACCGGCAGTTTGACGCCGCCGCCGACATCCTGGGCCTGTCCCTGGAACTCCGGGAGCTGCTAAAGACCCCCTACCGCGAGATCACCGTGGCCATGCCCCTGCGCATGGAGGACGGCACCCTACGCGTGTTCAAGGGCTACCGCGTCCAGCACAACGGGGTGCGGGGTCCCCAGAAGGGCGGCATCCGCTACCACCCGGACCTGGAGCTGGATGACGTCCGGGCCCTGGCCAGCCTCATGACCTGGAAGGCCGCCGTGGTGAACGTCCCCTTCGGCGGCGCCCGGGGCGGCATCACGTGCGATCCCGACAAGCTGTCCCTCCACGAGCTGGAGATGCTGACCCGCCGCTACATCTCCAAGCTCTCCATGGTGCTGGGACCCACCCGCGACATCCCGGCCCCGGACCTGAACACCAACGCCCAGACCATGGCCTGGGTGCTGGACGAATACGGCCGCAAGAACGGCTACCAGCCCGCCTGCGTCACCGGCAAGCCCCTGGAGCTGGGCGGCAGCCAGGGCCGGCCTGCGGCCACGGGCAAGGGCCTGGCCATCTGCGCCCGGGAAGCCTGGGAGGGCGTGCTGGGCGGCACCCTGCAGGGGGCGACGGTGGTCCTCCAGGGCTTTGGCAACGTGGGCAGCCACGCCGCCACCTTCCTCCATGAGGCCGGCGCCAAGGTCACCGCCGTGGCGGACCTCTATGGCGCTGTGCGGGCACCGGGAGGCCTCGACCTCCCCGCCCTCCGCGCCCATGCCCACGCCAACCGGGGCTCCGTGGCCGGCTTCCCCGGCGGCGAGGCCTTCGACCCCGCCACCCTCTGGGAGCAGCCCTGCGACATCCTGATCCCCGCGGCCCTGAGCGGGGTGCTCACCCGGGAGACCGCGCCCCTGGTGCAGGCGCGGCTGGTGCTGGAAGGGGCCGATGCCCCCACCACCCCCGAGGCCGACGACATCTTCCAGGCCCGGGGCATCCCCGTGATCCCCGACATCCTCGCCAACGCCGGCGGCGTGACGGTCTCCTACTACGAGTGGGTGCAGAACCTCCAGCAGCTCTTCTGGGACGAGGCCGAGATCTTCGCCAAGGAGGAGAAGGTCCTGGTGCAGGCCTTCCATGAAGTCCGCGAGCGCGTCGTCGCCCACGGCTGCAGCTGGCGCACCGCCGCCCTCGTGCTGGCCCTGGAGCGCGTCAAGAAAGCCAACGAGCTGCGCGGGTGGTAGGCGATCATGGAGCCTGACCAAGGATCTCCATGCAGATCATCGCCCAGTACACCCTCACCCCCGAAGAAGCCCTGCGCGGGACGCGGGCGTTCAAGCGCCTCTGGTACAACGTGTCCGTGGGCTCCGGGCTGCTGCTGCTGCTTATGGCCTATGCCAGCAACCAGATGGGCGCCCGCGGGCAGGGGATCTTCATGGCCGGGAACGCCCTGCTCCTGCTGGTCATGCCCGAGGCGGTCCTCCGCTGGGCCCGCTACCGCCGCGGGACCCAGGCCTACCCGCCCATGGTGGTGGAGCTGGACGACGAGGGCCTGACCCTGCGCA
Source organism: uncultured Holophagaceae bacterium (assembly GCA_903857495.1). Taxonomy (GTDB): domain Bacteria; phylum Acidobacteriota; class Holophagae; order Holophagales; family Holophagaceae; genus Geothrix. The sequence continues at coordinate 13,951 of CAIOFF010000064.1, read as the reverse complement.
CCGATTCCACGGCGGGCAACCTGGCCTGGTCCGCCTTCGCCGGCATCCAGCGGCACAGCGGGTTCTGGCTCTTCCGCGTCAGCCACTCCCAGGCCATCCTCGTGCCCGAGCGGGCCATCGAGGCCGCGGACGAGCTGGAAGCCTTCCTGCGCAGCCGGAAGCTGCTGAAGGGATGAACCTGCAGGCGCCCTGAAGGAGCCCCCATGCCCTACGTGAACATCCGCATCACCCGCGAAGGCGCCACGGCCGCCCAGAAGGCCGCGCTGATCCAGGGCGCCACCCAGCTGCTGGTGGACGTCCTCGGCAAGAACCCCCAGACCACCGTCGTCGTCATCGACGAAGTGGACACGGACAACTGGGGCATCGGCGGCGAGACCATCACCGCGCGGCGGAAACAAGGGAAGTGACAGTGCACTGACTGCGTGCTGGGCCTTGCAGGTCCAGGTGGGTGACTCGACCTATCCCTCGTAGCAGCCGATCCCCTTCATCCCCTTCATCCCTGTTCAGAAAAAAGGCAACAGGGATGAAAGCGGATGAAGGGGATGAAGAGTGGCCACGTCTTGAAAACGGTTAACCGGAACCCAACCCGTTCAACGTGAGCATCGGCCGTTTCTGTTCATTGGGGTGGCCCTATGTGGCTGGGTCTCTCCAGGCACCAGGCCCTTGCGGACCCCCCTTCCAACGTCCATACTCAACCTCCGCCCGATCCGGGCCCTTGAGGGGGCAGGCAGGGCGGTTCCAGACCACATGGGGGTGACCGGTTTCGACAGGTCGTGATCCAGGTGTCCGGTGCAGGCGGGGGTTGGACGGATGGCCCCCTTATCAATCCGCCCAAACCAAACTGCCAACGATAACTTCGAACTGGCTCTCGCTGCCTAGGGCAACCTAGGCTCCGAGCGAGTCCTCGGGATCTCTGGGTACCGAGCTCGTTAAACCCCTGAAAGGGTGGCTTCGGCCTGCCGGACAGGGGTACCAGATAGGCTGCCGCGACGCCCCCTGACGGCAGCCGAGATCAGGAGGCACACGTCCCGAGCGGCTCGTCCGTTCCCCGCCGGGAGGTTTCAAGAACGGACCAAGCCTGTGAATGAGCTGCCACCTGGCATTTCTTGGACGTGGGTTCGACTCCCACCACCTCCACCAGTTAAAAACGTAAGCCACTGATAAATCTGTGGCGTGAAGCATAAGATGGCCGAACGGACAACTTATGCTTCTTTTCAGTAGTTGGACAACTTATAGTTCCCGACCGCTACGCCACAACCGTTGGTCCCCCATCCCTTCGCGTTCCGAACGGGCTAACCCCCTTTTCACCTGCATATAGCAGATGCTGCGTGAAGCATAATCTGGCCGAACGGTCAGCTTATGCTTCTTTTTACGATGTGGACAACCCATGCTTGCGAATTCACTTGGGTTGCATTACAGCAAGAGGTCCCGGGCCTAGTTGAGGCCCTCGCCCAGGGTGGTTGGAGGGTCAGTGGGGGACTACCACTTGGGAGACAGGGCCTCATTCGGTCGGCTCGACAATCTGCAGGGTCAAGCATCGGCCTCCGTCATTGGATTTGGGTTTCTTGTTGATTTGGCATACTCAGCTTTCAGACTTCGTCAAAAGTGAAATTTTTTTCTATTCTTTTTTAGCTATGCAACTCTAGGTGTATTTTTTTCAATTAAAATGATTCAATTTGCGCTTATTCGACTTTTTTGATCGAATACAGTACTCAATTCGACCTTCATAGTCGATTAATTACCTGTTGACATGGACAAAAAGAGGTGTGAGAGGCTGGCCGTCCATTATTGGAGGGTTCAGTGACCATCCTCGCGCCAGACCACCCTGCATCCAATCTCCACGGGAGGTGGAAAGCCCTCTTCTGCCTGGCCTCAGACGGATCTCTAGGGGCAGTCCAAAGTCTTGCCTACGAGCCCATCGGCGGGGGCAACCCTGCCCTCTCAGCAAAGGCAATACATGGTTCGCTCACGTGCAGATCACGCACACCGGGTAGGCTTGCTTCAATTTGGCGGCGCCCGGCGCATAGATTCCCACTAAGAGGGTGTCCAAAACAAAGTATTAGCCAATTACTTACAACACATAGAGTCATAAGAATATTGGCTCCGCTAAGCGTCTGGCCACCGGATGCCAGCTACCCGAACACCCCATTGAGGAAGCCCCGCCAAGGAATCCCAAGAAGCCCCCCCAGTCGCCAGACCGTCGAGCGGTCGAGCAAAGGATTGCGTCGCCCGGGGAAGCGCAGGCAGAGGGGTGGCCTTCTATTTGATACCTCCGAAATCATTGTTAAAGCAAATGATCTCAGATAGTTGTTCTTTTAACCCGTGCCTTAATCTGGTCTTCCAAGATGCTTACAAGCAATAACGACTCGCTAGCAACAACTCACTAGTCACTAGTTCTATTCGCTTCGCGTCCTACGGTAGTTTAAGTCTTTTCCAAGGTCTGTCAATGGGTTTTGGAAAAAAATCTCAGAAAACTTTTTCACCCGAGGAGGGAGATCTCTAAATGCTTACCGATATTGAACTTGAAAATCTGTTCGATGAGCTCGGCACCCCCGAAGCCGGCCGGAACCTGGTCAGGAAGGCCCGCCGGGAGGCTCCTGTTCGGCAGGTCCGGTCCAATGGCTCCAATCTCATCACCCGTTACCCCAGCAAGAAGATGAATCGGGTCATCGAGACTGAGAGCCGAACGGCCGAGTTCCCCGCAATGCTTCACTACGAGCGCGACCCCAAGGTGCTCGAGTACTATGCCCAGCCGTTGGAGGTCGATCAGAAGGTCCCCCTCGCCAATGGGAAGGCCACCCGCCTTCTGCACACTCCGGATTTCCTCCTGATCACGCAGGACGGGATCGTGATCGAAGAGTGGCGCCAGGAGGCTCGGCTGCTCAAGCACTCGATGCTTCACCCCACCAAGTTCCTTCGTGATGCGAGCGGCTGGCGGTTTCCTCTGGCGGAGAGCTACTTCGCTGATCGCGGGCTGAACTACCGGCTGCGGTCCGCCGGTGAGCTCCCCCGGCAGTACATCCAGAATTTGACCTTCCTGGAGTCCTATCTGGATGCCAGCCACCCTGGTCTTGAACGGCAGGAGTTCAACACCCTGAAGCAGGTCTTCCTGGACAAGTCCTCCATCCACCTTCGGACGTTGCTGGAAGTCCCCGGGCTTACCCCGGATGCGATCTACAAGGCGATCGCTGACAAGGTCGTTGCGTTCGACCTCTACAACGACAATCTTGGCGAGACCGACCGCGTGTCGGTCTATCGGGATGCTCCTACCATGGCGTTCCTCCAGGCTTCCCAGGCCCCCACGGTCGGGTTCCCTCAGGAGCGACTCGATACCGCCATCCAGCCCGGCGGGAAGATCATCATGGGCAAGAGGGAATACGAGATCCTCTTCGCCGATGGGGATTACATTTCGGCGACCTACCAGGGGAAGGTCACTGAATTCCTCTTAGACACGGTGGAGAAGCTCCACCAGAGCGGGGGGCTCAAGATCCTCCCGGACCCCTCAGGCCCTCGTGTCACCAAGTTCGATTCCTCGAGGGTGGACAGTTTCACTCCTGCGGAACTGGACACCGCTTTGGAGCGGATGCGGTTGATTGAGGCTGCGGCCCTTGACCCCAATTCGGTGTTTCGGTCTGCGCGCACCCTTCGACGCTATCGGCGGAGCACAAGGCTGGCTGAGGACAACGCCTTCGAGCGCCATTTGGCGCTGGTGCCAAGGCACGCCCTCAAGGGTCGACGAGATCGGAGGCTTTCGCAGGAGGTGCTTAGCCTTATTCCTAAGGTTGTCCGCAAGCACTTCAACGACCCCAAGAACATTTCTGTCAAAACCGCTTACTGGTATTTCCGGACTGCCTGCGAGGGGGCGGATCTCGAGCCCTGTTCGCTGAAGACCTTTTCAAAGGAGCTCAGAGCCAATTCCTCTACGAGGGCGCGGATGGGCAAGCGCATGGCCTATCAGGAGGGTCAGTTCGTCAACTACCTGCATATCAAGGAGGAGGTGCATGGCGTCCGCCCCTTCCAGATCGTCCACATCGATCACACGCAAATTCAGCTCGAATTCTGCCTCCCCAACTCCAAGGAGTCCCTTGGGCGTGCCTGGTTGACCCTCGCCATCGATGCGGAATCCAGGGCCATTGTGGGTAGCTACCTCACGTTCGACCCTCCGAGTTACCGGTCCTGCATGATGGTGTTGCGGGATATCGTCCGGCGTCATGGCCGTCTGCCGGAGATGCTGTTGCTCGACAACGGGAAGGAGTTCCACTCCAAGGCAATGATGAGGCTCTGCGGGCTCTATGGGGTGAGCATCCGCTACCGCCCCGCGGGAGAGCCCAGGTTCGGCGCCGTCATGGAGAGGGTCTTCGGGACGGTCCAGAGTCAGTTGATCAACCAGCTGGCAGGCAACACGCAGCTGCTTCGCTACGTCCGCTCTGTGACCAGGCAGGTGATGCCAGAGAACTTCGTTACCTGGACCTTGCCGGCCTTTCACGCCGCAATGGACTACTACTTCAAGGAGCTCTACGGCAAGAACCCCCATCCGGTCCATGGCGATGGCCCCGTCGAGCATCTTGATAGGCGCTTGAGGGAGACCGGGGAACGCCGCAACCGGCTGGTGGTCTACGATTTCCGGTTCCTTGTGGAGACCTGCCCCAGTCCGGTTGACCGCGATACGCGCGTTGTTGACAGGCAGCGCGGCGTGAAGATCAACCACGGCTGGTACCACTGCAATGAGTCTCTGACCCCCAGCCTGGATGGCACTCCGGTTGAAGTTCGTGTGGACCCCTGGGACATCCGCTTCGTCTATGCCTTGGTTGAGAACCGGTGGGTGCGTTGCGCCAACAACCAGCTGGCCATCTACCGCAACTACACCGAAGTCGAACTTCTCTTCGCCCTGGAGGAGGCGAAGAAGCGCACCAGAGACAAGTCTGCCATCCATGCCCGTGCTGCCGAGTGGGTGAAGGTTCTGAATCCCGAGAACTGGACTGACGACCAGAGGAAGGAGGATGACCGTCAGCGGGAGTGCCGGCGTATCTACGAGCCCTTGCGCATGGGGGATATTGAGTCCGCCACCAACAACTCGACGGAATCGGCCCCTGTTACTGAGAAGCACGCCACCCCTCGATCTGCCCTGAAGAAGCAGGCCCGATCGGAGGCTGCCCAAACGACCTTGAACACCCACAAGAGTTCCCACTGGGACAAGGAGGATGACTATGAGCTGTTCTGAGATCAATCCCGTTACCGCCACGCAGGAGGAGGCCTTAAATATGTCCGATGCGGACAAGCGTCTCCGATTCCAGAAGGTCCGCCTCTCCCACCCCATGATTGCTGACACGCTTGCCGAGATGGCCACGCTGGCCAGCCCCGGTTCGGGCAAGAGCATCCTGCTGCTCACAGGACCCACTGGCGTCGGGAAGTCCACGCTGGTCCGAATCCTGGAGGAGAGGGTGCTGGCCGCCAACCAGGAGGAGATGAATGCCGATCCCTCCTTCATCCCGATGGCATCCATGGTTGCACCGGCCTCTGGCGAGCGCGGTTTCTCCTGGCGGATGTTCTATTCCGAGCTGGGGCGAGCGATGCACGAACCGCTTCTTGAGCGCAAGCGCGAGACCCTCCTGGTGACCGATCCGAAGCCGCTCACCCTGTACTCCGCCAGAACTTCCGTCAGCGCCATGCGCATGTCCGTGGAGCGCATCATTGCCCAGCGCAGGGTGGGCACCATCGTGATCGATGAGGCCGTCCCCATCCTCCGAAAGGCCCATGGCAACGACTTGATGAACCACATGGATGCCCTCAAGACCCTTGCCGACAAGGGGGCGACCTTGGTGCTGGTGGGCTCGTATGACCTCCACGAGCTCACGACGATGAGTGCCCAGCTGGCGCGGCGGATGGGCGTGGTTCACTTCCGACGCTACAAGCCTGATGTCGAGGACGAAAGGCAGGTGTTCTGCAAGGTCATCCAACAGCTTCAGAAGTACTTGGCCATCAAAGGCATGCCGGATCTGTCTGTTCACGCCGACGCCCTCCAGGAGGCCTGTATTGGCTGCGTGGGCATCCTCAAGACCGTTCTCACCACTGCGTTGGAATGTGCCCTTAAGAACGATGGCAAGTGGTCGAAGGAATGCCTGGAGCGCGCCCTTCCAAGCGAGAGCCAGCTGATCACGATCCTCCGGGAGACTCTTCTTGGCGAACGCACCCTGAACAGTTCTGCCCTGGGGTCTTCCTCTCTCAAGTCCTTGGTCCAGGCCTCCAAGGCCTGTTCTCTTGCTCATAAGGTGGCCGAATGACCCTGCACACGATTGACTACCAGCTTGTGGGCGAGAAGTCCCCAGCACCGGCCAGATCTGTTCTTGTGCGGCTCCAGCCCCTCGGTCTGGGCACCCCCTACCGGGAGAGCCTGAGTAGCTACTACCAGCGGCTGGCCGACGTTCACGTCCTCACCCCCCAGGTGCTTGCCCGGGAGTTGGTGTTCGCCGACATCACTGAGGCCGCTCCCGACAAGACCTATCATTTCGAGGATGCCTGGAGGCTGCCCTCCTTCAACGGCCTGGCAGTCTTGGACGGGAAGTGGGTGGGTCGCCTGGAGGCCCTGACCACCCAGAAGGGCCTTAATGAGCTGACCTTAGGCTTCCTGGCACCCTTCATTTCGACCCGGGGCCTCATTGCGAAGCACCCCAAGTGGTGCCCTGTCTGCTTGGAAGAGGGGGAGACTTCTGCGACCCCCTACGCTCAGCTCCTTTGGTCCTTCAAGTCCGTCACTTGCTGCCCCAAGCACAAGATCAACCTCGTATCGAGTTGCGGTTGCTCGAAGCACGAGTGGAAGCCGTCTGGACGGGTGAAGTGTCTTCCTCATGTCTGCCCCAAATGCGCAGGGAGTCTTGGTCGTCAGGACCACCCCCAAGCCACCACTCCATCCCAGAAAAAGCTGGCACACGCCAGCATGGTCGCTGACCTCCTGGTGAGCGATCTGGCCACTGCCACTGACCGCCCCAAGAGGTCCATTGCTGCTTTCCTCAAGGAGATTATCGTGATTGCACTTGGTGGAAATGCCACCAAGCTTGCAGCCCTCCTCGGAGTTACCAAGTCCACCCTCTCGGGGTGGACCAGCGGGAACCACAGGCCTGAGTTTGAGCGCATCCTTCGGATCGCCGAACTCCACGAGTGTTCTCTCGAGGATGTCCTGTGTGGTAGGAGCGAGATGGCGATGGTTCCCTGCTTACTCCTGGATGAGAAGAGGGAGGGCAAGCCTTCTCGCCGGAACCGGAATGCCATCGACTGGAAGAAGGTGGTGGCGACTCTTGAGGCTGAACTTTCCATCGAGACTCCGCTCCCATTGTCCGCAGTGGCCGACAAGGTTGGGGTTGCTGCCGACACCCTCCGGAACCGGGAGCCGAAGCTCTGCAGTGAGATCTCTTCTCGCTGGCAGGCCTGGCAGAAGGCCTGGAACAATCAGCGCAAGCTGGACTATGCCGTGCAGGTGAGGATGGACGCCATGCGATTGGCCAACCAGGGCCATCGGCCCACATGGCAGGGACTGCTTGATAAGGGGTTGCCTGCCATCCCAATCTGGCATTTGCAGACCTTCGTTCAGAACATCTGCAACGAGGTCTGGGATCAGGTTGAAGCCTCGCAGCAGATCGCCTGAGCTGCATGGAATGGGGCCCCTGGTGGAACGCGCGGACCACCAGGCGCGGCCCACGGACCGTTCCCATGAACACGATTTTGTTACACACCATCCGGTGTGTGATTGCGGGGCCTCCACCCCTAGCTGACCCCGAGACTGCTGTGAGCTACATTGAGGTCAGTAACGAGCCTCAGGCCCTTGGCCCCGAAGCGTAGCCTGCCGTAACCCTGCGGCAGGGCCGTCCAAACACCTGTTGACCTGAGCTTGCGGGAGATGCCCTCCTGCGCCGCCAAGGGGAAGAAGAGGGCTCGCGATGGAACTACCGATCCCTGGAAGGCCAGATCAGGAGAACACCCCGTATTCAATCCGAACCAACACATCATCCGCCGCTCTTGCCCCCAGTTCAGGGTCGGCGTTGATGACCGAGATCGGGGTGGACCCACCGAGTGCCCTGTTGGGTGACCTCATCCAAGCGAGTGCCTTCTCCTTGCTCCCGAGCACATCGGTCGCCCTGGCCTGCAGGCGGGCACGGAGGCGGCGAATGAGCTTAGGGGTGGTGGCCATGCTCCAAGGATAAGCCCGGGCCGTCACCGTGCCGCCTACGAGCAGCAGTTTGATCTATCAGCAGACTCCAATCAGTTCTCCCCACCTGACTCCTGGTCCTCTGATCTCAGACTAGTCAAGCATTGTCTAATTCAATAGCCTAGCCTTAGGTATCGAGGTGGTTTCCCGGTTCATGGATCGAATCCCGATCATGAGCCCCCCTTGCCAAGGCCTCACTCGCCCGGCTCTGGGCGCACCCCACAGGAGGGAACGATGAAGCATCACCCCCGGCTCGATGAAGACGGGAGGCACGTCCCTATCCGCCACCCGCACTCCCCCAGCGACCTCGAGGCCTGGTGGGATCCGGGGCAGTTGGCCCTGGTTGTGCCCGACGGGCCCATGCCTACGGACCTCCATGGGGTTCCATTCTCCACCTCGTTGGTGGCCTTGCAGGCCCTGGGAGGCATGAAGAATCCCAGTGACAGCCCCGCTTTCAAGGAACCTCCCTTCGACACCATGGGGCGGGCAACCGCCTCAGGTGCTGTGGTGGTGGAACCCGACGAGCGTGTCTGGCTTGTGGCCCCCACCAATGCCTTCGGCGGATCCAAGGTCACCTTCCCCAAGGGGAAGACCCAGGGCCGGGGACTGCGGCCCACGGCCCTAAAGGAGGTGCTCGAGGAAACGGGACTGGAGGTGGAGCTCTTCAGCCACCTGGTGGACAACACGCGCTCCACCTCACGCACCCGCTACTACCTGGCCCGCCGCCTGGGTGGCAATCCCGCCGACATGGACTGGGAGACCCAGGCCGTCCTCCTCGCCCCTTTCGCCGAGCTGAAGGGTCTCCTGAACAACGTGGCGGACCAGCTCGTCCTGGAAGCCCTCGTCGAACGATGGGGAGAGCTGCCCACCTGGTTTCCCCCTGCCCACCCCTGACACCCGAGCACTACCCCAGCCCTCAGCCCTTCTCTGACCAAGGAGTCACGCATGTGGATCTTTCTCAACAACGCCTTCCTCTCCATCGTCGACAAAGGTGGCGACGGTACCACGCTACTCGTCCGGGCCCGCAAGGCCGGTGACATCCAGCGAGTCTTCCCCGGCGCCCGGGTGGAGGTCTCGCCCCGGAACGACTACCGGTTCCGGGCCCGCGTGGACCGCGAGCAGGTGGCCCAGGCTGCGGCCGAAGCCATCCGCCAGATCACCTACCCCAACTTCAAGGGGAGTGTCGGCGAGCACGACCGGCACGAGGCCTACATGGACGTCTGGCACGCCATGTGTGTCGCGGAACCGTAAAATGGCCGCTTGGTCAGGTTATGGTTCCATTCCACTTGCGGTCACATTCCTGAGCGCCAAATGGAAGGCGATTAGGGGCGGGACAGCGCTCCCGATCATGGGGAAGGCCTCGCTCATGTCGCAACCTGAAAGGAAACAATCGAGGCGTCTGCCGCTTGATCGGCAACCAGCACCTCCTGAGCTATCTCGCCGAATTCCAGTGGCGCTACAAGCGGCACTTCAATCTGCCGGCTTACTGCCACGCCTGCTACACGCCGCCGCCAGAACCTCGCCCATGCCGATCAAACTCCTCTATTTGGCTGGGCATGCTTGGTAATCAGGTTCGGCAAATCTAAGTAATCAAGCGTATTGAAAGGCGTCGCTGCTGTTGTGAAGCTTGATCTGTGGATGTGTTTGTCTGCTTTCTATAAATCCTAATGGGAGCGCCTGTCGCTGGGCTCCACCGGACCAGGTGGACGGATGCGACTCGGTTGCAAACAGACCCCCCCCGAACGGCCCCTCGGGGGCCGCAAGCCCGTACCCCCCTGCCCAGACTTTTCCCTTCGCCTCTTTCTGGGCTGCGCGGTGTTGGCCCTGGCGCTGGGCTGCCCCTCCAACCCAGGCCGCAAGGGTGCGGCGGCACCGGTCGCCGCCGCGCCGCAGCCTCCTGCACGGGTCGTCGCTCCCGCACCCGCCTCCTTCCCGTCTCCCCCAGCGGCTTCAGACAAGGCCCGCCCGCCCTCTGCGGCCCCTCGGCCCGTCCGGAAGGCTGCACCCCCTGCGACTGCAGCGAAGCCTCCCAGCGCTGCCGTACCAGGCGCGGTGCCCATGCCCTCGACCGCAGAAGCGGCCCCAGCGCCTTCGGTGCCCGTGAACTCAGCCGCGCCGGTGCCTGTGGTGGATGAGGACAGGCAGCCCAGGCCGCCCCCGCCGCGCCCCCGCCGCCCCGCCCAGCCGGCACCCGGGCCCCTGTCCAGGGTGCTGATCCTCCGGGCCTACGGTGCGCAGATGGCGGTCAGCACGCCCACCAGTGGCGGCCTGCGCCTCACCGCTGGCGGTCCCAGCGTGGTCCTGGGCCTACACGCCGTGTGGACGCTGCCCAAGGGGCTGCGCCTCAGACCCCGCCTGGACTACACAGTGTTTGCGGGCGAGACCCGTAGCAGCACGGCGGCGCCGCTGCCGCAGAGGCTAGACACGCGGGTCTCGAGCCTGGCCCTCGGCGTGGACCTACTCGTGCCCATCAGCAATCGATGGAGCCTGGGCCTGGAGGTCGCCGAGACCCGCTGGTCCGTGGCGAGCACCAACACGGTGACGCCGACCCTGGGGGGCAACATGACGCGCTCTGGCACCTCGCACTGGGGGCGCCTGTCCGTCGGCCCCGTCCTGACTTTCAAGGTGTCCGACCACCTCGAGGTGGAGGGCCGGCTACTGAGCAGCCACTACGGCTACCAGAACCAGCCTGTAAACACGGCCGCCGTTGGCCTCCTGTGGCGCTTCTAGGGGGATGGCGATGATGCGACGCTCCCTTTCCCTGCTGGTTCCCCTGGCCCTGCTGCTGGCGGCGCCGGGGTGTGGTGGCGGCAGCCATGCCACAGGCGATCAGGTGGCCACCGCCAATCAGGTAATGACAGTGAGCCCCGACGTGGCTTCGGTGGCCCCGGGGCAGAGCCTGCAGTTCACGGCCAGCATTCCCTGGGGCGGAACAGCCACCTGGGCGGTGCTGCCGGGCACCGGGGGAACGTTCAGCGGGAACGGCCTGTTCACGGCCTCCTCTGTCCAGGGCCAGTACCGCATCGTGGCCATGTGGAACAGCGATGTTCGGTACACAGCGTCGGCCACGGCCACCATCCTGCCACCAGCTCCGCCCGCCGACTCCACGCCGGACATCGTGTCGGCCTCCGGGGCCCAGCAGACCGGCAATACCGGCCAGTCCAAGAACTCCGTAGTGGTGGGTGAAGCCGTCCCCGCCAGGACCGCCACGGACACCAGCGGAACGCTGGTGTTGCGTCACGGCTTCCGGCCCGTGGGCCACTGATTCAGATGTCCATCCTTGCCCGATTTTCATTTATTCAGGTGATGCCCATGCGACACCCCTTCTTGACCCCCACCGTAGCGATGATCGTCAGCCTGAGCGCTGGTCCCCTCCCGGCCCAGGTGCCACCCACCCAGGCGGTGGTGGTGGCCCCCGCCCCGGAGCTGGCCTACCAGGGTCGGCTACTGGAGGCCGGCGTGGCGGCCAATGGCGCGCGGAGCTTCGTGTTCTCGCTCAAGGATGCCACCGGTCTGGAGCTTTGGAACTCCGGGACGCAGACGGTGCCGGTGGCCGACGGCATGTACTCGGTGGTGCTGGGGTCCACAGGGATGGCGGCCATTCCGGCATCGGTGCTGGCGCAGTCGGGCCTGAAGCTGCACGTGGTCATCGGCGGCGTGGCAATGAGCCCGGATGTGGATCTGATCCCGTCTTTCCAGTCCCGCTCCGCATGGGAGCTGGTGGGGACCTTCAGTGGTGACCTGACGGGCGGCCAGACGCAGACGGTGCTAACCCAGATCCAGGGCGTGCCCGTGGACCTGACCACCACCAAGCCGACCTCGGGGCAGGGGCTTATTTTCAATGGCACGAAGTTCGTGCCCAGCACGGTGCTTGGGCCTTCGGGCGCTACCGGCCCCCAGGGCATTCAGGGCATCCAGGGCGTGAAGGGTGATATGGGCGCCATCGGCCCCCAGGGTGTGGTGGGCGTCGTGGGTGCGCTGGGCGCAACGGGTGCCACGGGCAGCAGCGGCTTCGATGGCCGGACGGTCTTAAATGGCACCACCAACCCTGCGGTGGGCGTGGGCGCCAACGGCGACTTCTATCTGAATACCGCCACCAGCACCCTGTGGGGCCCCAAGGCGTCGAACGCCTGGCCCGCCTCGGGCGTGAGTGTGGTGGGGCCCACGGGTTCCACGGGGGCGACCGGAGCCACCGGTGCCACGGGCAGCCAGGGTGTTACCGGTGTGGCCGGTGCTATCGGCGCGACAGGCTCTGCAGGTGCAACGGGCTCCATCGGTGCGAACGGAGTAGCGGGCGCGCAGGGCCTTCAGGGCGTGCAGGGTGTGGCAGGGGCCGTCGGTACGACTGGCGCTACCGGGACGACAGGAGGCACGGGCCTGGATGGCCGCACGGTGCTGAACGACGCCACCAACCCGGCCGTGGGCGTGGGGGTCAACGGCGACTTCTATTTGAACACCACCACCAACACACTCTGGGGTCCCAAGGCCGCCGGCGCCTGGCCCGCCTCGGGCGTGAGCCTGGTGGGCGCCCAGGGCGCGGCGGGGGCCGCTGGGACCGCCGGCGCAGCGGGTGCGACGGGCGCAGAGGGTCCCATCGGCCTGACCGGTGCGACGGGTGCGACCGGTGCCGCCGGCGCCACGGGCGCGGCAGGTGCCAGTCCCTTCACGCTGAACGGCAGCAGCGCCGTCTACACCGCCGGTTCGGTGGGCATCGGGTCCACCCTGGCGGGCTCGCCCGCCGCCCCCAACGCCAGCGCGGCCCTGGAAGTGGCAAGCACCAGCAAGGGCTTCCTGCCCCCGCGCATGACCGGGGCTCAGCGGACGGCCATCGGGACACCCGCCACAGGCCTGCTGATCTACCAGACGGACGGCGCCGCCGGTCTCTACCAGTTCGATGGGGCCGCCTGGTCCCAGCTGGGCAGCGGCAGTGTGACGGGGGTGACCGGCACCGCGCCGGTGACGGTGACCGGGTCGACGGCCCCGGTGGTGAGCATGGCCAAGGCCACCGGCAGCGTGGACGGCTACCTGGCCGCCACGGACTTTGCTGCCTTCGCCGCCAAAGGTTCCGGCACGGTCACCAGCGTGACCGGCAGCGGCGGCACTACCGGCCTGACCCTCGACGGTGGGCCTATCACCAGTAGCGGCACCCTGACTCTGGGTGGAACCCTGGCGGTGGCCAACGGCGGCACGGGCACGAGCAATGGCTCGATTAACGGCCCCGGCGCCCTCACTTTCACGGCAGGCGGCAGCAACCAAAATGTCACCCTCTCGCCCAGCGGGACGGGCTACACGCTGCTGAATGGCAATGTCGGCATCGGTACCACCGCGCCAGGCAACCTGCTTTCCATCACCGCCGGGAACGGGACCGGACTCATCTGGGGTGGGACTTCAACAGTGGACGGCGTTGAGGTTGGTGGAGCCGAAACGGATCGATGGCTCGCGGCTCAAAGGAAGGCCGGCTCTCCCTTGAATCTGTCCAAGCCAGCAGGAGCCTCGGATAACACCTTTATCTCCTTCTATGTGGGCGGGACTCCGATCGGTCAGGTTTCCGCCACGGATGGACTCCTGACCTTCCCGGGAAACATCACCGGCAACGCAGCAACCGCCACCTCAGCCGGCAGCGTAACCAATGGTGTGGTTACGACTGGCAGCTATGCCAACCCCGGTTGGGTCACCAGCCTAGCTGGGTCGAAGATCTCTGGCGACATCCCGGGTAATGCCGCGACGGCGACGAGTGCCACGACTGCGGGC
>CAIOFF010000063.1 GCA_903857495.1 uncultured Holophagaceae bacterium | reverse complement strand
CGTCACCGGCGGCGCCACGGGCCACGTGACCTGGACCGCCAGCGCGGGCAGCATCGTCGCCGCCACGGGCGTCTGGACGGCCCCGGCCGCTCCGGGCACCGCGACCATCACCGCCACCTCCAGCGATGACCCCACCAAGTCCGCCACCACCAGCGTCACCGTCATCGCGGCCCCGGTCACCCCGGTGGTCACGGCGCCCGCGTCCGTCACGGCCGGGCAGGGGGGCTACGTCGCCTCGGCGCCCGCCCAGGCCGGCATGACCCTGGCGTGGTCCATCACCAACGGCACCCTCACGGCGGGTGCTGGCACCACCAGCGTCACCTTCACCGCGGGTGCCACCGGCACCGTGGTCCTCAGCTGCGTCGCCTCCAACAGCCTCGGCGCGGTCTCCGCTGCTGGCACGGCCAGCCCGGCCATCGTTGCCGCTCCCGTGGCCACCAGCCTGCTTGCCGCCACCAACCCCGTGGCCTATGGCGGCAGCACCACCATCACCCCTACCTTCACCGGCGGCACCGGCAGCGTGAGCAACGGCGTGGGCGCGGTCACCAGCGGCACGGCCTTCAGCAGCGGCGCCCTCACCGCCGCCAAGACCTTCACCCTGACCGTCACCAACAGCCTGGGTAGCACCGCCACCACCACCCTCACGGTAAGCCCCAAGGTCATCAGTGTGGGCGCCATCAGTCCCGCCAACGCGACCAGGACCGTCGCCAGCAGCACCACCTTCAGCAGCACGGTGACCGGCGGTATCACCAATGGTGTGACCTGGACGGCAACGTCCGGTGCCATCACCGCCACCGGCACCTGGACGGCCCCCGCCACGGCGGGCTCGGCCACCATCACGGCAACTTCCACAGAAGACACCAGCAAGTCCGCGAGCACCTCGGTCACCACGGTCGCGGCACCCAGCACGCCCACGATCACGGCACCTGAGAACGTCACGGCCAGCCGGCCTGGCTACGGCGCCTCGGTAGCCGCCCAGGCGGGCATGACCCTGACCTGGACCGTCACCAATGGCACGATCACAGCGGGTGCGGGCACGACCAGCATCACCTTCACCCCCGGAACCTCGGGCACCGTGGGGCTGAGTTGTGTGGCCACCAACGCCGCCGGCACCGCCTCGGCTGCAGGCACGGCCAGCGCCCTCATCGTGGCCGCCCCTGGCGCGCCCACCCTGGTGGCAGCGGTGAATCCCGTGCGCCTGGGGTCCACAACCCAGATCACGCCCACCTTCACCAACGGCACCGGCAGCGTGGACAACCGCGTGGGCACGGTCATCAGCGGCACGCCCTTCAGCAGCGGCCCCATCACGGAGCCCAAGACCTTCACCCTGACGGTCACCAACGCCGCGGGCACCATCGCCACGGCCACCCTGACTATGCTGCCCGCGGATCTGGCTGTGGGTCCCATCACCCCGACCAACCCCACCGTCACGGTCTCCAGCACCACCTCCTTCACCGCCAGCGTCACCGGCGGCAGCACCAACGCCCTGCTCTGGTCCGCCACCGGTGGCACCATGAACGCCGCCACTGGCGAGTGGGTGGCTCCGGCCACCACCGGCACCTTCACCATCAAGGCCGCCGCCGTCGAGGATCCCGGCACCTTCCGCACCACCACGGTCGTCGTGGTCGTCGGCGCCGTTCAGCCCACCGTGGTCGCGCCTGCGGAGGTCACCACGGGCAAGGCTGGCTACCACGCCAGCATTTCGGCCCAGCCCGGCTGCACCTATACCTGGACCATCACCAACGGAACCCTCACGGCCGGCGCCGCCACCCCCAACGCCACCTACACGGCTGGCGCGGCGGGAGTGGTCACCGTGACCTGCACGGTCACCGACGGGGCCGGGGGCACCGGCTCCAATTCGGCCCAGAGCACCATCTCGCCCTACGCCATCATCCAGTCCTTCACCGCCAGCGCAGCGGATGTGCTCGCCAGCGGACCCTCGACCCTGCACTACACCTTCACCGGTGGCACGGGCTCGATCAGCGATGGCATCGGCGCGGTCACCAGCGGTGGCTCCACGGTGGTCAACCCGGCCGCCAGCCACACCTACACCCTCACAGTCACGAACCAGGCCGGTGACACCACCACGGATACCGTCACCATCACGGTGGGTGCCAGCGCGGCCATCACCCTGTTCAAGCCCACGAGTGACACGATCACCCTGGGGCAGGGTACCCTCCTGACCTTTGCCTTCAACGGCACCGGCGTCATTAACCCAGGGAACATCCCGGTCACCTCCGGCTCCCAGCTCGCCGTCTCTCCGGCGGTCAACACGACCTATACCCTGACGGCCACCACGGGGTCCGGGGCCGCCGCCTTCGCCACCACCACGGTGACGGTCAAGGCCTTCACCAGCAAGTTCGCCTACGTGGCCAACTCCGGCGGCGGCATCTCGGGCTTCGCCCTCAACGACACCACCGGCGCACTCACCGAGCTGGCCAGCTCGCCCTTCGACCTGGCTGTGGACGCCCTGCATGTCACCTCTGACCCCGCGGGCAAGTTCCTCTTCGTGGTCAATGGCGACGGCCTGGCAAATGTCCCGAACACACTGACGGTCTACACCATCGCCGCCGACGGCAACCTCACCAAGGTGGCCACCACCCCCACGGACCATAACCCCTGGGCGGCCGCGGTGGACCCGAGCGGCAAGTTCGTCTACGTCCGCTGCGAGAGCCTGATTTCAAGCTACGGCCTGAATGCTGACGGCACCCTGACCACCCTGACCTCCGTGGCAGCCGCGGCTGGCACCGGTGATGTCCTGATCCACCCCTCGGGTACGCTCCTCTTCACAGTCGGTCGCGCCTCCGACCAGCTTCAGGCCTTCAATCTGAACGCCAGCACCGGCGCGCTCACCCTGAACGGCAGCACCAGTCTGATCCCCGGCGCGGGGCCTCTGTCCCTGGCCCTCAGCAACACCGGTGAGTTCCTCTTCACCAAGACCGAAGGAGCCGCCGGCGGCGGCGCCCAGGAGTGCATCGTCTACGGTTATGCCCTGGACCTCCAGACCGGCGCCCTCAGCCCCCTGGCGCCCACGGACACGGGCCTGATGCAGGCCGACGCCTATCATGGCGTTTCCGCCAACCCCACCCAGCCCGTCATCTACCTCACCCTGGCCACCACCACCAACGACTACGCTGCCTACGCCTATGACCTGGTCACGGGGGTCCTCACGCCCCTCACCGCCAGCCCCTACGACCTGTTCGGCGGCACCGGCTCCGACAGCCTCGTCGTCAGCCGCAATGGCAAGTGGGGTCTCATGACCAACTACTACGGCGCCCAGGTCGCCATCGGCGCCGTCGACCCCGGCACCGGCGTGCTCCTCACCCCCACCACCCTCAGCACGGGATTGTTCCCGGTCTGTGTCACGGTGGTTGGGACGGTGCAGTAGTACTAAAGAGGTTCCAGCGTGGTTTCCAGCAGCCGAGGGCGGGAGCGATCCCGCCCTCGGATTTGCCTTAGGCCAGGGGCTTGGCAGGCAGAAAAGCCCAGCCTCTTGACTGCAGCATGAGACGCTGGCAAAGGTATTTCTGACCACCGTCCCGAGTTGGAGGCTGGTCCTTTTCTAAAGGAAGTAGGAACGTGAACCGTCCAGTTGCCGCCATCCTCCTGTTCACTTTCGCCCTGGGGGCCCAGGTGCCCACCCCGAAGCCAGACCCGGTTCCGGCCCCCGCCCCCGCATCCACGCAGACCCACGTGGCATCAGGTGGAACAACTCCTCCTGGTAGCGGCGTAAAGACGAGCGACCTGTGGAGCGCACGGTCCTCCGAGCCCGAACCCCCTAGCGGCAAACTCCTCGCCCACCTTGGCAAGCGACGCATTGTCTACGGCGAGTTTGCGAAGTGGCTCAAGTTTGCGGCGGGCATGCGTGCTGAAATGATCCTCAAGGACTCCAGCAGCCGGAATGCGGCCATCCAGCAGTACCTTGAGCTGCGGTTACTCGAGGCCAAGGCGCGCGCAGCGAACCTCCAGAAGACCCAGGCCTACAAAGAGCTGATGGCGATCCAGGAGCAGCAGAGCCTGATCCGGGTGCTCCTGGACGAAGAGCGTGTGGGTGGCGATGGCTGGGAGCTCAAGCAGAAGGCCGGCAACCCCACCGAGGCGGAGCTGCTCGCTTATTACCAGGCGAACAAGGATCGCTACGCCACCCCTGAACGCTTCACGGCGCGCCATATCTTCGTGAGCCTCCAAACTTCGTTGAGTGGCATCGCGAAGGGCCGGAGTGATGACGAGGCCATGAAAATCATCACCCGAATCCAGGATGAGCTGAAGGCCGGGAAGACGCTGGAGGCCTTGGCCAGTGAGTATTCCGATGACTCGGCTACCAAGTCCATTGGAGGCTTGTGCCAGGACAGCACCTTTGGGCGCCAAGCCAGGGAATTCGATGCCGCAGTGCGGACCCAGGACCTTGGCAAGGTCGGAGCCCCGGTGAAGACGGCCTATGGCTTCCACTTGATCGAGGTCCTTTCCAGATCGCCCAAGCAGGAGGCTGAGTTCGCCAAGGTCAGGGAAACCGTCAAGAACCACATGGTTCCCGAGCGGAAGAACCGATTCAAGCAGGACTATCTCGAGGCCACCAAGAAGTCGGTGGGCTTCCGCGCCGCCGACGAGAGCCCAAAGTCGAAGGCCAAGGTAGGGCAGTAGGGGTGGAGCACCGCCTCCTGACCTCTGCCGCAGCGGCCCCGCGACACGTTCCTGGTGGGATTCCTGATAGCCTTTAGCTTATGTCTTTGCCTCAAGCCCCCGCCCTGGATCTCCTGGCCAGCCTGAAACGGCCCCTTCAGTGGGCCCTTTCGGCGGGCCTGCTGGCGGCCTTGGTGGCCCTCCTGATGCCGAACTACTACCGGTCCGAGGTCAGGCTCCTGCCCGTGGAGTCCAAAGGGGTCAGCGGCACCCTTGGGGGCCTGGCCAGCGCCGCAGCCGCCCTGGGCGTGAACGTGCCGGGTTCTGATAGCAGTGACGCCAACTTCGTGGATGTCTTGAACAGTCGCTGGTTGCGGGAGCAGCTGCTACAGACCGAGTTCCAATACCCCATCCGGTCCTGGCGGTTCGGGGCAGCGCG
This sequence comes from uncultured Holophagaceae bacterium, assembly GCA_903857495.1. Taxonomy (GTDB): domain Bacteria; phylum Acidobacteriota; class Holophagae; order Holophagales; family Holophagaceae; genus Geothrix. The sequence goes on along the minus strand of CAIOFF010000063.1, from coordinate 16,320 downwards.
GGTCGAAAAGGGCAGCCTCTATGCCTTCCTCGATGTAAAAAACATGGACCGGGCGCTCAAGGGATTGGGGGAGATCCTGTCCGCTTCCCGCGACCTGAAATCCAAGGTCATTTCCATCAGCGCAGAAACCCAATCGCCTGAGCTCTCCCAGCTCATCGTGCAGCGGGCGGGGAAGCTCCTGGAGGTCTTTCTGCAGGAGAAGGGGCGCACCCGTGGCGGTGCCAAGGCCGCCTTTGCCGAAGCCCGCCTGGCGGATGCTCGCCGGGAGATGGACGAAGCTGAGGAGATCCTGCGCCGCTTCCTCGAAGGCAACCGGAACTTCCAGACCAGCAGCGACCCTGCCGTGCGCCTCAAGGGCACGCGCCTTGAAACCGAGCTGCGCCTGCGCCAGCAGCTGGTTTCCGCCATCGCCATGAACCGCGAGCAGGCCCTGCTCGAAGAGAAGAACGATATCCCCATCCTCAACCTGCTTGACTCCGGCAACCTGCCCATCGAGAAAAGCCGACCGGCCCGCTTGGCGCTGGTGCTGATCACCATGCTGCTGGTGGGCGCAGCAGGCTGGCTCTGGCTCAATCGGGCGTGGATCCAGGCCCGGTTGCTGGCCGAGAGCGAGCCCTCTGAATCTGTGTAGGAGGTACGATGAAGGGTGTTGTTCTGGCGGGGGGCACCGGTTCCCGGCTCTTTCCGCTCACCAAGGTGACCAACAAGCATCTCCTGCCTGTGGGCCACGCGCCCATGCTCTGGCATCCGCTCTGGAAGCTGGTCGAGGCGGGCATCACCGAGATCCTCATCGTCACTGGCACCGAGCACATGGGCGATGTGGTGGCCCTGATGGGATCCGGCAAGGACTTTGGCTGCCGCTTCACCTACAAGGTGCAGGATGAGGCGGGCGGCATCGCCCAGGCACTGGGTCTGGCCGAGAACTTCGCGGGGGGAGCCCCGGTCTGCGTGATCCTGGGCGATAACATCTTCCAGGACAGCCTGCGACCCGAGGTGGATGCCTTCGCGAAACAGGGCCAAGGCGCCCGCATCCTGCTCAAGCCCGTGGAGGATCCCCAGCGCTACGGTGTGGCGGAGGTGAAGGATGGCAAGGTCCTCGGCATCGAGGAGAAGCCGAAGGCGCCGAAGTCGAACCTCTCGGTGACCGGCATCTACTTCTATGACGCCACGGTCTTCGACATCATCCGCACCGTGAAGCCCTCGGGCCGCGGCGAGATGGAGATCACGGACGTGAACAACACCTACATCGAGCGGGGTCAGATGACCTCCGGCACCTTCCAGGGCTGGTGGACCGATGCGGGCACCTTCCCGAGCCTGGCCCACGCCAGCGAGCTGGCCTCCGGAGAGGAAGTACCCTTCCCCGCCGTTCAGGGGAGAAGCTAGCCATGGCCTTCACCAAGGGAGCCATCGAAGGCGTGGTGATCACGCCCTTCCGCAAGTTCGTGGACGAGCGCGGCTGGCTGGCGGAGATCTTCCGTCAGGACGAGCTGCCCGCCTGGTTCCGCCCCGAGATGTCCTACGTGAGCGTGACCAACCCCGGCGTGCTGCGCGGCCCCCATGAGCACGTAGACCAGGCAGACCTCTTCTGCTGGTTTGGCCCGGGTGACTTCAAACTCACCCTCTGGGACAACCGGCCTGAGAGCCCCACCTATGGCAACCGGATGGAAGTGGCCATGGGTGCGAACAACCCCGGGTCGGCCCTCATCCCCAAGGGTGTGGTGCACTGCTACCGCTGCATCAGCCATGAGCCGGGCCTCGTCATCAACTGCCCCGACCGCCTGTTCATGGGCCAGGGCAGGGCCGAGCCCATCGACGAGATCCGGCACGAAGACGATCCGCAGAATCCCTTTGTGCAGGACGAACTAGCGCGACGGCTACCCAACTGACAGGGGAAAAGCTATGAACCGCAGATGAACACAGATGAACGCAGATAAAAGAATGAAATTCATGCATAGCTTCTCAGCCTTTTTCATCTGTGTTCATCTGTGGTTAATAAAAATTTTTTGGATAATCAATGAACAGCCCTGAACACCCATTCGATGAAACCGGCGCATCTCCGGGTGGACAGGATCCCCTCACGGCATCTGTCCTTGGGTGCGCGTTCAAGGTGGCCAATACGCTGGGGGCGGGCTTTCTCGAAAGGGTCTATGAGAATGCCCTGCTTCATGAATTGCGGAAATCGGGTTTCCAGGCTGAGCAGCAGGTGCCTGTTTCTGTGACCTACGATGGGGTCGTCGTTGGCACTTATGCCGCTGATCTGCTGGTCGAGCGCCGTCTCCTGGTCGAGCTGAAGGCCTGCAAAGCTCTTGATGATGTCCACGCCGCCCAGTGCTTGAATTACCTCAAGGCCACCGGGCTGCATACCTGCCTGCTTCTCAACTTCGGAACACCCAAACTCCAGATCCGAAGGCTGGTGCTCTCGTGAACGGGATCGGTGGCTGCATCCCGAAGAGCAACGAAATAGGCCAAGCAGATCCTTTCATCTGTGTTCATCTGTGTTCATCTGCGGTTCCCTGCTTTTTCGAGGCCCACTGATGCGCGTCCTCGTCACCGGCGCCTCGGGGCAGTTGGCTCATGCGGTGCGCCACATCTGGCAGGACCACGAGCTGATCCTGCCTGAGGAGTCCGTGCTGGACCTGGGTAAGCGCGAGGCCCTGTTCTCGGTGGTCGCCGAGGTCCGGCCTGAGGTCCTCATCAACTGCGCAGCCTTTACCCAAGTTGACCGCTGTGAGTCCGAGGCCGAGCTGGCCCACCTCATCAATGCCACGGCCGTTGGCTGGCTGGCTGAGGCCTGCGAAGCGCAGAAGGCGATGCTGATCCAGATCAGCACGGACTACGTCTTTGACGGCACGGGGGCGCGGCCCTACCGCGAGGACGACCCCACGAACCCCGTGTCGGTCTATGGCCGCACCAAGCTCGAAGGCGAGCGCCAGGCGGCGACCTGCAGCCGCCACCTCATCGCCCGCACCAGCTGGCTCTACGACGCCTGGGGGAAGAACTTCCTGAACACCATGCTGAACGCCGCCGCCCAGGGCAAGGCCCTGCGCGTGGTGGACGACCAGCGGGGCGCGCCCACCACCTGTCGGGCCCTGGCCCGCCAGCTGCAGCTGGCCGCCGCGCAGGACTGGCGGGGCCTGGTCCACATGACCTGTCAGGGCGAGACCACCTGGCACGGCTTCGCCCAGGCGATCTTTGCGGCCAAGGGCATGGCCGTGGATCTCAGCCCCTGCACCACCGCCGACTACCCCACCCCCGCCCAGCGCCCGGCCTATTCTGTGCTCGATGGCGGCCGGCGGCGCAGCCTCGGCACTGACCTTATGCCAGACTGGCACAAGGCCCTGCGGGAGGTGGTGGAAGATCCGGAAGGCTAGCTCATACTGTCTGATGAACCCAGGAGAGGAGGCCACCCATGACCCTTTGGCGCGATCGCATTGCGACAGATCCAGCTGTCTGCCATGGTCAGGCCTGCATCCGCGGCACGCGCATTCCCGTGGCGGTGGTGTTGGACAACCTTGCGGCTGGACTGAGCATTTTGGAGATCACTGCGAGCTACCCCAGCCTCAAGCCTGAGGACATCCAGGCAGCCCTGTCCTACTCCGCCGAGATCGCCCGGGAACGCGTTCCTACGCTCCCGGAATCCGCATGAGCCATTCGGAAGGTCAGCATCTCGCAAGGTTCAAGGTTGACAAGAACCTCCCGGCCGAAGCCGCCGAAGTGCTGCGCCTCGCCGGGTACGATGCGATGACGGTACTTGATCAATCTCTGGGCGGGACACTAGATGGTCCCTTGGCCAGCGTTTGCCGAGAAGAGGGCGGGGCTCTGGTCACCCTGGACCTCGACTTTTCGAATATCCAGGCATACCCACTTCGCATCCGAGTATGAAATCCAGCCACCTGCCTGATCAGTGTTCATCAGCATTTATCGGTGTTCATCGGTGTTCTGCTGTTGCCCTTTCTATGTTCCGGCCTTCTTGCTTCACGGTGAATCCTCATGTCTGAAACCATCCTCATCACCGGCGGCGCGGGCTTCATCGGCAGCAACCTGGTCCACCGCTGGCACCGCAACCACCCGGGCGACCGCATCGTTGTGCTGGACAGGCTCACCTACGCGGCGGACCCCAAGCAGCTCGAGGGCCTTGAGGGAGTCGAGCTGGTGGTCGGCGACATCCAGAACCTGGAGCTGGTGCGCCATCTCCTCGAGAAGAACCGGGTCGCAAAGGTCTTCCACCTGGCGGCAGAGAGCCACGTGGACCGCAGCATCACAGGCCCCGCGGAGTTCATCCAGACCAACCTAGTGGGAACTTTCTCCATGCTGGAAGCCGCCCGGCAGGTATGGGGACGCGACAGTGACTGTCGCTTTCTCCACATCAGCACCGATGAGGTCTACGGCTCCCTGGGCGACACGGGCAAGTTCCACGAGGAGCTGGCCTACGCGCCCAACAGCCCCTACAGCGCCAGCAAGGCCGGCAGCGACCACCTGGTGCGGGCCTACCACCACACCTACGGCCTGAACACCGTCACCACCAACTGCTCCAACAACTACGGGCCCCGCCAGCACCCGGAGAAGCTGATCCCCCTGGTCATCACCCGCATGGCCAAGGGCGAGCCTATCCCCATCTACGGGGACGGCCTGAACATCCGCGACTGGCTCTACGTGGAGGACCACTGCGCCGCCCTGGAGGCCGTCATGCTGAAGGGCGTGGCCGGCGAGACCTACTGCGTGGGTGGCGACAACGAGCAGACCAATCTGGCCCTGGTGGACCTGCTCTGCGACCTGGTGGATCAGCATCTGGGCCGCCCCCAGGGCGCCAGCCGGAAGCTTAAGACTTTCGTTCAGGATCGCGCCGGGCACGACCGCCGCTATGCCATCGATGCCACGCGCATCCAGACCGAACTGGGCTGGAAACCCGCAACCGCCTTCGAGGCAGGCCTGCAGCAGACCGTGGCCTGGTACCTGAATCGGTAGAGCTGGTGACCTGCGCTGAAACGGTACTGGTACCGGGTCGGGAGGATGCCATCCATTCGGTGGCCGCCGAGGTCTGGTCTGATGGGCTGATCAACTCCAATCTGAACGGTATCGTTGGACTTGACATGCCATATGGCAACCTGATAAAGGACCCGTGTGTCAGGGAGCACGAATCCGTCTCTTCGGGATTTGGAGTGATGTTTGGACAGGTCCTGAGCTCAGTTCTGCAGGCAAAAAGAGCCTGTGATTATCGTCACAATATCTATTTTGGGCAGAACGATCCCTGGGCCTGGTGCCGGAGGTCAAAAAAGGACCCAATCTGGCAAAATTCATCCTAGACAGGTCATCTTTCGATCTGCTCTCATGTGAATCAGATCCGTCTCCGAAAGCCATTGTTCACTTTTTTTCAACCCGCCCAGAGTGCTTTCAACCCCTCCCCGGTGCTATGATCCCCCAAGTTGTTCCCGCCCAATCATGCAGATTCTGTATGTTCTTCCCGTCAGGGGTAAGTGGATTTGGATTTCCAGGGACAGGTGAGGTCGTTATGACAAGGGGATCGGGAGTGAGGCGAAGTGGCAGGGCCGGCCGGGCGCTGGATTGGTCTGACCGTGGTCCACCCGGTCCGGGGGACATGCGCGCGCCTCATTTTGAATCTTCCGGTTGAAGGAGATGGGTGCAATCCGACTTTTTTTACGCCATACTGGTTTCGTTTTGAGATTCCCCTTACTATCTTGTTTCAAGCTGTAGCCCGCTGACCGTGTCATCCCTCATCTGGACCCTCGGGGCCATTCTCAACACAAGGAGCAACTCAATGAATCGAAAGCTCACAACTCTGGCATGCGCGCTCGTCGCAGCCTCTTCTCTTGTGGCTCAGACGCCGGTGAAGAACGACTTCAACGGTGATGGCAAGAGCGACATGCTGTGGATGCGCACTGGCACCTCGGCAGTCTCCCAGCTGCAGATCTTCAATAGCTCTGTCCTTGCCAACGCAATCGTCCAGACCCCCTCCAGCGTGAACTGGGTGATCGCGGGCACCCTTGATGTGAGTGGTGACGGCAAGGCCGACCTGATCTGGCACAACCGGGTCACTGGTCAGGTCTGGCTCACCATGATGAACGGCCTGAGCCCGGTGGACGCCGGCAAGTCTGTCATCACCCAGAACAATCCCGACTGGCAGATCCTCTTCGCCGACACCTTTGGCGCCGGTCTCCCGACCCTGGTCTGGCGGAATGCCACCACCCTGCAGGTCTACCAGATGGTCCTCAAGGCCGATGGCACCGTTGACGCGACCAAGGGTGGCTTTCACGCCTACACCCCTGGGGATGCCAACTTCAAGCCCGTGGGCAAGTTCGCCAACCAGCTCTTCTGGTTCAATGGCGTCACGGGTGAAGTGTGGGTGAACGCCCTCGATGCCGTGACGGGCATGCCAGTGGGCGACTCCACCAAGATCCTCACCGCCTCCAGCGCTGCCTGGCAGGTGGTTGGCGTCGGTGATTTCAATCGGGACGGCAATGCCGACATCCTCTGGTGGAACGCCACCACGGGAGAGGTCTGGCTGTCGCTGCTGAACGCCTCCAATGCCGAGATCACCACGGACGCCGGTCATGGTGTGAGTGGTGTCATCACGAATTCGAAGGCGGGCGGGAGCTGGTCCCCCGTGGCCATTGGTGACTACAACGGTGACGGCTACGCGGATGTGCTCTGGAGCCAGGGTGGCGGTGTCGCCGATCGGAACATTTTCCAGATGTTCATGGACAGCGTCAAGCCCGGCAAGGTCAACACGAAGGACAGCTCTATCATCTACTCGCTCGACCACACCGTTGCTGCTGGTGAGCTCTTGAACTGGCTGCCTGTTGCGGGTCTGTCGACGACCTTCATCGAGGCTCCGGTGGTCACATCGGAGATCACGAACACCACTGCCTTCTCCTATAATCTCAAGGCTGCCGCAAATGCCCAGCCCCCCGAGCTCTATATCACTAAGGGAGGGGGAGTTTCGGGCACGGTTACTGTAGCCAGCTCCGTATCGGGTCCCCTTGCCAGCGATGCCGCCAAGGCGATTACCTGGTCGGCCCTGAAGGCGGACGGATCCGCCACCGCCGCCAGCAATGTCACGTTGGATACCCCTGTCACCGGCAGCGGCACTGAGTCTATCAACGTTCAGAGCGCCACGGCCCAGAGCTTCATCCTCAAGGGCGTCAGTGTTGTCGATCCTTCCAAGGTTACCACCCGCCTCGTCACGGCCGTGGACGCACCGGGTGTCACCACCCTGGCGGCCTCCCCCTCGAGCATTGCCCTGGGCGGTTCGAGCACCCTGTCCTATGCCTTCCCTGCCAACCAGACGGGCATCCTGACTGACGACGCTGGCAGCGCTCCCCTGACCCTGAGCGCCACCGGGACCACCTGGTCCGTGACCCCCGCGGCCACCACGACCTACACCCTGGCCGTCTCGAACCTGGCCGGAATGGTCAGCAAGAGTACGTCCGTGGTCACGGTGACCTCCAACAACACCTCGCTTCCCACCACCGTCACCATCAATGGCAAAGTCGCTAGCGGCATCACCTACCTGACTGCCGGCGGTATCTATGCTGCCTCCGTGCCCGCCACGGCCGGCGCGACCTATCTCTGGACCATTACCAATGCCAGTGGCACGGTCTTCAACTCTGGCACCAGCACCAATGCGGTCAACTTCACTGCGGGCACTGCCAACGCAACCCCAATCACGCTCAGCTGCCGCGTCACCCTGAACGGCCAGTACAATGACGGCTCCGCCTCCGCCACCATCGTGGCAACCCCGGCGAAGCCCGCTGCCCCGATTGTGGCGAGCGATCTGCCTGCCACGGCTCAGGCCGATTACTTGACGGCGCTCCGCACGGGCCAGACGGTCACGGCAAGCGGTGCTGCGGATGATCACTACGAGTGGACCGTCAGCAATGCCACGATCACGGCTCCTACGGCTGTTTCGGGTATCTACAGTGGCAACGTGCTTACCATCACCCCCGCTGCCAACGGCCAGATCACGATCAACCAGTACAACGTGAACAAGGCTGGCACCAAGAGTGCGGTGCGGACCATCACCCGCACCATCACGCCTTCTCCTGACGCCACCGTCGCGACGGCTACCGATTACGTGACGGCTGGCGTTACCGCCAACGCGAGCGTGGGCAGCATGGGCACCGTGCCTGTTGGTGTCACTGCCACCCCATACGTCTGGAGCTTCGGCAAGGGTGCCCCCTTTACCGGCAGCGGCGATCCCACGACTGATAACACCGTCGCCAATGGCAGCACCAACGCCATCAGCTACCAGCTGAGCACCACGGCCGGCAAGTTCGCGCCCGGTGACAAGCTCACGGTTGGTTGTGTCGTCACCAACGCCACGGGCCTCACCAGCACTGCAATTGCCAGCCCTGTCGCGGTCAAGAACGTCACCGTCTGCGGCCTGCCCGTCACCCCCAGCAACTTCCGCCTCGGCACCCAGCTGCTCACTGCGCCTAGCGCCGACACCTACGTCACCGTCGGCCGTGACCTGATCGCCTCGGTCAAGGAAGACGGTAACCCCGCCCTTGCCTACGACAAGCGCACCTACACCTGGACCCTGACCAACGCCACCATCGTCAGCGGCCAGGGCACCAACACGATCCACTATCAGGCCACTGCTGCCGGCGCCGTCACCTTCTCCATCTCGGAGGCCAATGCCGCCAACGTGGTTGCCGCGACGCCCCTCACTCCCAACACGGGTGGAAGCGCCATCGCCGTTACCGCCGTGGTCGCGCCGCAGATCACCACCGCCCCCTACTGGACGGCCAGCACCATCAGCAGCGGGACTAGTGCGGTCCTGAACTTCGCCTACACTGGCGCCGATACGGCGACCGTGTCGGATGCCGTTGCCACTGGCAGCGCCACCGTTCTTGCCTCTCAGGCCGGTCTGGCCACCACTGCTACCAAGGCTACCTTTACCACCGCTCTCGCCAATGCCAACGGCAAGTGGGCCGCCGATGCTGAAACCCGTCACTCCGTCACGCTGCTCGTGACCAACAAGGCTGGTGATACGGCCACCGCCGTCGCGCCCCTGCTTGACATCGCCTCGACCCCCGTCATCTCTGGCGCTGGATCTGGTGTATTTGGTGTGAAGGATGCCGCTGGTAACACGGCCTACACTGCATCTACCGCCGCCATTGATTATGGAACCAAGGTCCAATTGAATCCCTACTTCAGCACCGGAGACACCACCACCGGATACTACGGTCAGACGGCTGCTGTTACGCCTGGTCCTCTCGATGTCATGTCCGTGAGTGCCAACCCGTCCACCATCAACTACCAGGTGACCCCGGTCCAGGGCCAGACCATCTACACCCTCACGGTTACCAACCGCGCTGGTAAGTCGGTGGCCGTCTCTACCTTCCCTGTGAACGTGAATCCGATCGCGATCGCCGTTCCGGCCGTCACCTCTGGCTACCTGGCTCCTGGGGATGCTTGCACCTACACCTCCGCCGTAACGGGCGCTATCAGCCCCTACAATGCCGTTACCTACAGCCTGACCAGCAACAGCAACTCGGCGATCACCATCAATGCGACCACGGGCGCGCTGAACCTCGCCAGCGCGGTTGCCGGTGACACCTTCAAGGTTCTGGCCACCTCCACGGTCGACAACACCAAGACCAACATAACCTCCCCTCAGACTGTGAATGCTGCAGTGACGATCACGGTGGGGGCCTGCACCAAGACTAGTGGTAGCCTGAGCATCGCTACCGGCTCCCCGGCCTACACGGCCACTGCTAACCAAGGCGGTGTCACCTACAGCATTGCCTACACCGGAACTGGGACCGCCACAATCAATGCCGCCACGGGTGTCGTCAATATCTCCGCTACAACTGCTGGTGGCACTTTCACGGTCACGGCGACGTCGACTGCTGACGCGACCAAGTCCTCAACTTCTGCCACCCAGACGATCACTGCCTAGTCAACAACAGCTGGGTTCGTTCTGCAAAGAAAAGGGGTGCACCTTCGGGTGCACCCCTTTTCTTTGTCCAGACCCCAGAAGCCCACCATCACAGGCATCAGCCACCCCCGCACCGACCTCCTTGGTTGCCACCTGGAGGTCCGTAACGGACGCCGCCCAGAACACTCAGTCTTGGACACCTGCCTGAACCCGTTCTCCCCCAAGCGTCCGGCGCTGGTCAACCTAAGACGTTCGACGCTTGGGCCGAGCGGATCATTGGTGTTTGGCACTTCCAGGCGGGGCCGGCACCCGCCGTCGGATGAGCAGTCCCTGTCCAGTCCACATAGGCTGGAGGTCCACGTCCCGATGAAGGTGGAGGGCCAACACCTGCGGGGGAAGATGCTAGACGCCTTCATTCAAGCTTGAAGCGATTCCTCTGTGTACTACGCTAAAAAATTGGAACATGAGGCGGTAGACTGGATATATGGCTCCCTGTCGGAGCACCTCTCTTGGATGCATCATGGCCTTCCCGTTACGTGCTCTTCAGGAGCTCCGGACGATCCCGTCTGGACATCTGCCTGGATCCACCCGAAACCTGGCGTCGTTGGAAGGTCGGGCCTGGAAATCGTCTGGCTGCAGACGCAGCGAAGGAAGCAGCTTCGGCTGGAATCTCGCCGCGGGGGGGACGCACCTTGTCCGTTGATGCCTGTCGCCTGATTGAGCTGCCGAAGATCCGGGACAACCGGGGCAACCTGACTTTCCTGGAGGGGAACCACCACGTCCCCTTCGACATCAAGCGCGTCTTTTACATCTATGACATCCCCAGCGGCGAAGATCGCGGCGCCCACGCCCACTACGATCTGCACCAGTTCATCGTCTGCCTCTCGGGCGGCCTGGACGTCCATCTGGATGACGGGCGACAGCATCGCACCGTCCACTTGAACCGCCCTTGGGTGGGGCTTCACATCCCGCCCATGATCTGGGCGTCAGAGGGGAATTTCGACCCGAACACGGTGTACCTCGTCCTGGCCAGTGATGTCTACCGCCCGGAGAGCTACATCCGGGACTATGAGACCTTCCTGCATGAGGTCAACGGTGGGCGTTGAACGAATCCCTTTTCTCGAAGTGGGCGCGACCTACCGGGAGCTCAAAGCCGACCTGGATGAGGCGATTGCCCGGGTGCTCGGCAGCGGCTGGTACCTGCTGGGCAAGGAGCTGGAGGCCTTCGAGGCTGAATACGCGGCCTATACCGAATCGCTCCATTGTGTCGGTCTGGCCAATGGACTGGAAGGCCTGGTGCTGGGCCTGAAGGCCCTGGGTGTGAAGGAGGGCGACGAGGTCATCGTCCCTGCGAACACCTACATCGCCACCTGGCTGGCCGTCTCCTACGTGGGTGCCACCCCCGTTCCCGTGGAGCCGATTCCCGGCTATTGGAACCTGGATCCAGATCGCATTGAAGCTGCCATTTCGTCGCGCACGAAGGTGATCCTCCCGGTGCACCTCTATGGCCAGCCCGCGGACCTGCTGCCGATCCTCGCCATCGCCCGGAAACACGGTCTGCGTGTGCTGGAGGATGCGGCCCAGGCCCATGGTGCCCGGTACCAGGGTCAGCGGATTGGCGCCCACGGTGACATCGTGTCCTGGAGTTTCTATCCGGGCAAGAACCTCGGGTGTTTCGGAGACGGTGGTGCCATCACCACGAATGATCCGGTTCTCGCCGATCGGGTAAAGGTGCTGCGCAACTACGGCAGCCGCGTGAAATACCAGAACGAGGTCAAGGGCCACAACTCCCGCTTGGATGAGATCCAGGCGGCGGTGCTCCGGGTGAAGCTGCAGCACCTGGACGCCTGGAATGATCGCCGCACGGTGCTTGCGCGCCACTACCTGGAGGCCCTTGCCGGCCAGACCGGGGTCACCCTGCCAAAGGTCCTGCCCGGAGCCGAATCAGCGTGGCACCTGTTCGTGGTGGGGGTGGAGGATCGGGATCGGATTCAGGCGCAGATGAAGGAGCAGGGGGTGGAGACACTCATCCACTACCCCGTCCCACCTCATTTGAGCGAAGCCTATGCATCCGATCGGGTCTGGGGCCGCTTTCCAATTACCGAAAAGGCCGCCCAGACTCACCTGAGTCTGCCCATGGGTCCTCACCTGGGACCCGAGGGCCAGCAAAGGGTCCTTCATGCCCTCTGTGGCTGTCTGGTGGGGGCGTGACCCGGTCGGAGCCTGGGCTAGATCCTAATGCCAGTTGCGGGCTTAAGCTGCGCCTGCCAGACCTCCTTCCCGCGGGGAGAACCATGGATCTGATCCATGCGTGACATTCTCCGCTCAGCCGTGAAAATCGGGATCGCAACTTTGGCCAGCCTGCTCGGCTGGATGGTGGCCGGAAAGATCATCTCGGTGCAATTGGGCGCAGTGGGGATCGGGCTTTTCGGTCTTCTTCGTCAATTATTTCAAAATTTAAATGTGGTGGCCACCTTCAATGGCCAGACAACCCTGGTTCAGGGCATTGCTTCGCGGGAAGGTCCCCTTCAGGGACGTTTCGCGGGCAGTGTATTCCGTATTCAGTCCTATCTGGGCCTAGGGTTGGCCGGAGTGCTGCTCCTGGGGGCACCCTACCTTGGACCTCGTCTGATACCACACCCACAATCCGTAGCCCTGCTGCGATGGCTGTCCTTGGCGGTCATCGCGAGTTCTGCTCAGACGTATGTCATCGGGATCTTGAACGGCTACCGCAAGGTAGACGAGATTGTCAGTTCGCAGCTCGTCGGCCCCTTGGTGGTGGTGGCAGCCATCATTCCCATTGCCTGGTTGGTGAAGATCGGACATCCAGCTGCTTATGTGATGATGTTCGCCTTGCCCAGCGCAGCTGTGGCCTTGGTCGCGTATTGGCATTCTCGGAACCTAGGTATTTTCCCTCGAGCATTTGCTCAACCCACAAATAAATCGGATGCGTTCTATTTTTTAAAGATGTCGGGAGTGCTTTTGGCGACCGGAGTGGCCACGACCGGTGCGACCTACTTTCAAAGCTGGCTGGTCGCCAAGAGGCTTGGGCTCGAGCAAGCCGGTCAATTCTGGGTTGCTTGGACCCTGAGCATGACGTATGTCACCCTTGTATTAGGATCCTATGGAACTTATTACATGCCAACCCTTGCTGGTCTTAAGGATCTGGAGGCGAGGAAGTCATTGATGAGGGACTATTTAAGGCTGAGTTTATTGGCGATGCCAGTCCTGGTGTCACTCGTGATTCTATTCAAACCATGGATTGTGCGATTGATGTTCAGCGCAGAATTATTACCTTCATTGAAGGTAATGCGATGGATGCTACTTGGGGACTTCTTTAAGGGTATTTCTTGGGTATTGGCCTTCCCAATGCTTGCGTTTAACGAAATGCGGTGGTTTTTTTGGACAGAGGTCATCCTCTCCCTTGGCATGGCCGGGGCCATTTGGATATGTCTTCTTCGTGGTGGGAGCATAGAAGGCTTGGGAATGATTTTCTTGGGTTTATATGTAATTTATTTATTACTTATGACAGTATATGCTCGCGTGAATCACGGATTTCGATGGCAAGTATGGGAACTGGGGGGCCTGGTTACTGGGTTTGTATTGGTGGGGGTGATGTCCTGGCTTACCTGGACTGATAATTCGGTTCGAACTGGCATTGTGGGAGTATGGCTTGGCCTAGTGATAATCTATACAACCCTTTTCTTGTTGCAATGGCCCGGAAGCACTCTATTCCGTTTGTTCAAACCCAGGCATGGCCAATGAATTGCTCTCTTTTCCAATAGGTATTACTGTGAGAATCGTTATTCCACTATTAGGCTTTGGTCGCGCAGGCGGATTCAGGGTCCTCTCCCAACTCGCGACCAGCTGGCATCGCGCGGGTCATCACGTCACATTCCTGGTAGATGCAGCCGAAGGAAACACAGTCCCCTATTTTCCAACAGAAGCGAGCATTTGCATTATTGAGAACCGGGGGGCTTGGCTTAAGCAGGGTTCATTGGCCAAGGTTGAACGAGTAATTCGTGGATTAACAAGGCTTGGTCGAACTTTGAGCAATCTCTACAGGGACTGGGATGTCATTCTCGCCAGCCGAGATCTCACCGCCTATCCTGTCCGGTTTAATAGCTCAAATGCCAGCAGATTCTATTATATTCAAGCATACGAGCCCGATTTCTATCTCGGGCGAGGTGTGCCTTCCGGGCAACGTATTTTTGAGTATGGATTAGGGTGGCTTAGCCGATGGTCTTATAAATTAAATCTAAACAGGGTTGTAAACAGTCCATTATATATGAATTATGAAGAAATATCTGCTACCAAATGGGTCCCTCCTGGTATTGACCAAACTCTCTTCTGCCCAGCGGGCCGAGAGGGCCGCCGTGAGGGCCGCCGTGAGGGACGTTTTGTTGTGGGTTGTATAGGGCGAAAGGAGTCGGTTAAGGGAACGTCTGCCCTGGTAGAAGGATTTTTATTGGCAAGACTACAAGATCCTTCCCTTTGTCTACGCTTGGCGTTTAATGCACCCTCCGCCACCCTCTGGGATCCCCTTTGTATGGAAGTCGTTCTACCTGGAAATGATCATGAGCTTGCTGAATTTTATAAAAGTTGTGATGCTTTTATAGCTTTTGGAACTCACCAGCATGGAGCCTTTCACTATCCTACGATGGAGGCTTTGGCGTGTGGTGTACCCTTGATTTCCTCCCCCTATCTTCCGGCAAACGATGACAATGCTTGGGTGATTCGCACATCGTCTCCCATCGATATCGCAGACAAGATACTGGAGTTTCGCCGTGCATCCAAAGCTGCTATTACTGCTCGAATAAAAAATGGTCTAGATTGTGCACGTGATTTTGCCTGGAATCGCGTGGCACAGCAGATGTGTGAATTGTTTCAAACCAGATAATTATAAATGGTGAATTATTTATGCCAAAACCAATTTAAGGTTGAATGAGATGGAGCTTGGTGTTAAACCCCCAGCATTGTTAAGTAGGCACCAAGCCTTCTGGAAGTATGTATTGGGGCCTCAATTTATTGTATTTCTTTTACTGGTGGCTATCGCATCAACACGCCAGTGGCTGGGAACCCGTGATACACAAAATTATATAGATAATTTTAATGGATTTAATGGATTTTCTGGTCAATTTGAACCTGGATTTGAGCTGCTTTTATGGGTGGTCAGACTATTTGATGGGAATGCGATTTATTTTTTATTCTTTTGTGCCATTATTGGAGTGGGCTTAAAATTTATTGCGATAAATAAATATTCGACGTTAGTTCATCTGGCTATTATTACCTATTTTGCTAAATATTACTTTCTTCATGAAATGGTTCAGGTGAGGGCCGGCATCGCGGCTGGGATTTTTTTGGTTGGAATCCGTTATATAAATGAAAAAAAGATTGTAAAATTTATGATTACAGTCGCGATGGCGGCCCTGTTTCATTATTCTGCACTTATTTACCTTCTGGCCTATTTTGTGTGCGACGAGAGGATCGATAACAGATTGTTTGTTGGATGGTTGGTAGTTGCTGTTCTTATTGTCTTCAGTTTCAATCTGGACGAGTACTTAATCAATCGGGTTGCGGAATGGTTGCCACAAGTCGCCCTCTACCAGGAGTTATTAAATTATGGAGAATATGCGAGGATTAATTTTTTAAACCCTGATCTTCTGCTAAGGGAAGCATGCATCGTCTTGTTCGTCTTGATCCAAAAACGAATGGCGCCTAAAATTCCAATGTATGACACTTGGTTGAAGATGATGATCCTGTCTGTGTTTACATTTTATTTGTTACGAAGATTACCGGTCCTTGCCTTTCGGTTAAGTGAATTGATGGATGTATCAATGATATTTATGTTTCCAGGACTTGTTATGGTATTTAAAAATAGATTTACAGGATTCGTTGTATTTGTCTTGGTGACTTCCATGACCCTGTTTATCAATTTCTCGACATTGCAGACCTTCTTTTAGGTCGTCCGTCTTGAAAAAACCCCTTCACGGATCAGGCGGCACAGCTGTCTGACGCAAGGGATCGCGGTAGCGGTCTGAACACTGTCAGTAGCTAGGCCCAAATTAGCGATATGAGTCGCATGAGGTGAGCGAGGATCTTCCTCAGGTTGTGTCCTGCTGTGGAGAGGACGGCATCCTGGGCATCACTGTTCACGCCCTTCGGCCAGTTCGGCTCAAGCTCCCTGTCTGTCTTCTGGTGACCGATCTTAGGCTCGATAGCTGATCTGCGGTTCATCTCTTTCTTGTTTGCCATGCTGATGCCCTGTCGGCTTCCAAAGTTGTGTCCAGAATTTTCTGTAAGTCGTCGATAGCAGGTAGATCGCAGTGAGTGCAGGGGGTCAGCGAAGGGAGGGCGGAGCCCGACCGAAGCTGACCCCCTGCGGCGTTTGGTTCATGCGCCCTCCTGCTTCAGCCAGG
>CAIOFF010000062.1 GCA_903857495.1 uncultured Holophagaceae bacterium | reverse complement strand
GCAGTACCTCCTTGGTCATCTGGCGGTGCGTCTACACCGCGATGACCAAGGAGCCTGCTTTCACCCTTCCGCGCTAGCCGTCTTTTTCGACCGGCCTGCCTGGACGACCGTCCCCCGCCGCGCAGCGGCTTCGTTCAACAGGGATGAAGGGGATGAAGGTGATGAAAACAGGCAATCCTCTTTCTTGTGTGACCCCGGGTTAGGTCCGCTCGAAGACGCCGATCCAGCGGGGGCTGTCGCTCGTAAAGGGCTCGCCGGTGTAGTTGCCCAGGACGGTCCGGACTCGCAGCCCCGCAGCCTGCGCCAGCTCCTGCAGCTCCGCCGGGTGGTAGAGCTGGACACTCTCCAGAGCCTCGCGGACCTCGCCGGTGTCCAGGCGGGTGAGGGTCAGGCGCTTCAGGAGGCGGTTGCCTTCGATGCTCCGGCGGCTCCGGATGCGGGTGCCTTTGCGCTCGGCGTTGTCCTCGGGGACCAGGGTCCGCGCCACCAGGTCCGCGTTCAGGTAGTCCAGCAGGAAGATGCCGCCGGGGCGCAGCAGGCCCGCGAGGCGCCGTAGCAGGGACCGGTTCTCCTGGTCCTCGAAGTAGCCGAAGGGCGTGAACCAGAGGCAGATGCCGCTGAGGGCGCCGGGTCGGAGGGGCAGGGCCCGCATGTCACCGCGCAGCAGCCAGGGGCGCAGCTCGGTGGGAGCCAGGCCCAGCAGGGCCCGGGAGAGGTCCATGCCGAAGGCCTCAGGGTTCACCCCGCGCAGCACCTCCAGGTGCCGGCCCGAGCCGCAACCCAGGTCCAGCACGGGGCCCGCGGCCAGCTCCGGCGCGACCCGCAGGGCCAGCTCCACGGCCCGGTGGGCTTCCGTGGTGTCCCGGTGGGCATAGAGCTCGGCATAGTCCTCGTCAAACCACTCCTCGAACCAGTCGGCCAATGGACATCCCTGAAAACCCCAGAGTATCCAGAGCAGGGGCCTGCCGCGGCATCCGAAAGTGCAGCGGGTGGCTCGGCTACAATAGAAACGCCAAAGGAAACCCATGCTGCGCCCTGAACACCTTGAAGACCAAGTCCACTTCCTGCTCTCGAGCCTGATCCAGCGTGAGCTCCGCGACCCGGAGCTGGGCTTCCTCACCGTCACGGCCGTGCGCCTGACGGCGGACCGCAGCATCGCCCGGGTCTATTTCACGGTGCTGCCCCCCAACGGCGGCGACCAGGAGGCCCAGAACGGCCTCACCCGCAAGGCCCTGGGCCGCGCCGCGGGGTTCCTGCGCACCCAGCTGGCCGCGCGCCTGAAGATGAAGCGGGTGCCCGAGCTGCGGTTCTTCCCCGACGGCACGCTCGAGGAGGGCAACCACCTGGAGACCATCCTGGCGGAGCTCGAGAAGGAGCGCGCCGCCCGGCCTCCAGAGCCTGAGGAACCCGAGAGCCCCGAGGCCGCCGGAAAGCCGGACGCCTGAATGGTCGAGTCGGGGATTCATCTCGTCCACAAGGCCGTGGGCCGCAGCAGCTTTGACGCGGTGCGGGACTTCAAGCGCCGGGCCTTCGAGGCCGGGCAGAAGAAGCTGGCCCTGGGCCACGGCGGCACCCTGGATCCCTTCGCCGAAGGCCTGCTGTTGATACTGGCGGGCCAGGCGACGCGCCTCATGGACCTCATGCATCCCCTGCCGAAGACCTACCTGGCCGAGGTCCACTGGGGCCTGGAGACGGACACCTGCGACCTGCAGGGCCTGCCGGTGCTGACCGGTGATGCCTCGCACCTCACGCAGGAGCTGCTGGACGCGGCCCTGACGCCGCTCCTGGGCTGGACCGAGCAGGTGCCGCCCACCACCAGCGCCAAGAAGATCGACGGCGAGGCGGCCTACAAGAAGGCCCACCGCGGCGAGGAAGTGATCATGAAGCCCTGCCGGGTCTTCCTGCTCTCAGCCCGCTGGCTGGCCCACGACCTGCCCCGGTCCAGCACCCTGGAGCTCACCTGCCGGGGCGGCTACTACGTGCGCAGCCTCGCCCGCGACCTGGGCCGGACCCTGGGCTGCGGCGCCCACCTGGCGGCCCTGCAGCGCACCGCCATCGGTCCCTGGACCGATCCCGGTGAGGGCCAGGAGCGCCTCCTCACGGGCGCGGAGCTGGTGCCCTGGTGCCCCGTCCGGGAGCTCAGCGGCGCCGAGGCCGAGCACCTGGCGCACGGCCGGGCCATCCCCCTGGGCGAGTCCCTGCCACCCACCTGGGCCCTGCCCGAGGGCTTCCCCGACCCGGGCGCCCCCCTCCGTGCCCTGCATCAGGGCCGCCTGGTGGCCCTGCTCCGGACCACCGAGGAAGGCCTCCGCACTTTCGCCAACCTGCGCGGCGGGCTGTAGGTCAACGCAAGGTTGGTCGGACGCCCAGGGGGTTGCTACCATCAGCGGCGAGCCGGTTGGGCCTTTCCCCCGGTGCTGAGGGGACTCCCATGCTGAAGACTCTGCGTTTCCTTCCCCTGGCTGCGTGCCTGGTGGCCCTGGCACCTGTGGCCCAGGCCGATGATGCGGCCACCGCCGCCAAGCTGGTCGGTACCTGGGAGGGCAAGTGGACCTATGCCGACATGGGCGGCAAGCTGGTCGTGAAGATCGAGTCCGCCACCGGCAACGTCCTCAAGGGCAGCTCCGTCTGGTTCGGAACGGCCGTGGGGGACTTCAAGGACACCTTCACCAAGGCCAAGGTGAAGGGTCAGAAGGTGGAGTTCCCGGAGCCCACCATGGACTTCGAGGCCACCCTCTCCGAGGACGGAACCGCCATGGAGGGCAACTGGACCTCCCCCATTGCCAGCGGCGGCCTGAAGCTCACGCGCAAGGCTGATTGATCAGCTCCGCAGCGCCTCGACAGACTTGATGCCCCAGGCGAAGGCTTCTTCGTTCAGGGGGATCAGGGCGCACTTGTCCTTCAGGGCCACGCGGATCGCGTCCAGGAAGGTCTCCTTCGGGAAGATGCCCGTGGCGGCCTGCAGCGCGCCCAGGGCCACGATGTTCTTCACCACCGCCTTGCCCAGGTCCGTGGCGATGCCGGTGAAGGGCACGGGGAAGACCTTGATGCTGGGATCCAGCAGCGGGACGTCGGAGACCACGGAGCAGTCGTAGATGACGGTTCCACCCTTGCGGACCGTGGGGCCGAACTTGGCCAGGCTCGGGGCGTTGAAGGCGATGAGGATCTGCGGATCCGGGGAGCCCGGGTTCAGCACCTCCTCCTCGGCCACGTGGACATCGGCGTAGGAGGTGCCGCCGCGGCTCTCGGGACCGTAGCTGGGGATGTGGGTGGCGTCGAAGCCCTCATTGATGCCGGAACGGGCGATGAGCATGGCCGCGGTCTGGGCACCGTCACCGCCGGAGCCCGCCAGCTTCAGCGAGATGTCAGCAGGGGCGAGGTGCGTGGGGAAGCCGTCACAGTGCCGGACCGGGTGTGCATAGGAGGCGCCGGCGAGCTGGAGGATCTTCTCGCCGTCGAAGCTGGGCGGGTTCCGGTGGAACCAGGGCTCCATGGCCACGTCCTTCTTCACGCCCAGAGGATAGACCGGCTCCATGAAGTCCTTGACCCAGATCTCGGTCTCCTCGGGGCTCATCTTGAGGTGGGTGGGGCACTCGGCCAGCACCTCGATGAACGAGTAGCCGCGGCCCTCCACCTGGTTGCGGAGCGCCTTGCGGATGGCCTTCTTGGCCTTGATGCGCTGCTTGGCGTCGAAGAGGGCCACGCGCTCCACGTAGATGGGGCCGTCGAGACCGGCGATGATCTCGGCCATCTTCATGGGCTGGCCGTTGTACTGGCTCCGGCCCGTGGGGCAGGTGGTGGCGGTCTGGCCCATGAGGGTGGTCGGCGCCATCTGGCCGCCGGTCATTCCGTAGATCGCGTTGTTGATGAAGATCACGGTGATGGGGGCGCCCAGCTGGGCCGTGGCGATGGTCTCGGCGAGGCCGATGGAGGCCAGGTCACCGTCCCCCTGGTAGCTGACGACCACGCTGTCGGGGTTGGCGAACTTGTGCCCCAGGGCCACCACGGAGGCGCGCCCGTGGGCGGCCTGGCTGTTGCCTACATCGAAGTAGTAGTAGAGGAACACCGAGCAGCCCACGGGGCTGATGGCCACCGTGCGGTCCTGCACGCCCAGCTCGTCGATGGCCTCGGCCAGGAACTTGTGGGCAAGGCCGTGGCCGCAGCCGGGGCAGTAGTGGGTGGCATGGCCCTTGAGGCCCTGGGCGTGGGAGTGGCGGTCGAACTTGTCATAGATGACGCTGGCCTTGCTCATGCGAGCACCTCTTTCTTTCCCAGCACCTGGGCCAGGATCTCGTCCTGCTGGGGCAGGATGCCGCCCATGCGGCGCACGGACTCGATCTCGGGATAGTCGCGGACCCCGGCCTTGCTGAGGGCCAGGCGGACCTCGTTCTCCAGCTGACCGGCGCTGGCCTCGACCACCACCAGGCGCTCGGTGCCCTGGAGAGCCGTCTTCAGGGCCTCGATGGGGAAGGGCCAGAGGGTGATGGGCCGGAACAGGCCCGCCTTGATGCCCTGGTGGCGCAGCTCCTGCACGGCACCCTTGGCCGTGCGGGCCGGCGTGTTGCAGGCGATCAGGATCACGTCGGCGTCCTCGCAGCGGAAGGACTCGGAGCGGACCTCCACCTTCATGGCCTCGTACTTGGCGTTCAGGTGGACGTTGTGGGCCTCAAGGTCGGTCTCCGTGAGGAAGATCGAGGAGATGAGGTTTTTGCGGTGCAGGGCGTCGCCGTAGACCGCCCACTTGGGCACGCCGGGCTTGAGCAGGGTCTCCGGCAGCTGCACCTTGCCCGTCATCTGGCCCAGGTAGCCGTCGCTCAGGATGACCACCGGGTTGCGATACTTGAAGCTCAGCTCGAAAGCCAGGATCGTGAGGTCCAGCATCTCCTGGGGCGTGGAGGGCGCCAGCACCAGGGCCTGAGTGTTGCCGTGGCCCAGCCCGTGGCAGGCCAGCTTGATGTCCGACTGCTCGGGGGCGATGTTGCCCAGGCCCGGCCCGCCGCGCATGACGTCCACGAAGACGCCGGGCAGCTCCGAGCCGATCATGTAGGACACGCCTTCGAGCATCAGGCTGAAGCCCGGCGAGGAGGTGAAGGTCATGGTGGGCAGGCCGGCGCCGGCGGTGCCGTACATCATGTTCACGGCGGCGACCTCGCTGACCGCCTGGAGGAAGGTGCCGTCCAGCTTGGGCAGGAACTTCGCCATGAGCTCGGCGCCCTCGGTGGACGGCGTGATGGGGTAGCCGTAGACGTGGCGGCAGCCGGCGAGGATGGCGCCGATGGCCGAGGCGTAGGTGCCCTTGATGACCAGGGGCTCCGTGCGCGGCAGGGGCAATACCACTGAGGGGACATCCTGGGGCTCGGGGGCGTCGCTGGGCTTCACGCCGTAGAGCTTGGCGGGGTCCTCCAGCTCGAACTTTTTGATGGGGCCCTCGTGGGCGGGCCGCAGGCCGTAGGGCTCGGGGCAGGCGTCCATGCAGAGGCCGCAGGCGTTGCAGTTGGTCAGGTCCAGCTCGACGGGAACCAGGCCGGTGAGAGGGTTGATCTGGTGACCGGCGGTGATGCAGTCCTTGGCGCAGGCGTCGATGCAGCGGCCGCAGCCCTTGCAATACTCCGGCAGCAGGAAGGGTTTGGGTCGTTCTTTGAGGGCCATGGGGCCTCCGTGGCGGGACTTTGGTCCCTCTTGCGCTGAAGTGTCGAGCCCGTTCCGTGTGTCTGGGATCACAAGCGGCCATCGACGCAGACCACCGCCGACCGATGGGCGCAGAAGTCACCCCTGGCAGGGCGGTCTGTGCCTGTCTCCGCCTGGACCCACACTGGGCTCCCATGGAAACCCAGAAAAGGAGGCCTGGGCTGCCACAGAGGGGCAGGCCCAAGGCACCTCCCGGAGGCTTGCTGATGTCATCCCCTTCATCCCCTTCCTCCCTGTCAAAAAAAGCTTTGAAACAGGGATGCAGGGGATGCCCGAGGTGAGTCCGGGCGCATTCGTGTGCTTCCTGCGCCCGCAGGGCGTCTTCGTGTTCTTCGTGGAGCGCCTTTTTAGCGGAGTCTGGCCGATAAGCAGGAACTGCAAAAGCTTGAGCAGTGTCCCTGGGTGTCGCCTAGGTCCTACCGGTCGCCCCAGTGCAGCTTCTGCTGGAGGAGGGCGAAGAAGTCCAGCCCGGGCTGCTGGAGGAGGGTGATGCGGCTGTCGGCCTGGTAGAGGCGGACCTCGTCGCCGGGCAGCACCCGGTGGCCCACCTGGCCGTCCAGGGTGAGGTGCGCATCCTCGGCGTCCATGAGGGTGATGCTGATGGGCCAGCGGGCCGGCACCACCGAGGGGCGCAGGGTCAGGGTGTGCGGGCAGATGGGGGCGATGACGAAGGCCTCCAGGCTGGGGTGCATGATGGGTCCGCCCGCGGACAGGGCATAGGCCGTGGAGCCCGTGGGCGTGGCGACGATGAGGCCATCGGCTTTCATGGGACCCGCATCCTGGTCTCCTACCCGCAGCCGCATGTCCATGATCCGGGCCAGGGCGCCCTTGGCCAGGACGGCGTCGTTGAGCACGGGCTGGCGGGCCAGGCGGGAGCCGTTCCGCCAGAGCTCGGCCTCCAGCATGGGCCGCACATCGGGCACGAGGCGGCCGGCCAGGAAGGCCTCCACGGCCTCCACGGCGCCGGACACGGGATGGGCGGTGAGAAAGCCCAGGGAGCCGAGGTTGATGCCCAGGATGGGGGTGCCGCGCAGACCCACGCGCCGGGCGGCGTAGAGCAGCGTGCCGTCGCCGCCGAGCACCAGGCAGAGGTCGGCCGGGGGCTGGCCGGAGCCCAGGTCCGGGTCGACGCGCAGCCGGGATGGTTCCAGGCCTGCGAGGGACCAGGCCTCCTCGATGCCGGGCTCGCCGACGATCTCCCAGCCGGCCTGCAGGAACTTTGGCAGGGCGTCCCTCAGGGTGGAGGCCAGGTGCGGGGATTTGACCTTGGCCACGAGAATCAGTCGCTGGAGCATGCCCACACTCTAGCCGCATCCAACGCTATCCTTGATCACATGGTCTCAAAATTGGCATCCCTCTCTCAGCCGGCCCGTCGCTGGCTCCGCCGCGGTCTCCTGCTCCTGGTCGCCTTCTCGGCCTTGGGTGCCCTCGGTCTGGCGGTGTCATGGTCCGTGCTGTCCCGCGATGCCGACAGCTTCCTGACCCTGTTCGCCCTGCGGGTGCCGAAGACCATCACCAAGGTCCTCGACCAGAGCGGCAACGTCATCGGGATCTTCGCCGAGGAGCACCGCGTGGTGATCCCCTACGGCGACATCCCCAAGGCCTTCGTCAATGCGCTGGTGGCCACGGAGGACACGGACTTCTGGGACCACAGCGGCATCTCGCCCCGGGGTTTCCTCCGCTCGGGCGTGAACTTCGTCACCAGCTTCGGCCGGCGCCGGGAGGGCGGCTCCACGCTGACCATGCAGCTCATCCGCACGGTGACCGCCAAGCGCCAGAAGCGCCTGGACCGCAAGCTCAAGGAGATCATCCTGGCCCGCAAGCTGGAGAAGGCCTACTCCAAGAAGCAGATCATGGAGATGTACGCCAACGAGGTCTACTTCGGCGGCGGCCGCTACGGCATCGAGGCGGCGGCGGAGTTCTACTTCGGCAAGAGCGCCCCGCAGCTCAACGTGGAGGAGTGCGCGCTGCTGGCGGGCCTGGTCCAGAATCCCAACTGGTACAACCCCTACAACCCGGATCCCAAGGCCCGGGCCGCGGCCAAGTCCCGCCGCAACCATGTGCTGATCCGCATGGTGAAGGAGGACTACCTCAAGGCCGCCGAGGCCGGGCCGCTCATCGAGAAGCCCATCCGCCTCGCCCGGGAGAACGCCCACGAGGAGGCCATCGCGCCCTACGTGGTGGAGGAGGTCCGCAAGTATCTCTACGAGAAATACGGCCGTGACCAGGCCCTGAACGGCGGCCTGGAGGTCACGACCACCGTGAACAGCCTGTGGCAGGAGACCGCCAACGAGGCCGTCCGGGTGGGCCTCAAGGCCGTGGACCGCCGCCGGGGCTTCCGCAAGGAGGCCGTGCAGTTCGTGGGCGATCCCGAGACGACCCAGCTGAACGGCTGGAAGCGCTACTTCGAGAACGGCGACAGTGTCCGCGGGGTGATCCTCGGCTGGAAGGGCGGCAAGGCCCTGGTGCGCATCGGCAAGACCGAACTCGAGGTGCCCGAGGCCGCCTTCGCCTGGGCCGGCAAGGACATTCAGAAGCTGCTGCCCCGGGGCGCGGCGCCGCTCTTCAGCATCAAGACCGCCCAGGACGGGACGCCGAAGAGCCTCGAGCTTGACCAGGATCCCCAGGTCGAAGGCGCCCTCATGGCCGTGGATCCCCTCTCCGGCGAGATCCGCGCCATGGTGGGCGGCTACGACTTCAACCGCTCGAAATTCAACCGCTCCACCCAGGCCCTTCGGCAGGTGGGCTCGACCATGAAGGCCTACGTCTACGGCGCCGCCCTCACTGCCGGGAAGACGCCCGCCACCATGCTCCAGGATGTGCCCACCCGCTTCCTGGACACCGTGGACTTCCTCACGGTCACCCACCCGGACGGCAGCTCGGAGTTCAAGCCATTGCGGGCCGGCGTGAAGCCCTACGAGCCCCGCAACTATGAGCGGGACTTCTGGGGTCCGATCATCCTCTGGGAGGCGCTGCGCGACTCGCGCAATGTCCCTGCGGTGCGCACCCTCGAAGAGACGGGCGTCCTCAACGTCATCGACTTCGCCCGGAAGTGCGGCCTCACCGGCACCATCCCGCCCTATCCCAGCATGGCCCTGGGTTCCGCGGACCTGACCCTGCGGGAGATGGTGCGGGGCTACGCCACCATCGCCAACGGCGGCCTGCAGTCGCCCGCCCCCTTCTTCATCAAGAAGGTCACGGACCGCACCGGCAAGGTGCTGGAGAGCCACGGCAGCACCGCCAGCGAGCAGGTGCTGGATCCCCAGAGCACCTTCCAGCTCATCCAGTGCCTCCAGGGCGTGGCCAACGCCGGCACCGGCGCGCGCGCCGGCGCCGAGCTGCAGTGGCCCGTCGCCGGCAAGACCGGCACCACGGACGAGCACACAGACGGCTGGTTCATCGGCTTCTCCACCAAGGTCGTCTGCGGCGTCTGGGTGGGGCTCGACGAAAAGAAGATGATCTTCAAGGGTGCGGACGGCGCCAAGGTGGCGCTGCCCATCTGGATCGACTTCATGAAGGTGGCGCTGCCCACCACCGAGCGGGAGGACTTCAAGGCGCCGGATGGCATGGAGTGGGCGGACATCGACCGCTACACGGGCCTGCTGGCCTCTTCCTCCACCAGCGACCGGGTGATCCGCCTCGCCTTCAAGCCCGGCACCGTGCCCCGTTCCGGCAGCGATGCGGACACCATCCGGCAGATCCGGGAGGCCCGGGACAAGGCCAACAGCCAGCCCTCGGAGAACCGCATCTGGGGCCGGCCTCCGGCGCTCCCGGAGGCGAAGCCCCTGGATCTGAATGCAGCGGACCCGAATGGATGAGCTTGAAAGCAAAGGGCGCCGAGAGGCGCCCTTCGTCTTTGTCCAGAATTTAAAATCGGCCGTGTCCCCCTTCTCGTCCATATTTAGACTTAGGCAGTGGGAAGGGAGGGTCGATAGCAAGGCTCCTGCCCACCCTGAACAAAGGAACCTTTGGGCGCTGGATTACCTGGAAACAGGTAATCAATCAAGCGTATGTGAATTAATGGAAGATGTTATCCGATGATATCTGTTCAGGGAGCCGCCATGCTCTTCCAGCCTCAAGAAAGCATCTACCTCTATCCCGCCCGGCTGGTGGTGCCGCCCGTGGGGCCCTTGCGAATCATGGACCAATACCACCGGCTCTATGCTCCTGCGGAGGTGGCCTTCATCATTCCGGTCGATGAAGGCCAGGCCCGTAAGCTGAAGTCTGCCGGGTTCAATGCCCAGGCGAGCCGCTGACCGGTCCGCAGCTCTGCGGCAGCTCCAAAACGAAGGGCGCCAGGCGGCGCCCTTTGTTTTGGAGACAGGAACGGCTACTTCTTCTTCCACACCTTCACGGGCCGGTCGTCGGCGAACTTGGCCGCAGGCTTTGTGGTGGGCTTCTTCCAGGGGCGGGGGGTGTCCGAGGCGGCGGTCTTGGGGGCGGTGCGGTCCTCCCAGACCTTGCGCGGCGGCTTGTCCCCGCCCTCGGTCTTCGGCTTGGCGTAGGGCGCGCGGGGCTTGGCGTCCAGCTCGGTGCGAGGCTTGAAGCTGCCATCGGGCCGGGTCTTGGAGATCGGCCCATCGGTGCGCGGGGCGGCGGCGCGCTCAGCGTAGGTGCGCTGGGGACGGGGGCTGCCTTCCTTGCGCTCGCGGGGGTTGTCGAAGCGGGCCTTGGGCTTGCGGTCGGCCTCGACAGCCAGCTCGAAGCCCGCGGACTGGTCGGCCAGGACCAGGCCCAGCAGGCCGGCGACGAGGTGCTCCGGATCCGTGTCCTTGAGCAGCTGGCGGGCCTGGGCCAGGGTGGCGGCGCTGGCCGATCCGGTGATGCCCTCGATCAGGCGGGCGGCCTGGGTCTCGCGGATCTCGGCCGTGGTGGGGATGGCGCGCCAGTCCAGCTTGAGGCCGCCCCGGCGGCTCCAGGCCATCAGGATGCGACTCTCCTTGAGGTTGACCAGGGCGAGGCTGCTGCCCTTGGCCCCGGCGCGGCCCGTGCGGCCGCTGCGGTGGATGTAGCTCTCCAGCTGCGTGGGGATGCCCATGTGCACGACGAGGGGCAGACCGCCGATGTCGAGGCCCCGGGCCGCCACGTCCGTGGCCACCAGATATCGCAGCTTGCCGTCCTTGAACTGGCCCAGGATGCGGGTCCGGGTGGCCTGGGCGAGGTCGCCGTGGAGGAAGGCCGCGGGCAGGCCGGAGACGGTCAGCTCCTCGGCCACTTCCTCGCTCTGGGCCTTGGTCTTGGTGAAGATGAGCGCGGCGCTGGGCTCGTCCTTCAGCAGCAGGTTCACGAGGGCGCGCACGTGCTGGTGGTCTGGCACCTGCACGGGCGTGTGGGCGATGTCGGCGTGCATGGCGTGCTCACCGGCCTCGGCCAGCTGGATCTGCACGGGATCCTTCAGGAAGCGCTTCGCCAGCTTGGCGATGGGGGCGGGCAGGGTGGCGGAGAACAGGTAGGTCTGCGGTCCCGCCGGCACCTTGGCCAGGATGGTCTCCACGTCCTCAAGGAAGCCCATGTTCAGCATCTCGTCGCACTCGTCGAGGACGATCATGCTGACGCGGCTGAGGTCCAGGGTGCTGCGCTGGAGGTGATCCATGACGCGGCCGGGGGTGCCCACGACCACCTGGGCGCCGAGGCTCAGGGCGCGCAGCTGCGGGGGGTAGCTCACGCCACCGACCAGCAGGGCGATGGGCAGCTTGGGCACCAGGGTGTGCAACTCGGCGGCGACCTGCTGGGCCAGCTCACGCGTGGGCAGCAGGACCAGGGCCTGGGTGTGCCGCTCGTCAGAGAGGCGCTGGAGCAGGGGCAGGCCGTAGGCCAGCGTCTTGCCCGAGCCCGTGCGGCTCTGCACCAGCAGGTCGCGGCCTTCGATGCCGGGCCGGATGGTCTGGGCCTGGACGGCCATGGGGGTTTCGAAACCGCGCTTGGCCAGGGCGGCCAACAGCGCTTCGCTGCAGCCTAGGGCTGCGAAAGTCAGGTCGTTCAAGGTAGCTCCCGGGGCTTTCCCTGCGCGAGTGTGCCGAATGGCAGTCTCAATTTGGCGAAAAGCGCCAGCCGGGAGGGGCCCAAACAGCTATCATGCCCTTAAAAGCCTTGAAATACAAGGATAAATCGCGAATGCCGTCCGCGATCAGATGCTTTCTCTTTTCTGAATAGCTGTGACGCCAAGTGCCTGGAGCAGGGCTGCAGGCTCAGGTGCGGTCAGAGGAGGCGCTCCTGAAGTTGCCAGCAGGTCGCGGAGGCGCTGGTCGCGCTTCCCGAGGGGCAGAGCGCCCAGCTCCGCGCGGGAAACCCACAGCAGGCCTTCGGGGGCCGGGAAGGCTCGCTCCCGCTGGAGGTGCAGGGGGCTGACCGCCTCGCGGCGGTGCGTGTAGACCTGGGTCCAGCCGGGCCAGGCCCGCAGGCCCGAAGCGGGGCCGGCGGTCGCAGGCAGGGCCGCGGCGTCGAGGGTGGGCCAGCGCCAGAGACCCGCCAGGAGACCGCTGGCTGCAGGCGGGTGGAGCAGGTAGCGCCCCTCGGCCTCCAGGGCCAGCAGCCAGAGCTCGGCCGTGTGCTGCCGCGCCCGCTTGGCCACCGGCGGGATCTCGCGGGTGCGCTCCTGGCGGAGGGCCTCGCAGCGGTCCGCCAGGGGGCAGCGGCCGCAGGCAGGCGTGGCCTGGCAGGCGGTGGCGCCCAGTTCCATGAGCGCCTGGGTGAGGCGCGAGGGGCCGTGGGCGCGCAGGGCCGGCACCAGCCACTCGCGCAGCTCCGCCGCCCGCTCGCGGGGCTCGCCCTCGAGCAGCAGCAGCCGGGCCAGGACCCGGAAGGCGTTGCCGTCCAGGGCGGGCGTGGGCCACTGGAAGGCCAGGGCGCCTACGGCGGCGGCGGTGTAGGGACCGAGGCCCGGCAGCTCCGTGAGGCCCGCCAGGTCCTCGGGCCAGCCCTGCGCGGCCACTACCGTCGCCGCGGCCTTCAGGAAGCGTGCCCGCCGGTAGTAGCCCAGGCCCTCCCAGGCCTTGTGGACCGAGTCCTCGTCGGCCGCCGCCAGGGTCTGGGGCGTGGGGAAGCGATCCAGCCAGCGGAGGAAGTAGGGCACCACCGTGGCCACCTGGGTCTGCTGCAGCATCAGCTCCGAGACCAGCACGGCGTAGGGATCCGCATGCGGCGCGTCCAGGTCCTGCGCCCGCCAGGGCAGCTCCCGCCGCGCCCCGTCGAACCAGGGCGCGAGAGGCGCGAGAAAGTCCACTGCGGCAGGCCAGGGCATGGGGATGAAGCTATCAGCTGTCGGCTGTCAGCTGTCGGCCAAACCAGGCCCTGGACGACCTCCGCGCCCCGGGCGACCCCGGCCCCCAACGTTGATCTCTCCCTGACAGCTGACCGCCCCAGCGTGCCCCGGACGGTCTCGGTATCCGAAGTTGATCCTTCGCTGACAGCTGACAGCTGACAGCCGATAGCCGACAGCCAACAAAAAAGCGCCGTCTCCGGCGCTCTTTTTCTTTGGTGCCCGCGAGCAGACTCGAACTGCTACGGCTTGTGGCCACCACCCCCTCAAGATGGCGTGTCTACCAATTTCACCACGCGGGCAACGAGGAACGCCTAGTGTCTCGCAAAGGTCGGACGCGGTCAATGACCGGTCTTGCGGCGACTACTTCTTTGAGGGCGTGTGGGCGGGAGCCGGCACGGGAGCCGGGGCCGGCACCGGGGCTGCGGGAGCCGGGGCGGTGACGGGGGCCTTGTCGATGGTCTTGTCGAGGACGGAGCGGCTCTGGCGGATGATCAGGACTTCGATGAAGAGGGTGGTGCCGAGGAAGCCCGCAGCCAGCCAGTAGGTGGCCTTGGAGAGAAAGGGCGTGGCGCCCTGGGCGCCGAAGGCGGAGTTCGCGCCGCCGCCGCCGAAGGAGGCGCCAAGGCCGCCCTTGGTGCCGGGCTGAAGCAGGATGCCGCCGATTAGGAGGGCACCGAACAGGATCAAGAGGGCGAGGGCAAGGCCATTCATGGAAACTCCGAACCACCTAGTCTGCCACGAAAGGGCCCCTCAGGGGTACCCAGATCTACAGCCGGAGGCCGGCGGGGGTCGGGGCCTGGATCACCCGGTGCAGGGCCCGGGCCTGCTCCACCAGCCGGAGGTAGTCCGAGGGCAGCAGGGCCTGGGGGCCGTCGCTGAGGGCCTTTTCCGGGTGGCAGTGGGTCTCGACCAGCAGGCCGTCGGCGCCCGCGGCCACGCCCGCGAGTCCGCAGGGGATCACCAGGTCCCGCCGACCCGTGGCGTGGCTGGGGTCCACCATGACGGGCAGGTGCGTGAGGGCCTTCGCCGCAGGCACCACGCTGACGTCGAGTGTGTTGCGGGCATGGTCCGACCAGGTGCGGATGCCGCGCTCGCAGAGCACCACGTTCCGGTTGCCCTCACCCAGCACGTATTCCGCGGCGTAGAGCCACTCCTCCAGGGTCGCGGAGGGCCCCCGCTTGAGCAGGACGGGCTTGCCGCAGCGGCCGGCGCGGCGCAGGAGGGCGAAGTTCTGCATGTTGCGGGCGCCGATCTGCACCATGTCCGCACAGCGCTCCACGGCGTCGAAGGTCTCCACCTCCGTGGCCTCGGTGACGATGCCCAGGTCGAACTCTGCGCGTACCGCCGCCAGCAGGTCCAGTCCCTCGAGGCCCAGTCCCTGGAAGGCGTAGGGGCTGGTGCGGGGCTTGTAAGCGCCAGCCCGCAGGAGCCCTCCGCCGGCGTCGGCGATGTAGCGGGCCACCGCGAAGAGCTGCTCCCGGCTCTCCACGCCGCAGGGGCCGCCCACGATGGCCAGCTCCGGCCCGCCGATGCCGACCCCGCGCACGTCCACCACCGTTCGTCCGGCCGCGGCGTCCGCGCTGGCCAGCTTGTAGGGGCTGGTGATGGGCACCACCCGGCGCACGCCGGCCATGGGCTCGATGCGGTCCGGCTTCAGGGCCTTGGAGGCGTTGGGCGCCACGATGCTCAGGGCCTCGGGTGTCCGGTTGACCTGACAGCGAATGCCCGTGGCCTCCAGCAGGGCCAGGACTTCCCCTACCTGATCCTGGGTGGCGTCGGTTTCCATGAGGATGAGCATGAGGGCCTCGGGGGAGCGCCCATTCTACCGGGAGCCTGGACAGGGTCCCGGTACGGGCACCACACTGTGCCCGGAAGCACTCATGCTCCTGGAGGTTTCCCATGCGTCGCCCACTCTGGTTCCTTATCGCCCCCATCCTG
This sequence comes from uncultured Holophagaceae bacterium, assembly GCA_903857495.1. Classification (GTDB taxonomy): domain Bacteria; phylum Acidobacteriota; class Holophagae; order Holophagales; family Holophagaceae; genus Geothrix. The sequence continues at coordinate 38,693 of CAIOFF010000062.1, read as the reverse complement.
CTGGTCCTGGGGTGCACCCGGCCCGAGGTCGAAGCCTTCCGGCAGCGGCCCACCCCCGTAAGCGTCAGCGTGAGCCTGCCGGCCCCGCTCCCGGACCGGGACGGCTTCCAGCAGGAATACGCCTCGGCCCTGCGGGCCCGGCTCTCCACCCGGTTGATGGTGGTGCCCGAAGGGGTGAAGCCCCCGCCGGGCGCCGCCGACCTCCAGGTGGACATCCGGATCACGGCGGCGCCGGGGCAGCCCAGCCCCGCCGCGGTTGGCGTGGCCACCGGGGTGGCCATCGGGGCCCTGAGCGCCGCTTCGGGCAACCGCGGCTGGGGGGTGATGGACGGCCTGTTCTGGGGCCTGTGGGCTGGCACCCATGCCGCCGCCCACCAGGACCGGACCCAATACCGGCTCGGCTACCGCCCCCAGGCCGTGAGCGCCCAGGTGCGGCTCATGCAGCCGGGGAACCCGGAGCCCCTGTGGACCGACTCCGTCGATCCCTCCGAGGTGGTGGAGGCCATGGATCCCCTGCCGCGGGGCGCCCGCGACGATGATGGCCGGATCCGCGAGGAGGAGGCCAAGGGCTTCGCCCGGGTGGTGGTCCAGAAGCTGTCTGCCTACTTCCACCTGCTCCGAGGCACCGACCAGCGCTTCTACGGAGACTCCGGCGCGACCAGGAGCGAGGTACCCGCACCCCGGCCGGCCGAGCCGCCCACGCCGCCCCCCACAGCCCCCCCACCACCCCCGCCCGCAGTGATCCCCCCCCCGCCAGCTCCCGGCTCCGTGCCTGAGCCCAAGTCGAACTGATGGAGGCCCGGGTCATCCGCTGCTCGGGGTGCGGCGCTTCCGTGTCGCCGGAGGCCCCGCAGTGTCCCTACTGCAAGGCTCAGTTGGCCTCGGTGGCCTGCCCGGCCTGTTTCGCCCTGGCCCCCCTCTCCGCCACCCACTGCCCGGCCTGCGGGGCGGCCCTGGTTCCGTGCACCACAGCCACGCAGGACGGAGCTCCCTGTCCCGCCTGCGCCAGCGCCCTCTCTGCCGCCCGTATCGGCGAGCTGGAAGCCCAGGCCTGCAAGGCCTGCGGCGGGCTCTGGCTGGACCGGGCCATGTTCGAGCAGCTGGGCGCCAGCCGTGAGCGCCAGGGGGCCGTGCTGGGCATGCTGCCCGCCCCGGCGGCGCCGCCCACGCTGGGGATGGAGCCCGTGAAGTACCGGCCCTGTCCCGTCTGCCGCCAGTTCATGAACCGGGTGAACTACGCAAAGCGCTCCGGCGTGATCCTCGATGTCTGCAAGGGCCACGGGCTCTGGTTCGACCAGGACGAGCTGCGCCGCATCCTGGCCTTCATCACCGGCGGCGGTCTGGACCGCGCCCGGGAGCGGGAGCTTGAGGACCTGAAGGAGGCCCGGCGGGCCGCCGTGCCGACCTCCGAGCATCCCGCCTCGTCCTACGAGTTCAACCAGCGGCTCCAGGCCACCGGCCACTGGCTCACCGCCGCCGGCCTCGTGGGCCTCGTCACCGAAGTCGCCGATGCCTTCACCGGGTGGGACACCTAGAAGGCTCGCCTCGCAGGGCAGCCTCAGCCCTTCAGGGCCTCGCGGGCAGCCAGCACCTTCGTCAGGGCGGCCTCGGGGGTATCGGCCAGGGCGGTGAGGTGGCCCATCTTGCGGCCGGGGCGGGCTTCGAGCTTGCCGTAGAGGTGCAGTTTCACGTCCCGGTGGGCGAGGATCCGCTCCCAGGGCGGCTCGCCAGTGGCGGGCCAGAGGTCCCCCAGCAGGTTCGCCATGGCCGCGGGCCGCAGGAGGGCCGTATCGCCCAGGGGCAGGCCGCAGACAGCGCGCACCTGCTGCTCGAACTGGCTGGTGACGCAGGCGTCGATGGTGGCGTGGCCGCTGTTGTGGGGCCGCGGCGCCAGCTCATTGACCAGCAGCTCGCCGCCGGGCTTGAGGAAGAACTCCACCGTGAGCATGCCGACCACCCCCAGGGCCGCGGCGATCTCCAGGGCCATGGCCTGGGCCCGCGCCGCCACAGCATCCGGAATCCGGGCCGGGAAGACGGTGGTATCCAGGATGTGGTTCCGGTGGGCGTTCTCGGCCACGGGCCAGACGCAGGACTCCCCGGTTTCGGAGCGGGCGCAGATGACGCTGCACTCCAGCTCGAAGGGCACCCAGGCCTCAAGGATGCCCTGCTGCGCGCCCAGGGCCGCGCTGGCCGGGGCCAGGTCTGCGAGGCTCGTGAGCTTCTGCTGGCCCTTGCCGTCGTAGCCGAAGCTGGCGGTCTTCAGCACGGCGGGCAGGCCCAGGGCCGCCGCGGCGGCCTGGAGGTCCGTCAGGCTGTCGATGGACCGGAAGGGGGTCACGGGAAAGCCATGCTCCGCGAGGAATGTCTTCTCCCGCAGGCGGTGCTGCACCGTGTGGAGCACGCTCGCCGCCGGGTGCATGGGGCGCAGGCCCGCCACCGCCGCCAGGGTCTCCGCAGGGATGTTCTCGAACTCGACGGTGACCACATCCACGCCCCGGGCCAGCGCCTTGGCAGCATAGACATCGTTGTAGGCGGCCCGGATCTCTAGGTCCGCCACCTGCCCTGCGGGGCAGTCGTGGCCCGGATCCAGGGCGTGGACCCGGAAGCCCAGGTTGCGGGCGGCCAGGGTGAACATGCGGCCCAGCTGGCCGCCGCCGAGCAGGCCCAGGGCGGCACCGGGGCGGATGGGGGTGGACTTCGGTGCATCGGCCATGAAGCATTGTGGCATTCTCGGAACAGAACGACGAACGGAGGCCTCCGCATGGATCACGTCCACCTGATCACCCTGTCGGACCGGGCCTCCCGCGGCGAGTACCAGGACCAGTCCACGCCCCTGCTGGCGGAGTGGTTGAAGGGGCAGGGGGTCCAGACCGTGACCGCGGCGCTGCTGCCCGACGAGCCGGACCAGCTGGAGCAGGACCTGCGCCGCCAGGTGGCGGCGGGCACCCCGCTGGTGCTCACCTGCGGCGGCACGGGGTTCGGCACCCGGGACACGACCCCGGAGGCCACCCGGTGCGTCATCGAGCGCGAGGCTCCCGGCATCTGTGAGCTCATCCGGGCCCGCGGCGGGCACCCCCTCGCCTTCGCCAGCCGGGCCGTCTGTGGCATCGCCGACCACACGGTGATCCTGAACCTGTCGGGGCGGCCCGCGGCGGCCCTGGAGCAGATCCAGCTGGCCTGGCCCCTGCTGGCCCACGCCGTGGGGGTCCTGCGCAAGGAGAGCAACGCCGGAGGGCCCTGCACGTGAGGGTCTGGGCGCGCGTCAACCACGTGGGCTGGGTGCACCTCTGGCGCAGCCGCCAGGCCTTCGACGAGGCCGAGGCCTCGGCCCACTTCTTCAACGGCCGCAGCGACCCGCGCTGGCAGGAGCTCACCCTGAGCGCCGACCAGCAGCAGCGCCTGGCCGCCGGTGAGCTGGTCGAGCTCGAGGATCCCGGCTACTTCGGCGACGAGGACTGAGCCTCAGCTCGGCGCGGCCACCAGGGCCTCGAGGCGGTGGTAGAGCGCGAGCAGGGAGCAGCTGATCCAGAGGTTGAGCAGGCCTCCCAGGAAGTTGAAGAACCAGAAGGCCGGGTGCTTCAGGCGCAGCAGCGCGCTGGGCCCGAGCTCGGGATCCATGGCGGGCAGCAGGCGGTCCATGGCCCAGCTCGCGGCCATCTGGTAGGTCAGGGCCACGAGGAGCAGCGCCAGCACCGCCTGGACGATGCGGGGCCAGTTGCGGGCCATGGCGGCCTGGCTTCCCTTGAGGGCCGCCAGGAAGTCTTCCCCGCGGAGCAGCATGCGCATGGGCGCCCAGCCGAAGAGGGTCAGGACCACGATGCCGGGGATGATGAAGAGCAGCAGGCCGAGCCCCACAGCCACACTGACGCCCAGGCGGGTGAGAAAGGTCATCACCCAGCGCTGGTCGAACAGGCCCTGCCAGCCCACGGCGGGATTGGCAGGCAGGTTCAGCACCTCGGCATCCAGCTGGGCCTGCAGCCGAGGGATGAAGTACATCTCCAGGGGCAGCAGGGCCGTGAAGCCGAAGATGGGCTGGAAGATCAGGCTGGGCCCCACGCCAGCGGCGAGTTCCAGGGCGGGGGCGAGCTGGGCCAGGAGCATGGCCAGCAGGGCCAGGCCCAGCGTCATGGCCGGGTGGCGGCGCAGGAGTTTATACCCTTCGAGAAGGGCACCCAGGTGGGAGGGGGGGGCTGTGCGCATCCCTCCAGCCTAGCGGGTGTGGTGGGCTATCATCATCGGCATCATGTCCTACGAAGCCCCCTGCCTCCTCGTGGCCAGCCCCTCGCTGCTGGACCCCAACTTTCTCCACACGGTCATCCTGGTCGTGGAACACGACGAGGATGGCGCCCTGGGCCTCATCCTGAACCGCCCGTTGCCCCTGACGCTGGAGCAGGTCTCGAACGAGGGCGGCATGGCCTACCAGGGAGCCGACGAGGCCACTGCTTGGCGCGGGGGACCCGTAGATCCCCAGCGGGGCATCCTGATGGTGCAGGGCGGCCTGCCCGAGGACGAGGACACGGTGGTGGACCTCACCCACTTCGTGAGCCACCGCAAGGACCTGCTGGAAGCCCTCCTGGGCGATCCCGTGGCACGCTACCGTCTCTTCCTCGGCTATGCGGGCTGGAGTGCCGGACAGCTGGACCAGGAGCTGGAGATGGGCGCCTGGACCCGAAGGCCCGTGGTCTCCGACTGGCTGCTGCACCCGGACCCCTCCAGCCTTTGGCGCCTGGCCCTGATCAGCGGCGACGAGGACTGAGACCCGCCTCAGATCGCCTGGCCGCCGCGTTCGCCGGTGCGGATGCGGATGCAGTCCTGCAGGTCCTGGACGAAGATCTTGCCGTCACCCACCTGCCCCTCGCCGTGCCGGGCGGTGCGGATGATGGTGTCCACAGTGATGTCCTCGAAGGCGTCGTTGCAGGCGATGGTGATCTGGACCTTGGGGATGAGGTTGGGCACGACCTTCTTGCCGCGCTGGATCGTGATCTCCTGCTGCCGGCCGTGGCCGCTCACGCGCAGCACGGTGATGCGCTCGATCTCGGCGTCGATGAGGGCCTCGCGGACCTCGTCCAGCTTCTCTTCAGGGATGATGGCGGTGATGAGTTTCATGGGGATCCCCGATCAGTTCAGGTTGTTCAGGCCGTAGGCGCGCTCGCCGTGCAGCTCGTGGTCGAGACCGGTCTTCTCCACGGCTTCCGAGACCCGGAAGCCGATGAACTTCTGTACCAGGGCGGCGATGAGGAGGGTCATCACCACGGAGAACAGGATCGTGCAGAGCACGGCGAAGCCCTGCACGCGCAGCTGGGAGAGGATGCCCCAGCCCGGCACCTTGGCGCCGGCCTCCACCCACCAGGCGTCCCGGATGAAGAAGGTGAGGCCCAGGGCACCCACGATGCCGCCGGTGCCGTGGATGCCGAAGGCGTCCAGGGAGTCGTCGTAGCCCAGGCGGTTCTTGAGCAGGATCATGCCGTAGCAGCAGCAGGCGGCGATGGCGCCCAGGGCGATGGCCCCGCCCACCTGGACCACGCCCGCGGCCGGGGTGATCACCACCAGGCCCGCCAGGATGCCCGAGGCCATGCCCAGGCTCGTGGCCTTGTCGTCGCGGATGGTCTCGATGAGGATCCAGGTGAGGGCGCCGGTGGCGGCGGCCACCTGGGTGACCGTGAGGGCCCGGGCGGTCTCCAGGTTCGAGGCCACGGAGGAGCCGGCGTTGAAGCCGAACCAGCCCACCCACAGCAGGCCCGCGCCCAGCAGGGTGAAGGTCAGGTTGTTGGGCGCCATGGCGGTCTTGGGATAGCCGTGGCGCGCGCCGAGGAACAGGGCCAGGGCCAGGCCGCCGGCGCCGGACGAGATGTGCACCACCGTGCCGCCGGCGAAGTCGATGGCGCCCTTGGCGCCGAGGTTGAAGAAGTAGCCGTCGGGCGCCCAGACCCAGTGGCAGAGCGGGCAGTAGACGAAGAGCACCCACAGCGTGATGAAGGCCAGCCAGCCCCGGAACGAGATGCGCTCCGCCACGGCCCCGGCGATGAGCGCGGGCGTGATGATGGCGAACTTGCCCTGGAACATGGCGAAGGCATACTCCGGTATGCCCGCGGGCAGGATCGTGTGGTCGATGCCCCGCAGCAGGAAGAGCTTCGAGTCCCAGCCGATGAGGCCGCCCAGGGCGTTGGGGCCGAAGCTGAGCGCGTAGCCCACCACCGCCCAGAGCACACCCACCACGGCCATGGCCGCGTAGGAGTGCATCATGGTGCCGAGGACGTTCTTGGTTCGCACCAGGCCACCGTAGAACATGGCCAGGCCCGGCACCATGAGCAGCACCAGGGTGGTGGAGGTGAGCATCCAGGCGGTGGCGCCGGAGTCATTGGCCGGGGCAGCGGTGCCCTGGGCCATGAGTGGGTGCGCCACGGCGCAGGCGGCCGCGAGGCCCAGGCAACGCTTCCAGGTCATTTCAGTCTCCGTGGTGCTGGAACGGAAAGGTTTGGTAAAGGATATTGTCGCACGCAACTTACGATTTTCCAAGTCCACACCTGGGCCGGGAGCTGCCGCCGACCGCGCGTTAACCTCTAGCCATGCGCTCCCTGGTGTGGTTTCGCGGCAAGGACCTGAGGGTGGCGGACCACGGGCCGCTGGCGGAGGCCGCGGCCTCCGGCGAGGTACTCCCGCTGTTCGTGCTGGACCCGTACTTCTTTGAGCCTGCCCGGGCCCGGGAGCTGCCCCACCGCATGCAGTTCCTGCGGGACTCGCTGCTGGCCCTGGAGGCCAACCTCGCCCACCTGGGCTCGCGCCTGCAGGTGGTTCCCGGGCGCAGTGTGGAGGTCGTCGCCCGGCTGGCCGCGCTCTGGAAGGTGGACCAGGTGCTGGCCCACCGCTGGGTGGAGCCCTTCGCCCAGGAGCGGGACCGCCGGGTGGCCGCCGCGCTGGAGCGGGAGGGCATCGCCTTCCGGCTCTTCGATTGCACCACCCTGCTGCCGCCGGGCAGTGTGCGGAACGGGCAGGGCGCCATGTTCCGGGTGTTCACACCCTTCAGCCGGGCCTGCGCCGTGCGGCTGGTGCCAGGCCCCGCCCGGCCCGCCCCCCGCGCGCTGCCGCCCTGGCCCGCGGACCTGCCGCAGGTGGGGGTTCCGGTGCCGTCGCTGCAGGAGCTTGGCCTCGACCGCAATCCGCTGTTGCTGGCCGGCGGAGAGAAGGCCGCCCGGGCGCGGCTGAAGGCCTTCGTGCAGGGCCCCCTCGGAGCCTACGGCGGCGACCGCGACCGCATGGACCGGCCCGGCACCTCGCGCCTGGGCGCCGATCTCAAGTTCGGGACGCTGTCCGTCCGCTCGGTCTGGCAGGCCGCAGCCGCTGCCGGGGACGTGGCCCGCCCCTTCCTCAACGAGCTGCTGTGGCGGGAGTTCAGCCACCACCTGCTGGCGGAGTGGCCGGGGCTGCTGGAGCGACCCTTTCGGGCGGGCTTCAATGGCTTTCCCTGGCGGGAGGACGAGGCCACCTGGCGGGCCTGGACCGAAGGCCGCACGGGCTACCCGGTGGTGGACGCCGCGGCCCGGCAGCTGCTGGCGGAGGGCTTCGTGCACAACCGCGCCCGCATGGTGGCCGCCAGTTTCCTCACCAAGCACCTGTTGCTGGACTACCGCCGGGGTGAGGCGCACTACCTGCGCTGGCTCACGGATGGCGACTGGGCTCCCAACAACGCCGGCTGGCAGTGGAGCGCCGGCTGCGGCTGTGATGCCCAGCCCTGGTTCCGCATCTTCAACCCCATGGCCCAGGGGCTGAAGTTTGATCCCGAGGGCGCCTACGTGAAGCGCTGGGTGCCGGAGCTGGCCGAGCTGCCGGCCAGCCTGGTCCACGAGCCCTGGAAGGCGCCGGAGGCCCTGCGGCGGCGCCTCGACTACCCCGGTCCCATCGTGGACCATGCCCTCGCCCGGGCCCGGTTCCTGGCCACGGCAAAAGACCATCTGGCGCGCCCGGAGGCCTGATACAGTTAGGGATCGGAAGTTCCTGACCCTTCTGCATTTATGACTCACAGGTAGTTCATGATCAGCGTCCGCTTTGATGGCAAGACTCCCGGCACCGCCGAATGCGAGCGGGAGACCGCGCTGCTGGCCGCCAGCGCCAGCGCGGGCGTGCCCCTCAACCACCGCTGCGGAGGCCACGCCCGCTGCGGCACCTGCCTGGTCACTGTGGTCGAAGGCGCCGAGCACCTCAGTGAGGCCGGCGCTGCCGAAGGGCGCGTACTCCGTGCCCTCCGCGCCACCCCCGACCAGCGCCTCGCCTGCCAGACCTGGGCCAACGGCGACGTCAGCCTGCGGTACTGAGGAACGGGCTATAAGGAAAAAAACTCTCGCAGAGAAAGGACGAGAAAGCAGAGGTTCGCAGAGGAAGGATTCTTTTCTCTGCAACCTCCGCAACCTCTGCGCCCCTCCGCGAGAGTTGTTTCTACTCTCACCCCGCCCTCAGACCAGTCGGCGGCCTTCCATGGCGCGATCGAGGGTGAGCTCGTCGGCGTATTCGAGGTCGCTGCCGATGGGCAGGCCCAGGCCGATGCGGGTGACGCGCAGACCGATGGGCTCCAGCAGGCGGGCCAGCCAGCTGGCCGTGGCCTCGCCGTCCACGGTGGGGTTGGTGGCGAGGATCACTTCCTTGATGGCGCCATCCTCCAGGCGCTTGAGCAGCTCGCGGATGCGGAGCTGGTCGGGGCCCACGCCGCGCAGGGGCGAGATGAGGCCGCCCAGCACGTGGTAGCGGCCCCGGAAGTGGCCGCTGCGCTCGAAGCTGAGCACGTTGGAGGCCTCGGCCACGATGACGAGGCTGACGGGATCCCGGCGGGGATCCTGGCAGATGGGGCAGACCGGCTGGTCCGTGAAGGCGCCGCAGACCTGGCAGAAGCCCACCTTCTCGGCGGCCTGCTGCAGCAGGTGGGCCATGTGGGCCATGGCCTCGGGGCCCTCCTTGAGCAGGTGCAGGGCCATGCGCTGGGCGGACTTCGCGCCCACCCCCGGCAGCTTCTGGAGGCTCTCCACCACGGCCTCCAGGGGCGGCGGCAGCCTCATGCGGAGCGCTCCTGCGCGGCCACCTAGAGCCCCAGGCCCGGCAGGTTGAGGCCGGCGCCCATGCCGCCCATCTGCTTCTTCATGGTCTCGTCCACCTTGGCGCCCGCATCGCGGAAGGCTGCCAGCAGCAGGTCCTCCAGCATGGAGGGATCCTCCGGATCCATGGCGTCCTTGGCGATGGAGATCCCCATCAGCTCCTTGGAGCCGTTCAGGGTGACCTTGACCAGCTCGCCGCCGGCGGTGCCCTCGACGCGCAGGTTGGCCTGGGCCTCGGCGAGCTTCGCCTGCATCTGCTGGGCTTGTTTCATGAGGAAGCGCATGTCCATGGCGTCAGTCTCCGGAAGGGGGATCTTGGGGGTGCGGGGCGGGGTGGTGGAGGTGCGGCCAGTGGATGCGCCGCAGGCGCCTGGCCAGCCACAGCATGAAGAAGTATCCGACAGGCAGGGCCAGAAGGGTGAGGAGGGTGCCGCCGATCAGGTAGGACTTCAGGACGGGCCGGAGCATGGTGGTCATGGCCTCGAAGCCCGACCACGTGACAAAGCTGCGCCAGCCGATCTGGTGCCACTCGATCCGGGCCAGGTTGCCGCCGTCGAAGCGCCCCCGCAGCAGGTTGCCCAGCCAGACGCTGGCGGTGGCCATGGGGACCAGGGTCCAGGGGTTGTTGACCAGCATGGCCATGATCAGCAGGGGCCGGTGCAGGCGCCGGAAGAGGAGGCAGAACGCGAACATCAGGGCCGTGTGCAGGCCCAGCAGGGGGTTCCAGGCGATGGAAAGGCCCAGGGCGAAGCTCCAGGCCACCTGCTCGGGGCTCAGCTCCGGGTGCAGGATGTGGGCCTTCAGGCGTCCCCAGAGCCCCGAGGGAGCAGGCGCCGCGGGGCTGGGAGTCTCGAGGGGGGTGGTCATGGATGGAAGTGATCGAAGCTGAGGTCCGGCAGGGGCCGGAGCAAACCTCCATCATAGGCCAGCAGCGGTGATTCCCCGCGGGGCAGGGCCGAGCCCACGGCCACCAGGGGGATCCCCAGCCGCTGCTCCAGGTCTGCCTGGGGCAGGGAGCTGCCGAAGCAGCGGGCGTAGTCTTCGCCGCCGCGCAGGGCGTCCTCGTCCAGGCCTTCCGCCACCAGGATGCTGAGTCCCGAGGCCTCGGCCAGGTTCCGGAGATCCCGGCTGAGGCCATCGGAGAGGTCGAGGCAGGCGTGCACCTCGGGCAGGGCGGCCAGCTGGAGCCCGAGGCCCAGGCGCGGCCGGGGGGCCAGGTGGGCCGCCAGGTCCGGGTCGGGCCGCGCCGGGTCCCAGCGCTGGTCCGCCTGCAGCTTGCGCAGGCCCCGCAGACTGGCCCCGAGCCGCTGGTCCACGTAGAGGCTATCGCCCACCTGCAGGCCGTCGCGCCGCAGCCACCGGCGCGCGAAGCCGAAGGCCGTGAGGCCCAGCCCCAGGCCCGAGGGACGGCCCACGGTGTCCCCGCCCAAGACCTCGACAGCAGCTTCCCGACTGGCCTCGGCCAGGCCTTCCAGGAAGGTGTCGAGCCAGGTCTCGGTGAGCTCTGGCCCCAGGGCCAGGGTGAGGGTGTAGCCGAAGGGGCGGGCGCCAGAGGCATCCAGGTCCGAGAGGTTCACTGCGAGCAGCTTCCGGGCCAGCAGGTCCGCGGGATGCCAGTCGAGCCGGAAGTGCTGGCCGGACTCCATGAGGTCCGTGGTGACCAGCAGGGTCTGCCCCGCAGGGGTCGGGGGCAGCGCCCCGCAGTCGTCCAGGAGGTTGCCGCCACCGGGCAGCCTGGTCCTGATCCGGGCCAGGATTCCGGTTTCCTGCAGGCTCATGGGCGGACCTCCGTCACAACTCCAGTCTCCCACGGCCGGGGAGGCGAGGCGATGCTTGGTCCGGACGGGGGGGCGATGCTAGGTTAGAGAATCCGCCCAACCCAGGGCCCCCCATGCATCTCTAGGAGACCATCATGGCCATCACCAAAGTCTGGATCGAAGAAGGCTGCATCGTGTGCAACGCCTGCGAGGCCGAGTGCCCCGACGTGTTCCACGTCACCGACAGCAGCTGCAACGTCAACGGCTCCGTGCGCGAGGACGGCGTGGACTCCGAGAACCGGGACGAGATGAGCGCCCTGTCCGGCAGCAACGGCACGGACCTGGAGGCTGCCATCGAGGCCGCCGCGGCCAGCTGCCCCGTGGAAGTGATCAAGTTCGACAAGGCCTAGGCCACTCAGACCTAAAGCCAAAGGACGGGGCGCCGCAGGGCGCCCCGTCCTTTGGCTTGGCGGGTGGCAAGCTTGGCGCCGAAAGTCCGAAGCTGATACCAACCGCTATCCGAAACCCGCTTCAAGCCGACAGCTGACAGCTGACAGCTACCAGCAAGGCCCTAGGTCTTCAGCCCCACGTTCACCTCGAACTCGCCGAACTTGGTGGTGAACGGGATGGCGATGCAGGGGATGTCACCCGTGCGGCTGATCCGGTAGCCCTCGCCGACCACCACGGTGGGGACGGAAATGGAGAGGCTGTAACCGTCCTGGATGAGCAGGCGGCGGGCATCGCCCACCACGATGTTCCCGATCTCGCCGATGGCGTCCTCGACGCTCTGATTCAGCTCGGTGATCTCTTCCATCAGCATGTTGCTGGCGATGCGGCAGGCCAGACCCACGGGGAAGCTCAGGATGATGGAGCCGGAGGTGTCGCCGGTGATGCCGATGATGGCTGACAGGTCGAAGGTGGTGATCAGGTCTTCCTTCACTGCCAGACCGGACCGCTCGGCTTCAATGCCCGCCATCATCTCCAGGCTGCGGAGGGTGGCCTCGATGAAAGGATTGATGAAGGCGACGTTCATGGGGGCCCCGGGCAGTTTGGTTCGAACCTGTTTCGGTCGGAAGCTCCCGGATCATGATTTTTAGCATTGAGGAAGCACGACTTAAAGGTCACCATGAGGGGTTGTGATCGGAGAATTCCATGCTCAATCGTCTGCAGTCTGAACTTAAAACCTCCATGCTGGCCCGGGATGCGGTCCGGACCGGGGTGCTCCGCATGGCGCTTGCCGCCTACAAGAACGAGGCCGTGGCCAAGGGGCTGGGGCCGCAGGGGACCCTGACGGAAGCGGATGGCCTGGCGGTGATCAAGCGCCTGGTGAAGTCCCGGGAGGATAGCGTCGCCCAGTTCGAGAAGGTGGGGCAGTTCGAGCGGGCCGACCAGGAGCGGGCGGAGCTTGAATACCTGAAGCCCTACCTGCCGGCCATGCTGGAAGGCGCGGAGCTGGAGGCTGCGGTGAAGGAAGCCATCGCCCAGACCGGGGCCACCTCGAAGAAGGACCTGGGTCTCGTGATGAAGGCCCTCCAGGCGGCCCATGGCGGCGCCTATGACGGCAAGCTCGCGAGCGGGCTGGTGCAGAGCCTGCTCGGCTGATTCCAGCGCGGACCGGGCGGCCTCCTGGGCTAGACTTGAAGGTTCGAGGCCCCCATGAAGCAGTCCAAGCTCCTGATCCAGACCCTCCGCGAGACGCCGCGCGATGCCGATGTGGTGAGCCAGCAGCTCATGATGCGGGCCGGCATGATCCAGAAGGTGGCCGCCGGCATCTACAGCTACCTGCCCCTGGCGTTCCGCAGCATCCGGAAGTTCGAGGAGATCGTCCGCGAGGAGCTGGCCAAGGATGGCTGCCAGGAGCTGCTGATGCCCGCCGTGCTGCCCGCGGAGCTGTGGCAGGAGAGCGGCCGCTGGAAGTTCTACGGCGACGAGCTGCTGCGCTTCTGCGACCGCAAGGCCAAGGCCGAGCTGGCCGAGCGCCGCGCGCGGGGCGAGCAGCCCGACGAGCGCGACTTCTTCAACTTCTGCCTCGGCCCCACCCACGAGGAAGTGATCACCGACATCGTCCGCAGGAACGTGCGCAGCTACAAGCAGCTGCCCATGAACCTGTTCCAGATCCAGACCAAGTTCCGGGACGAGCGGCGCCCCCGCTTCGGCCTCATGCGGGGCCGCGAGTTCACCATGAAGGACGGCTACTCCTTCCACGTGGATGACGCCTGCGCCGACCGCGAGTACTGGGCCATGTTCAACGCCTACAAGCGCATCTTCGGCCGCCTGGGCGTGAAGTTCCGCCCCGTCGAGGCCGACAGCGGCGCCATCGGCGGCAGCTTCACCCACGAGTTCCACGTGCTGGCGGGCAGCGGCGAGGACGCCATCCTCAGCTGTGATGGGTGTGACTACACGTCCAATATCGAGAAGACCGAAGCTCCGAAATTGCCTGTCGGCAATTTCGGAGATAGGAATGAGATTAAAAAAGATCACTTCTGTACGCCAGGGGTTGTCGGCCAGGTGGAGCAGGCGGCGGGGATGAAGGATGGCGAGCATGACGGCATGCCGCTCGCGCAGACCAGCAAGTTCTTCCTGTACCGCGTGACCTACCCCAATGGCGCCGCGAAGCTGGTGGGCGCCGTGCTGCGGGGCGACCACGAGGTCAATCCCGTGAAGGTCAAGAACTTCGTGGCCGCTGCGGAGCTGGAGCTGCTGCCCCTGGACGAGGCCGAGGTCTTCACCGGCGCCAAGACCGGCTTCATGGGCCCCGTGGGGCTGGAGGGCGTCCGCCTGCTGGTGGATCGCAGCCTCGAGGGTGCGGTCAACCTCACCTGCGGCGCGAACCGCACCGACTACCACCACTTCGGCCTGGACCCGGCCCGGGACCTGCCAGGCTGCACCTTCGTGGACCTGCGCATGGCCGCCGAGGGCGATGGCTGCACCCGCTGCGGCAAGGGCCACTACCAGGCCTTCCGCGGCATCGAGGTGGGCCAGGTCTTCAAGCTCGGCATCAAGTACTCGAAGGCCATGTCCTGCACCTTCCTTGACGAGCAAGGCAAGGAGAACCCCATGGTCATGGGCTGCTACGGCATCGGGATCACCCGCACCGTGGCTGCGGCCATCGAGCAGAACTACGATGCCGACGGCATCATCTGGCCCTGGCCCATCGCGCCCTACCAGGTGCAGATCGTCTGCCTGGATCCCGCCAGTCCCGAGGTTGCGGGCGTGGCCAACCAGGTGGAGCAGGAGCTGGAGGACGCGGGCTTCGAGGTGCTGCATGATGACCGCGAGGGCCTCAGCCCTGGCGCCAAGTTCAAGGACGCGGACCTGCTGGGCATCCCCCTGCGCCTGACCGTCGGCGCCAAGGGCCTGAAGGACGGCATCATCGAGCTGCGCGACCGGCGCACCAAGGTGGTCGTGAAGTTCAAGCCCGAGGCCGCCGTGGGCGAGGTCTGCGTGGCCCGGGACCGCCTCCTGCTGGAGCTGGAAACCGCTGGAGGTCGTTGATGGCTGAGGGCCGGGTCCACCTGACGACCTTCATCGAAGGGATCCTGGTCCATGGCCGGCAGACGCCCTTCGTCCTGCTGGTGCCCTCGCCCCACAGCCCGCACCGGGGCCTGCTGATGCCCGCCCAGATCCCCTGGTCCCCGGGCTTTCTCCCCACCGCCCTGCTGAACGCCCAGATCGAGGCGGCCTGGGGCATGCCCTTCCGCTTCGTGGACAACTCGAGGCTTCCCGTGGTCTTCGACGAGCGCACCAGCCGCCTGCCAACCCCATGGCTGCTGCGGCTCGAAGGTCTCGAGGGCCAGCAGCGCCTCTACCTCAGCCACCTGCTCCACACCAAGGCCCCGGAGGATCTGCTTCCGCCGCCGCCGCCCGGCGGTCAGTGGCTCAGCGAGAAGGGTCTGCAGAACGCCGACCTGCTGCCGGGCATCCGCCGCCTCTGCGAGGCAGCGCTGGCGTCGACCACCGAAGACTAGGCTGCCAGCATCGGTCTTGTCGATGCCGCCCGATTCGCGGCGCCTCTGGTGAACACTGCCACCCCATTCCAGCCTTTCGGGTGTGGATGGCGGGGAGCCTGTGGGGTTGCCGGAGAGCCTTGGGCGTCAAAAGACGCAAAGATTGTCAAAGATTATTAAAAATCATCAAAAATAACATAAAAACAATGATAACAACATTTGTATAAATGTATTTCTAGACGATATCCTCACCATGAAGCGCCAGGGCCCAGGCCTAGGTCGCTTCCCGGGGTGCTGCCCCGGAATTTCCTGCTGAGGATTCCATGCGTTTTCCCCCCCGAGTCATCCTGTCTGCTGTCGGAGGCGTGACGTTGCTGCTGGCCGGGTTCGGCTGCCGCGGCGGCGGCGACGGCGCCCAGGTGCCCGCCGTCAACCTGGTGCTGGTCATCACGCCGAGCGTGGCCTCGGTGGCGCCGGGGCAGACGCTGCAGTTCACCGCGAACTCGCCCTCGGGCACCGGGATCACCTGGTCCGTGCAGCCGTCCACCGCGGGCACCATCAACGCCACGGGCCTGTTCACGGCGTCGACCACCCAGGGTTCGTGCCAGGTGGTGGCCCTGTGGAACAACGATGCGCGCTACACCGCCAGCGCGACCGTGACGATCCTGCCCCCGCCCCCCATCGCGGTGATCACCCCGGCGCTGGTCCAGGCGTCCGGCGTGCAGCAGACGGTTCCAGGCACGGGCATCGCCCACGCCGCCGTGGTGGGCGAGAGTGTGCCCGCGACCAACGCCGTGGGGAGCGTGGATCCGAGCGTGAAGGTGCGGCACGGGTTCGAGCCGCCGAAGTGAGCTTTTTGAAAAGAGAAAAGAGAAAGGGCAACTGATCCAACGCGAGGACGCGAAGACGCAGAGACGCGAAGAAGAACAAAAGAGAACAAAGCAAGGCAAGGCAAAGCAGCACCGCAACCCCGCTCACCCCGCCGTTTTCCACTCGGATTCGCGCAGCGAATCCGAGCCGCACCACCGCACGAGCCACACCCGAATACCCCACAGGTGAACCATGCTCCAGATGTTCCGCACGCTCTCTTTCGCCGCTGCTGTTGCTTGCGGTGTGATGCCCCTGTTCGCGCAGGAGCCGCCGCTGGCGGCGGCGGCGGACGCGGCGCCAGCGCCGACCATCGCCTACCAGGGGCGGCTGATCGAGGGCACCACGGTGGCCAACGGGTCGCGGCAGTTCGTGTTCAGCATCCTGGACAGCGCGGGGGCGGAGCAGTGGAACTCCGGCCAGCTGACGCTGACGGTGACCGACGGGCTCTACTCGGTGGTGCTGGGCGGCACAGGGATGCCAGCGCTGCCCTCGGCCATGCTGGGCAAGGCGGGATTGAAGCTGCACGTCTTGCTGGCGGGGCAGGCGCTGACGCCGGATGCGACCATCGTGCCGGCCTTCCAGGCCCGCAGCGCCTGGGAAGTCACGGGCAGCTTCAGCGGGGATCTCTCCGGGACCCAGAATCAGATCCTGATCATGAAGCTGCAGGGGACGCCCCTGGACCTCACCACCAACGCGCCCACGGCGGGTCAGGCGCTGGTGTTCAACGGCACGAAGTGGGTGCCCTCGACGGTGGCGGGGACGCCGGGGCAGACCGGCGCCACGGGCCCCCAGGGTCCGGCGGGTGTCGCGGGACCAGCGGGTCCCACGGGCCTGACGGGTCCAGCGGGCGCAGTCGGGGCGCCGGGCCTGAACGGCCTGGATGGCCGCACGGTGCTGCACGGAGCCGGGACGCCAGTGGCGACCAAGGCTGGCGGCGCGGTGGGGGACTTCTACCTCGACACCGTGGCGAGCGTGCTCTACGGACCGAAGGCCAGCGCCAGCAGCTGGGCGGGGCTCGCGGGCGTAAGCCTGGTGGGACCGGCCGGCGGCCCGGTGGGCCCCGCCGGACCGGCGGGCGCGACAGGCTCGGCGGGCGCTACAGGCCCCCAGGGCGTGGCGGGAACGACGGGTGCGGTGGGACCGATGGGCCTCATGGGACCGGCGGGCGCGAAGGGCGCGACGGGCGCGACGGGCCCCGCAGGTGCCCAGGGCGTGGCGGGTGTGGACGGCCAGACGCTGGTCGCCGCGAAGGCGCTCCTCAGTGGCGTGCTGGCACCGACGACGCAGGGCGTGGACGGGGACTTCTATCTCAATACGGCGACCAGTGTGCTGTATGGACCCAAGGTCGCCGGCGTGTGGCCGGTGGCGGGCGTGAACATCATCGGCCCGGCGGGCCAGCAGGGGATCCAGGGTGTGGCGGGCGCCACGGGCGCGACGGGTAGCACGGGCGCCACGGGTCCCCAGGGACCCTTCGGCCCCCAGGGCCTCCAGGGCGCCCAGGGCTCCGTGGGAGCCACCGGCGCGACCGGTGTCACGGGCGCGACAGGCCCGCAGGGTCTGGAGGGCGTGGCGGGACCGACGGGCAGCACGGGCGCCACGGGCTCCCAGGGCGCGACGGGCCAGACGGGCCGCACCGGCCCCCAGGGCGTGCAGGGCATCCAGGGCGTGCAGGGCGTGACGGGCACCAACGGTCAGATCCTGATCGCGGGCAGTGCGGCCTTGTCGGGCACCACGAACCCCGGCAGTGGGGTGGGCGTCGATGGCGACTTCTTCGTGAACACGACCACGAACATGATTTTTGGGCCCAAGGTGGGCGGCGTGTGGCCCACGGGCTCCGTGTCGATGGTCGGGCCGCAAGGCCAGTCGGGCGCCCAGGGCCTCCAGGGCGTGCAGGGCGTGGCGGGCAGCAACGGCGTGAACGGCGCGACGGGCCCCCAGGGACCCCAGGGTGTGGCAGGTCCCACGGGCCCCCAGGGCAGCACCGGCACCAACGGTCAGATCCTGATCGCGGGCAGCGCGGCGCTGGCGGGCACTGTGAATCCCACGGCGGGCATCGGCGTGGATGGCGACTTCTACGTGAACACCGCCACCAACATGGTCTTTGGACCCAAGGCGGGGGGGGCCTGGCCCAGTGGGTCCGTGAGTCTCACCGGTCCGGCGGGTCCGGCGGGTGCGCAGGGAACCTCCGGCACCCAGGGCGTGGCCGGACCGGCCGGCCCTGCCGGTGTGGCGGGTGTGGCCGGCGTGGCAGGTCCCATCGGCCCCCAGGGCCCCATCGGCCTCACGGGCGCGACCGGCGCGAAGGGTGACACGGGCGCGGCGGGCCAGACGCTGGTGGCGGGCAAGGCCGTGCTCTCGGGCACGGCGGTGCCAGCGGCGAGCCTGGGCGTGGATGGCGACTTCTACCTCAACACCAGCACCAGCCTCCTCTATGGTCCGAAGGCCGCCGGCGTGTGGCCCACAGCGGGCGTGAACCTCGTGGGCCCCCAGGGTCCGGCGGGGGCGATGGGTCTGAGCGGTCTCCAGGGCGCGCAGGGTCCGGCAGGTGTGCAGGGCATCCAGGGCTCCACGGGGACAGCCGGTCCGGCGGGACCCACGGGCGCGTCGGGTGCGGCGGGTTCGGCAGGCCCCCAGGGCGTGGCGGGCGCCACGGGCTCGGCGGGCGTGCAGGGCAGCCAGGGCGTGCAGGGCAGCCAGGGCGTGCGCGGCAGTGACGGCCAGACGCTGGTGGCCGGACGCGCGGCGCTGTCGGGGACCACGAGCCCCGCGGCCAGCCTGGGCGTGGATGGCGACTTCTACGTGAACACCACGACCAACATGCTGTTCGGACCCAAGGCAGGCGGCGGGTGGCCTTCAGGTACCGTGAGCATCGTCGGGCCCCAGGGCGTCCAGGGCGCTCAGGGCGTCCAGGGCCCCCAGGGTCTGGCCGGTGTGAATGGCATCAACGGCGCAACCGGGCCGCAAGGACCCCAGGGCGTGGCTGGGCTCGCGGGTCCCGAGGGCGCGACGGGCAGCGCCGGACAAATCCTCATCGCTGGAAAGGCGGCCCTCTCGGGGACCGCGAATCCCACGGCGGGCACCGGCGTGGACGGCGACTTCTACGTGAACATCACGACGAACATGGTCTTTGGGCCCAAGACGTCCGGCGCCTGGCCCACGGGATCGGTGAGCCTTACCGGACCCCAGGGACCCCAGGGCCTCCAGGGCCTCCAGGGGCCCCAGGGCCTCACGGGGCCCATCGGCCCCCAGGGCCTGGTCGGTGCCACGGGACCCGTGGGCCCCATCGGTGCTGCGGGCGAGCTGGGTGCCACAGGCGCCCAGGGGGGGCAGGGACCTGCCGGGGTGGCCGGACCCGCCGGACCCGTGGGCCCCATCGGGTCCGCGGGCGCCACGGGTTCCACCGGCGCCACCGGCATCCAGGGCCCCAGCGGCAGCCAGGGCGCCCAGGGCGTCAGCGGCAGCAACGGCCAGATCCTCATCGCGGGGAACGCAGCGCTGTCGGGCACGGGGGCTCCCGCTGACAGCCTCGGGGTGAACGGCGACTTCTACGTGAACACCTCGAACAACATGATCTTTGGCCCCAAGGCGGGTGGCGTGTGGTCGGGCAGCTCCGTCAGCATCGTCGGGCCGCAAGGCCCGCAGGGGGTTGAGGGCGTCCAGGGTCCCCAGGGGATCGCCGGAGCCAACGGCATCAACGGCGCCACCGGACCGCAAGGCCCACAGGGCGTGGCCGGTGCCGCGGGCGCCCAGGGCGTCACGGGTAGCGCCGGGCAGATCCTCATCGCGGGCAACGCCGCGCTGTCGGGCAGCTCGGATCCCGCCGCCAGCGTGGGCGTGAACGGCGACTTCTACGTGAACACCAGCACGAACATGATCTTCGGACCCAAGGCCGGCGGCAGCTGGCCCGCAGGCTCCGTCAGCATCGTCGGCCCCCAGGGACCGCAGGGACCCCAGGGTTCCACGGGCACCCAGGGCGCCACCGGCGCCACTGGTCCGCAAGGCCTGGCGGGAGCCACCGGTTCCGCCGGGCCCATGGGCCCCCAGGGCTCGAAGGGCGACACCGGCGCCACCGGCACCTCCGGGGTCACCCCGTTCAGCCTGAGCGGTTCCAACGTGGTCTATACCGCAGGCTCCCTCGGCCTCGGCACCGCCACGCCCGACGCCAGCGCGCTGCTGGACCTCCGCAGCACCAGCAAGGGCTTCCTGGCGCCCCGCATGACGATCGCAGAGCGCCTCGCCATCACGTCCCCGGCCACGGGCCTGCTGGTCTACCAGACCGATGACACCCCCGGCTTCTACTACAACAGCGGTGCCCCGGACGCGAAGTACTGGAACGGCCCCTTCGGCACCAGCAGCGCCACGGGCACCGTGACCAGCATCGCCACCTCCGGCCCGCTCACCGGCGGCCCGATCACCAGCCTGGGCACCCTTGGCATCACCAGGGCCACGAGCGGTGCGGACGGCTACCTGGCCGCTACGGACTTCCTCGCTTTCAGCCTCAAGGGCAGCGTCACCAGTGTGGGCATCGATCCCGGCTCGACCGGCCTCACCGCCAGCAGCGCCATCACCTCAAGCGGGACCATCGCGCTGGGCGGAACCTTGGCCGTCGCCAACGGCGGCACCGGCACGACCACGGGCTCAATCACGGGCACCGGCGCGCTCACCTTGGCAGCGGGCGGCAGCGACCAGTCCGTCCTCCTCGCTCCCAGCGGCACCGGCTCGGTGGGCATCGGCACCGCCAGCCCGGCCGGCAGCGCGCTGCTGGACCTCACCAGCACCAGCAAGGGCTTCCTGCCGCCCCGCAGGGACATGACCAGCGGGAGCATCACCGGCGCGGTCGAGGGGCTGATGGTGTACGACACCCACGACAAGGACCTGAAAATCTACAGCGGCACCGGCTGGGTCACGCCCGGCCACAGCTCCACCAGCAGTGTCACCAGCGTGGGCGCCGCCGCGGGCACGCCCCTGAGCGTGGACGTCACGAACGGCGCCAGCTCGCCCGTCATTCGCATCACCAAGGCCGATGGGGCCCATGACGGCTACCTGGCCAAAGAGGACTTCAACGCCTTGAGCGCCAAGGGCGGCGGCACGGTCACCAGCATCAGCGGCACGGCTCCCATCGCCGTCGCCTCCGGCAGCAGCACGCCCATCATCAGCATGGCCGCGGCCAGCGGGACGCAGCCGGGCTACCTCTCCGACACAGACTGGCTCACCTTCAACAGCAAGGCGGCCCTGACCGGGGCGGCCTTCACGGGACCCGTATCGGCCACCGGCTTCACCGGGCCCCTCACGGGCAATGTGACGGGAACCCTGACGGGCAATGTGACGGGCAATGTCAGCGGCTCGGCCGCCGGCTTCACCGGTAGCCTGCTGGGTGATGTGACGGGCACCCAGGGGGCCACAGTGGTGGCTTCCGTGGGGGGCGTCACGGCCGCCAACGTGGCTGCCAGCGTGGCGTTGACCACGGCGGCCACGGAGGTCGCCACGGCCTCGACGCTGGTCAAGCGGAACCCCTCGGGTGGGTTGGCCGCCGCCACCATCACGGGTCTGGCCACGCCCAGCCAGGCTAACGATGCCGCCAACAAAGCCTACGTAGACATGATCGCCAACGGCCTGGCCTGGCAGGCCCCGGTCACCAGCATCCTGGCCACTCCCCCAGCGACTCCGACCACCGGTGACCGCTACATCATCGGGGCGTCTGCAACGGACGCCTGGGTGGGCAAGGTCAACCAGATCGCCCAGTACAACGGCGTCGCCTGGGACTTCACGCAGCCCGTGAACAGCATGTCCGTCTTTGCCACGGGGCCCGCCAACGGCTACGTCTACCTCTCGGCCAGCACCCAGTGGGTGCAGTTCAATGGCACCTCCAACTACAGCTTCGGCGACGGCCTCAGCTACAGTGCGCCGAATGTGAACATCGCCGATGGCGGGGTCACGGCCCTCCGTCTGGCCACGGGGGCAGTGAATCTGGCCGGGACCAAGGTGGCAGGCCTCCTCCCCCTCGCCAGCGGCGGCACCGGGGCCGCCACGGACTCGCAGGCCCGCATCAACCTGGGTCTGGGCAATGTCGCCAACGTGGACACCACCAACGCCACCAACCTCACCAGCGGCACCCTCGCGCTGGCTCGTGGCGGCACCGGCGCTGCCGATGCGGCTGGGGCCCGCGCGAACCTGGGCCTCACCCTCGGCACCTCCGCCACCAACGTGGTGGCGCTGGATGCCGATGCCAAGCTGCCCGCAGTGGACGGCTCCCAGCTGACCAATGTCAAGGCCACCGGCGTCGCCTCCTTCGGGCCTGCCACCTCCAACACCAGGGGCGGCGACGGGGTCCTGCTAAGCAACAGCGGCACCGATAACACCGCCTTCGGCAAGGGGGCCCTGGCCGCCAACACCACGGCCAGCTACAGCTCGGCCTTCGGCAGCGGGGCCCTGGCGGCCAACACCACGGCCGGCTACAACTCGGGCTTCGGCTACGGGGCCCTGGCGGCCAACACCTCCGGCTTCAACTCGGCCTTCGGTTACGGAGCCCTGCAGCTCAGCACCACGGGCGGCTACAACCTGGGCCTCGGCTTCCGGGCCCTCGCCCAGAACACCACCGGCGCCCAGAACACCGCTGTCGGCGCCAAGGCCCTGTTCTCGGTGGCGGTCGGCGGGCTCAACACGGCTCTCGGCGAAAGCGCCCTCGCCAGCCTGAACACCGGCATTTTCAACACGGCGATCGGACAAGGGGCGGGTGCCACGGGCACCCCCCTGGCCTACGGCTCGAACAACCTCTACCTCGGCGCCGGCAGCAGCGCCTCCGCTGCGGGCACGGATTCAGCACTCATCACCAACGAGATCGTCATCGGCACCAACGCCGTCGGGCAGGGCAGCAACACCACCGTCCTCGGCAATGCCCTGACGGCGAAGACCTTCATCAGTGGCATCGCCAACGCCACGGGCTTGGGCACCACCAAGAACGTGGTGATCGACACCGCCACCGGGCAGCTGGGCGCCGGGGCCAGTGGTTCGGGCGGCGTGACCAGCGTCACCGCCGGCACGGGCCTCACGGGCGGCACCATCACCGGCACGGGCACCCTGGCCCTGGACACCACCGGCGTCACGGCCGGCACCTATGCCCGGGCCAATGTCACCGTGAACGCCCAGGGGCAGCTCACCGGCGCCTCCAATGGCAGCGCCATCAACCTGGCCACCGAGGTCAGCGGTGTGTTGCCCCTGGCCCAGGGCGGCACCGGCGCCAACAGCAAGGCAGGGGCGGCCAACGCCATCCTGCCGGCCCAGGCCACCAACAGCGGCAAGGTGCTCACCACGGACGGCACCAACGTCAGCTGGGGCGCCTCCTCGGCCCAGTGGACCACCACCGGCAGCGACGTGGGCTACAGCACCGGCGGCGTGGGCGTGGGCACCACCACCCCCAATGCCAACGCGGCGCTGGAAGTCAGCAGCACCACCAAGGGCTTTCTGCAGCCTCGGCTGGCCCTGGTGGCCACCTACAACCCCGCACCGCTCTCGGCCCATGTGGCCGGGATGATGGTCTGGAACACGGCCACTTCCAACGATGTCACGCCCGGGCTCTTCGTGAACACCGGCGCCTACTGGTCCCGGATCACCACGGCGGCGGTGGCGCCCATCATCACCACCACCGCAGCCTCCTCCATCGCCCAGACCACAGCCAGCTCCGGGGCGAGCATCACCTCGGATGGCGGCGCCACCATCACGGCCAGCGGTGTGTGCTGGGCCACCACGGCCAATCCCACTACCGCCAGCAGCAAGACCACCAACAACGTGGCCACGGGCAGCTTCAGCAGCAGCCTGACGGGCCTGACGGCGAACACCGTCTACTACGTGCGGGCCTACGCCACCAACAGCGTCAGCACCGTCTATGGCAACCAGGTGACCTTCACCACGCTGCCCAACCTGGCTACGCTGACCACGACCGCCGCCACGAGCATCACTGGTGTGAGCGCCACCGCGGGCGGGTCCATCTCGGGCACGGCCATCGGCACCATCACGGCGGCGGGCGTGGCCTATGCCACCACCGCCACGCCCACCACGCCCACGGCGGCGGCGGCGACCTTGGTGCAGACCGGGGCCTTCACGGCCAGCCTCACGGGCCTTGCTCCGGGCACCCTCTACTACATCCGGGCCTACGCCACCAACGCGGCGGGCACGGCCTACGGCGCCCAGAGCAGCTTCACCACCCTGGTGGTGGGGCCCACGGTCACGGCCACCACGGCGGTCAGCAGCATCACAGCCACCACGGCCAGCTCCGGCGGCACCCTGGGGACCAACGGGGGCGGCACCATTACGGCCAACGGCGTCTGCTGGGGTACCACCAGCGGACCCACGGTGGCCCTCTCCACCAAGACCACGAACACCGTGGGCGCCACCTGGACCAGCAGCCTCACAGGTCTGCTGCCCGGCACGACTTACTATGTGCGCGCCTACGCCACCAACAGCAACAGCACGGGCTACGGGGCTGAAGTCAGCTTCACCACGCCCACCACCGTCCCGACCCTGACCACCACGGCCTATAGCGGCCTCACCGGAACGGCGGTCACCAGCGGTGGCAGCATCACCGCCACCGGCGGCGCCACCATCACCGCCACCGGCGTGTGCTGGAGCACCACCAGCGGCGCGGAGTCGGTCAATGGCAATCACACCACCGACACCGTGGTGCAGTCCGGGGCCTTTACCAGCAACCTCACGGGCCTGACGACCAGCACGACCTACTACCTGAAGGCCT
The DNA here is from genome assembly GCA_903857495.1 of uncultured Holophagaceae bacterium. GTDB lineage: Bacteria > Acidobacteriota > Holophagae > Holophagales > Holophagaceae > Geothrix. The sequence goes on along the minus strand of CAIOFF010000062.1, from coordinate 14,293 downwards.
ATGCCACCAACAGCGCCGGCACGGCCTATGGCAGTGAGATCAGCTTCACACCCACCAACGTGCTCACCCTCTACTATACCGGTGGGGCTCAGACCTGGACCGTGCCCGCGGGTATCACCTCCGTGACCGTCAAGGTCTGGGGCGCCGGTGGCATGTATGGCTGCCCGGGCGGTACCTACGGCTACATCGGCGGTGGCAGTGGCGGCTACGCCAGGGGCACCCTGGCGGTGACCCCTGGCCAGGTCCTCACCATCGTCGTGGGCGGCGCGGGTAACCGGGGGGTCACGGCGGGCACCTACATCGCCGGCGGCTACAATGGGGGCGGCGATTCCTACTGCAATGCCCTCGCCGCCTCCTATGGCCCAGGCGTCGGCTCGGGCGGTGGTGGCACCCACATCATGAACTCGGGAGGCACCTGGCTCATCGCCGCCGGTGGCGGCGGAGGTGGCGCAGGCAATGTGTCCGGCTGGCTGAACTGGGCCTCCAGTTATGCCTCCATCAGTAGCACCAGTGCTGCAGGACCTGGCGGCAGCGGAGGAGGCACCTCGGGTGGCAACTCCTCAGCTGGCGGCTCAGGCTCCTATCAGAGCTATAGCGTCAACCCCACCCCTGCCAACGGGGGCTCTCAGAGTTCTGGTGGTGCAACCAGTTCCTGGGGCTTCAACGTGGGGGCCGGAGGCCGTGGTTATGGGGGTAGCGCCTGGGGCGGGCTCCAGCAGTACAGTTTCTTCGTGTGCGGTGGCGGCGGCGGCTACTACGGTGGCAGCATCGGCGCTGACTGCAGCGGCGGCGGCGGCTCTGGCTACCTCGGCGGCGTAACCAATGGCACCTGGACGCCCCTCGCGGGAGAGTCCGTCATGGGCTCTGCCGTTTACGGCAAAGCTGAGATCAGCTTCTAGTCGAGAAAGATTCCAAGGTAGGCTTCCCCACGGCTGCGCTCCCCTCGGAGCGCAGCCCCTCCGCCCGGAAAGTGAACCAAGGCTGCCCATGTCCTTCCAGATGGAAGTGAGTGCCGACCAGATCCACCTCTGGGTCCACGGGCCCCTGGGCCCGCCGGAGGTGGCGCTGCTGCGGGACGCCCTGGCACCCCTGCTGCTGGGTCGCCCCCGGGACCTGCAGCTGGAGCTGGTGGACCTGCCCGAGCTGGACCGCGCCACCCGCACCGCCCTGCGGGAGCTGCAGGCCTTCGCCCACCGGCTGGATCGCCGCCTGAGCATCGTCCACACCTGCGGGCTGGTGGCTGAGACCAGCCCAGAGAGCGCAGGCTGAGGTCTTCAAACAAAAGAAAAAGCAGCCACCGATGAACACCGATAACTGCTGATAAAAGGCCGAAGCCTTTGCTTTCATCCCCTTCATCCCCTGCATCCCTGTTTCAAAAGCTTTTTTTTGACGGGGATGGAGGGGATGGACGGGGATAACTGAGCCCGATGGCTGGGGGTGGTTGTCGCGGAGGCCGGGCCGTGGTGCCCTGACCTTCGACGCGGGCCAGCTCGAAGCGGGCGACTTGAAGGGCGCCGTCAGGTCGGCCTAGGGTGGGGCTTGGGGGCTCCGCAAGAATCAGACCCGGTCCTTGGCTGTTCGGTAGACCCAGCCTTGCTCCCGCTTGCCGATGGCCACCACCACGATCACCACCAGACCGCTGTCCAGCTTGCGCCACTCCTTCAGGGCGGAAGTCTTGAACTCGAGCCTATAGCTCATCGAGGGTCACGCTCACGGTGGCCTCCGAGTGGCGCTTGCGGACAATTTTGGCCAGATCGAGATCGTCGAGGCGTTCCAGGATGGCTTCGTAGGCGGCGGCAGGCACCAGGTAAGCGGTGGGACGGTTGTGGTTGAGGATGGCCACGGCTTCGCCCGAGGCTTGGTCGATCACGCTGGAAGGGTTCTTCTTCAGATCGCTGATGCTGACAGAGGCACGGGCGTGGATACGTTGCACAGGAAGCTCCATGAGCCAAATACAGGTCAAAATATAGACCTATATTTAGGTCACGTCAAGCCTTGGCATCCACCACCGCAGAGGGGCCTGACTCACCACCGCAGGGCAGTACCAGCCGGGCCGTGGTGCCCTGGCCTTCGACGCTATCCTGCTCGTCGGGTCCTTGTGCTGCATGGCTTTATACCAAATAAAAATTGAATCTTGAATCGGTAGAGACGCGTCCTATACTTGGGTCATGATCCGGCGCGACCTCCAGTCCACGCTCCTCCGCTGGGCCGGGGTCTATCCCGTGGTGACCCTCACCGGGCCGAGGCAATCGGGGAAGACGACGCTCTGCAAGGCGGCATTTCCCGACAAGCCCTACATCAGCCTGGAGCCCCTGGAGACCCGGGCCTTCGCCCGGGAGGACCCACGGGGATTCCTGGGGCAGTTCCCCCAGGGGGCCATCCTCGACGAGGTCCACCATGCCGCCGGCCTGCTGAGCTACATCCAGGATCGGGTGGATGCGGACCCAGAGCCCGGCCGCTTTGTGCTCACGGGCTCCCAGCATTTCGGGCTCACCGATGCGGTCAGCCAGACCCTGGCGGGCCGGACGGCCATCCTCCACCTGCTGCCGCCCAGCCTGGGTGAGCTGCGGCGGTTCTCGAAGGCCCCTGGGGACCTGTTCAGCACGCTGTTCGCAGGCGCCTATCCGCGCATCCACGACCAGGGCATTCCTCCCGAGCGCTGGCTCGCAGACTATGTGGCCACCTATGTCCAGCGCGATGTCCGCCAGGTGCTCAACGTGGGCGATCTGCTCAGCTTCAACACCTTCCTGCGGCTCTGTGCTGGCAGCACGGGGCAGGAGCTCAACCTCAGCCGCCTTGGGGCGGATGCGGGCATCTCCCAGCCCACGGCCAAGGCCTGGCTGTCCGTGCTGGAGAGCAGCTTTCTCTGCTTCCGCCTGGGGCCCTGGCACCGCAACCAGCGCAAGCGCCTGGTGAAGACCCCCAAGCTGCACTTCTACGATGCGGGCCTGGTCTGCCACCTGCTGGGCATCCGCACCCCTCAGCAGCTGGAGACTCACCCTCTCCGGGGTGCAATCTTCGAGAGCTGGGTGGCCTCGGAGGTGATGAAGCTGCACCTCCACCAGGGCCTGGAGGCTGCGGCCTGCCACTACCGGGAGGTTGCTGGTCTGGAGGTGGATCTGGTCCTGCAGGAACCCGACCGCACCCGCCTCGTGGAGATCAAGTCAGGGCAGACCCTGGATGGCTCCTGGCTGAAGCCGGTTCTGGCTGCGAAGGAGGTTCTGGAGGCCCGGTCCATCGGCCAGGCCATCGACCCCTTCCTGGTCTATGGTGGCGACCAGCAGCAGGTCCGCAGCGGGGTCCAGGTGCTTCCCTGGGACTGCCTCGAAGCCTTAGGCCCAACGACCACCGTGGGTCGCTGAGGGCCAGCATCAAGGCTGGGGCTCAGAGGGGTGGGGGGGGGCCCCGACCGGCAGCACCAGCCTTGCCGTGGTGCCCTGGCCTTCGACGCTGGCCAGCTCGAAGCGGCCGCCGTGGAGCTCGGCGATGGTGCTCACTAGGTGCAGGCCCAGGCCCAGGCCGGGGATCTGGCCCACGTTGCGGCCCCGGAAGTAGCGGGTGGTGATGTGCTGGAGCTGATCGGCGGGGATGCCCTGGCCCTGGTCCTGGACCTCCAGGTGGAGCCAGCCGTCCTGGACCTGGGCCCGCAGGTGCACAGGGCTGTCCGCCGGGGAGTACTTGAGGGCGTTGTCCAGGAGGTTCAGCAGGGCCGCGCCCAGCAGGTCGCGGTCGCAGAGGGTGGTTGCGGTCAGCTCGTCCAGGTCGGCCCGCAGGTCACGCCGGGAGGCATCGGCGGCCCGCTTCACCACCTCGGTCAGCAGCTCGGGCAGGGCCACGGGCTCGGTCTTGAGGGCGCGCAGGCCCGAGGCGATGCGGTCGGTCGTGAGCCAGGTATCGAGCAGGTGGAGCAGGCTGCCCACCCCCCGCTGGATGGACTGGGTGCTGCGGACCAGCTCAGCGGGTGGTGCCGCCACGGAGAGACGGGCCATCTGGGCGGCGCCGTCCATGACCGCCAGGGGGGTGCGGAACTCGTGGGACACCAGGGACAGGAACTGGCGCTGCTCGGCCACCACCTCGCGCTCGCGCACCAGGGCCTCGGCGGTGCGGGCCTGCTGCTGCCGAAGCTCCTGGGTGCGGGCCGCCACCTGGCCCTCCAGCTCCAGCTGGTGGCGGGCGATGGTCTCCAGGGTCTCCCGCTGGGCGGCGTCCCGCTCTTCCTTGATGCGGCCCATGCGATCGGCCAGGGGCAGGCTCATGAGGGTCAGGTGGACCATGGCGCCGAGGTGCATGCCGTATTCGGCCAGGAAGTCGGCGTTGTGCAGGGAGAGGTTGCTGGCGACCCGGAAGAAGCCCCCAAGCAGCTGCGGCGAAAAGGCCAGCAGGTAGAAGGTGGCGGTCCGGTTGCCCCGCAGGGCCATGACCAGGGCCCCGATCAGATTGATGGCGATGATCGGCAGGAAGACGACCTGGGTCAGCGGGGCCACTCGGTAGTAGCCGCCCAGGGCGGCGGCCAGGAGGAAGAAGGCGGTCAGGGCCAAGCCCGTGGTCCGGTAGGCCCGGTCCAGGCGGGGGAAGGCCGTGCCGAAGTCGGTCAGGATGGAGAAGATGTAGACCGCCAGCCAGGGCTGCACCACCACGGAGAGGGGCACACCCCAGCGGATGGACAGGTCGGACCCGGGGAACAGGTAGCGCTCCGCGTGGCCGTTGAGGGTGGCGAACATCATGAGCACGGCGGCCAGGTAGGCCGCGTAGTAGAAGTGGATGGGCTCCCGCAGCTTGATCAGGTAGATCAGGTTGGTGACCAGGATGATGAGGCCGACCCCGTAGAAGAGGCCGTAGAGCAGGGCCTCTGTGCTCACGGCCTGCTGGAAGGTGGCCGGGTCCCAGAGGACCGGCCGCAGGATCCGGGCACCTGGGGTCTCGGCCCGCAGGTAGTAGGTGGCCTCGGTGCCAGGCTGGGCCGGGGCCTCCAGGCGGAAGACGGGCGCCAGGTAGGGGATCTGGCGGACCGCGAAGGGCAGCCCAGCGCCGGCGGTGGCGGCCTCGAAGCTGCCGTCGGCGCGGGGCGTGAAGAGGGTGACCTCGCGGAGGTAGGCGGGCTTCACCTCCAGCCACGAGATCGGGCGCTGCAGCCCGGACAGGCGCAGGGTGAAACGGACCCACATGGGATCCTGGCCGTAGCCCTTGGCGACGTTCCCGGCCAGCGGCACGAAGCGGCCTTCGGCGGCGCCCAGCAGGGCCTGCTCGAGGGTGGCCGCCGGGGCACCGGTGAGGATCTCCATGTGACCGGCGAGCGGGAGGCGGTCATCTTGGCCCAGCTCCACGGGCGGGGCGGCCCAGAGGCTCAGGCCCAGCAGCAGAAGTCCCAGGCTGCGGACCAGGCGGTTCATGGCTGCGGGTCCTCGTCCGACCGGAAGGCATAGCCGGTGCCGTGGAGGGTCCGGAGCGGGAAGGCGTGCTCGGGCGCGGCTCCGGCGACCTTGGCTCGCAGGCGGCTGACGGCGCTGGCCAGGCGCATGTAGACCTTCTCGCTGCCCTCCCAGTGGAGGGCCCGGATGAGCTCCTCCCGGTCCACGGAGGTGCCGGGATCCGCCAGCAGGCATGCCAGGATGAGGCGCTCGTTCTCGGTGAGGTCGATGGCGGTGCCGTCCGGGGCCTCCAGCACACCCCGGCCCCGGAGCAGCTTCCAGGGCTGCCGCAGCGGGGGCTTGGCCTGGGCCAGGCGCCGGTGGAGGCTGGTGAGGGCGGCGGCCAGCTCGGCCATGTCCACGGGCTTGACGAAGTAGAGGTCCGCCCCCTGCTGCATGCCGCGGATGCGGTCGTCCAGCAGGGCCCGGGCCGTCAGCATGACGATGCCCAGGTGAGGCCGCTCGCGGCGCAGGCGGGCCGCGGCGGACAGGCCGTCCTCGCCGGGCAGGCCGATGTCCAGGACCACGATGTCCACGGGCCGCTCCTGCAGGAGCCGGTCCAGGGCCTCCGAGGAGCCCACGCCGAAGACCCGGAGGCCGAAGCGGGGCAGCACGGAGACCAGGATGTCCCGCAGGGCATCGTTGTCCTCGCAGACGGCCACCTGGATCGGAGTAGAAGGGTCGGTCATGCCCCTAGTCTGCCAGGAAGGTGGGGGTTCCGCTCTCCTGGCGGCGGTCTCAGAACTGCTCGAAGGCGCTGAAGAAGTAGCTGACCTCGAACCTGGCGCTCTCGGGCTTGTCGCTGCCGTGGGTGGCGTTGCGGCCGATGCTGGCGCCAAAGCGCTGCCGGAGGGTGCCCGCGGCGGCCTGGGCGGGGTTGGTGGCGCCCATGAGCTCGCGCCAGCGGAGGATGGCGTTCTCGCCTTCCAGCACCATGAGGGTGACGGGGCCCTCGCACATGAAGGCCTCCAGGTCCGCATAGAAGCCCTTGCCCACGTGCTCGTGGTAGAAGCCCTGGCAGAGGGCGGGGGTCAGGCGGGTCAGCTTCAGGCCCACGACCTTCAGGCCGCTCTGCTCGATGGCGGTGACGATCTCGCCGATGTGGCCGTCCTTGACGGCGTCGGGCTTGACGATGGCGAAGGTGCGTTCGATGGCCATGGTTCCTCCAGATTCCAAACGATCAGTGTGTCCTGGGCAGGTAAATTCGGCAACCAGGAAGGCTTGCCCGACAGGCCTGAGGCTGGGAAAAGAGGCGGTCTCGCGCTACAATCGGTGGTTTACGCGACTGGACGACAGCATGATCGAGACCCTCCTGAAGAAACTGATCGGCTCCAAGAATGACCGGGAGCTCAAGCGCCTGTGGGCCAAGGTCCAGTCGATCAACGACTTCGAGCCCGAGATGGCGGCGCTCAGCGACGAGGCCCTCAAGGCCAAGACGCCCTATCTCAAGGAAAAGCTGGCCAACGGCGCCACCCTGGACGACATCCTGCCCGAGGCCTTCGCCGTGGCCCGGGAGGGCAGCAAGCGCGTGCTCAAGATGCGGCATTTCGATGTGCAGCTCGTGGGCGGCATGGCCCTGCACGAGGGGAACGTGGCCGAGATGCGCACTGGTGAAGGCAAGACCCTCACCGCCACGCTGCCGCTCTACCTCCACGCCCTGGCGGGCAAGGGCGCCCACCTGGTCACCGTGAACGACTACCTGGCCCGCCGCGACGCCGAGTGGATGGGTCGCCTTTACTCCTGGCTCGGCCTCACCATCGGGGTGGTCCAGCACGGCCTGGACGACCAGCAGCGCCGCGACGCCTACGCCTGCGACATCACCTACGCCACCAACAACGAGCTGGGCTTCGACTACCTCCGCGACAACATGAAGTGGGACCTGGAGGAGTTCACCCAGCGCGGCTTCAACTACGCGATCGTGGACGAAGTGGACTCGATCCTCATCGACGAGGCCCGCACGCCCCTGATCATCGCGGGCAGCAGCGAGGAGGACACCTCCAAGTACTTCCGCATCGATGCCATCGTGCCGAAGCTGAAGCCCGAGGTGCACTACAAGGTGGACGAGAAGGACCGCCAGGTGATGCTCACCGATGACGGCATCCACCACGCCGAGCACCTGCTGGGGGTGACCAACCTCTACGATCCCACCAGCATCGAGACCCTGCATGGCCTCAGCCAGGCCCTGCTGGCCCACAACCTCTACCGCCTGGACGTGGACTACATGGTCCGCCCCAAGGAAGACGGCAAGGGCATGGAAGTGGTCATCGTGGACGAGTTCACGGGCCGCCTCATGCCGGGCCGCCGCTGGTCCAACGGCCTGCACCAGGCCATCGAGGCCAAGGAGGGCGTGGAGGTCAACGCCGAGAACCAGACGCTGGCCACGGTGACCTTCCAGAACTTCTTCCGCATGTACAAGCGGCTGGCGGGCATGACCGGCACCGCCGAGACCGAGGCCACGGAGCTGCACTCCATCTACAAGCTGGATGTGATCGTGGTGCCCACGAACATGCCGATGGTCCGCAAGGACTTCGCCGACACCGTCTACTCCACGCGGAACGGCAAGAAGAAGGCCATCGTCGAGGAGATCCGCGAGCTGCACACCAAGGGCCAGCCCATGCTGGTGGGCACGGCCAGCATCGAGAGCAGCGAGGACCTGTCCGACGCGCTCAAGGCCGCCCGCATCCCCCACGTCGTGCTGAACGCCAAGCACCACGAGCGCGAGGCGGAGATCGTCGCCCAGGCCGGCCGCAAGGGCTCAGTCACCATCGCCACCAACATGGCGGGTCGCGGCACGGACATCATCCTCGGCGGCAACCCCGAGGGGCTGGCCCGGCTCGAGGCCAAGAAGAAGGACATCACGCTCTACGACGCCGAGGGCTTCGAGACCCCCGAATTCTCCGCCCTGGTGGAGAGCATGCGCGAGCAGACCAAGGCGGAGCACGAGGAAGTGGTGGGCCTGGGTGGCCTGCACATCCTGGGCACCGAGCGCCATGAGAGCCGCCGCATCGACAACCAGCTCCGCGGCCGCGCCGGCCGCCAGGGCGACCCCGGCAGCAGCCGCTTCTACCTGTCCCTCGAGGACGACCTGATGCGGATCTTCGGTGGCGATCGCATCAAGAACCTCATGGGCGCCATGGGCATGAACGATGACGAGCCCATCGAGGCCGGCATGGTCACCCGCGCCATCGAGCGCAGCCAGAAGCGCGTGGAGACCCACCACTTCGAGATCCGCAAGCACCTGCTCGAATACGACGACGTGATGAACAAGCAGCGCATCTTCTTCTACGGGCTGCGTACGGAGATCCTCAAGGGCAACACCCGGGACTACGTGCTGCAGGTGGCCGGGGAGATCGCCGAAGGCATCGCCAACGACTTCCTCCAGGACAAGGGCGAGCGCGACCAGCCTGGCTTCCGCGAGCGCGTGGAGCAGCTGTTCACCCTCACCGGGCCCGAAGTGGACGCCATCGGCCAGCAGCCCCAAGCCCAGGCCTCCGCGGCCCTCTCGGCCCTGGTCCGGAGCTACTACGAAGGCAAGGACGAGCGGCTGGGCGGCGAGGGCATGCGCAGCTACGAGCGCTGGTCCATCCTGCAGATCATCGACGCCGCCTGGAAGCGCCACCTGCTGGTCATGGACCACCTCAAGGAGGCCATCGGCTTCCGCGGCTACGGCCAGAAGGATCCGCTCGTGGAATACAAGCGGGAGTCCTACGAGTACTTCGAGCAGATGCGCTTCGGCTACGAGGACGAGATCATCTCCTACCTCTACCGGGTCGAGCCCCAGGCGGCCTACACGCCGGACGAGGACGCCTTCCGCGGCCCCTCCGAGACCTTCGAGCTGGGTCCCGACGAGCAGGGCAACCCTCCCGAGGGCATCCAGCGCGTGCTCCGCTTCACCGCGGGCGGGCTGGAGGACTAGCCAGCAGAGCCGCGCTGAGAGAATCGAAGGGGGCCGGTTGGCCCCCTTCGATTCTCTTGGGCAGGACCTTCGGCCCTGCTAGGTTTGTAAGATGGAACTGATCATCGTCACAGGCCTATCGGGAGCCGGTCGGCACTCCGTGTTGGGCGCTCTGGAGGATACGGGCTGCACGGCTCTGGATAACGTCTCGCCGCGCCTGCTGGAGCCCCTGCTGGCCCTGCTCGAGCTGGAGAAGCACCTGCAGCCGGGCATGAACCGCCTGGTGGTGGGCATGGACTGTCGGCAGGTGGAGTTCGCCCAGGAGTTTCCGTCGCTGCTTGAGCGCCTCCGCCTCAGCGGCAGCTCGGTGCAGGTGATCTTCGTGGAAGCCGAGGATGCGGTGCTGGTACGCCGCTTCTCGGAGACCCGGCGCCCGCACCACCTGAACCTGGGTACCCCCGCCGAGAGCCTCAAGCGGGAGCGCGAGATGCTCGCACCCACCCGGGCCCTGGCCACCACCATCCTGGACACCAGCCACCTGAACCTCTCAGACATGCGGCTGCGGATTGCGGCGCTGGTGCCGCAGCTGCCCACGCGCCACACGGCGGTGCGGCTGCTCAGCTTCGGGTTCAAGCGGGGCATCCCAGCCGATGCGGACGTGGTCCTCGATGCCCGGTTCCTCCCGAATCCCTTCTATGTGGAAGCCCTCAAGCCGCTCACAGGCCGGGACTGGCCCGTGCAGGAGTACCTGCTCGAGTCCAACGACTACCGCGAGTTCCTGGAGCGGGTCGAGAGCTGGCTGCGCTGGTCTCTGCCGCTGGTCCAGCAGGAGGGCCGCGCCTACCACACCCTCGCCATCGGCTGCACCGGTGGCCAGCACCGCTCCGTGGCCCTGGTCGAGATGCTGGCCAGCCGCCTCGGCAACGACGTCGCCGCCCTCAGTGTGAGGCACCGCGAGCTCGACGGCTGATCCCGCGAGCATCAGGCCGAGCAAGGACTTAACCACGAAGACAGAAGGACCACGAAGAAGAGAGCCGAGCTTGTCTTCCTTTGTGGTCTTCGTGGTACATGTTGTTTTAGAAAAAATGGATTAACCACAAAGGACACAAAGGACACAAAGAAAAGCAGGGGCGATATCAGGCCGTCCTTCTTTGTGCTCTTTGTGTTCTTTGTGGTTCACCTATTCAGTAACAGATGACTTCACCACGGAGCCGGGATCACGGGTCTTCCTTCGTGGTCTTTGCGGTCTTTGTGGTGGACCTTCCTACTTCCGGCTCAGTCGGTCTCGGTGAAGATGACGCCGTGCTTGGCGAGGTCGGCGCGGATGAAGTCCCAGGCACCGGGTTCGAGGCCCAGATACTCGGGCGGGTTGATGCCCTTGCGGGAGAAGCGGCCGCTGGCCAGGAGGCGCACGGCGGCGGTGCAGGAGTAGCCCGTGGTGCGGGCCATGGACGTGGTCTTGGTGGCGCGGTCGTAGCGGTCGAGCAGGTTGAACTGCTTGCGCACGGGCTGGCCGGCCTTCTCGCCTGCCACTGTGACGCGCATGACCGTGAAGTCTTCGTCGCCCTCCTCCATGAACCAGAGGGGGAAGAGCAGGGCCGTGGTCAGGTCCAGGGGGCTCACCGCGACGCCGCCGACCTGGATCTTCTCCTTGTTGAAGAAGCCGGACTCCCGCAGCATGCGCATCTTCTCGATGTGGCCGGGGTAGCGGAGGGTCTTCTCCTTCATGTCCGGCACCTGGGGGAAGCTCTTGAGGATGCTGCGCAGACCGTCCGTGTTGAAGGACTCCAGGGTGCCCAGGCCGTCGAACTCCAGCAGCTCAGGCTCGGACAGGGCGGGGAAGGTCACGATGCGCCCGTCCTTCACGTAGCGGGAGGGCCGGGTGTATTCCTCGATGACGTCGATAGGGCTGAACCCGGCCTTGTACTCGTAGGGCCAGGTGCGGATCACCGGCAGGCCGCCCACCAGGCACTCGAAGGAGGTGACGCGGTCCCACTGGCGGGAGAGGTCGCCCAGGATGATGTTGTGGCAGCCCGGGGCGATGCCGCAGTCCACGATGGCCGTGAGGTCCTGGGCCTTGGCCAGCGCATCCAGCTCGAAGCAGTCCTCGTCGAAGAAGGAGATGTCCACCAGGGGCTTGCCCGCCTCCAGCACGGCCTTGGCTGTGGCGAAGCCCAGGAAGCCGGGCACGGCGCCCACCACCAGGTCCGCATCGGCCACGGCGGCCTTGACGGCCTCGGGACGGGAGAGGTCCGCGGTGCGGATGGCGAGCCCCGCCTGCTGCATGCGCGCCAGGGCCGCCACCGAGCGGTCCGCCACCGTGACCTTGAACTCCGGGGAGAGATCCTTGGCCATGGCACCACCCACGCGGCCCGCACCAAGCACGACGACATGAAGCATGAGAGGCCTCCTAGGTTAGACAAGGCAGGGTTGCCAGCTCCCCTCGGAGCAAGGCGTCTCGGTAGGATAAACGTTCCGCAGGTCTGGGCCACCAGCGCCGGGCGCCAACCCGGGCCCGCTCGCGGGGAGCTGCAGGGCCCGCGGACAGGCTCACCCAGGCTCGGGTAGCTTGCCACGCAAAGCCAAGCCAGCAGCGGGTTTCAGCCATCTGGCTGGGGGACTGCAGGGGTCGGGCGAGGCCGCGGCGACGGGACTCATATCTCCCAGCCGCAGTTGACAGCCTGTAAAGGCACGGAGCCAGCATCCCGAGGACTCCGGTGGCTGGATCCCCGCGCTCACGGCATTCTGGAGGCATGGCACGTCGTGTCCTCTCCCTCCGGCTCTTCGTGGCCATCCTGCTGCTGGCCCTGCTGCCGACCCTGGGGGCCTGGTGGACCTGGAAGCGGCAGGGGCCCCTGCAGCAGGAGGCCACGGTCCTGGTGCGGAAGGGCACCAGCATCAACCAGGTGGCCGACCAGCTGGAGCGCGAGGGCGTGATCCGCTCCGCCTCGCTCTTCCGGCTCTGGGCCCGGGCCCGCAAGCTGCAGCTCATCCGCGGCGAGTACACGTTCCGGCCCCAGGCCAGCCTCGCCGATGTGGCGGGCAAGCTGCGGCGGGCGGAGATCCACTTCACCCTCGTGGCCATTCCTGAGGGCGCCCACGCCTGGTCCGTGCAGCGGCGCCTCAAGGACTTCGTGCCCGAGGAGGTCTTCTGGACCCTCTGGAAGAGCCCGCGGCTCGTGAAGACCGCCGGGTTCGAGAAGGCCGAGAACCTGGAGGGGCTGGTGGCGCCGGCCACCTACCGCCTGCACCACGCCATGGAGCCCGAGGAGGTCATGCTGCTGCTGGTGGAGGCCTTCCGGGACCAAATCCGGCCGCAGCTGGAGGGCGGAGTGCTGCCGCCCTACGAGACACTGATCCTGGCGAGCCTCGTCGAGAAGGAGACCAAGCTGGCCGAGGAGCAGCCCCGGGTGGCGGGGGTCTACAAGAAGCGCCTCGACCTGGGCATGCGCCTGCAGTGCGATCCTACCAGCCTCTATGCGCGCTGGGCCAGCGGCGACCTGCGCTTCTCGGCCCCGCTGCAGGCCGACATCCGGCGGCCGCATCGCTTCAACACCTACGCGGTCGCGGGTCTCCCGCCCACGCCCATCGCCATCCCCGGCGCCACGGCCCTGGAGGCCGCCAAGGCCCCGCTGACCGGCAAGGACCTCTACTTCGTGGCCACGGGCCGGGGCGGCCACTGCTTCGCCCCCAGCCTGCGGGACCACAACAGGAACGTCGGCGTCTACCGGCTGGAAATCCAGCGCCAGAAGCGGGCCGCCCGTGGCTAAGTCGCGCCTGGATCTCCTGCTGGTGCAGCGGGGCCTCTGCGAGACCCGCGCCCGGGCCCAGGCCCGCATCCTCGCGGGCGACGTGCTGGTGGACGACCGTCCCGTGACCAAGGCCGGCACCGCCGTGGACGAGGCCGCTCCGATCCGTCTGCGCGGCGAGGCGCTGCCCTACGTGAGCCGCGGCGGCCTCAAGCTGGCCGGGGCCCTGGACCGCTGGGCCATCGACCCCACGGGCCTGGTGTGCTTTGACGCCGGCGCCAGCACGGGCGGCTTCTCCGACTGCCTGCTGCAGCGCGGCGCGGTCCGGATCTACGCGGTGGATGTGGGCACCAACCAGCTGCACTGGAAGCTGCGCAGCGACCCCCGGGTGGTGTCGATGGAGCAGGTGAACCTCCGCACCTGGGATCCCGCCACCATCCCCGAGTGCTGCGATCTGCTGGTGGCGGACCTGAGCTTCATCTCCTTGCGTCTGGCCATCCCGCCGGTGCTGCCCAGCCTCAAGCCCGGAGCCCAGGCGGTGCTGCTGGTGAAGCCCCAGTTCGAGGCGGGCCGCGACGACGTGGGCGCCGGGGGCATCGTGCGCGATCCCGCCATCCACCGGCGCGTGGTGCTGGAGATCTGGAAGTTCTTCGCGGCGACGCCCCTGGCCCCCCAGGCCTTGGCCGTGAGCCCCATCAAGGGCGGCGAAGGCAACACCGAGTTCCTCCTGCGCCTCGCCCTCGGCCAGCCCGCTGGCAGCCTCGCGGAAGCGATGGCCGACCTGGATGCCCAGCAGGCAGGCTGAGGCGACCCGCAGCCTACTTCCCGAAAAAAAGAACAACTGAGTAAAAACTGGCCACCGATGAACACCGATAACTGCTGATGAAAAGCTGATAAAGAAAGTGCTGAATAGGTTCTGAGCCGGTGATTGCCGTGATTACGGTGATTTTGGCCCTGGCTGAATCGGAGCGGCGCCCCTGGATGACTTCCGGCGCAGCCGGAAGCCGCCTCCGGCGGGCCCATGCGGGGTGCGTCGAGTCCCCTTCGCAGCTTCGCGTTGGAGCTTTCCCCTCCCAACCCGAGCACCGGTGTCCGACAGGTGTCCTTATCGGTGTTTATCAGCTTTTATCGGTGTTCATCGGTGGTTAAACGCTTTCCCGATTATCGGCCAGACTCCGCTACAAAGGCGCTCCACGAAGAACACGAAGACGCCCTGCGGGCGCAGGAAGCACACGAATGCG
>CAIOFF010000061.1 GCA_903857495.1 uncultured Holophagaceae bacterium | reverse complement strand
TTGGGGCCGCAGCCAGCCGCCGCCCCCTTGGGGATGCCCGAGGTGAGTCCGGGCGCATTCGTGTGCTTCCTGCGCCCGCAGGGCGTCTTCGTGTCCTTCGTGGAGCGTCTTGTTAGCGGAGTCTGGCCGATAACCAGGAAGACAAGTGCTTTTGACGGGGATAACAGGGATAAACGGGGATAACTGCAAAAATCGAACCCGGTTATCGGCCAAGCCCAGCTGCAGCCGGAAGCCGCCTCCGGCGGGCCCCTGCGCGTGGTGCCGGGCCCCCTCTGTGCAATCGCCTCGATCACCGACAGGGACCGGGTGCCCAGGGCCGCAGGGCCAAGGAGGGATGCGCGGCATCTGCTTTATCTGTGGAGCGCTTTCCAGGCTGTGGCTGGCCGGTAATCAGGTTGCGATTATCCCCGTCCATCCCTTTTATCCCCGTCAAAAATGCACTTGAAACAGGGCACTAGGATGCAGGCTACTCCGGGGTGAGGACGCCGCGCTCTTCGCGGTAGGCGAACAGCTCGCCGAAACGGCCCCAGGCGACCACGGTCTCGAAGGTCTGCTCGGGATCCTCCATGGGCAGGCGCGTGGCCAGCTCCTGGAGCAGCACTTCCTTGGGCAGCTCGCCCTCCTGCAGCTCGATCATCTCCCGCACCACGCGGAACAGCCGGAGCTCCAGCAGCTGGGCACGCCAGAGGTCCTTGCGGTCATCCATGTTGGCATTCACGAAGCGCTTGCCCAGGGCCGTGAGCAGCACCGCCCGCTTGGGCGTGTCGACCAGGTCGAGCATCTCCGCGGCCTTCACCGTGGTGAGCACCCGCTCGAAGGGCACGTGGGTGTGGGAGGCCACCTGGAAGAGGTCGCTGGTGCCGCCCTGGGCCTCCACGAACTCCAGGAGGCCCAGGATGTCGGCGCTCTGGACCTGGGGCAGGGGCTCCACCTGGTCATCCTCGGAGGCGCTGAGGATCGGGGCGGAGATCACCACGTCCGGCAGCTCGGCGCTGGTGATGAGGTCGTGGATGTGGTCCACCAGCTTCATGAACTCCGGCGAGCGGCTGTCCCGGGGGCGGGGCAGGGGGATGTCCACCACGGTGCGGAGGCTGCCGGGCGCCCCGGAGAGGATGGCCACGCGGTCCGCCATGAGCAGCGCCTCCCGGATGGACTGGCTCACCATGACGATGGCGGAGGGGTTACGCTCCTTGTCGGCCCAGATGTCCATGATCTCGGCGCGGAGGGCCTCGGCCGTGAGGGCGTCCACCTGACTGAAGGGCTCGTCCATGATCAGGATCTCGGGATCCACCGCCAGGGCCCTGGCCACGCCGACGCGCTGCTTGGTGCCGCGGGAGAGCTCCCGGGGGAAGGCCTCCTCGAAGCCCTCGAGGCCCACCTTGCGGATGGCCTGGTGGGCCTTCTCGCGGACCTCGCCCTCGGGCAGGTCCCGGGCGCGGAGGACCACGCGGACGTTCTCCTCCACGGTCATCCAGGGATAGAGGGCGAAGGTCTGGAACACCATGGCGACGCCGGGGTTCAGGCCTTCGAGCTTGTCGCCGTGATGGCGCACCTCACCCTGGGTGGGTACCAGCAGCCCTGAGAGGATGCGCAGCAGGGTGGACTTGCCACAGCCGTTGGGACCGATGAGGGACAGGATCTCGTCGGGCCGGACCTCGAGGCGGATGTCCTCCAGCACGCGCTGCACCTTGCCCTTGGGACCGGTGAAGCGCATCTGGATGCCACGCAGTTCGCAGATGGGAGCGCCGTAGGGCTGCTGCATGACGACCTCAGCGGTTCAGGGCGTAGCGGGTTTCCGCCAGCCGGTAGAGAGGGACCCAGACGAGGCGGTTGAAGACCACCACCAGGCCGGCCATGAGCAGGGCGCTGGCGGCCAGGTTGGGCATGGAGCCCTGGTCCGTGGCCATGACCACCTCGGCGCCGAGGCCGAAGGTGCGGAGCGTCTCGTGCTTGGCGGTGACGATCTCGGTGACGATGCTGGCGTTCCAGGCCCCGCCCGTGGCCGTCACCCAGCCCGTGACCAGGTAGGGGAACACCGCCGGGAAGTAGAGTGTCCAGCAGCGCTTCCACAGCGACAGCCGGTAGGCCCGGGAGGCCTCGCGGAGATCCGCCGGAATGGCCTGGGCCCCCGCGATGATGTTGAAGAGCAGATACCACTGGGTGGACAGCACCATCAGCAGGACACAGCTGACGCCGAGGCCGATGCCCATGCCCTGGAAGACGAGGATGAGGCTGGCGAAGATCAGGGAGGACGGGAAGGACGCCGCCACCTGCACCACGGACTGCAGGCGCCGGGACCAGACCGGCGACATGCCGATCCAGAGGCCCACGGGCAGGGTCCAGAGGGTGGCCAGGAAGGTGGAGAGCAGGACCCGCGACAGGGAGGCGCCGCCCGCCTTCAGCAGCTGCAGCCACTTGGCGGGGCTCACATCCACCAGCAGCCGCACCACCGAGAGGCCGCCCAGGGCCAGCAGCCCCAGCATGGCGATGAGCGCCGAGGCGGCGAACCAGGGCGCCATCCTGCCCGGGCGCTTGAAGCTCTCCTCGGCTTGGCGGAGCAGCACGGGCCGCGGCCGCCGCTGGTGGAGGCGCTGGTTGCGCTTCGCCTCCAGCCAGCGCAGGAGGCGCGAGCGGCGGAGGAAGCGCAGCAGCCAGTTGTCGCTGGGCTCCACCTCGGCGGATTCGTCCACCTGGAAGCGCTGGGACCAGGCCACCACGGGGCGCCAGACCAGCTGGTCCAGCAGCACGACCAGGGCCAGCATGGTGAGGATCGCGTAGACCTGGGCCCGGCCATTGCCCTGCTCCACCGCGGTGTTCATGTAGGAGCCCACGCCCGGCAGCTGGAAGTTCTTGTCACCGGCCTTGAAGGCCTCCGCGGACATGAGGAAGAACCAGCTGTTGGCCACGCTCACCATGGAGTTCCACACCAGGCCGGGCGTGGCGAAGGGGATCTCGACCCAGCGCAGCCGCTGCATCCAGTTGAAGCCGAACAGGCCGGCGGTCTCCTCCAGGTCCTTGGGCAGGGTCTTCAGCGACTGGTAGAAGCTGAACGCCATGTTCCAGGCCTGGCAGGTGACGATGAGCAGCACCGCCGAGAGCTCGAGCCCGACATTGCTGTGCGGGAACAGCGTGAGCATGAGCAGCAGCACCGGCGGCAGGAAGGCCAGCAGGGGCACGCTCTGGAGGATGTCCAGGATGGGCACCAGCACCCGCTCAGCCAGCGGATCCTTCGCGGCCCAGTAGGCGACCACCAGGGTGAAGCTGAGCGACACGGCATAGGCGGCGATGGCCCGGATCAGGGAGAGCAGCACGTACTTGGGCAAGGCCCAGGCGCTGAGGTCGATCACCACCGAGGGTCGCTGGACGGCGGTCCACTCCCGGCCCACCAGCCAGAGGGCCGCCAGGGTGCTCACCAGGGCCGCGAGCACAAGCAGGTCGATCCACCGGCGGCGGCGGATGGGCGCTGTGATCAGGTTGGTGGCCTGGCCCCAGACGGTATCGAGCAAGCGATGGATCATGGCCGGTCCGAAGGATTGGAGGCAGCGCTGCCAGGAGCGCCGCCGTCCCATTCAGGGTGCGGATTCGGGAGAGCGGACGGGCGCCACCTCAGCGGGCGGCGCGTCTCGACGGAGGTTCGGAGAGGTCGGCGTGTCGTCCCATCGGAACCTCCTTTCCGGCCTCGGGGCCAGGGCCAGTCTGCCCCACCCCGGAGGCGGGGGTCAACCCATGGAAACGCGAAGTTACGGCCGGGGCACAGCCTGAAGCAACTGGGTGATGACCTGGTCTGTGGTGACGCCGTCGGCCTCGCTCTCGAAGGTGAGCAGGAGGCGATGGCGCAGCACGTCCGGGGCCAGGTCCACGATGTCCTGGGGCAGCACGTGGTCGCGGCCCTGGAGGTAGGCCAAGGCCCGGGAGGCCGCCTGCAGGGACAGGGAGGCCCGGGGGCTGGCCCCGCAGCGCAGCAGCTCCTTGCCCTTCCAGGGCTTGCCCTGGCCGGGCCGGGTCGCCTGGACCAGCCGCACGATGTAGGCGCGGATCGCCTCGTCCAGCCGCACCTGCTGGGCCTCGCGGCCCGCGGCCAGCAGGCTGGGGCCGTCCACCACGGGATTCACTTCGTCGCCGTTGAGGTGGGCGCGGCGCAGGACCTCGATCTCCTCCTCCTGCTTGGGGTAGTCCACCCGCAGCTTGAAGAGGAAGCGGTCCATCTGGGCCTCGGGCAGGGGGAAGGTGCCCTCCTGCTCCAGGGGATTCTGGGTGGCCAGCACCAGGAAGGGGTCCGGCAGCTTGAAGCTCTCGTCGCCCAGGGTCACCTGGCGCTCCTCCATGGCCTCCAGGAGGGCCGCCTGCACCTTGGACGGGGCGCGGTTGATCTCGTCCGCCAGCACCAGGTTCGCGAAGACCGGGCCGCGCTTGGGCGTGAAGGTGAGCTGCCGGGGATCAAAGATCAGGGTGCCCACGACGTCGCTGGGCAGCAGGTCCGGCGTGAACTGGATGCGGCGGAAGCTGGTGTGGCTGGCCGAGGCCAGGGTCTTGATGGTGCGGGTCTTGGCCAGGCCCGGCAGGCCCTCCAGCAGCACGTGGCCCCGGCAGAGCAGGGCCACCAGCAGCCGGTTGAGCAGCAGAGACTGGCCCACGATCACCTTGCGGCACTCGGTGAGCAGGGGTTCCAGGGAATGGGGGGCGGCGGCGGTCATGGCGGGTCCGGGGCGTTTCCCCATCTTGACTGGAATTGGCTTCCGGGAGCGAATCCGTTGACCCACGGTAAGTGCTTACGAGCCTTCCGGCCGGTGCTAGGCTCCTGGGAAATCCCGATCCCTGTCCCTTCCACTGGAGGCCCCATGCGAACTGCCGTCATCGTCGAAGCCAAGCGCACCCCCATCGGCCGGGGCATCAAAGGAGCCTATGCCGCCACCCGCCCCGAGCACCTGGGCGCGGCCGTGCTGGAGGCCCTCAAACCGCTCCTGAAGGACTGGTCCGCCCTGGAGGACGTGCTTGTGGGCTGCGCCATGCCCGAGGGCGAGCAGGGCATGAACATGGCCCGGCTCATCAGCTTCCGCGCCGGCCTGCCCCTCACGGCCGGGGCCGCCACCATCAACCGCTTCTGCGGCAGCAGCCAGGAGACGATGCTCATGGCCGCCCGGGCCATCATGGCCAACCAGGGCGACCTGTTCCTGACCGGCGGCGTGGAGAGCATGTCCAAGGTGCCCATGATGGGCTTCAATCCCAGCGTGGATCCCTACCTGAACGAGCACTACCCCGAGGCCTACTGCTCCATGGGCATCACCGCCGAGAACCTGGCCCGGGAATACGGCATCACCCGGCGGGATCAGGATGAGTTCGCCTTCCAGAGCCACCAGAAGGCCGCCGCCGCCTGGAAGGCCGGGAAGTTCGCGAAGGAAGTGGTCCTCTTCGAGACCAGGGGCCTCGACGGCAAGCCCGTCACCCTGCAGCAGGACGAGTGCATCCGCGCCGAGACCACCGTGGAGAAGCTGGGCGAGCTGAAGCCCGCCTTCCTGGCGGGCGGCAACGTCACCGCAGGCAACAGCTCCCCCATTACCGACGGCGCTGCCTTCCTGCTGGTGATGGAAGAGGGCCTGGCCAAGTCCCTGGGCCTGAAGGCCCGGGCCCGCATCCTCGGCGGCGCCGTAGCCGGCGTCGAGCCGGAGCGCATGGGCATCGGCCCCGTGCCTGCCGTGAAGAAGGCTCTGGACCGCTTCGGCCTGACCCTGGACCAGATCGACGCCATGGAGCTGAACGAGGCCTTCGCGGCCCAGAGCCTGGCCGTCATCCGCCAGGGCGGCTACGACCCGGCCAAGGTGAACGCCTGGGGCGGCGCCATCGCTGTGGGCCATCCCCTCGGCGCCAGCGGCGCCCGCATCCTGACCACCCTGCTGAACCGTCTGGAGACCGACGGCGGCAAATACGGCATCGCCACCATGTGCATCGGCGGCGGCCAGGGCATCGCGTCCATCATTGAGAAGCTTTAAGGAAACCACTCTCGCGGAGGGACGCAGAGGTGGCTGAGACCACTGAGAAGCAGTTCCCTCTGCGACCCTCTGTTCTCTCTGTGATCTCTGCGAGCGTTTTTCTGATTGGGATCTGACATGAAAATCCAAAAGATCGGCATTCTTGGATCGGGTGTGATGGGCTCGGGCATTGCGGCGCATGTGGCGTCCGCGGGGTGCCAGGTGGAGCTGCTGGACATCGTCATTGACGAGGCGGCGCCGGACAAGCTGGCGCAGGGAGCCCTGGCGGCCCTGGCCAAGAGCAGGCCCGCGCTGGCCATGCACCCATCGTTCCTGAAGCGCATCCGCCCCGGCAACCTGCGCGACCACCTGGACCGGCTCTCGGACTGCGATTGGGTCGTGGAGGTGGTCAAGGAGGACCTGGCCATCAAGCGCGAGCTCTACGGCCGCCTGGAGCCGAAGCTCAAGCCCGGCGCCTGGATCAGCTCGAACACCTCGGGCATCCCGCTGAGGTTGCTGGTGGAGGGCCGCGCTGACGCCTTCCGCAGCCACTTCGTCATCACTCACTTCTTCAACCCCGTGCGCTACCTGCGCCTGCTGGAGTTCGTGACCGGCCCCGAGGTGGACGCGGTGGAGGCCCAGGCCTTCCGCGTCTGGCTGGAGGAGAGCCTCGGCAAGGAGGTGGTGCCTGCCTTCGACAGCCCCACCTTCATCGGCAACCGCATCGGCATCCACAGCATCATGGCCACGCTGCACATGGCCCTGGCCGAGCAGATCCCCTTTGAGGTCGTGGACTCGGTGCTGGGCGACGCCGCCGCCCGCGCCAAGAGCGCCGCCTTCCGCACGGCGGACCTGGCGGGCGTGGACATCCTCGCGGCCACCGCGAAGAACGTCTATGACCTGTGCCCCAACGACGAGGTCCGCGACGCCTTCAAGTTCCCGGAGTTCCTGCAGTACATGCTCGACAACAAGCTGCTGGGCAACAAGACCAAGCAGGGGTTCTTCAAGAAGGGACCCAAGGACGCCAAGGGCAAGAAGTCCTTCCTGGCCCTGGATCCCGCCACCCGCGAGTACATCCCCCAGGTGAAGCGCGACTGGCCGATCCTGAAGGAGCTGAAGGGCATCGATGACCCTGCGGAGAAGGTGAAGACCCTCCTCACCAGCGATACCGAGGCGGGCAAGCTGGCCTGGCGCTGCATCGCGCCGAACCTGACCTACGCGGTGAACCGCCTGGGCGAGGTGACGGACGGCCCCCTGAACGTGGACCGCGCCATCAAGAACGGCTTCGCCTTCGAGCTGGGCCCCTTCGAGCTCTGGGATATCCTGGGCCTGGAGCGCGTGGCCGCCCGCATGAAGTTCGAGGAGATGCCCCTCGCCCCCCTGGTCGAGCAGATGCTCGCCAAGGGCATTCCCGGCTTCTACCGCTGGGAGCACGGCGTCCCCGTGGCCCAGCTGAACCCCAGGACCCTGGCCTTCGATCCCATCCTCGAGGACCGGCGCGTGACCATCCTCAAGCGCCAGGAAGGGCAGGGCAAGGTGGTGGCCGAGAACGGCAGCTGCCAGCTCATCGACCTGGGCGACGACGTGGCCTGCCTGGCCTTCCGCAGCAAGATGAACGCCCTGGACGACGGCATCATCGGGCTCATGGAGGAGACCATCCAGAAGCACGTCCCCGGCCGCTTCAAGGGGCTGGTGGTGGGCAACCAGGGCCAGCACTTCAGCGCCGGCGCCAACCTGGTCATGGTGCTCAACGCCGCGCGGGAGGGGAAGCTCGACCTCATCGAGGAAGTGGCCCGCCGACTGCAGTACGCGGCCCGCATGCTCACCTACGCGCCCTTCCCCACGGTGGCGGCGCCCTTCAACCTGGCCCTGGGCGGCGGCTGCGAGCTGACCATGGCCTGCCAGCGGGTGGTGGGCCACGCGGAGCTCTACATCGGGCTGGTCGAAGTCGGCGTGGGCGTCATCCCCGCGGGCGGCGGCTGCCTGCAGATGCTGCTCCGCATGGAGGATGCCATGGCCGCCCAGGGCCAGCTGGGCCCCATGCCCAAGGTGAAGGCGGCCTTCCAGGGCATCGGCACCGCCACGGTGCACACCAGCTTCGACGAGGCCCAGCGCAACGGCTACCTGCGCCGCACGGACCGCCGGGTCATGAACAAGGCTTTCCTGCTCTATGAGGCCAAGCAGGAGGTCCTGAAGCTGGCCGAGGACTTCCAGCCTGTGAAGGAGCGCACCCTGCGCCTGCCGGGCCGGGGTGGCGCCGAGGCCCTCAAGTGCGCGGTACGGGACTTCCAGCTCCAGGGGCTGGCTTCCGAGCACGACGGCATCATCATGGGCGAGCTGGCCACCATCCTGACGGGCGGCGACGTCAGCCCGGTCCAGGAGGTCACCGAGGAGCGGATCCTGGAGCTGGAGCGGCAGGCCTTCGCCCGCCTCTGCGGCTACGAAAAGACCCAGGCCCGCATGGACGCGATTCTGAAAACGGGGCGGCCGCTGCGAAATTAGTCCCAAACCCAGCGTATTTTGTGACTTATGCCGCCTTTTCCGAGGCGGCATTTTTTTAGTGTTGCCAGGGTGTGACGGGGTCGGAACACTTGGTTCGGTCTCATTCTGAACCAATCAGCCAGGAGGCACTGTGAGCGGGAATTCTCAGTCAACGCCACGGGTAGCGGCCATCGTGGGTCCCTACCTCTCTGGAAAGACCTCCTTGATGGAAAGCCTCCTGTTCGTGGCGGGTGCTCTGCCGCGCAAGGGCACCGTCAAGGAGGGCAATACGGTCGGTGACGCTTCTCTGGAAGCGAAGGCCCGGCAGATGAGCGTGGAGGCCAGTCTGGCCGCCTGCACCTACCAGGGTGAAGCCTGGACCCTGATCGACTGCCCGGGCTCCGTGGAGTTCAGCCAGGAGAGTGCCCACGCGCTCATGGCCGCGGACATCGCGGTGGTGGTGTGCGATCCCGATCCGAACCGCGCCCTGATGGTGGCGCCCACCCTGAAGTTCCTCGACGACCACCAGGTGCCTCACGTGGTCTTCGTCAACAAGATGGAAGCCCCCGGCAGCGGCGGCAAGCTTAAGGATGTCCTGAACGCCCTCCAGCAGGTCTCGGAACGGCCCCTCGTCCTCGTCGAAGTCCCCATCCGCGATGGCGAGCAGATCACGGGCTACGTGGACCTCATCAGTGAGCACGCCTACAAGTACGAAGCCGGCAAGGACGCGGACCTGATGCAGATGCCGGAATCCGTGGTGCCCGAGGAGCTCGAGGCGCGGCAGGTCCTGCTGGAGAAGCTGGCGGACTTCGACGACCACCTCATGGAGGAGCTGCTCAGCGACATGGCGCCTTCCTTCGAGGAAGTCAGCGAGGACATGGCCAAGGACGTGCAGGCCGACCTGCTCGTGCCAGTGTTCTTCGGCTCTGCGGACAAGGACGCCGGAGTGCGGCGGCTGTTCCAGGCCCTGTGCGACGAGGCCCCCCGGGTGGAGGCCACGGCAGCACGGCTGGGTATTCCCGAGGGCAAGGACACCCTGGTCCAGGTCATCAAGACCGTGCACGCCCAGCACGTGGGCAAGCAGAGCATCAGCCGCATCTGGCGGGGCGAGGTGGCCGATGGTTCCTCCCTGGCCGGCAACCGGGTGAGCGGCATCAACCGCCCCTTCGGTGCCCAGCAGATCAAGCAGACCAAGGCCTCGGCCGGTGAAGTGGTGGCCCTGGGCCGCATGGATGAGGTGCATACCAGCGAGGCCCTGACGCCCTCGGGCCGCGTGGAGTTGGCCTGGCCTACGCCCATGCAGCCCATGCTGGCCCTCAGTCTGAACACGGTGAAGAGTGGCGATGATGTGAAGCTCTCGCTGTCCCTCCAGAAACTTTGCGAGGAGGATGCCTCCCTGCATGTGGAGCAGAATGCCGAGACCCAGGAGCGCATCCTCTGGGGCCAGGGCGAGGTCCACCTCAAGTGCGCCCTGGATCGCCTCAAGAGCCGCTTCGGGTTGGACGTCCTGCACCATCCCCCGCTGGTACCCTACCGCGAGACCTTCACGAAGGGGACCAAGGTCCACGGCCGCCACAAGCACCAGACCGGCGGCCATGGCCAGTTCGGAGATGTGTGGTTCGAGATCAAGCCCCTGCCGCGCGGCACCGGCTTCCAGTTCGAAGAGCGCATCGTCGGTGGCGTGGTGCCCAAGAACTTCTTCGGCGCCATCGAGCACGGCGTGGTGGACTGGCTGAAGCGCGGCCCCCTGGGCTTCCCCGTGGTCGATATCCACGTGGCCTTGGTGGACGGCAGCTACCACACCGTGGATAGCTCCGACATGGCCTTCAAGACCGCCGCCCGTGTCGGCATGTCCGAGGGTGCCCCCCTCTGCAATCCCGTGCTGCTCGAACCCATCTCCGAGGTGCACATTGCGGTGCCCAGCGAGTTCACCCCCAAGGCCCAGCGCCTGGTGACGGGTCGCCGCGGAGGTCAGGTGCTCGGTTTCGACGCCCGGCCCGGCTGGACCGGCTGGGATGTGGTCTCGGCCTATATCCCCCAGGCCGAGATGAGCGATGTCATCGTCGAGCTGCGCAGCCTCACCATGGGTGTCGGGTCCTTCACCTGGGCCTTCCACCACCTGCAGGAGCTGGTCGGCCGCGATGCCGACAAGGTGGTTGAGGCCAGGAAGGTAACTAAAGCGCCCGCCTGAGCCTGCTCCGGCCCTGGCGGGCCGGAGATAGAAAAGGACTGAAGATCGGCCCTGCGGGGCCGATCTTTCTGTGGATGGGGGTCTGTGCCCATCGGCTGGCCGATGGGCAGACCCTGTCAGAATCAATCTCGGAATCCGCGCAGCGGATTCCGAGCAGGGAGCGGCAGTTGGCCCAGACAGGCGTACAGATCATCACCGTGGAACCCGGCAGCCTGGCCGAGGAGGCCGGCATCCGGCCTGGGGATACGCTGCTGGAGATCCACGGCGAGGCGGTGCTGGACCAGCTGAGCTACCAGTACCTCATCAGCCGGGAGGACGAGGCGACCCTGCGGCTGCGACGGCCGGACGGCAGCACCTTTGAGACCGACCTGGAGAACGGCGGCGAGGGCATCGGCGTGGACCTGGCCCAGGATGAGGTCAAGGTCTGCCGCCAGAACTGCGTCTTCTGCTTCGTGCACCAGATGCCCAAGGGCTTCCGGAAGTCGCTCTACCTGAAGGATGAGGACATCCGCCTGTCCTTCCTCTACGGCCACTTCACGACCCTCTCCAGCAGCGATGACGCCGAGCTGGACCGCATCGTGCGCGAGCGCCTGAGCCCCATCCATGTCTCGGTGCACGCCACGGAGCCAGCAGCCCGGATCCGGGTGGTGGGCAACCCCCGCGAGGGCGACATCCTGCGCAAAATTGACCGCCTGCTGGCCGGGGGCATCGATGTCCACACCCAGGCGGTGGTGGCCCCGGGCCTGAACGATGGCGCCATCTGGCAGCGGACCCTGGACGACCTCTGGGCCCGGCGGCGGGAGGGCCGGGGCAGCGTGCTCAGCCTCAGCTGCGTGCCCGTGGGGCTCACGGCGCACCGGGATGGGCTGCCCTTCGTGCAGGACGTGGATCCCGCCTTCGCCCGGGACTGGGCCCTGCGCTGGAAACCTGAGGTGCGGCGCCTCGCCGCGGCCAACGACGGGGAGCCCTGGCTGCTGCTGGCGGACGAGTGGTTCACCCGGGCGGGGCTCGAGGTGCCGGGCCGCGCCTTCTACTCACGATCCTGGGCGCAGCTGGAGAACGGCGTGGGCCTGGTGCGGCGCTTCCTGGAGCACAGCCGCCGCTTCATCCGCAGTCCCCGCGCCCAGGGTTTCAAAGGGCGGCGGGTGCTGCTGCTCACCGGGCCGAGCTTCGCGCCGACCCTCAGCCGCGTGGCGGCGGAGCTGAACCGCGCCGTGGGCAGCCACCTGCGGGTGGTGGCAGCCAAGAACTTCAGCTTCGGCGAGAGCGTCACTGTGGCGGGGCTGCTCTGCGGTGCGGACCTGAAATACGCCGCCCACGCGGACCGCGACGCCCAGGGCGGTCGCGCGGACTGGGTGGACGCGGTGGCGGTGCCCTCGTCCAGCCTCCGCACCCACACCGGCCCCACGGACCAGTACACCCTGCGGGGCGTGGTGGTCCGCGAGGAAGGCACCTTCCTGGACGACCTGACGCTGCCCCAGCTGGCCGCGGACCTGGGCGTGCCCGCGGTGCCCAGCGGCGCCAACCTGTCCCACCTGCTGGACCACCTGGAGGCCGCCGACCGCGGCGCCTTCCGCGGCGGCGCCCTGCAGACCGCCTTCCACACCGCCGGCCTCAACCAGCCCCAGGGCGCCTACAACCCCTAGGTCTGGGTTGCTTCGGAGGGGCGCGCCACCGAAAAAGAACAACAAGAAGAATAAAGATTCACCACGAAGGCACGAAGACACGAAGAAAGAAAAAGCAGTGTCTCTGCACTTCTTCGTGCCTTCGTGGTGATCAGTCTATTTTGCATTTCCTTGCCTCTCCTCACTCATCCCTCTGTTGGTTTACCTCGGCTTTCGGCAGCTTTCCCTTTCTCCTCTTCAGCCTCCGCTCTAGGATGCGAAGATGCCTCATGCCGCCGCCGCCGCCCTGTCCCGCCGCCGCATGGTGGCGCGGGCGCAGCTGGCCGGGTCGGCGCTGTGCTTCGGCCTCATGGCCATCCTGGCGCGGAAGCTCACTCTGCCGGGCATGGGGTTCTCGGCGGGCCATCTTGCGGTCATGCGCTTCGTGGTGGGAGCCCTCCTCAGCCTGGTGGCCTTCGGGCTCATCCCCGGCCTCTACCGGCCCAGCAACTACCGGCTGCTGGTGACCCGCGGCCTCTCGGGCGGGGCGGTGGTGGTGCTCTACTTCTACGCCCTGGCTCACATCCCCGCGGGCGAGGCGGGCATCCTCTACAACGTGTTCCCGGTGATTGCCACAGGCATGTCGCTGGTGCTCTTCAAGGAGCGCCCCACCCTCCACCTCTGGCTCGCCATCCTGGCCGCGTCTCTGGGGGTGGCCCTGGTGCTCAGCCAGGGTCACCTGGGCCTGGGCTTCGGCCGGGGCCAGCTGGCGGCGCTGGCCGCGGCGGTGTTCGCGGCCACCAGCGCCAACGCCATCCGCGCCGTGCGGCACACGGACAACGCCGCCACGATCTTCTTCTTCTTCTGCGTGGCCGGGCTGCCCGTGGTGCTGCCCTTCGCCCTGACCCCCTGGCCCGGGGGGCTCGGTCCCTGGTCCCTGGCCATCCTCATGAGCCTGCTGGCCTACGGGGGCCAGATCCTCATGTCCCAGGCCTATGGCACCCTGGCCGTCTCGGAAGCCGCCATCTGGCTCCAGCTGCTGCCCATCATCCAATACCTGCTGGCCATGCCCCTGCTGGGGGAGCGGGCCACCCTGGCGGGGCTGGCGGGGGTGCTCATCACGGTGGCCGGGGTGGCCTACGGCACCGTGCTGGGCCAGCGCCGGAAGCCGGTCGCCGCGGCCTGAGCAGGCTGGACAAATTGAGGAGGGCCGCCGAGGCGGCCCTCCTCGGTTGGAACCTGGTCGAACTACCGGCTGATGGTCAGGGTGTAGGGGTTCTTGGCGTCGAAGGAACCGAGGTAGCCGGCGACCTTGATGCAGAACACTGCGGTGGCGCCCGTGTTCTGGAAGCTCACCGTCTCAGTGGCCGAGAAGGTGGAGCTGTACTTCAGGGTGGTGCCGCTGCTGTTGAGCAGGTAGAGGTCGTAGTCCTTGTTCGCGGGGCCGGTCATGCTGACGGTCACGGTGCGGCCGGCGCCGACGGTGAGCTTGAAGAAGTCCTGGTCGGTGCTGCTGCCGATGGTGCCGGTGACCTTGGTGATGGTGTCGGCGAGAAGGTTGGCCGAAGCCAGTGTGTTGTTGCTCTCGACTTCGCTCCAGGAGGACACCACGTTGGGGTTGTTGACGACGAAGGTGGCGACGGGAGAGGTGCCAATGTTGCCGGCGGCGTCGTAGGCCTTGATCACCAGGCTGTGCGTGGCATTGGAGAGGATCCTGGAGTCCAGGCCCAGGGTGTGGGGGGCGGTGGTGGTGGTGCCCTTGAGGGTGCCATCGACGTAGTACTCGACCTTGGTGACGCCGACGTTGTCGGTGGCCGTGGCGGTCAGGGTGATGGTGTTGGCGGTGCCAGTGGCGCAGGCCGTGGCCTTGGGGGCGGTGGTGTCCGCGACAGGGTTGCTGATGGCGAAGGTGACGGCTGCGGAGGTGCCGACATTGCCGGTGGCGTCGTAGGCCTTGGCCACGAGGCTGTGGCTGGCGTTGGTCAGGGTCCTGGAGTCCAGGCTCAGGGCGAAGGGGGCGCTGCTGCTGGTGCCCTTGAGGGAGCCATCCACGTAGAACTCGACCTTTGTGACGCCGATGTTGTCGGTGGCCGTGGCGGTCAGGGTGATGGTGCCGGTGGTGCCAGCCTCGGCGGCGGTGGCCTTCGGCGCGGTGGTGTCGGGGACCGTGCTGGACCAGGCGGCGCCCACGTTGATGCCGTGGAAGGCGTTCCACACGGCCTGCTCTTCAGGGCTGCCGGCGCCGTAGAGGTCCTTGGCGGCGCTGATGGTGGCGGTGCGGGCGGCGGCGTAGTTGGAGGTGCTGGTGAGGTAGGTGGTGAGGGTGCGGAACCAGATGGCCGCGGCCTTGTCGTTGCCAAGGCCCACCATGCCTGAGGGCAGGTAGCTGGTGCTGGTGTTGCCGGTGGCGGTGGCGCCCTGGCTCAGGAAGTAGAAGCAGCGGTTCATGGGGCCGCTGGAGTAGTGCACGTCCAGGCTGCCGACGGAGGCGCTCCACGCGTCGGGGCTGCGGCCGTCGAGGCTGGGCTTGTACAGGTAGCGGAGGGGGGTGGAGGAGAGCTGCTCGCCGATGGTCCAGTTGCCGCCAGTGTTGCCGATGCTGGCGCCGGAGCCGCCGCGGGCGTAGAACTCGATCAGCGTGCCGAAGATGTCGGAGTTCGCTTCGTTGAGGCCGCCGGACTCGCCGCAGTAGACCAGGTTCGCGGTGCGGGCACAGACGCCGTGGCTCAGCTCGTGACCTGCCACATCCAGGGCCGTCAGCGTGGTGAAGCCGGTGCCGTCGCCGTAGGTCATGCAGAAGCAGCTGTCGGACCAGAAGGCGTTGTCGTAGGCGCTGCCGATGTGCACGCGGCTGTAGGTCGCGGTGCCCTTGCCGTCGATGCCGCTGCGGCCGAAGACGTTCTTGTAGAAATCCCAGGACTTGGCCATGCCGAACATGGCGTCAACCGCGGCCGTCTGACCGTTGGGGGCGGTGGTGGAGGTGTTCTCGACGTAGTTGGCACCGTCACCCCAGGTGTTGGTGGCGCTGGTGTAGATGCTGCCGGTGGCGGTGGAGCTGGTGGTGGCATGGGCAGCGTTGGTGACCACGTTGTTGCCGAAGGTGCCGCCCGTGCCGCGGGTCAGGTCGCGCAGCTCGTAGCCGGTGGTGGTGCTGTTGGTGTTGACGGTGACCACGCCCGAATACTGGCTGTTGCCGGTGCCCGTGGTTCCAGCGGTGTGCAGGGTGTTCCACTGCTGGAGGATCGCGCCGGTGTGGGCGTTCACAAGGTAGTCGGTGTGCCGGATGCCGTCCTGGGCGTTCTCAAGCTCGGTGTGGATGTGGTAGGCCAGGGTGTGGCGGATGACGACGTGCTCGACGCCCGTGGCATCGGTGTCCTGGTCCAGGCTGCGGCTGGAGGGCTTGCGGACCGCGAGGCTGGTCTCGGGGAAGACCACCAGCTCGCTGGTGGGGGCCACG
Source organism: uncultured Holophagaceae bacterium (assembly GCA_903857495.1). Lineage (GTDB taxonomy): Bacteria > Acidobacteriota > Holophagae > Holophagales > Holophagaceae > Geothrix. The sequence goes on along the minus strand of CAIOFF010000061.1, from coordinate 78,762 downwards.
GAGAAGGCGCCGAGGGGGGCCAGGTCCTGGAGGACGGCCGCGAGCGCTTCACCGGCACCCAGGGAGGGCGTCACGTTGAGCTGGATGTTGCGCTGGAGGGAATCGGTGAGGGGCAGCTCGAGGCCGTTGCGGTCGAGGTGGGTGATGGCGTCGCCGCCCCAGACCCGGATGCCCTTGTAGAGCTGGCTGTGGTGGCCGTGGGTCTGGCCCAGCTCGTCGGAGTGGGTGCTGCGCACCTGGAAGGCATGGTCCGCGCCCAGGCCCAGCTCGGCGCGCCTGGCGGCCAGACCCTCGGTGCCGACCGTCGCCAGGTGGGAGGCTTCCAGCCCGGCGCGGGTGGAGGGGGTGCCAGCGGCCAGGGTGACGGCCAGGAAGGAGAGGGTCAGCCGGACGGAGGTGCAGGTCAGGAAGCGGGCGCTGGAGGGGGTCATGAAGCACTCCTGGGTGGAACTTTTTGGTCTGGAGCTGGCTTCCCGGATTCGCGAGGGGAAGGTGGTGAATCCACGACCACAGTGTTCAACCCAATCAACGACAGCGAAATACGCTTGATGGACTAGCAGTCACCCCCTCTTTCCAGTGGGTTTCAGGGGCCCTTTTCGAGGCCCGGCTGGCCCCAAAATGGAGCCAGATGTAGACAAATACATGCACGGTAATACTTAGACAAACCAGCCGGACTACGTGGATTTCGCTATACCAGGGCCCAAAAAACCAGGGCCCCGACTGGGGCCCTGGTGAAAATAGTTTGAACTTATTTCAGCGAGTTCAGGTCGTGGGGGCTCCCGCCCGCTTCTTGAGGGAGACGGCAACCTTGACGTCACCGCCATCCTGGCCCTGGAACTTGTCGAGCTGCTCGAGGGACTTCTTCTTCGCGGCGTCCGAGGCAGCGCGGATCGCGTCGAGCACGTCCACCATGACCTGGAACTTCACGTCCTCATCGACCTTCAGGAAGACCTTGCGGTAGTTGAGGGGCTGCAGCATGACGGCGTCAGGGAGCCTCTCCTTGAGGCCCTGGGCGTCGATCTTGTCCTGCTGAAGCGTCATCGTCCCGTCCTGGTCCACCTGGATCAGGATGTTGTTGGGATCAGGCTTGGGCGGCGTGGCGGTCTGGACGACCTGGGGCACGACCACTTTCATGGCCTTGCTCAGGCCCGGCACCATCACGATGAAGACGATGAGCAGCACCAGCACGATGTCGATCAGGGGCGTGACGTTGATATCGGATTTCTGTTTGCCCTTGGCACCACCGGTATCCATCAGTGACCCCCTTCCTTCTTTTCGCTCTTGTCTTCGCTGGTCACGATGGACGCCTCGTCAGCGCCCCCCTTGCGACAGGTCTGGAAGAGCTCGTTGATGTATTTGAAGGGGAGATCGGCATCGGCCTTCACGAACACGCGCTTGTCGTTCAGCTGCGAGACGTTCCGGCTGATGAAGTCCTCAAGCTGCTGGCGCTGGGCCTCGTTGTTGATGAAGAAGCGCATGTCCTTCGCGTCCTTGTCATCAATCAGGACGGCACCGGGGCCAATCACTTCGTACTTGTCGTTGCGCTTGGAGGTCAGCATGAGGGTCAGGTACTTCTGACCCGAGTCCTGCTGCTGCTCCACCTTCGGGGCATGCTTGGCCAACGGCAGCTTCACGGCGTTGTTCACGGCGGGTGTGATCACGATGAAGATGATCAGCAGCACCAGCACGATGTCCACCAGCGGCGTGACATTGATGTCGGCCTTCATTCCACCCTTGGAACCACCTGTATCCATGGTGTGTTCTCCTCTGAATGACCCGGGGACTTGCGCCCCCGGGCGGGGTGGGGAAGCAGCTTAGTTCTGGCTCTCGCGGCGGATGAACTCGTCGATCATCTGGGAGGCGGCGTTGTTGATGTTGGTGACCACCACATCCTGCTTGTTCACCAGCAGGTTGTAGATCCACACGGCGGGGATGGCGACGAAGAGGCCGAGGGCGGTGGTGGCGAGGGCCTCACCGATGGAGCCGGCCAGCGCGTTGATGTCGCCCGCGCCCTTGGTCTTCAGGTCGGAGAAGACCTTGATGATGCCGATGACGGTGCCGAGCAGGCCGATGAAGGGGGCCAGTGCGCCGATGGTGCCCAGGCCGCTCATGCCCTTCTTGAGGAGCTCGAGGACCTCGGCGGTGCCGCGCTGGATGGCGCGCTCCACGGGCTGGATGGCGTCGTGGTGGGGGTTCATGGTCTTGAGCTGCTTCTCGTACTGGAAGATGTCCAGGCCGTGCTTGAGGACGAGGGCGATGTGGCTCTTGTTGTGGGTGGTGGCGGCGCGCTTGGCGGCCTCGAAGTCACCGCGGCGGAGGGTGTCCATGAAGAGCTTGAGGAACTTGTCAGAGGCCTGCTTGCTCTGCGCATAGGTCACGAAGCGCTCGACCGCCACGTAGACCTGATAGCAGAAGAGGAAGATGAGCAGGATGATGATGCCCTTGTTGGCGGGGGAGGCCGCCATGAAGAGCTCGCGGGGCGAGAAGCTGTCTTGGCCACCCTCGGCAAGGGCGAACATCAGGGGGGAGGAAAGCAGGTTCATGGGAGTTCCTTGTGGAAGAAAAGGGAAGAGAGATGAATGACGGAGGTCGGTTGGACTACCGGAGCCGGAACGGCATGGTCAATTTGAAGCGGGCGTATTGCGGCTGGCCGTTCAACAAGGCGGGCTCGAACTTCCACTGCATGGCGTAGGCCTCGGCGGTGGGCCGGAGCTGGGGCGGACCTTCCTTGGCGCTGGCCGAAGTGGGCACCCCATCGGGACCCACGACGATCTCCACGACCACCGTGCCCTGGATCTTGGCAATCTTTGCGAGGGCCGGGTAGGGCGGGGCGGGGGGCTGGTACTTCACCTTGATCTGGCTGAAGTCGAAGTCCACCACCTTGCCGGTGCCGCCAGGAACGCCGCCGATGACGCCACCCACGACGCCGCCGATGACACCACCAGGGACACCACCGGGCACGCCGCCGGGAACGCCGCCGAGGGAGTGATCCTGCTTGGGCAGCTCTTTCGGAGCCTGCTCAGGCACGACTTCCTGGCGAGGGTCGATCGGGGTCGTGTCCGCCTTGGACGTGGCCGCCATGGGCGGCGGTGGGGGCGGGGGCGGAGGCGGCGGAGGCGGTGGCGGCGGCGGCGGGGCGGCGTCAGCCTGCTCCGTGAGGTCGATGCCGACCGTCTTCAGCTTCTCCTTGACCACCTGTGACTGCTTCGCGAGCTGGAAGGCCACCACCGAGAACAGCACATACATGGCCACCGTCGTCGGGATGGTGACCATGGGATTGCCCCGCCTGATCTCCTCGTTTCCGGCCACGAGGGACGTCTTGTAGACGGCGTCCTCCAGCGTCTCGACGGGAGCGACCGGTTGGTTAGGGGCAGATTTTTTGGGATCTTTGCTCATGCGACTCCCTTGAAAGATCCATAGGGAAAAAACAGCACGCCAAGCCGACGGAAAGACCGGTTCAGCTTCAGCGATTAGGATAAAGATCTGGGTCAAGCCCAACGGCTAAGATGGCAAAGGGTCGTCGGCAGGTCAAGCCTTGAAACTCGGGGCCATCCGCTCGACACGACGGTGCTCTGAGGATATTCCCTGAAGCCGCGTCCTTGTTAGTGCGGCCCGCTGAGTGGAAGTGCCAATCATTGTTGTGAAAGCCGAGTCCCTATCATGCCATATCAAGCAGAACGATCTTGCGCATACCGCACTGAGGCCGAATGCCCGGAAACCCCCGCCCGCGCGGGGTCCTTCCAGACCGGTCATGGCCCGGTCCTGACGCCGGCCTTCATGCCCGTGGGCACCCAGGGCACGGTCAAGGGCATCACGCCGGTCCAGCTCCGGGAGATTTGTCCGCAGGTAATCCTGGGCAATACCTATCACTTAGGACTCCGCCCCGGGGACGAGCTGGTGGCCCGGCTGGGGGGGCTGCACCGCTTCATGGGCTGGGACGGCCCCATCCTGACGGATTCAGGCGGGTTCCAGGTCTTCTCCCTGGCCTCCCTGCGGAAGATGAACGAGGAGGGGGTGACCTTCCAGAGCCACATCGACGGCAGCCCCCAGTTCCTGTCCCCGGAGCGCAGCCTGGAGATCCAGCGGAACCTGGGCTCGGACATCTGCATGGCCCTGGACGAGTGCCCGCCGGGCCAGCTGGAGCGCTCCAAGCTGGAGATCAGCATGGCCAGGACCACCCGCTGGCTGGCCCGCAGCCGGGCTGTGCCCCTGCAGGACTACCAGGCCCTCTTCGCCATCAACCAGGGGGGCACCCACCTGGACCTGCGCCGCCGCCACCTGGCCGAGGCCCTGGAGCTGGATGCCCGGACCCCCTTCCAGGGCTTCGCCGTGGGCGGCCTCAGCGTGGGTGAGCCCAAGCCCGAGATGAACGCCCTGCTGGCGGAGTTCGTCCGGGAGCTGCCCGCCGACCGGCCCCGCTACCTCATGGGGGTGGGCACGCCGGAGGATCTGATCTTCGGCATCGAGCACGGGGTGGACCTCTTCGACTGCGTGCTCCCCAGCCGCGAGGCCCGGCATGGCCGCGCCCTCACCAGCCGGGGGCGCCTGAACCTGAAGAACGCCCGGCACCGGGACGCGGACCGGCCCCTGGACCCGGTCTGTGGGTGCTACACCTGCGCCACCTTCAGCCGGGCCTACCTGCACCATCTGTTCCGGTGTGGGGAGCTTCTGGGGTTCACGCTGAACACGATCCACAACCTGAGTTACACTGTGGGGCTTACCCGCGCCGCAAGGCAGGCATTGCTGGAAAACAGGTTTCCCGCCTTTGCCCAGTCCACGCGCGCCGGGTGGTTGACCGAGGAGCCCTAAATGAACTTCGCCCTTATCGCACAGGCCCAGGCTGGCGGCCCTCCGGGCTGGACCCAGTTCGTGTTCATCGGCGGCATGGCCCTGATGTTCTACTTCCTCCTCATCCGGCCCCAGAGCAAAGCCCGGAAGGCCCAGGAAGAGCGCCTCGCCAAGCTGAAGGCCGGCGACGAGGTGGTCCTGAGCTCGGGCCTCTACGCCACCATCGACCGCGTCGAGGACAAGGACCTCTGGCTCAAGCTCGGCGGCTCCGTCGTGAAGGCCCGCCGTTCGGCGGTGGCCTCCCTGGCGACCGAGCCTGAAATCAAGCAGAACTGAACCTCCTGACCTTCCGGGCCGGATCCTCCGGCCCGCATTCTGTAAGGAGTGCCCCGTGACCAAGCGGAGCCTCTGGCGCCTCACGATCGTCCTCGCCGTGCTGTTCGGCTGCGGATACTTCTTCACACCGCTCTCCAAAGTGAAGCTGGGCCTCGACCTTCGGGGTGGCGTCCACTTTGAGCTGGAGGTCCAGGGCCAGGAGGCCCTCGCCGCCGATCTGCGCGACAGCAAGGACCGCATGGCCTCGCGGCTGCGCGAGAAGAACCTGCCCGGCGCCACGGCGCGGGTGGAGGGTGAGGCTATCCGCGTGGACGGCGTCAGCGCTGACCAGAAGGCCACGGTCGAGAAGGTCGCCAAGGACTTCTTCCCGGGCTACGCCCTGGCGGCGGACGGAGACGTCTACCGGCTCACGCAGAAGGCCGACTACCAGAAGAACCTGAAGGACGACGCCAACAAGCGCGCCTTGGAGGTCATCGAGAAGCGCATCCGCGACATTGATCCCGCCAACGTGCTGGAGCCCGAGATCACGGCCAGCGGCGCCGAAGGCAACCGCATCGTGGTGGAGATCCCCGGCATCGAGGAGGGTGACCGCGAGCGCATCAAGAAGCTGCTGGCCACCCCCGGCCGGCTGGAGCAGCGCCTGCTCGCCAAGGTTCCGCAACTCTACTTCACCTCCCGGGAAGAGGCCCTGGCCTTTTACAAGGGCGCGATTCCCCCGGAGTTCGAGCTGCTGCCCGAGATCGAGAGCGAGCGCCAGGCCAAGCGGTCCGGCCAGCCCGTGGTCAAGGCCAAGCCCGGCGAGGAGAAGATCAGCCGCTGGATCTTGCTCGAGAGCCGGGTCGCCGTGGACGGCGCCGACATCATCGACTCGCACCGCGCCTCCAACTCCCAGACCGAGGCCAATGAGGTCAACTTCACCCTGAACAAGAAGGGCGATGACGACTTCGCCCGCCTGACGGGCACGGCCTCCGAAGAGAACCGCCTCATCGCCATCGTGCTCGACCGCAAGGTCGTCACCACGCTCAGCGCCAAGGAGAAGATCATTGGCGGCGCCGTGCGGGTCAGCGGCAGCTTCTCCGCCCAGGAGGCCGACGACCTCGCCAGCCAGCTGCGCAGCGGCGCCCTGCGGGCCCCCATGAAGTTCCTGGAAGAGCGTGTGGTGGGCCCCGGCCTCGGTCGCGACTCCATCCATGCCGGCGTGCGCGCCGCCCTGGTCGGCTTCATCACCATCATCGCCTTCATGGTGTTCTTCTACCACTGGTCCGGCGCCAACGCGATCATCGCCCTGACGGTCAACGTCATCGTCATGATGGGCCTGCTGGGCTCCTTCCGCGCCACGCTGACCCTGCCGGGCATCGCCGGCTTCGTGCTCACCCTGGGCATGGCGGTGGATGCCAACATCCTCATCTTCGAGCGCATCAAGGAGGAGCTGGGCCTGGGCAAGAGCGTGCCCGGCGCCATCGACGCCGGCTTCGACCGGGTGTTCTGGACCATCGTGGACAGCCACGTGACCCAGCTCTTCGCCGCCCTGCTGCTCTTCATCTTCGGCACGGGCCCCGTCAAGGGCTTCGCGGTGACCCTCACCGTGGGCGTCGTGGCCTCGCTGTTCACCAGCATCTACATCAGCCGCTTCATCTATGACTGGATCCTGGAGCGCCACCCCGGCACCAAGGTGCTGTCCGTGGGCACCCACACCTTCTTCAAGGGATCCTCCTTCGATTTCATGAAGTACAAGGGCCAGGCCCTCGCCATCTCCTGGGGCATCATCGTCATTTCCATCCTCTTCGTGCAGCCCTGGAACCTCACCCACAACAAGCGCATCCACCTCGGCATGCAGTTCGTGGGCGGCAATGACATGACCGTCCGCTTCCGCGGCGCCATGGAGCCCGAGACCATCCGGGCCACCCTGGCCAAGAGCGGCTATCCCGACGCCACCGTGGTGGCCTACGAGAACGCCGACAAGACCATCCGGGACTTCTCCGTGAAGGTGAAGGCCAAGAAGGACGGGGACCAGAAGGACAGCACCATCCAGGCCAATGCCCTGCGTGCCCTCTTCAAGCAGATGGACCCCGAAGCCGCGGGCAGCACCCTGCCCATGCTCAACCTAGAGGGCTCCAAGAACCTCACGGACGTGCTCGCCAAGGCCAACCCCCTGCGGCTGCCCGGGGATGACCAGGCGCTCGCCGTGGCCTACACGCCGCTGGCGGAGAAGGCCATTGCCGGTCGGGACAAGCTGTCCTCGGGGCTCTACCAGACCTTCAATGACCTGCCGAAGGATCTGCCACAGGCCGTCACGGACACGGTGCAGAAGAACTACCGCATCGGTGGCGTGGGCATCCTCAAGGACGAGAGCTTCTCGCCCAGCATCTCCGGCGAGTGGACGAGCAAGACGCTTACTGCTGTCGGGTTCGCCATGCTGGCCATCCTGGTCTACGTGATCTTCCGGTTCACCACCAGCTTCGCGGTGGGCGGCATCGTGGCCCTCATCCACGACATCCTCATGGCCCTTGGCCTCTTCGCCGCCTTCGGCTATGAGTTCAACGTGCCTGTGGTTGCGAGCTTCCTGACGCTGATGGGCTACTCCATGGCCGACACGATCGTGGTCTTCGACCGAATCCGCGAGAACAGCCACCGGCCGGACTACCGCCGTGCCTCCGTGACCAAGCTGGTGAACGACTCCATCAACCAGACCCTGGGCCGGACGATCCTGACCTCGCTGTCCGTGCTCTTCGTCAGCGTCTGCCTCTGGCTCTTCGGCGGCCCGGCCCTCCACGACCTGGCCTTCCCCCTGGTCATCGGCGTCATCACCGGCACCTACTCGTCCATCTACATCGCCGCCCCCGTGGTGGTCTACTGGGACCAGTGGTTCGGCGGCAAGGACAAGTTGAAACAGCACGCGTAGTTGATCTGTTCACCCCTAAGAATCGTGGCCCGTTCGGGCCACGATTCTTATCTGCGCTGCGCGCCTAGAGCCATCCGGAGAGCATCTGCTCCATCTCCATGGCGGAGAAGGGCTTCTTGAGCACCCTGACATCGGGGAAGCGGCTCAGGATCTGCGGGATCCGCTCGTCACTGAAGCCGGTGGCGAACAGCACGGGCTGCTGAGGCCGGAGGCGCCGGAGGCGCTCCAGGGTCTCGCTGCCGTCCATGCCTGGCATGCTGAGGTCGAGAACCACCAGGTCGGGGTTCAGGTCGGCCTGCAACAGCTGCAGGGCTTCCAGGCCACCCGCCGCGATCTGCACCTCATGCCCCAGGATCTCCAGCAGCCGCCGGACCGCCGTGCGGATGAGCTCCTCGTCGTCTACCAACAGGATGCGGAGCGGCCGGGAGGGTAACGCGTGGCTGGGCGCCGGGGAGGCCGAGGGGGCCGACACCTCCACCGCGGGTGGGAAAGTCAGTCGGACCTGCGTGCCCACCCCAGGCCTGCTCTGGATGTCCAGCGTGCCGCCGTGGGCCTTCATGGTGCCGTAGACCTGGGACAGGCCAAGGCCCGTCCCCTTGCCGAGCGCCTTGGTGGTGAAGAAGGGCTCCAGGGCCCGGCTGAGAGTCTCGGGGCTCATCCCCTCGCCGTTGTCCTCCACCGTGAGCTCCAGGTGCCCGAGCCCGACCCTGCGGGTGCAGAACTGGATCCTGCCGCCGTGAGGCAGGGCATCGCAGGCGTTCATGCAGATGTTCATCAGGGCGTTGCTCAGGGCACTGCTCTCCCCGAAGATGGGTAGCAGGCCCGCCTCCAGGTCCAGCTCAAAAGTCATCTTCTTGAGGGTGGTCCGCTCCAGGAGGTCCACCTCGCTCCGCACCAGCTCGTTGAGGTCCAGCTCGGTGGCCGAGGCCAGCTCCTTGCGGCTGAAGTCCCGGAGGTTGCGCACCAGGTCTCGGCCCCGGGTGGCCGCCCGGAGCAGCAGGTCCGCGTCCTTCAGGAGCTCGGGCTCCTCCCGGTGCCGCTCCTTGAGGATCGAGCCCACGGCCATGATGGTGGAGAGCACGTTGTTCATGTCATGGGCGACCCCGCCCGCCAGCCGACCGACGCTCTCCATGCGCTGGAGGTGCTGGACCTGGGCCTCGAAGGCACCACGCTCTTTCTCGATGCGGCTGCGCGCGGTGATGTCGAAGAAGGTGACCACCGCCCCGACCACGACCCCCTCCTGATACTGGGGGTAGGACCAGTACTCCACCGGGATGCAGGTGCCGTCGGCCCGCCAGAACACCTCGTCCCAGCTGTGGCTGCCCTTGCCTTCGGCGAGGGCTCGGAAGATCCGGCAGGACTCCATCGGGTGGGGCGAGCCGTCCCGCTGGGAGTGATGGATGAGCTGGTGCATGTTGCGGCCTACCAGGGCTGCGGCCTCTGGATAGCCGAGGCTCTCCAGGAGCGCCCGGTTGCAGAAGGTGCACTTGCCCTGCAGGTTGATGCCGAAGATCGCCTCGGTGGTGGAATCCAGGACGCTGGCCAGGAGGGCCGTGCGCTGAGTGAGGCTCAGCTCGGCCTGGCGGCGCTGGGTGATGTCGATGGCGGTGCCGATGTAGCGGAGCAGGCTGCCCGCGGGATCCAGCACCGGATAGGCCCGGGACAGGAGCCAGCAGTCGGCGCCATCCGGGCGGTTCACCCGCCACTCGAAGTCCAGCTCCGCGTGCTGCTCGACACCGCTGCTCACGAGGGCGGTGACGCGGGGGCGATCCTCGGGGTGGATCGCCTGGACCCAGGCCTCGTAGGATGGGACCACGCTGCCCGGCTCCAGGCCATAAAGCCGGAAGAGGTTGTCCGACCAGTTGTTCCGGTTCGACCCGAGGCTCCAGGTCCACCAGCCGATGGTCGCCAGGTTCTCGGTCATCTTCAGCAGCGCCTCCTCCTCCCGGAGGGCCATGGCCTTCTCCTGGTAGCGCTGCTTCAGGTCGCGGGTGAGGGTCGCCAGCTCATTGGAGGTGCCGCTGAGGACATCGAGGGCTTCGGCGGTGGCGGGCAGGATGCGCTCGCCGATGAGGATGGACTGGCCCTGGTAGGGGAAGCAGTAGGCCTGGAGCGAGGTGCCGATGACCTTGGGGTCCACCAGCTTGAGGTGGCTTGGATGCTGCTCAAAGGCCCCTGGATCCGCTTCCACGGGCTGGCCGTTCTGCCTCAGGACGTACCGGGAGAGGCTCTGTCCCAGCAGGGACTCCCGCGGCTGGAAGAGCCCCTGAAAGGCGGCGTTGCTCTCCTGAATCAGCCCCCTCTCATCCATGCGGACCAGGACGACCGACTTGGAGACCCGGGCCAGGAAGCCGGCCAGCAGGGAGACCAGGGGCGGATCGATCTCAGTCCAGCTCATCACCGGCCTCGAACCAGGACTCCGCCAGCAGGCAGGCCCCGGCGGCGTCCCTGGCCTCCCCGTCTGCGCCGATGCTCGCCGCGAGCCCTGGCGTGTCCTGGAAGACCCGGCCCCCGACCATGATCCGAGGGGTCCAGGCGCCCGCAAACTGGCGGATCCTGGCGATCAGCTCCGCAGTGTTCCGGAGGTTGAAGGACATGGTCACCGAGAGGGCCAGCACGGTCGGGCGGAAGTCTTCCAGGGTCGCCAGGAGCGCCTCGGGGGGGGTGTCAGCCCCGAGGAAGCGTGTGTGCCAGCCCCGGACCTCCAGCAGGTCCGAGATCATCCAGGCGCCGATCTGGTGGTGCTCATTGGGGCTTGCACTCACCACGCAGCGCTTTCTCGGATGGGTCGGAGACTCGATCTTGGCGAAGGCCTTCGACATCATCCTGATCACCAGGGACGAGGCCATGTGCTCCTGGGCCGTGGTGATCCGGGCCTGCTCCCAGAGCCGCCCGATCTCCCGCATGGCGGGGTCCAGCATCTCCAGGTAGAAGCGCTCCAGATCCTGAGGCGCGGCCATGTAGTCCCGGGTGACCGCGTCCGTCCAGGTCGAGTCTCCCGTCACCAGCGACTCGACGAAGGCTGCCAGGACGCTGCCGTCCGGCGCGGGCCCTGCGGCGGACTCATCGGGGTGGCTCGCGGCTTCGATCAGCTCGGCGTGGTGGTCGAGCATCCAGTCGTAGACCGCCAGGAGCGGGGCGGCGGCCGGATCGGGGATCTGCTCGGCGATAGCCTGCTGCCAGGCCCGCAGCTCGACGGGGAAGTAGTCCATGGAGACCCCACGGGCGCCGTAGACCCGGTAGACCCAGGGAAGGGTCTTCACCAGCAGCTGCGTGTTCCCCAGAAAGAAGACGTTGTCCATGAACTTGGCGTGATTCGCGTGGTTCTGCTGGATCAGGTCAAAGGGATTGGGCCCGATCAGCTGGCCCAGTTGGGGGTGGTGGAGGATCGCCTGGTCCACCGCCGCCGCCAGGAGGTCCCGGTTCTGGTGATACGCGAGACTGGAGGCCGCGGGGGGCATGCCTGGACCTGCATGGGCGCCGACCAACATACTGGACCCCTGGATAAACAGAATTGTCGGCAGGGGCTGGGGGGATACTTAAATTGTTTCGTTAAGTTTATATCGAAATTTTCTGGAGCCTGCCCCCTAGAGGCTGCCTTCCCAGCTTACCCACCCGGCTCGGCCGGGGATCTCGCGGCGGGTGAGGGCCTTGACGGGGGGCTGGGCGGCCAGCAGCTCGGGGAGCCAGTCGGCGTGGGTGCGGGCCTGGACGCCGCGGTCGTTGAGGCCGCCCAGGAAGGCGTCGAAGGTCCCGAAGAGGGCGCCCCCCTCGACCTCGGTGTGGAGGGCATAGACGTTCAGAGCGTCCTCGCGCACCAAGTCCCAGACCTCGCGGTTGACCTGCTCGGGGGTGCGGCCGTCCAGGCCCAGCAGCTCGTCCAGGGTGGGCAGGGTGGTGGGGATCTGCAGGGTGCGGAGGGGCTTGCCCTGCACAATGGGATAGAAGGGCGCCAGGCCCCGGCAGTCGCCGGCGTAGGCCAGGCCGTAGGCTTCCTGCAGCTCGAGGGTGGTGTCGTTGCAGCGCCAGGCGGGGCTCACGGCGCCCAGGGGCTTCTCCCCGAACAAAGTGCCGAAGGCCTCGTGGGCCTGGGCGTACCAGTCCGCCAGCCAGCGCCGGGACTTGCGGTCCAGCAGGTCGTGGTACTGCACGTGGTCCCAGGCGTGGATGCCCACCTCGTGACCAGCGGCCCGGGCGGCCAGCATCTGCGTGGCGGCCCGCTTCCAGATGAGGGGCGCCGGCAGCAGCACGCCGTACAGCATGGTCTTCAGGCCGTAGAGCTTGGTCGCGTTGGTGCGGCGCATCTTGGCCAGGAACCCCTTGCGGAAGATGCGCCGGATGGCCTTGCCGCTGTTGTCGGGGCCGAAGCTGAAGTAGAAGCTGGCGCGCATGCGGTGCTTGTCCAGCAGGCGCAGCAGGGTCGGGATGCCCGTCAGGGAGCCTTCCAGGGTGTCCACGTCGACGCGGAGGGAGATGGTCTTCAAGGGGTGCCTCGCATCCCTTTTTGCAATGAAGGGAAGAAAAACAACTTTGCCACCAAGGCACCAAGGCACCAAGAAAAACGGCAGGTCTGCAACTTGGCAGTTCTTGGTGTCTTGGTGTCTTGGTGGTGATCCTTTCCTTTTGAAAATCGGAATCGATTCACCCTTGCATCCGCGAAGCCGCCGGAGAGCAAGGCGCCGCTATACTCGCCGGATGTCGACTCCGCGCCCCACTGGAATCCTGCGCTCCTTCCCGCCCGTCTTCTGGCTGGCGAACGTCATGGAGCTCTTCGAGCGGGCCGCCTACTACGGGCTCAACTCGGTGCTGGCGGTCTACCTGACGAACCAGGTCGCTGCCGGGGGGCTGGGCTTCACGGAGCAGTCCGTGGGCTTCCTGCAGAGCCTGATCTACGCCTTCACCTACGTGATCCCCATCGCCGGCGGTGCCCTGGCGGACCGCTACGGCTACCGGCGCATGCTGCTGTTCGCGTTCTCGATCCTCAGCACGGGCTACTTCATCGCGGGCAACGTGACCAGCTACGGCGCCGTGTTCGCGGCGCTGCTGCTCATGGCCACCGGCGCGGGGCTGTTCAAGCCCATCATCTCCGGCACCCTGGCCCGCACCACCACCGAGGAGAACTCGGGCTTCGGCTTCGGCATCTACTACTGGATGATCAACATCGGCGCCTTCCTCGCGCCCCTCGTGGTGAGCGTACTGAAGGGCTTCTCCTGGCGCTACGTCTTCATCGCCTCGGCGCTGTACTGCGCGGCCATGCTGCTGCCGACGCTGTTCCTGTTCAAGGATCCCCCCAAGCCCGAGAACTCCAAGAGCCTGCGGGAAGTGGCTCACGGCGCGGCCATGGTGCTGGGTGACGCCCGTTTCATGCTGATGATCGTGGTCTATTCCGGCTTCTGGATCCTCTACTTCCAGAACTTCGGATCGGTCCTCTGGTATCTCCGCGACTTCGTAGACGCCACACCCGTGAACCGCTTCTTCGCCTCCTTCGGCGTGCCGCTCAAGTTCGACGCGGAGCACGTCACCGTGGTCAACGGCGGCACCATCATCCTGCTGCAGGTGCTGGTCAGCCGCATCGTGAAGAAGTTCCGTCCCCTGCCGACCATGGTCGGCGGCATCGTCATCGGCACCCTGGGCTTCCTGTGCCTGGCGGCCTCCACCAACGTCTGGGTCTTCATTCTCGGCATCTCCGTGTTCTCCATCGGGGAGATGACCGCCCACCCGAAGTACTACAGCTACGTGGGGCTGGTGGCTCCCGAGGACAAGAAGGCCGTCTACATGGGCTATGCCTTCCTCTACGGCGTCATCGGCAGCCTCATCGGCTCCAGCCTGGGCGGCTCCCTCTACGGCTCCATGCTCAAGCCCCTCATCGGCCAGGCAGGCGCCGCCGCCGCCGCGCGGCAGTTCTGGCTGCTGTTCGTGATCCTGAACGTCGCGGCCGCCGTGGGGCTGGTCATCTACGACCGGATCTTCGCCCAGGAGACGCCGCGGACCCGCGAGCTGGCCCGGAAGGTGATGCTTGGGATCTACCTGCTGCTCCTGGCGCTGGGCGTGCTCTTCGTCCGGTCGGCAGTCTTCGGCGGCTCCGAGGTCTCCTACAAGACGCTGGTCCAGGCCGTGATCATGCTCCTGCTGGGCGCCAGCGGCACCCTGGTCAGTCTGCGGAAGACCTGAGGCAGGGTTCACCATTTAACTGCGACTCAGTCTCTTGTCGCAGGCTGTCCGGGGCGCCCGGAAAGGCGCGCTGCCACTGCCTTTGCAGGGGTGACTGGAATTTGTTTAAAAAGCCCCGACCTTGGGCGTTATCCGATTTATGATCAACGGCATCCCATCCCCCCTGTCCCCGTCTCAAGGAGGTTCCACCATGCAGAAATCCCTCCACATCGATCCCAACAAGTGCACGGGCTGTCTCCAGTGCGAGATGGCGTGCTCCTGGGAGAACCACCGCAGCTTCACCATCGCCAAGTCCCGCATCAAGGTGTTCTCGTTCCACGAGGCCGCCCGCTTCGTGCCCTACACCTGCACCCAGTGCGACGAGGCCTGGTGCATGATGGCGTGCCCGACCGAGGCCATCAAGCTGGACCCGGTCACCGGCGCGAAGATCGTGCTGGATCCCACCTGCGTCGGGTGCAAGGTGTGCACCATCGCCTGCCCCTTCGGCACCATCAACTACGTGGCCTCCAGCGGCAAGGTGCAGAAGTGCGACCTCTGCGGCGGTGCGCCCGCCTGCGCCAAGGCCTGCCCCACGGGCGCCATCACCTTCGTGGATGCCGACTGGACGGGACTGGAAAAGATGCGCCAGTGGGCTGACAAGACCGACACCAACCCGGCAACGGTGTGAGGAGCGACTGCCATGGCATGGACTAAGAAGGTTCTTCGCGTCAACCTCACGGCGGGCACCTGCACCACCGAGCCGCTGAACCAGCAGTGGGCCCAGGACTACCTGGGCCAGCGGGGTCTGGCCACCAAGTACCTCTGCTCGGAGATCGATCCCAAGGTCGATCCCCTGGCAGAAGGGAACAAGCTCATCTTCGTGACCGGTCCTCTCACGGGCACCATGGCCGCCACGGGCGGCCGCTACTCCGTGGTGACCAAGGGGCCCCTCACGGGCGCCATCGCCTGCTCCAACTCCGGCGGCTACTTCGGCGCCGAGCTGAAGTTCGCGGGCTGGGACATGGTCATCTTCGAGGGCCGCTCCGCGAAGCCGGTCTACCTGCTCATCATCGATGGCAAGGCTGAGCTGCTGGACGCCTCCCACCTGTGGGGCAAGACCACCTGGCACACCGAGGAGACCATCAAGAAGGCGCACCAGGATCCCCAGATCCGCGTGGCCTCCATCGGCCGCGCCGGTGAGTCGGGCGTCATGTACGCCGCCATCGTCAACGACCTGCACCGCGCCGCGGGGCGGTCCGGCGTGGGTGCGGTCATGGGCTCCAAGAACCTCAAGGCCGTGGCCGTGCGCGGCACGCTCACCGATGCCTACCAGGTGGCCAATCCCGAGGCCTTCTTCACGGCCGTGGACGCGGGCAAGGCCGTGCTGGCGGCCAACGGCGTGACCGGCGTGGGCCTGCCCACCTACGGCACCCAGGTGCTCATGAACATCATCAACGAGCTGGGCGCGCTGCCCAGCTACAACCACCGCGAGGCGCAGTTCGAGGGCGCCAACGCCATCGGCGGCGAGGCCATGCACGAGAAGCGGCCCACGGACGGCAAGCCCAACCTGGTGAAGAACGGCGCCTGCTTCGGCTGCACCATCGCCTGCGGCCGCATCTCCCGCATGGATCCGAACCACTTCAGCGTGAAGGACAAGCCCCAGTACCACGGCGCCTCCGGCGGCGTGGAGTACGAGGCCGCCTGGGCCCTGGGCGCCGCCAATGGCGTGTCGGACCTGGAAGCCCTCACCTACGCCAACTTCCTCTGCAACGAGGACGGCTACGACCCCATCTCCTTCGGGGCCACCGTGGGCGCGGCCATGGAGCTCTACGACCTGGGCATCCTCACCGAGGCCGAGGTGGGCCTCAAGCTGACCTGGGGCTCCGCGGAGGCCCTGGTCAAGCTCGCGGAGTGGACCGCCGTCGGCGAAGGCTTCGGCAAGATCATCGGCCTCGGCTCCAAGCGGCTCTGCGCCAAGTATGGCCGTCCCGAGCTGTCCATGACCGTCAAAGGCCAGGAGTTCCCGGCCTACGATGGCCGCGGCCTGCAGGGCATGGGCCTGGAATACGCCACCAGCAACCGCGGCGCCTGCCACGTCCGCGGCTACATGGTCTCCCCCGAGGTGCTGGGCATCCCCGTGAAGATGGAGCCCCAGGCCACCGAGGGCAAGCCCGCCATGCTGAAGGCCTTCCAGGACCTCACCGCCGTGGTGGATTCCGCCGGCATCTGCCTCTTCACCACCTTCGCGTGGGGCCTGCAGGACATCCAGCCCCAGATCCAGGCCGCCTGCGAGGGCGACTGGTCCGAGGAGCGGCTGCTCCTGGTCGGCGAGCGCATCTGGAACCTGGAGCGCGAGTTCAACCTGGGCGCGGGCCTCAGCAAGAAGGATGACACCCTGCCGCCCCGCCTGCTGACGGAGGCCATCAAGACCGGCCCCCAGAAGGGCGCCGTGTGCCACCTGGACAAGATGCTGCCGGAGTACTATGAGGTCCGCGGGTGGAGCGCCGAGGGCGTTCCGACCGCCGCCACCCGCACCCGTCTCAGCCTCTGACCCAGCCCAGGATCCTCATGCGACACGTCATCATCGGAAGCGGTCCCGCGGGGGTGGTTGCCGCGGAGACCCTGCGCAAGGCCGACCCCGCCGCAGAGATATTCATGCTCTGCGGCGAAGGGGAGGCGCCCTACTCCCGCATGGCCATCCCCTACCTGCTCCGGGGGGACATCGGCGAGGAGGGCACTCACCTCCGAAAGACTTCGGACCACTTCCAGCGCCTGCGCATCGGTCTGGTCCAGGCCCGCGCCCACGCCGTCAATACCGCCGCCCGCACCGTGGACCTGGGCGAGGGCAGTCTCCTGGCCTACGACCGCCTGCTCATCGCCACCGGCTCCCGGCCCAGCCTGGAGAAGATCCCGGGCATCGACCTGCCCGGGGTCCAGGCCTGCTGGACCCTCGCCGACGCCCGCGCCATCCTGGCCAAGGCCAAGCCGGGCACCCGCGTCGTCCAGATGGGCGCGGGCTTCGTGGGCTGCATCATCATGGAGGGCCTGCTCTCCAAGGGCGTGGACCTGACGATCCTGGTGCGCAGCGGCTACATGGTCCGCCGCATGATGAACCCCGCCGCCAGCAACATGCTGCGGCGCTGGTGCGAGGCCAAGGGCGTGAAGATCCTGACCCGCACCCAGCCCAAGGGCCTGAGCCAGAAGGACGGCGTCCTCCAGGTGGACCTGGGCGAGGGGCGGGTGCTGCCCGCCGATGTCTACCTCAGCGCCGTGGGCGTGGACCCGAACCTGGAGTTCCTGGCCGGCAGCGGCATCGAGATCAACCAGGGCATCGTGGTGGACGCAAACCTTCAGAGCAGCGTGCCCGGCATCTACGCCGCCGGGGATGTGGCCGAGTCCGTGGACTGCCTTAGCGGCAAGCGTCAGGTCAACGCCATCCAGCCCAACGCCGTGGAGCAGGGGCGCATCGCGGCACTGAACATGGCCGGCAAGCCCACGGCCTTCCAGGGGAGCCTGGTCTTCAACGTACTCACCACCCTTGGCCTCGTTTCCTCGTCTTTCGGCGAGTGGGAGGGCGTGCCCGGTGGGGAGTCCACCGAGCTGCTGGACGAGGCCCGCTACCGCTACATGAACCTGCAGTTCGACGGCGACCGCCTGGTCGGCGCCAACACCGTGGGCTTCACCGATCACGTCGGCGCCCTGCGCGGGCTCATCGAAGGCAAGCTGCGGCTGGGCCCCTGGAAGCAGCGCCTGCTGGACGACCCCACGCTGGTCATGCCGGCCTACCTCGCGGCGGCGCATCGCCTGGCATGAAGATCACGCTCAAGCTGTTCGCGTCCCTCAGCATCCGCCTCCCGGCGGAGGCGCGGTCCAGCCACTGCCTGCAGCTGGACCTCGAGCCCGGCACCACGGTCCTGGCGGTGATCCAGCTCATGGGCCTGCAGTCGGGGGAGTGCGCCATCGTGCTGGTGGATGGGGTGTGGGTGGCCGTAGGCGACCGGGCCACGAAGGTGCTGGAAGCGGGCCAGGCCCTGGCCATCTGGCCCCCCGTCGCCGGTGGCTAGGGACGAGGCTCCCCGGGACCAGCGGCTGAGCCTGGAGATGACCATCAGCCGGGAGGACTTCCTGCGCCTGCTGCCCGAGGCCGTGGGCCTCACGCCGCAGGCGGGGGCAGATGGGGTCTTCCGGCACACAGAGGGTGTGCGGCGCTGGTCGCTGGCGCTCCAGCCCCTGGAGCCCCTGCGGCTCGGGCGCCTGTCGCTGGTCAGGCACCGGGTGGAATTGACCTTCGAGGGCCACTCCGAGGCGCAGGTGGCAGCCTTCATGGCCCGCTTCCACCGGGGGTTCCAGCGGGGTGGGGGGTAGGGCGGTTCCGGAGCGGCTGGCCCGAAAAGGCTGAAATCTCTGGAGATTAATTCTCCGGGATCCTTTCGTTCGGTGGCAGCATAGATGTAGGAACACGCATTATCAGCCCAGGGTCCGGAGGCTTCCAGCGCCGGGCCCTGGGCTCTCAGGAGACCCATGCTCGCACTGCACCCATCCCCCCGATTTCCCGGCCGCCTGGCCTGGCTGGCGCTAAGCGCGGCCCTCTTCCTGGCGGGGTCCAGCCTGTCTGCTGCCGGCAAGGGCGACCCGGCGCCGGAGGTGCAGCTGAAGGACTCGAAGGGCAAGGCCTTCTCCCTGGCGGCGCTCAAGGGCCAGGTGGTGGTCGTGGACTTCTGGGCCTCCTGGTGCGGCCCCTGCCGCAAGAGCATGCCCGAGCTGGACAAGCTCCAGAGCCGGTTCGCGGGCCAGGGCGTGAAGGTGGTGGGCATCTCGCTGGACGAAGAGACGGCCGCGGTCAGTGCCTTCCTGGAGCAGGTCCCGGTGCAGTTCACGATCCTGCAGGATGCCACGGGCCGCACCGGGGAGGCCTTCTCGGTGGTGGCCATGCCCACCACCTTCCTCATCGACCGTGAGGGCCGCATCGCAGCCCGCTTTGAGGGCGGGGCGCATGTCCAGGAAGAGGCCACGGCCGTGGCGGCCCTGCTGGCCGGCAGCCCGGCGCCGAAGGAGGTCCGCGTCGCTTCAGGGCTGCAGGCCACAGGCAGCCTGAAGGCTTGGCGCCGGGGCCACCTGGCGGATCCCATCATGAGCCTCGACGGGGACACCCTCACGGGCTTCTTCCGGGAGCACATCCATGCCAGCAAGGAAGGGGCCGCGGGCAATGGCGGCGCGGCGGGAGGTGGCTGTGGCTGCAACTGAGCGCGCGCGCAAGGTCCGGCGGCGGGGTCGTCTGGCGCTCCAGGGCCTGCCCTGGATGGTGGCCGGCATGGGCATCCTCACGGGCCGGGTGGCCCTGGCCCAGTCCGCTGTGGAGCTGCGCTACCTCTTCTACAACGAGACCGATGGCCGCACCCAGGTGAAGAGCCCCACGCTGCTGCTGCACCACGAGCTGAGCGAGGCCCTTGGGCAGATTGATCTGCTGCTCGCCCACGACAGCGTCTCCGGGGCCTCGCCCACGGGCGGCTATCCCACCCTCAGCGTCACGACCACCACCTCGGCCTCGGGCAACCGGACCACCAACGCCGCGGGCAAGATCCCCATGGTCCAGTACATGGACGAACGCAATGCCCAGGGCTTCACCTGGGGCCGCCGCATCGGGGCCCACCTCCCCACGGTGGACATCTCCCACTCCGTGGAGAAGGACTACACCTCCCAGGGCTTCGGGCTCTCGGATGCCTGGACCATGGCTCAGGGGCGCGGCACCCTCCACTACGGACTGTCCCTGGCCAACGACACCGTGGCCCCGGTGACCAGCACCCTGCGCCTGCCCAAGAAGACCCGGGGCTACGCCCTGGGCTGGACCTGGATTCTGGGCGCCGAGGACCTGATCGACTTCAGCGCCTCCCGCATGAACCTGAGCGGCTACCTGGATGAACCCTACCTCATCGTGACCGTGGGCAGCCTCACCCAGGGCGAGCACCGGCCGGACACCCGCGTCCGGGATGCCTTCCTGGTCAAGCACGCCCACTACTTCGAATGGGACGGGGCCCTCAAGACCTCCTACCGCTACTACACGGACGACTGGGGCATCAAGGCGCACACCCTGGACTTCACCTACGACCAGCACCTGGACGAAGGCTGGATCCTGACGCCGCGCCTGCGGGCCTACAGCCAGCGCGCAGCCTCCTTCTACGGCGCCCGCTTCGATGCGGCCCAGCCCTTCATGTCGGCGGACTACCGGCTGTCGGCCTTCAGCAGCCTCCTCCTGGGCTGTGCCGTCGCCGTGGACCTCAAGCCAGGGCTCACCTTAAGCCTCGGAGCCTCCTACCAGCTCCAGTCGGGGCGGGACCAGGTGACACCGCTCAAGACCGCGGGCAGCGGCAGCCTCCCGGCGATCTATGCGGGCCCCGCCACCTCCGCAGCGGATGTCAACGCCACCACCGTCACCCTGGGCCTGAAGTGGAAGTACTGACCCCCGCCTTGGAGCGGACCCTCTACACCGTGCGCTTCCCGCTCATGGGGGGCGACGCGCTGCTGAAGTTCGTGGACGACCGCGGCGAAGCTGCCGCCACCCGCCTGGGCCGCGAGGCGGTGGCCGAGGCTCGGCGCATCGAGCAGAAGTTCAGCCGCTACCGCGCCACCAGTGTGGTGGGCCAGCTCAACGACGAGGCCGGCGGCGCCCCGCTGGCGGTGGACGACGAGACCGAGGCCCTGGTGCGAAGTGCCCTGGAGCTGGCGCGTCTGACTGGGGGCCGCTTCGACCCCACCGTGGGGGTGCTGCGCCAGGTCTGGGACTTCAAGCGGGCCGAGGTGCCCGCGGAGGCGGCCATCCAGGCCCTGCTGACCCGCGTGGACCACCGGGCCGTGGAGCTGAGCCACGGCACGGTCCGCTTGGCCCGGGAGGGCATGGAGCTGGACCTGGGCGGCGTCGGCAAGGAGTACGCCGCGGACCGCGTGGCCGAGCTGCTCAAGGCCCGGGGCGTGGAATCGGCCATGGTGAACCTGCTGGGGGATGTGCGCACCGTGGGGCGGCGGGGCGATGGCGCGCCCTGGCTCATCGGTGTGCAGGATCCCCGGGACCGCGCCCGCTGCCGCTTCGCGATCCGCGCCCAAGCCGACTGCGGGGTGGCCACCTCCGGGGACTACGAGCGCGGCTTCGAGGTGGACGGCGTGCGCTACCACCACCTGCTCAATGCAACCACAGGCTGGCCCGCCCGAGGCCTCGCCTCCACCACGGTGGTGGCGCCCACGGCCGCCGAGGCCGGGCGGCTCGCCACCGCGTCCTTCCTGCTGGGGCCGGAGTGTGGCCTGCAGCTGCTGGAAGCGACGCCCTCTGTGGAAGGCGCCCTGATTACCGAGGCCGGGGAGCTCCTGGCCACCTCGGGCATGGCCCGGATTTCCGACCTTCCTGCTGGAGCCTGAGGCCATGCGACGTGTCCTGATCCCCTTCCTGATGGTGGCCGCGCAGGCCCTTTCCGCCGCAGGCTTCGACCCTGCCAAGGATGTCGCGCTCAGCGTGGCCGGGGGCGCGCTGTTCCTGAGGCTGCCGGACAACGTGCACCTCAAGGCCCGCAGCTTCAAGGTGGCCCTGGTCTCCAGGGGTTCCCTCACCTGCGCCCCCCTGCCCGCCACCAGCGAGATCGACGACGCCGGTGACCCGATCCTGCGCGGCACCGTGCGCCTCGCGCTGGCGGGCCGCAAGCTGGAGGACCCGGTCCGGCTGCTCGTGACCTACCAGCCCTGCACCGAGGGCCCGGATGGTGTCTGCTTCCTGCCCATCAAGCGCACCCTGGCGGCGTCGGCAGAGGAGATCCCCGGCACCAACTAGCGTGCGGTTGAGTGGGAGCGATCCGTGCGGCGGGCCTGGATGAAGCGGTGGATGGGCTCGAGGTCGGTGCCCGGCAGCGGATGGAGCACGATGCCCAGGCGGGTGGGATAGTCCTGGCCCTCGAGGAAGTTCAGGTGCCGCACCTCACCGGGGCAGTGCAGGATGGCGCCGTCCGGCAGCTCCGCGTCGATCTCCACGGCGGCGTGGAGGTCCACCATCACGGCCTCCTCGAAGGCGAGGCCCACGCCGGTCTCCGTGAGGTTCACCAGGAGGGCCTCCAGCTTGCGGTCCCCCAGGGTCACCTGGACCTTCAGGGGCGACTGATCGGGCCCGGCCACCCGCATGTCGCGGCGGCGGTGCAGGTGGGCGGGCTCGTGGGGCCAGCGGAGGTGGAGCAGGGTGTGCCCCTCCTCGTCCTGGATGGGCGCCAGCAGCTCGGACTCCAGGCTCAGCACCTCGTCGCCCAGGAGGACGGTGAGGGTCACCGGCGTGCCTTCCACGGGCACCAGGTCCCGGGCGTGGAGGCCGGACAGCTCGAGCGTCGCACCCGCGCGGAAGCTGTGGATCCGCAGATCGCCCAGCAGCCGGGAGTTGGCCTTCTGCAGGCGGAGGCTGGCCACCGCCCGGGTGAGCCGGGCCTGGATGAGGAACTGCTCGAGCACGTGGGCGGAGAGGAAGGAAACATTGACCATGGAATGACTGCCTTTCAGATGCCCTGGCTCAGCCGGTGGGCCAGGTTGGGATGCAGCCCAGCGGCCAGGATGGCTTTGGCTGCGCCCTTCACGTCGTAGTCGAGGCGGTGAAGCCTCAGCCGGTGGTGCTTGGGGTCGTAGGTCATGAAGGAGGCGCGGGGATCGCGGTCCCGGGGTTGCCCCACGGAGCCCGGGTTCACCAGGTAGCGGCAGTGGGGCTGCAGTTGGAACCACTCCCCAGGTTCCAGGGAGATCCAGTTCAGCTGGTTCCGGCTCTCGTCCAGCTCGAAGCAGCCGGGCACGTGGGTGTGGCCGAAGAAGCAGAGCTGGCCCTGGAAGGCGTCGAAGGCCTGGCTGACCTCCCGGATGTGGAGCAGGTAGGCGTCCTCGTCCATGGGCGCCCCGTGGGCGATGAGGTAGTCGTCCCCCACCCAGACGGGTCCTGTGGGCGCCTCGGCCAGCAGCCGCCAGTTGTCCTGGCGCAGCCGCTCCCGGGTCCAGTCCGCGGCCTGCCTAGCCGGGAGGCTGAAGGTGTTGTCGGGCTCGAGGCCCGCGCAGACCTTGTCGTGGTTGCCGCGCACCAGGAACCGGGGGCGCAGCTCACGGATCTTGTCCAGCAGCTGATTGGGGTGGGCGCCGTAGCCCACCAGGTCCCCGAGGATCACGAACCGGTGGATCGCCCGCCTGCGGGTGAACCGGAGCACGGCGCGGAGTGCGTGCAGGTTCGAATGCAGATCGGAAAGGATCAGGTCCACGGGGTGCCTGGGGTTTGGCTAACAGTCTAGCAAGGCGGAGGCCAACTCCCGGGAACTGTGACCAAATGGGATGGCCATGGGGGCCAGGGACCAAGCAGGCACCCGCGCCGCCCAGCGGGCCATGAAGGCCGCGCGGTCCTGGGCGAGGGGCCGGTTTGGATCCCGGCCCACCCGGGCCCAGGCGCGCAGGGGCGATTCGGCCAGCCACAGGGCCGCGAAGCCGCTGGCGGCCACGGTGGCCCGGTTGGCCGGAGCCTCCCAGGCGCCGCCACCCAGGGCCACGATGGCCGGGCTCCCCAGCAGGGAGGCCAGGTGTTCTGCCTCGAGGGCCCGGAAGGCCGGCTCCCCGGCCGCGGCGAAGATGGCGCTGATGGGCTGGCCCTGCCGCTGTTCGATGACCGCGTCCAGGTCGTGGAAGGGCAGGTTCGTCCGCTGGGCCAGCTCCTTGGCCACGGTGGTCTTCCCGGCGCCGCTGCCGCCCAGGAGGACGACGCCCTGTCCGGCTCGGAACGGGGGACGCACCTGCCAGCGCTGCCGCTGGACCGCCCAGCCCAGCGCCGCGAGGTCCCCGCCCCGGTGCAGCTCGCCCACCATGGCCAGGGCCTCGGCACCGGCCGCGAAGCAGTCGAGCGCATCGGCGGCGGTGAGGCCGCCGATGGCGATGGGCGCGAGGTCCCGGGACCGCAGGGCCGTGCAACCCGCCCGCAGGCCTTCCAGGCCGATGGGCTCCGCGTGGTCCGCCTTGGTGGCCGTGCCCCGGAAGGGACCGACGCCGGCATGGTCGCAGCCGGCCTCGGACGCCTCCCACTCGGCGGGCGCATGGGTCGAAGCGCCGAAGTGGCAGCGGCCCAGGCCTGGCAGCTGTGCCGCCTCGGTGGCAGGCAGGTCGCCCTGGCCCAGGTGCAGGCCCCAGGGTGCCAGCCCCTCCCGGGCCGCCAGCATCGCCAGGTCCGCCCGGTCATTGACGCAGATCTGGGGCCAGCCGCCGTTGGCCGAGGCCTCCGCCAGCGCCGCCCGCAACTCCACCCACTGGGCCCGACCGTCCAGCGGCTTGCCCCGGAACTGCACCAGAGGAAATCCCGCCTCACCCAAGCGCCGCACCTGCGCCGACAGAGACTCTGCCCGGGTGGCGTCGGTGATCGGATAGAGCGGCGGCAGGGACAGCATCCCACCAGCTTACAGCCCGGACTCCCAGCCTCAGAACAGAACACGGAAGAGAAAAACCACAGATCCACGGCGAAGACAGGCCCTCAAGAGAAGGGAAGGGATCCTTGAAAATGAATTTTTAACCACAAAGAACACAAAGGGCACAAAGGAAGGAGGGCTTGGTTTTTTTGTGTTCTTTGTGGTTAAACCGCTGTTCTCTGTGGTCAGCTGTTCGGCTTCCGGCCCTACGCGGCCTCGCCCTCGGCGAACTGGAGGCGGACGAGCTTGGCGTAGACGCCGTCCTGGGCGATGAGGCTGTCGTGGGTGCCGCGCTCGACGAGGGCGCCCTGGTCCAGCACCCAGATCTCGTCGGCGTCCCGGATGGTGGAGAGCCGGTGGGCGATGGTGAAGGTGGTGAGGCGGTGGCTCACGCGCTCGATGACCTTCTGGATCTTGGCCTCGGTCTCGGAGTCGATGTTGGCGGTGGCCTCGTCGAGCAGCAGCACTGCCGGCTCCAGGTAGAGCATGCGGGCGAAGGCCAGCAGCTGGCGCTCACCGGCGCTGAGCTTCTGGCCGCGCTCGCCAACCTGGGTGTCCAGGCCCAGCGGCAGGCGCTCGACCAGATCCTTGAGCTGGCTCTGCTCCAGCACCGAGTCCAGGCGGGCCAGGTCCAGGGGCCGGTCCAGCACGATGTTGTCGCGGAGGCTGCCTGAGAAGACGAACACGTCCTGCAGCACCAGGCCGAAGAGGGCGCGCAACTCGCGGACCTTCAGCCGACGCACGTCGGCGCCGTCCACGGTGATGCGTCCCGCGTGCACGTCGTAGAAGCGCATGAGCAGGTTGATGAGGGTGCTCTTGCCCGCGCCGGTGTGGCCCACCACGGCCACGCGGCGGCCCCGGGGGATGACGCCGCTGAGGCTGCGGACGACCTTCCGGCCGCCCTCCTCGTAGGCGAAGGTGACGTCCTCGAAGCGGATCTCGCGATTGAAGGCCGCAGACTCGGCCGCCGGGTCCTCGGGGATCGCCTCCTGGTTGTCCAGCAGCTTGAAGATGCGCTCGCTGGAGGCCAGGGCGGTCTGCATGACGTTGTAGCGCTCGGCCAGCTCGCGGATGGGCCGGAAGAAGCGGCTGGACTGCTGGATGAAGGCCAGGAGCAGGCCCCAGGTGATGGCCCCGGCCTGGAGCTTGAAGCCCGCGTAGAAGATCAGGGCCGCCAGGGTGCCGGAGGTGATGAACTCCACCACCGGGAAGAACACCGCGTAGGCGAAGATGGTGCGGAGGAAGGCCTGGAAGTAGTCCTCGTTGATGGTCTGGAACTGCTGGGCGCTGCGGGCCTCCTGGGCATTGACCTGTACCAGGCCCATGCCGGAGATCTGCTCCTGGAGGAAGGCGTTGATGGCCGCGTAGCGCCGCTGGGTCTCGCGGAAGGCGTCCCCCGCCCGGCGCCGGAAGACCTCCGTGGCGATCAGGAGGAAGGGCAGGATGCCCAGGGCCACCAGGGCCATGCCCGCGTGGGTCCAGAACATCCAGCCCACGATGGCCAGCAGGGACAGGGCATCCCCCACGATGGCCACGAAGCCCGAGGCGAACATCTCGTTGAGGTTCTGGACATCGCTGGTGACCCGCGTCATGAGGCGGCCCACGGGGTTGCGGTGGAAGAAGTCGGTGCTGCGCCCCATCAGGTGGGCGAAGAGCTGCACCCGGAGGTCGAGCATGGCCCGCTGACCCACCCGGGCCAGCAGGAAGTAGCGGGCGAAGCTGACCAGGAAACCGGCGACGAGGATGCCGAAGAAGCCCGCGATCAAGGGCGCGGCGCCCCGGAGGCTGCCCTGGCCCATGAAGCGGTTGATGAGGCGCAGCGTCAGCTCCGAGGGCAGCACCTCCAGGAAGGCGCCCAGGGCCATGAGCACCAGCAGGGCCAGCAGGGAGGCCCACTGGGGGCGCAGGTAGCCTGCCAGGCGCCACAGCAGCGCGTGGCGCATGGGTCGCTGGTCCACCTGATCGGACCGGAAGAAGGCTCCCTGTTCAGACATGAGCCCATTCTCCCACACCTGGTGCCCGGTACGGTGGCGCCTCGCCGGAACGGGGCGCGACCTGTAAACTGGAGCTTCCGTTGGAGACCCCATGCGCCCTTGGACCCTCTTTCTCATCGCCACCAGCCTTGTCGCCCAGGCGCCGGCTCAGGCCAGCCTGGACAAGGCCACGGAGGCCCGGCTCCGGAAGGACGTGACCTTCCTCGCGGCTCCGGAGCTGAAGGGGCGTGGCAACGGCTATCCCGAGCTGGAACAGGCCGCCCGGCGCATCGAGAAGCAGCTCAAGGCCCTGGGCCTGAAGACGCAGCTCCAGCACTTCCCCTTCATCGCCAAGGTGGTCCGGGAGAGCCAGGATGCGGCCCTGGTCCACGGCGACAGCCTCCGGCCCCTGGTGTGGGGCAAGGACATCGAGGCCCTGGGGCTCAGCGCCGACGCGGGTTTCCGGAACCGTCCCCTGGCCTTCCTCGGCTACGGCGTCCAGATCCCCGGGGGCTACGATGACTTCGCGGGCATCGACCTGAAGGGCCACGTGGCGGTCATCGCCCGCACGGTGCCCGACCTCGACATCTTCGCCCACCTGCCGCGCATGGATCGCAGCCTGCTGGCCCGGCTGAAGCGCCTGGAAGCCGCCAAGGTGGCGGGCGTCATCGTGCTCGAGGAGAACGGCGTGCGCTCCCTGCTGCGCGAAGAGGGTCCGGTGAAGCTGGAGATCCCCGTGGTTGGCATCACCGCCGAGGCCCTCGCCGCCAACTGCGGCGACCTGGTGGCCCGGCTGAAGACCATCAAGGAGACGGGCAAGCCCGCCAGCCAGGACTTCGTGCTGGCGCCCTGGACGGCCCTCAACCTTGACCTGAAGCTGAGCCGTGCCGAGGCCCAGGTGCCCAACGTCGTGGCCGTCATTCCCGGCCGGGATCCCAAGCTGAAGAAGGAGTTCATCGCTATCGGCGCGCACATGGACCACCTCGGCATGGGCGAGCGCCACAGCATGGCGGGCGCCGAGGGCCGCGGGCAGGTCCACCCCGGGGCCGACGACAACGCCTCCGGCACGGCCATGGTCGTGGAGCTGGCCCGGCAGCTGAAGCAGGCCAAGCCGAAGCGCTCGATCCTCGTGCTGCACTTCGGCGGGGAAGAGGAGGGCCTCCTGGGCTCCCAGTACTGGGTGCAGCACCCCACCCAGCCGCTGGAGTCCGTGAAGTTCATGCTCAACTTCGACATGGTGGGTCGGCTGGACCTGAAGGCGCCCAAGCTCATGATGGGCGGCCTCGGCGCGCCGAAGTCCGCCGTGGAGGCCGCGCAGAAGTTCGTGCCCAAGGACTTCTCCGTGAGCGCCGATGTCGGCGCCAGCGTGGGTGGCTCGGACCACATGACCTTCTCCCAGGCCAAGATCCCGACCTTCTTCTTCTTCACAGGCATCCACGGGGAATACCACCGGCCCACGGACACGGCGGACCTCATCAACTTCGCGGGCATGGCGCGCCTCGCCGTCTTCGGCAAGGCGGTGACGCTGGACCTCGCCAATGCGGATATGCTGCCGGCCTGGGACGCCGAGACGGCCAAGATTCCCATGAAGGGCGACGGCGGCCCCATGCGCATCGCCTTCGGCACCCTGCCGGACTACGCGGACAACGCCAAGGGCTTCCGCAT
Source organism: uncultured Holophagaceae bacterium (assembly GCA_903857495.1). Taxonomy (GTDB): domain Bacteria; phylum Acidobacteriota; class Holophagae; order Holophagales; family Holophagaceae; genus Geothrix. Next base: position 50,503 of record CAIOFF010000061.1, on the reverse strand, counting down.
CAACGGCGTGAGCAAGGGCTCCACCGCCGAGACCATCGGCATGCAGGCGGGCGACATCATGGTGCAGTTCGGGGACAAGCCCATCAAGAGCATCTACGACTACATGGGCGTCCTGGGCAGCTACAAGCCCGGCGACAAGGCAGTCATCCAGTGGCTGCGCGGCGACCAGCTCATGAAGGCCGAAGCAACCCTGAAGGGCCGCTAGTGAGACTGGCCACGCCCTCCGGGTTCGCCACCGAGGTCTTCCTTCTGGAGGCTCCGGAGCGCGACCTGCTGCCCGAGGGCCCCTGGACCCTGGTGGGCGATCAGGCCCTCCGCGAAGCCTGGCTCGGCGCCGGCATGCCGGAGCCGCCCCAGGCCCTTTGGGTCTCCGTGCCGGAGGAGGACAAGAACCTCCGCACCATCCTGCCCTGGCTGGAGCACTGGGCCCGGGCGCCCTTCCACCGGGACCTCACGGTGGTGGCCCTCGGCGGCGGCGTCCTGTCGGATCTCACGGGCCTCGCGGCCTCGCTCTACCTGCGTGGCGTGGCGTGGCAGGTGTGGCCGACCACGCTGCTGGCCATGGCTGATGCGGCCCTGGGAGGGAAGACCGGTGCCGACCTGGAGGCCGGCAAGAACCTGGTGGGCGCCTTCCACGCCCCCCGGAGGCTGGTGGCCTGCACGGACTTTCTGGCCTCCCTCCCCGAGCGGCACGTCGAGAACGGCCGCTGGGAGCTGATCAAGACCGCCCTCATCCTGGGCGAGATGGCCTGGGCGGAGGAGATGCTCCAGGACGGTCCCGTCAAGTTCTCCTGGGTGGAGCGGGCGCTGGCTTTCAAGGCTGGTGTGGTCCACCGCGACCCCCGGGAATCCGGCGAGCGGCGCCTGCTGAACCTGGGCCATACCCTGGGCCACGCCCTGGAGGCGGCTTCGGGCTACCAGCTGCTGCACGGCGAGTCCGTGGGCCTGGGCCTGCTGGGTACCTGCCTCCTGGCGGAAGAGCAGAACCTCAAGCCCTTCCCGGCGCCGCTGCTGGACGCCATGGCCCAGCGCCTGGCGCCGCTGGCGCCCCTGGTGGCGCCCTGGTCGGCCTGTCTGCCGCTGCTGGCGCGGGACAAGAAGGCCCGGCGCGCCGCCGAGCCCGCGGACGCCGCCTCGGTGATCGAGATCTACTGCATCCTGCCGCGCCCCGCCGAGCCGGCCATCCAGCGCCTGCTGCCACCGAGCGTCTGGGAATCCGCCCACGCCCGCATGCTGTCCCTGCTCCGCCAGGAGTTCCCCCGTGCCTGACCTCCGGTCCCCCCTTCTCGCCCTGTTCCTGGCAGCGGCGCCTGCCTCCGCCGAGGATGTGCGGGCGCTCATGCTCCAGGCCCGGGCGCTCCAGCTGCGGGGCGGGGGGGAGGATCCCAAGGCTGCTGCGGCGCTCTACCGCCGCGTGCTCGCCCAGGTGCCGGAGAGCGCCGAGGCGAACCTCCGGTTGTCCGAGGCCCTCCAGGAGGCAGATGAACCGGATGCCGCCGTGGCCCCCGCCAGGCGCGCCGTGGAGCTCGCCCCCCAGAATGCCGAGGCCCAGGCCCACCTGGCCCTGCTGCAGTACCAGCGCATGCAGAAGGACCCCTCCCTGGGACCCCAGGCCGCGAAGGAGCTACGGGCCGCGGCCCAGCGCCTGCCCCTGGACCCCGAGCTGTGGGCGCGCCTGGGCGAGGTCTCCGAGCAGCTCAAGGACGGCGAGGGTGCGCTCAAGGCCTGGCTGCGCCTGGGCCGCATGCGGCCCGGCTTCAGCCCCGCCTGGGAGCGGGCCCTGATCCACGCGCGGGCCACCCAGAGCTATGAAGGCAAGCGGGAAGCCCTGCTGGCCCTCAACGCCCGCGGCGCCGAGGACCGGCACCTGCGCCTGCTGGAAGAGCTGGCCCGGGAGCAGATCAAGCTGGGCTACCTGGCTCACGCCGAAGAGAGCTTCCTCCTGCTGGCCCGGCACCTGCCCCAGGAAGCGGGACTCTGGGAGAACGTGTCCCTCATCCGCATGCAGACCGCGCGGTTTGCGGAGGCGCTCGAGACGCTGGCCAAGGCCGAAGCCATCAAGGGCAGTCCGAACCTCACCTTCCACACCGCGCGGGCCCTCATGAACCTGGGCCGCTTCGCCGAGGCCGAGGCCCGCCTGAGCGTGCTGGTGGCGCAGCCCATCGAGGCGGACTGGATCGGCGACGGCGCCCACATGCTCTATGCCGAGGCCCTGCTGCTGCAGGGCAAGGGCAAGGTGCTGCTGACCTTCCTCCAGAACCGACCGCCCCGGCCGCGCACCGACGGCGAGGCGCAGGTCTTCAAGGTCCAGGCCCACGTCAGCCAGAACGACTGGCCGAGCGCCCTGGCCGCCCTCCGGGAGGGGGTCGCCCGCTTCCCGCTCCTGCCCTTCTTCAAGCAGGCGGCCAAGCTGCCGTCGAACTATCTCGAATACAATTTCTTCTCCCGGAAGGATGCCCGTGCGGCCGTGGAGAATCTGCACCTCGAGGGCATGGCAGCGCTCTGGCAGGAGTTCTCGCGCTGGGACAAGTGCCTGGAGGCCCTGGAGCGGGCCCGCCGACTGGTGCCCACCCGCAGCGTGGACAGCCTCATCACGCAAAGCCAGGCCCTGGACCAGCTCGACCGGCACGCGGAAGCCATGGCCGTGCTGCGCGAGGCCCAGGCCCTGGAGCCCGCCAACTCCCTGGTCCAGAACAACCTCGGCTACCTGCTCCTGGAGCAGGACGTCCAGCTCGAGGAGGCCGCAGCCCTCATCGAGGCCAGCGCCAAGGCGACACCCGACAACGGCAACGTGGTCGACAGCCTGGGCTGGGCGCAGTTCAAGCTGGGCCGGATCGCCGAGGCGGAAGCCACCCTGCGGCGGGCCGTGGACCTGAGCCCCTTCAGTCCCGAGGTCCGCAAGCACCTCGGCGAAGTCCTGGTGAAGCAGGGCAAGCTGGCCGAGGCCGCCGAGCAGTGGGAGCGCGCCCTGGCCTTCGTCTTCCCGGAGCGGGTCGGGCTCGAAAAGCGCCTGGGCGAGCTGCGCGTGCGCCTCGCCAAGGAGGCTGCGGCCAAGCGGGAGGCGGCGGCCTCCGAGACCGCGCCGAAAGCCGCCGTGCCGGACGAGGACGAGGAGGAAGACTGATGCTCCTCCAGGTCCCTCCGGCCATGACCGAAGCCGCGCCTGCCAAGGCTCCGGTCCGTGCCATGTACGGCTGGGGCTACTCGGGCCCCGATGGGGAAGGCGTCGGCACCCTGAGCCTGCTCATGGAACCCAAGAGCGGTCGCCTCATCCTGGAGCTGCACGCCCAGGGCGAGCGCCTGGTGCTGCTGGAAGGCGACCGGGCCGCGGGCTACCACCTGCTGGCGCCCCGGCAGAAGCTGGATCAGCGCGCCGCCACCCTGGCCGGCCTGCCCTTGCCCTTTCTGCCCCAGACGCCCAGCGTGGAAGCCCTGCTGCACCTCCTGCGCACCGGCGAAGGCCCTGGCGTCAGCGTCACCAAGAAGGACGCCATCGGGCCGCAGAAGCTGCACTGGGTCGGCAAAGACCCCAGAGGCAAGACCGAGCAGGTCTGGCTCGACCGCAAGCGGTGGGAAGACCCCAAGTGAGTCCTGGGTGGGCTGGGGAAGAAAAAAGGGCTCACCACTAAGACCACGAAGAAAAGCGGAAAAGAAAATTAACCACAAAGAACACAAAGGACACAAAGGACACAAAGAAAGGCAGGTTCGCCCTTTTTGTGTTCTTTGTGTTCTTTGTGGTTAAAAATTCTTTGCGGTGATTCCCTGGCTACCGGGTTGGCTTCCCCGCCGCGATCCAGGCGTTGAGGATGGCGTCGGCGAGGTGCTGGGCGGCGAGGGTGAGCTGCTGCCGGGCGACGGGGCCCTCGGTCTCCTTGAACAGCGCCCAGTAGGCGGGACCGCGGGCCTTGCCCCGCGTGCTGCGGGGGGTGGTGCGGTCCGCGGCGAGGTCGTCGGCCAGCAGCTGGGGCACCAGGCTGTGGGCCTGCTCCAGCCAGGTCCAGGGGCGCTGGAGGAAGCCGGGATCAACCTTGGCGGGTGGAATGGGCAGCGTGTCCAGGCCCTGCATCCGACCCAGGAGGCCGCTCTCCCAGCGGCTGTGGACGCCCCGCTGGTCCGTGGTCTTGCCGTCGTGGTCCAGGGAGGTGTGCAGGGGCACGTGGGCGTCGCCGATGTAGTGGCCCACGATCGCGGCCGCCTCGGCCACCTTGGCGGGGTCACCAGTCTGAAAGGCCGCCACCAGGTCCTGCCACCGGTCCTGGATGACCCAGGGCACCACCCCGTTGCGGGTGAAGCCGCCACCGGCCTGCTCCCGCGCGGCTTCCTGAGTGCGGGGCAGGTGGCCCGGGCCGCCGAAGGCCTCCAGGTTCATGTAGTGGCGGGGGCGCTCCTTGGGATCGGACTTCCAGTGATCCGGGTCCGAGGCATGGCCCGCCATGAAGGCCTCCTGGCCCGCGAACCAGGCCCGGGGCCCCGGCGGCAGCGCCGTGAGCGACAGCGTCGACACCGCCCGGTGCCCCTGGTCCCCCCAGGCCTCCAGAGGCAGCGCGGCCATGAGCAACAAGAGGATGGCTTTCAAAAGGGATCCCCCCCGTTCATTAAGTCATTTTCCATATCTTTATTCTTTATCAGCTTTTGATCGGTGTTCATCGGTGTTCATCGGTGGTTAAAAAAGGCTTTTTTCTTTTTTTCGTGATTGTTCCATACCGAATTGGGTTGAGTATCAATTTGAAAAAACAAAATATTATCCACCGATGAACACCGATGAACACCGATAAAGGCATGATAAAAACAATAATAATTTACTGATAATATTATTTGGTAATTATCGGTGGATCAAAGTAGGAAATAGGCAAAACGCTAAACCGGCTGGATGCACCTACTCGGGAATGGTCCCGGAGCGGTCCCAGCGGGTGCGGGTGAAGAAGTGGCGGGCGGCGTCAACGAAGTCCCCGGCCACATCACCGGGGCCTTCGGGCACATGGCCGTTGTCGTTGTCGGTGGCGCCCTCGCGGAAGCTCCACCAGACGATGAAGGGACGGCCGCGCAGGTGGTCCAGGGGCAGGAAGCCCCAGTAGCGGCTGTCCATGCTGTTGTCGCGGTTGTCACCCATGGCGAAGACATGGCCCGGGGGCACGGTGACAGGGCCCAGCCGGTCCTTGAAGCCGTCCTGGATGAGGCTGTTCATGCCCTGCATCTGGTTGCGGGTGTGCAGCGAGAGCACCTCGGCGTCCGCGTGGCGCCAGAGGCCCTGGGGCCGCTCAGCCTCGCCGGCATAGCGCGCGGGTGGCCAGGGCCCCGGCACCGGTCCCTCGGCGCCACGCCCGAACTGGTGCTCGAAGGCGCCGGTGGCCTGCTTGCCATTCACGTAGAGCCGTTTCTCGCGCATCTCCACCGTGTCCCCGGGCAGGGCCACGCAGCGCTTCACATAGTCTTGGTCGCGGTCGATGGGGTAGCGAAAGACGATGATGTCGCCGCGCCGCACCCCGCGCATGGGGAAGAAGGCCTCTTCCCAGGCCCACTGGGGCTGGGCGTAGATGAACTTGTTGGCCAGCAGGTGGTCCCCAATCATCAGCGTGTTGCGCATGGAGGCAGAGGGGATCTTGAACTGCTGGCCCACGAAGGCCTTGAAGAACAGGATCAGCACCATGGCGAAGCAGATCACTTCCAGGTTGTCCCGGACCATGCCCTTCTCCGCGCCCGGGGGCAGGGTCGGCTCAAGGTCTTCGGCGGTGGTCAGTTCGGCCATGTCGGCTCCGGGCGAGGCGCGTTCAGAGGCGCTTGAAGGCGGGGAAGTCCGTAAAGCCGCGCGAGACCAGGCGGTTCACGGTGACCCACTCGGTGCCGCGCAGCTCCTGGACTTCCACCTCCCCGTGATTGGGGAGGAAGAGGGTGCGACGGCGGCCGCCGCCAGGCAGGCGCGCCTCCACCCAGACACCGATGGGGTCTGCGGTGGCGGGCAGCAGGGCGGCGCCGGACCAGGCCGCGCGACCGATCACGTGATACTCGACGCCGCTCTCGGTCCAGGTTGTGGTGGCGGGAAAGCCCGGGGGCAGCAGCTGGCCCAGGACCCGGCCGCCCTCGGCCACCAGGGTGACGCCACCGTCCTGCGGACGCAGGTAGAGGCTCAGCTGGCCCCGGACGCTGGCCAGGTCGAGCTGCACCTGCGGGGGGGTGCCGGGGGCCAGGGTGGACTTGGCCACGCGCACCTGGATCCGGTTGCTGAAGCGCTGGGTCGGCGGCTGCGAGGGATCCTCGAAGGCGAGGGTGAGGCCCTCCTCCCAGGGGGCGTAGAGCGGCTCAGCGGAGCGGGGCTGGCAGGCCAGGACCAGCAGCAGCGCCGCGGGCGCCAGGAGCTTCCAGGTGCAGAGCATCAGCGATGTCCCTTGTTGAACCGGGCCATTAACTCGGAGATGGAGTCGCTGGAGGCCGGCAGCACCGGACCCGGGGGCGGGGCCGGGACGGCTTCGCGCTCAGGGCGGGGCGGGCGGGCTTCCTGGGGCCGGGAGGGCCGAGGACCTTCGGGCCGGGGCGGACGGGCGCCTTCGGGGCGGGGCGGCCGAGAACCTTCAGGCCGCGGGGGGCGGGAGCCCTCGGGCCGCGGCGGCCGGGCGCCTTCAGGACGGGGAGGCCGAGGACCCTCAGGGCGAGGAGGCCGGGGACCCTCCGGTCGGGGCGGACGGGAGCCCTCGGGCCGGGGCGGCCGGGGCCCCTCGGGACGGGGCGGGCGCGGGCCCTGGGGCCGGGCGCCTTCGGGGCGGGGCTGGCCGCCCTCGGGCCGGCCCGGGCCGCGGCGATGGTGGCGCGGCTGGGGCTGGTCGGCCCCTTCCGGAGCGGGCAGCAGGGCCTTGATGGACAGCGCGATGCGCTTGGCCTCCAGGTCCACGGCCAGCACCTTCACCTTCACGGCCTGGCCCACGCTGAGGGCGTCTGCGGGGTTCTTCACGTAGCGGTGGGCGATCTCGGAGAGGTGCACCAGGCCGTCCTGGTGGACACCCACATCCACGAACGCGCCGAAGTCGGTCACGTTGGTGACGATGCCCTGCAGCTCCATGCCGAGCTCCAGGTCGCTGGGCTTGTTGACGCCCTCGCGGAAGGCCACCACTTCGAAGCGCTGGCGGGGATCGCGGCCCGGCTTCTTCAGCTCGTCCAGGATGTCCTTCACAGTCTCCAGGCCGGAGTGCTCGTCCACCAGCAGCTTGGGATCCAGGGTGTTCAGGACTGCGTCATTGCCGAGCAGTTCGGTCACGGTCTTGCCGGTCAGCTGGCAGATGCGCTGCACCACGGGGTAGCTCTCCGGATGCACCGCCGAGGCGTCCAGGGGATCCTCGCCCTCGCGGATGCGCAGGAAGCCCGCGGCCTGCTGAAAGGCCTTGGCGCCGAAGCGGCTGATCTCCAGGAGCTGCTCGCGGCGCTTGAAGGCGCCGTGCTCGAAGCGGTGGGCGACGATGCCCTTGGCCAGGCTCTCACCGATGCCAGCCACGTAGGCCAGCAGCTTGTAGGAGGCGCTGTTCAGGTCCACGCCCACCCGGTTCACGCAGCTCTCCACCACGTCGTCCAGGCCCTTCTTGAGGGAGGTCTGGTTCACATCGTGCTGATACTGGCCCACGCCGATGCTCTTGGGATCGACCTTCACCAGTTCCGCCAGAGGATCCTGGAAGCGGCGGGCGATGCTCACGGCACCGCGCACGGTGACGTCGTGCTCCGGAAACTCCTCCCGGGCGATGTCGCTGGCGGAGTAGACCGAGGCGCCGGCCTCGCTCACGGTGACGCAGATGAGGCCCTCGCGGCCGGTCTCCTTCAGCCACTCGCGGAGGAAGGTCTCCACCTCGCGGCCGCCGGTGCCGTTGCCGATGGCGATGGCTTCCACGGGGGTCTCGGCGCAGAGCTTCTCCAGGATGGCGCGGCTGCCGTCCAGGTCGCGCTTGGGCTCCAGGGGATAGATCACGCTGTTCTGGACCAGCTGGCCCAGGCGGTTGATCACCACCAGCTTGCAGCCGGTGCGGATGCCCGGGTCCACGCCCAGGGTGCAGAGCTGGCCCGCGGGGGGCGCCAGCAGCAGGTGGTCCAGGTTGAGCTGGAAGACCTTGATGGCCTCGCTGTCGGCCTTCTTCTTGGCCTCGTAGCGGACCTCGGACTCGATGGCGGGCGCCAGCAGGCGGTCGTAGGCATCGCCCGCGACGTCATGCAGGAAGCGGCGGTAGCCGCTGCCGGGGTCCACCTGGATCTTGGCGACCAGCTGCGTGACGTAGACCTCGCGGTCCACGAGCAGCTTCACGGTCAGCACGTCCTCCTTCTCGCCCCGGCGCAGGGCGAGCAGGCGGTGGCTGGGAATCTTGCGGATGGGCTCGGAGAAGTCGAAGTAGGGCCGGAAGCGCAGGGCGGCCTGGTCGGCCTTCCGCTCCTCGCGGATCACGGACTTCAGCACACCGTGGTCGTGGAACTCGAGCCGCAGCCAGGCGCGGATGGCCGCGTCCTCGGCGAGGCGTTCGGCGAGGATGTGGCCGGCGCCTTCCATGCACTCGGAGGGGGCGCGCAGGCCGTCCTCGTCCTTGATGAAGGGCTCGGCGATCAGGAAGGGATCGGCACCGCTGCCATCAGTTAGCAGCGAGTCCAGCAGGGGCTCGAGGCCCCGCTCCCTGGCCGCGGTGGCCTTGGTCCGCTTCTTGGGCTTGTAGGGCAGGTAGAGGTCTTCCAGCTCGGCTTTCACCCAGGTGCGCTCGATCTTGGCCTGCAGCTCGGGCGTCAGCTTCTCCTGCTCGGCGATGGTCTTGAGCACCGTCTTGCGGCGGTCCAGCAGGTCCTTGTAGTAGGCGTGCCGGTCCTCCACGGCCCGGATGGCCACTTCGTCGAGGGAACCGGTGGCCTCTTTTCGGTAGCGGGCGATGAAGGGCACGGTGTTGCCCTCCTCCAGCAGTGCCACGATGGCGGCGACGCCAGCGCGGGGGAGTTTGAGCTCCCGGGCCATGAGGTCGAGCACTTGATCCACACCTGCTCCTTGCTGCCCCCAGGTCGGGGGAAAAGGGGATGATACCAAGCTGGCGGTGATCTGGCTCCCGAGGGAACTACAGGACCACTTTCCGGCACGCACCTGGGGGTGCCTGCTCCAGTGCCCGCAGGGCTCTCTGCCAGTGGTCCCGGTCGAGCCCCGTGCCGATGACCACGGCTGCGCAGGCCGCAGCGCTGCCATCCGTGCCCAGCGGGAGCGGGGAGATCTCCAGGCGGCCGTCCGCCAGCTGGAAGGCCCAGCGGTCGCTGCCATCGGCCCGCAGGGCCCAGCCCGCGAAGGCGCAGACGCCCTTGGCGCGCAGCAGCTCGCCGCTGGCCGGAGGGGCGAGCAGCAGGGTCTCCAGGGCCGCGGGGTCCAGGGGGTGGTCCCAGTGCAGGGTGAGCGACCGGGCCTCGGCGAAGCTGGCGCCCAGGGTGGGAGCCCAGCCCTCGGGCAGGGGCCGCACGTCGCCCAGCCAGGGATCCGGGCTGCCCTCGGGGGCCAAGCCCTGCCGGGTGGCCACCAGGGGGATGTGCTTGAAGGCCGCGCGCAGCTCGCTCTCCCAGGCCACCGCCGCAGAGGGGTCGAGGTCGCCCTTGCTGAGCTGGATCAGGCTGGCCAGGGCCGCCTGCCGGTGCACCAGGGGCTTGGTCCGCAGGTGGTCCACGGGAGAGAGGCTCGAGAGGACCGTCAGCAGCCCCGCCAGCCGCAGACGGCCAAGCAGCTCCGGCTCCAGCTCCAGGTCCAGCAGGTCCGTGGGGTCGGCCAGGCCCGTGGTCTCCAGCACCACCCGCTGGGGGCCGATGCCCTCGGGCTGGTCACACCAGGCCTTCAAGGTGGCCACCACGTCATCGCGCAGGCTGCAGCAGGCGCAGCCGTTCACCAGGTTCTCCACCCCCGCCAGCTCAGGCCGTTCGGCGTCCACCAGGGTGCCGTCCACGCTGATGGCGCCGAACTCGTTGATGAGCACCGCCACCCGCCGCCCCGCAGCCACCTCGGCCTTGAGCAGCCGGTTCACGGCCGTGGTCTTCCCCGCGCCCAGGGGGCCCGTGACGATGAGGACTTCGACGAGTGGGGAGATGGACATCCCTCCATGATGACGGGCGGTCGGGCGGGGCTCCAACATTGATTGGGGGCAAGCACAGTGCTTGGAGCGAAGCCCGCGATTCCGCTCACGCCCAGGACGCGGTGGCCCAGCCCAGAAAGACCAGAACCAGGCCCACCATGACACTCAGGACGATGCCGAGGATGCCCATGATGCTGGCCGCGGCGGTCTTCGTCAGGACGGCCTCGCCGGCTTCACGATCCCGGGTCTTCTGGCGCCTCGACAGGACCACGGCGGCGATGGAGAAGGGAAGGCCGACGTAAGGGACGATGCAGAGCAGGGTCCCGAGGATGCCGAGCACCAGGGCGGCGGTGCCGAAGGACGTGGTGTGGGGCTGTGTGACGATGACCGCCTCAGCAGTTGCTTCGTTTGGGGTGGTCATCGAGTCCCCTTCCTTGAAAGATGGTTTTTTTGAGTGTCGCAACAGCTTTGGCCGGGCGTGTGGCCCAGGCTAACGGAGATCCTCAGCCCTGACCACCTATTCCGCCGCCCGGGCCCCTGCCGAAACGCGTGGCGCAGGCTGCGGTGGCTGCGGGCGGTCCCGATTGCTACCGCCCCGACCTGGATTTATGAGAGCGTGGTGGGGTGGACACCCTCGACCTCAGCTACCGCCTGGCCGTGTCCCTGGCCGGCGCCGCGGCCCGGGCCTGCGCCCGGGGGCTGCCCGCGGGCTGGCGGCTGCGGCTGGAGGCAGAGGTCCCGGATCTGCCGGCGGGGCGCTGGGTCTGGCTGCACGCGGTGAGCATGGGCGAGCTGCTGCTGGCGGACGGGCTGGTGGGCCGCCTGCGCGATGCCGGGCACCGGGTGCACCTGAGCACCGGCACACCCGCGGGTCTAGAGCTGCTGACCCGCCGCCTCCCGGGCTGGGACGATGGCACCGGGCGCGTCAGCGGCGGCGCCTTCCCCCTGGACGATCCTGCGGGCCTCGAGTCCTTCCTGCAGCGCCCACCCGGAGCCTTCATCGCGCTGGAGACCGAGCTGTGGCCGGGGCTGCTGGAGGCCCTGGCAACCCGGGGCATCCCGCGCCTCGTGGTCAATGGCCGCCTCACCGAGCGTTCCCTGGCGCGGGGCGGGCCCTGGCTCCGCCGTGCGGCGGCCCGGCTCTCGCTGGTGGCGGCCCGGGACGAGGCCAGCGCCGACGCCTTCCGCAGGTTGGGGGCGCCCACGGTGGCCCTGGGCGGCAATCTGAAGGCCGACCTGCCGCCGCCGCGGCCCCTGCACAGCGGCTGGGACCGGCTCCGGGCGGGCTGGGCGGACGCCCCCATCGTGGTGGCGGGGAACACCGTGGAGGGGGAGGAAGACCTCATCCTGGCGGCCTGGTCTGCGGCCCGGGCCCAGCTGCCGGGCCTCCGGCTGATCCTCGCGCCCCGGCAGCCCCGGCGCTTCGAGGCCGTGGCGGCGGCCTTCGCCGCCCGGCGCCTGGCCTTCCACCGGGCCTCCGCGCCCTGGGACGAGGCCCGCGTCTGGTGTGACGTGGACGTGCTGCTGCTGGACACCCTGGGCGAGCTGCCCGCCGCCTACGCCGAGGGGACCGTGGCCCTGGTGGCCGGGGGCTGGGCTGCCGAGGGGGGCCACAACCCCCTGGAGCCGGTCCGGGCCGGGGTGCCGACCCTGGTCGGGCCCGGCTTCGCGAACTTCCAGGACCTGGTGCCGCCGCTGGTGGCCTCGGGGCAGGTGGAGCCGGTGGCCGCCGGGCAGCTCGCCGAGCGGCTGCGGGCGGCCCTGGATCGGGCCAGCCTGCGGCCCGGTCCCCCGGTACCGCTGCCGGAGGCCCTCCGGGGCGCCCTGGACCGCACCTGGAACCTCATCGCACCGCTGCTGCCCCCCGCTGGGTAGACTCTCCTTCAACGGAGCCCCCCATGATCCGACGCGCGCCGCAGATCCTGCTGATCGACGATGATCCGGCAGTCCTGGACATGGTGCAGGCGGCCCTGGCCCACTTCGGCATGGAGGTGCACTCCTACCCGGATGCGGCCCAGGCCCTGGAGCTGCTGCAGAATCCCTCGGCCCCGGAGTTCGACCTGGTCATCAGCGACATCAACATGGAGGGCATCGACGGCTTCGAGGTCATCGACAAGGTGAAGACCACGCAGCCGCACCTGCCGGTGGTGCTGATGACGGGGCAGGCCTCCGTGGACTACGCCATCCGGGCCATGCGCATGGGCGCCTCGAACCTCTTCATGAAGCCCATCGCCCTCCGGGACATGGTGCAGAGCGTCTTCCACCTGGTGGACCTGCACCGGGACATCCGCATGGCGGACAGTGGCCTGCACGGGCTGGTGAACGAGCGGCGGCACTTCCTGTTCCGCTCGGACGAGGTGGAAGTGTCCAGCCTCGTGCGCCACCTCACGGACCGGCTGGTGCCCATGGGCTTCGCCTCCTCCAACAACGCGGACGTCATCGCCATGGCCGTCCACGAGGCGCTGGTGAATGCCCTCGACCACGGCAACCTGGAGATGGAGTCCCGAATGAAGGGCGATCTCTTCATGGACGAGGACCCCTACCTCAAGCTGCGTGCGGCCCGCATGGCGGATCCGGTCTACGCGGGCCGGCTCATCGAGGTGCGGCTCGCCCTGGACACCGAGCGCTTCGAGCTGGAGATCAGCGACGAAGGCAAGGGCTTCGATGCCAGCCGCCTGTCCCCCCTGCCTGGCGACTCCGACATGGCCCCGCACTTCGGCCGCGGCCTGCCCCTCATCCTCCTGGTCATGGACGAAGTCCACTTCAACGAGAAGGGCAACCAGATCCGGATGGTGCTGAGGAAGAAGTAGCATCTGGCTGTCAGCTGTCAGCTGTCAGCTCTCAGCTATCAACTGCAGGGCTCGGCGTGGCCCTTAAGACCCAGCCAGGCCCTTCTTTCACCGATAGCTGACAGCCGACAGCTGAAAGCCGAGAATCATGTACAAGCTCCTCCTAGACGATGGTGGTGAAGGGATGGGGATTCATTGAGGACCAAGCTACGGGCCATGGCAGGCGGGTTCAGATCGGTCGGCTTGGCGACCCTGGCCGGGGTCCTGCTGCTGGTGAGCGCCCTGGCAGGCTGTGGGAAGGGCGTCTCCAGGGACCTCCTGAGCCCCGAGGAACGCCGCTGGCTCACGGAAAACCAGGGGCGGATCGTGCTCGGCGTCGAGACAAACTCCGCCCCTCTGGTCTTCCTGGATCCCCAGGGCCAGCCTGCGGGCCTCGCCCACGACCACCTGGTCCTGCTCGAAGCGAAGCTCGGAGTCCGCTTCCAGCGAAGACCCTTCTCGACCTTGGACGAGCTCCTGGAGCAGGCGCGAAGCGGTCAGCTCCAGGTCGTGAATGCCGTCATGGAGACACCCTGGAGAGCGGAATTCCTCTCCTTCACCAAGCCGTTCCTCTCCCTGCCGAATGTCATCCTCGTGCGCAAGGACCGTCCTGGAACCCTGCATGAGGAGGACCTCAGGGGGCTCCGGGTCTCGCTGGTTCGCGGCTTTGCCACGACCGAGCGCCTCACGGACAAGCCCATGGGCCTGGTGCCGGACCTGGTCCCCGACGATCTGACCGGGATTCTCAACGTCTCCTTCGGGCATTCGGACGCGGGGGTCTTCGACCTCGCCACGGCTTCCTACCTGATTCACAAGAACGGCATCACCAACCTTCGGATGGCGGGTGAGACGGGCCGAGGGATGCAGCTCTCGATGGCCACTCCGAGAAGTCAGCCACAGTTGCTGCAGATCCTTGAGAAGGGACTCCAGGCGATCACGCCGACCGAGCGCGCGGAGATTCGCAACCGCTGGATCAGTGCCAGCGCCACGAGTCTCTTCACCGATGGGCGGTTCTGGCTCGCTGCAGGGATCGTCCTCCTGGTTCTTCTGGTCCTGGTCTGCACGGTCCTGATCTGGAACAGGACCCTCCGACGGCAGGTCAAGCTGCGAACCCAGGAGCTTTCCAGGGGAATGGAGGCCGTGGAGGAAAGTGAGGCGCGCTACCGAGCCTTCTTCATGCACGGACCCGATGGCATCGTGGTGCTGGACCCTGCCACCCGGCGCCCCCTGGCTTTCAATGATCAGGCTTGCCGGCAATTGGGTTACACGAGAGAGGAATTCGCCAACCTGACCATGGCCGACATCGAGGCCATGGAAACGGCCCAGGAGACCTCAGCGCGCATCAGAGGCGTGATGACCAAAGGTCACGACGACTTTGAAACCCTTCAGCGGACCAAGCAAGGCGTGATCCGGAACATCCATGTCACGGCCCAGTACATCCGCACCAGGGGCGTGAGCACCTACCACTGTGTCTGGCGGGATGTCACCGAGCGCCGGCGGATGGAAGAGGCGCTCGGTCAACGCACCGGGGAGCTTGCCACCTTGCTTGAGGTAAGCAGGAGCCTCTCCGCGACCCTCGACCTCAATGCCATTCTGCAGGCCGCGACCAACCGGATCGCGGAGCTCACGGACCTGAAGACCGCCGCCGTCTATCTGTTGTCCGGGGAGATGCTGCGCATGGGGGCCGGCACGCCTCCCCTGCCTCCGCAGTTCCCGGAGGAGCTGCGCCTGGCGCCGCTCGCGGACCATCCGCACATCCTCAAAGCGCTGACGACCCGCAGGCAGGTCTTCCTGCTGGACACCCTTTGCACCGACCTGACGCCGGCTGAACGCGCGGTCTCCGAGGCGCGGGGGCTCCGCTCGATCCTGTATCTGCCGCTCATTGCGGGGGCGAACGCCCTGGGCGTGCTCATCGCAAGTTCCGTCGGAGAGCCACAGGTGGTCTCCGAAGCGGACCAGGTCTTCTGCCAGACGCTGGCCAACGTGGCCGCCATAGCCATCTCGAACGGCCAGCTGTATGAGGCAAGTCAGGCCCACGGCGCTGAGCTCGAGAAGGAGATCATCGAGCGAAAGAGGGCCGAAGCTGCACTCAGGGACAACGTCCGGCACTACCGCGACCTCTTTGACCAGGCAAACGAAGGCCTCTTGATCATGACGAGGGAGGGGCAGCTCTCTGAGGTCAACCGGGCCTTCGCGGAGATGCACGGATACAGCGTGGAAGAGATGATTGGATTCGATATCCAGGCGCTCGATGTCCGCAATGAGCGCGCGATGGAAGACCGCAGCGACTTCATCCGCCGCATGCAGGAAGGCGAAGTCGTCCGCTTCGAGGTCGCCCACTACCACAAGGATGGGCATGTCTTCCCGCTCAGCGTCACCACAAGCCTGATCGACCTCGGAGATCAGGCCTACTACCTGGCCTTCCACCAGGACATCACGGAGCGCAGACAAGCTGAAGAGGACCACCTCAGACTCCAGACCCAGCTGCAGCAGTCCCAGAAAATGGAAAGCCTGGGAACCCTGGCGGGCGGGGTCGCCCACGACATGAACAACGTGCTGGGAGCCATCCTCGGCCTGGCGACGGCCCATATCGGCACCCAGCCCTACGGCAGCCCCCTCCACCAGGCCCTCGACACCATCATTAAGGCCACCGAACGCGGCGGCAAGATGGTCAAGAGCCTGCTGAGCTTTGCCCGTCAGAGCCCGGCGGAGGAAAGCAAGCTCGATCTGAACGCCCTTCTCAGGGAGCAGATCAGCCTGCTTGAACGAACAACCCTGGCGAAGATCAACCTGCAGATGGATCTGGAAGCGGGGCTGCACCCCACCCTCGGTGACGCGAGCGCCCTGACCCACGCCTTCATGAACCTCTGCGTCAATGCCGTGGACGCCATGCCGGAAAACGGAACCCTCACCCTGCACACCCGCAACATCGACCCCGGGTGGATTGAGGTGGTGGTCGAAGACAACGGGACGGGCATGCCCAGAGAGGTGCTGGAGAAGGCCATGGATCCCTTCTTCACCACCAAGGGGGTCGGCAAAGGCACGGGGCTGGGCCTGTCCATGGTCTACAGCACCGTGGTGGCGCATCGGGGCCGGATGACCCTTGAGAGCGAGCCAGGCAAGGGCACCCGCGTCAGGCTGCTCTTCCCAGTCTGCGAGAAGGCAGCCCACGCGGCAGAAGGTGGTGCTTCCGCCGCCAGAGTTTCCCTCCTCCGATCCCTGAAGGTGTTGCTGGTGGATGACGACGACCTGATCCAGCGCTCCATCCAGGCGCTCCTGGAAGTCATGGGCCACACGGCGGTAACGACTGCCCCAAGCGGGGAGGAAGCTCTGGCTGCGCTGGAGGCCGGGCTTGAGCCCGATCTCGTCATCCTGGACATGAACATGCCCGGACTTGGCGGGGCCGGAACCCTGCCTCGCCTGCGCGTGTTGTGTCCAGCGGTGCCGGTCCTGCTCTCAACGGGACGAGCCGACCAGACGGCGCTCACCCTCGCCTCGGCTCACCCGGGTGTCACCCTGCTGTCCAAACCCTTCGGGCTCCGGGAACTCCAGTCCCACCTCGAAAGCATTGGGCTGGGGTGAGGCACGGCTGTCAGCTGTCGGCGCTCGACTCTCGGCTGTCAGCTCTCAGTTATCGGCTTTCAACTGCAGGTCTCGGAACGGCCCTAAGGACCCAGCCAGGCCCTTCTTTCACCGGGAGCTGAGAGCTGACAGCCGACAGCCAGCAGCGCCTCCAGCTAGAGCAAGCGCCGGGTCGCCCCGGCGCTGCATTTGATCGCTGACAGCTGACAGCCGATAGCCCCTAGAAAGCCGACTCCACGAACGCCTTCAGCTGGGGCTTGGGCTGGCCGCCGATGAGCTTGTTCACGGGCTTGCCGTCCTTGAAGACGATCAGGGTGGGGATGCTCATGATGCCGAACTTCCCGGCCACTTCGGGGTTCTCATCCACGTTCATCTTGATGAACTTGGCCTTGCCTGCCATCTCCGCGGCGAGCTCGTCAAGGACGGGGGCGATCATTTTGCAGGGGCCGCACCAGGGGGCCCAGAAATCCACGAGGGTGACACCCTGGGCAACAGCCTCGGGGAACTGGGCGTCGGTGATATGCGCGACGAGGTCGGACATGGGAACTCCTTTCAAGTTCAGGGGAAGGGCAGGGGATCGCCTGAGTTGGCGCTCCCCCATTGGGCGATGGTGAACAGGCTCATGTAGCGCTCGTTGGTCTCCCGCAACCGCTGGGAGAGCACCTGGCAGAGCGCGTACAGGATCTTCAGGGCCGTGCGGGGCTGGGACTCGATGAGGCCCTGCAACTGCTCCATGGGCAGGAAGAACAGCGCGGCCTCCTCGTTGACGATGGCGTCCGCGGCCCGAGGGGAGTCGTCGATGAGGGCCATCTCGCCGAAGTAGGCGGGGGGTTCCAGCACCGCCAGGGCTTCCTCGCCAGAAGCGGTCTGCTTCGAGATGCGCACCGAGCCCTGGAGCAGGATGTAGAGGCCATCGCCGCTGTCCCCTTCGCGGAAGAGCACCTCGCCGGTGGGGGCGCACCGCACCTGCCCGATGATCAGCACCTGGGCACGCTCCGCCTCGTCCAGGTTCCTGAACAGGGGCGACTGGGTCAGGAAGGCGGCGTCGGTCAACGCGGATCCGGGGAGGGATGGGGCGCAGGGGGTTCCAGGGGCACGTGGGCACAGAGGTCGAGTCCGAAACCACGGAGCCCAATGTACTTCGTTTCATGGCGGCTGAGGAGGCGCATTTTCCCGATGCCCAGCTGCCGCAGGATCTGGGCGCCCACGCCGAAATCCCGGTCGCTCATGGTCTGCGGCAGGGCCTGTCCTTCCTCCGCCACGCCCGGGGTGTGGGCGTGCCGGCGCAGGTAGACGAGGGCGCCGCAGCCCTCCTTGGCCAGCGCGCCCATGGCCTTCTGGAAGAGGCCACTCTCGAAGCCGTGCAGGTCGTCCGGCAGGGTCTCCACGTGGACGCGCACCAGGGGGGCCTCGACCTTGGCCAGGTCCCCGAGCACGAAGGCGAGATGGCTGCCGCCGTCCAGCAGGCTCTGGAAGCGGTGCACCTGCAGCTGGCCCCACTCGCTGGCCATGGCCCGCACCTCGAGGAGCTTGACCAGGGGCTCCTGGCGGAGCCGGTAGGCCACCAGGTCCGCCACCGTGACCAGGAGCAGGCCGTGCTGGCGGCAGAAGGGCACCAGGTCCGGCACCCGGGCCATGGTCCCGTCGTCCTTCATGATCTCGCAGATGACACCACTGGGATGCAGCCCGGCAAGACGGGCCAGATCGACGCTGGCCTCGGTCTGGCCGGTGCGGGTGAGGACCCCGCCGGGGCGGGCGCGCAGGGGGAACACATGGCCGGGCTTGACGAAGTGCTGGGGCCGGGACTCGGGCGCGATGAGGGCCTGGATCGTCCGGGACCGGTCCTGGGCGCTGATGCCCGTGGTGGTGCCTTCCCGGGCCTCGACCGAGACACAGAAGGCCGTCTCGAAGGGGCTGGTGTTGTCGCGGACCATGAGCGGGATCTGCAGGCGGTCCAGCAGGGGACCCTCCAGGGCCGCGCAGATCAGGCCCCGGCCGTGCGTGGCCATGAAGGCGATGGCCTCGGGCGTGACGTGCTCGGCGGCCAGCGTGAGGTCGCCCTCGTTCTCGCGGTCCTCGTCATCCACCACCACCACCATCTGCCGCTGGCGGATGGCCTCGATGGCGGCTTCGATGCTGGCGAAGGGAGAGTCTGGACGGTCACGCATAGGACTCCCAGCATCGCTCAGGAGGGCGCCGGGGGGAAGGGCGCACTCCGTGGTAAGGTTGGGCATCTTCCTTCTTCAAGAGAGGATCGGTCCATGTCCCAGGGTGTGATCCAAGGCTCCATGCGCGAAGCCCCCCTGCCTGACATCATCCAGCTCGTGAGCCAGGGGGGAAAATCCGGGTGCTTCCATGTCCACCAGGAAGCTGCCAAGGCCCGCATCTACCTGCGGGAGGGCCGGATCATCCACGCCGTGACGCCCGCGAACGAAGGCCTCGAGGCACTCATGGAAGTGGCGCTCTGGCTGGAGGGTGGCTACCACTTCGAGGAAGGGCCGGTCGAGGTTCCCGTCACGATCAACAAGCCCAATGCCTCCATCCTGATGGAGCTGGGGCGACGCATGGACGAGTGGCGGGTCATCCGCCAGAAGGTGCCTTCGGTGGAGCTCCACCCGGCCTCCACCCTGCTGCCCGGTGAGGCGCCCAAGGGCGTGAATGCCCGCGAGGCCAAGCTGTTGGGCCTGTGCACGGGCTACTACACCGTGGCGGAACTGGCCGAGCTGGCGGAGAAGCCGGTGTTGGCCGTGGCCAAGGATCTCTACGGCCTGGTCCTGGCGGGCCACGTGGCGCTCAAGGGCCTGCGCTCGGGCCGTCCCCGGAAGCTCGAGGCTCCCGAAAAATCGCTCCAGGAGCTGACGCCCGTCTCGGTGATGCTGGCCAAGGCCGCAGAGGCCTCGGCTGCGCCTGAGGTTCTGCAGGAGACGGCCAGCCAGGTGCCCCCCGAGCCCCAGGAGCCCGCTTCGGAAGCCGACGCCGCCACAGCGCCACCGAAGCCAGGTCCCCCGGCGCTGGAAGACTCCCAGCGCCTGGTCAAGCTCATGAACTTCACCCAGCGCATCGCCCAGGCTTCCAAGCAGGTGCTGCCCGAGCAGCACCACGAGCTGGTGAACGGCCTGCAGGCGAGAGCCGCCCAGCAGATCCTCGCCGGCGAGGGCCCCGACGCGGTCAAGGGACTCGCCCTCGCCGTCAGCCGCGCCGCCGTGGAAGCTGGCTGTGATGGGAACCTCGTGCGCTCCCTCAACACCCAACTGAAGGCACTCTTCACCACTCGATAGGTCGCTGCCCATGAAACTGCGTTCCCTGCTCGGCCTCGCGGCCTCGATATTGATCCTGCTCACAGGGTGCAAGGAGCCCGAAGGCTCCTCCGGTGGCACCTCCGGGGCCGCGCTCTACGCCTACGACAGCACCAGCTCAGCCATCCTGGTCTGGACGGACCTCAGCGCCCTCTACACCAGCACCACCACCACGGTGGCGCCGACCAAGCAGATCACGTCCTCCGTCTTCAGCAGCAAGATCACCAGCCTGGCCTGGGGGGGCGTCTGCCTCGACAGCCTGCACGGCTACCTCTACCTGGTCTCCGACACGGGGAGCATCGTCCGGGTGGGCAACATCCGCTCCCAGAGCGGCGCCGTCGCCAGCTATGACGTGGTCTCCTTCAGCCTCTCCGACACCGGGCGGCTCTCCTCCTCGACCTTCGGCCAGGTTGCCGTGGATCCCCAGAACGACCGGCTCTTCATCACCGAGAATGGCAGCAGCAGCACCCAGATCTGGGTCGTGAACAATGCCAGCAGCCAGGCCCAGAGCGCCAGCGTGGTCCTCCAGGCCCTGCACGCCGCAGGTGATACCGGGGGGACGGGTGTGGCGGCGGCCTCGGGCTCGGTCTACGCCTTCCTGCTCAGCGGCGACACCGTGGGCAGCCTCGTGACCTACACCGGAGCCCGGCTCCGCAAGGGCACCGCCTCGGCCTTCACGGACGCGAACACCCTCATCGGTCCCGCCACGCTGATCGGCAAGTATGGTTCCCTGGCCCTGGACACCGGGAATGGCTACCTCTTCGTGGCCCGGCACAACACCGATGCCAGCGCCACCACCGCGCCGATCCAGGTCTTCACCACCGGCGCCTTCGGCCAGGCCTACAACCTCGCCCCCACCACCACCCTGGGCAGCACCACGGACCAGGCGGATCTCCGGGTCCTCGCCCACGCGGGCAGCAAGGACTGGCTGGCGGGCCTGCGCAGCACCGGCACCGTGGGCTCCAGCACCGTCTTCCTGTGGAAGTCCCCCATGGGTGGCACGGCGGCCAAGATCATCTCGGTGTCCCCCACCACCTCCGTGCTGAAGGGGATCGCCATCGACGGAAACGCTTCGTGACGCTCTTCCGCCTGCTGGGGCTGCTGCTCCAGGATGTGTTCCGCGACCTCTACCGGCACCGCGGCCAGTATCTCCTGGCGGTGCTCACGCTCGGCTCGGGTCTGCTGCTGGCGGGTGGGGGCCTGCTGGCGGTGGAGAGCCTCGACCGCTTCGTCAACCGCCTGGAAGGCATGGCCAAGGTGGTGGCCTACGCCGCCGAGGGGAAGTCCCTCGATGAGGCCGAGCTGCGGCTGAAGCGGGACCCCCGCTTCCGCGAGGTGCACCGTGTCAGCGCCGTGGAGAACCGCAAGCGCTTCATGGCGGCCACGCGGGAAGCCGGTCTGCTGCTGGAGAGCGCGGGCCAGGATGCCCTGCCCGAGAGCCTGGAGCTGACTCTGCGCCCGGATCTGGCCACGGGCGGGCGGGGGGTGGAAGTGGGCGCCAGCCTCCGGGGCCTGCCCGGCGTGGGCGATGTGCTGGTGGACCAGGAGCGCATGGAGAGCCTCCACCGCATGGCCCGCATGCTGCGTTCGGCCCTGGCGACCCTCGGCGTGATCCTCCTGCTCGCGGCGGGCTTTGCCACCGGCAACGTGATCCGCATGAGCCTCCTGGCCCGCGAGGAAGAGATCACGATCATGCGGCTGGTGGGGGCCTCCGAGGCCTTCATCCTCACCCCGCTGCTGCTGGAGGGCGCCTTCCTGGGCCTGAGCGGCAGCCTGCTGGCGCTGCTGGGCCTGTTCAGCTTCTGGCTGCCGGTCTCCCGCGGCATGGGCGGCCTCTCCCCCATGCTGGTCGAGCTGGCCCGGCTGGGCTTCTTCTCCTGGGGCAGCATGCTCCTGCTGGCCTTCGTCGGCGCCGCCACTGGCGCCCTCGGCGCCCTCTGGGCCTTCTGGTCCACCCGCAAGGCCCAGCGCGAAGAACAGGCGCTGATGGAGGGCGTGGGGTAGGCCATTCAGTCCTGCTGCGCCTGTCCCAGGGGTAAAGAGAAAAGAAAACAACTCTCGCAGAGAAAGGACGACCCGGAAGAACCTGATTTCAGCCCTTCCAGCGACGGGGATCGTCTTCGCGGACGCCCAGCTGATCGAGGACGCGGGTGGCGAAGGTGTCGCAGAGGTCGTCGATGGTCTTGGGGCCGCTGTAATAGCCAGGCATGAGGGGCATGACGATGGCGCCCGCGTCGTGGACCCGCAGCATGTTCTCCAGGTGGATGCGGTTCAGGGGGGTCTCGCGCAGGCAGAGCACCAGGGGGCGGCGCTCCTTGAGGCAGACGTCCGCGGCGCGGCTCACCAGGGTCTCGCTGGTGCCCGCGGCGATGCGGCCCAGGGCTCCGGCGCTGCAGGGGAGCAGCACCATGCCGTCCTGGCGGAAGGAGCCCGAGGCGATGTCGGCGCCCAGGTCCCGCTCGTCCCGCAGCTCCACCTTGGGCAGGGCGGCGAGATCCTTCGGCGTCAGGCCCGTCTCGTCGGAGAGACAGCGCTTCCCGGTGGGCGACAGCAGCAGCGCGATGCGCGCCACCTCGGGACTCGCCGAGAGGCGCTTCAGCACGGCCACGCCGAAGGCCGAGCCTGAGGCTCCGGTGATGGCGAGGGTGGTGCTCAGGCCCATGGGGGTTCTACTCCGGGGTGGGACGGTAGGCGCCGAAGAAGATGGCGTTGAAGAACAGGCGCCGGGTGAAAGGTGCCTGGGCCCGGAAGACCGGGTCGCCCGCCACCAGGATGACCGCACCCTGGCCGGAGTGCTCGCGCAGGGCGTAGGCGCTCTGCTGCAGGCGCGCCTCCAGGGCCTTGGGCAGCAGGCCCGAGACCTTGAGGTCCTCCTTGGCGTAGTGGAGCGGGTTCTCGCCGCCAGCGCTCAGCTCGAGGATGGGGTCGTTGACATCCAGCACCGCGGCGCCCTGGCCGGCGTGGAGGCCCCAGGCCAGGGGGTGGCTGCCATCCACCCGGGCCTTCAGGTAGGTGCCGGGGATGCTCTCGGCCAGGGCGCGGTCGTCCCGCTTGTCCCAGGGCTGCACCAGCTCCGCGGGATCCGCCTTGGGAGTCTCGCGCTTGGGATCCTTCTCCTTCAGGCGGGCCTCCTCGGCCTCCTTGCCCAGCAGGTGGAAGCCCGTGGCGGTGAGGCCCGCCCGGGAGGCGTAGGCCGCTCCGCCCTGGAAGGCCAGCAGGCTGCCGCCCTCCTGGAGCCAGGCCTTCAGCTTGGCCGCGCCGCCCTCGCCGAGGCTGCGCTGCCAGCCCTTGCCCTGGGCCCCGTCGTCCACCAGGACCACGTGGGTGAACCGGGCCAGGGCGGTGCCGCCCAGGCGGTCCGCGCGGAGCTGCACAAAGGGCAGGCCCGCTTCGATGAGGGTGTGCGCCACGGCGCCGAAGGCCATGGGGTTGGCGGGCCGGTCCATGAGCACGGCGATGCGCGGCGCCTTCAGGAGCAAGGTTCGATTGGAGCCCAGGTCCGGGCCCGAGGCCATCATGGCCGTGTCCGTGGCCAGCACCGGGTGACCGTTCCGGCGGGAGAGCTCCTGCAGCCGCGCCCGCAGGTTGGCCGCATTGGTGCGCAGGGGCAGGATGAGGGTGCCGGCGCCCAGGGTCTGACCGCGCAGCAGGGCGGGCTCGGCCAGGGCCGTGGCCTTGAATCCCTCCTCCAGCAGCGTGGCGAGGGTCCGCTCGGTGCCTTCCAGGCCTGCGGGCAGCAGGTAGCCCCAGGTGGCCTCGGGCAGGTCCGCGGTCGCGGGAGGGGCAGGGCTGGCCGCGGCGACCTTGGGCTTCGTCTTGGCGCGCCAGGCGGGCACGTGGAAGGCCAGGGGCAGGCTCCAGGCCGAGAGGTCGTAGGTGGGCTTGGGGCCCATCTTGGCTTCGCCTTCCAGGAGGGCCTGGGCGAGACCGCCGCTGGGCTGGTCCAGGGCCACCAGGTAGCTGCCGGCGGGCAGGGTGGCGGCGCGGGCCAGGCCGATGGGCTCGAGCCCTTCCGTGGACAGGTCGGTGGCGGTGCGCTGCACCTCGAGGCCGTTGCGCTCCAGCAGGGCCACCAGGGCGCGGGTGCGGCCTGGATCTTCCCCCTCGGCCAGCAGAAAGGCGCCGGCCCGGTCCCCCTGGGCGACGCGCTCGCGTCGGGCGCGCTGGAAGTCCCAGAGCAGGGCCTGACGCTCGGCGGCGGCGGTGGCCACCGTGGCCAGGCTGGCGGTGGTGTGGCGGTGCAGGCGGCTCTCCAGGGTGGTGGTCTCGCCATCCAGGCGCTTGTAGGCCAGGCCGGACTGCCCCGCCGCTTCGAAGGTCATGCCCACGGCCCCGTGGAAGGTTGGCCAGCTGTCGCCGTAGCCGGGATAGAACAGGTCGAACACATCCCGGCGGAAGTAGGCCCAGCCCCGGGCGTCGAAGGCCTTGGCCAGACCCGTGCCGAAGGCGGCCTGCCAGTGGTTGGACGCGGCCCCGGGCAGCGCCTCGTGGATGGGCTGCATGGTGGGCGGGAAGTAGTAGGTGGTCTCGGGCCACATCTCGTGGACATCCGCCACCACCTGGGGCCGCCAGCGCAGGAACGCGGCGGTCTTGGCGCGGGACTCGCCCTGGGTCTGCCAGGCCCAGTCGCGGTTGAGGTCGAAGAGGCGGTGGTTGAAGCGGCCCCCGGGCCAGCGGGCCGTGTTCTGCGCGTCCTGGGGATCGCTGACGTTGAAGGGCGTGGTGGCCTCGGTCACGGCCTGGAGATGGCGCGCCCGGCCGTCCGGGTTCTGGGTCAGGTCCAGCAGCAGCACCACCCGGTCGAGCTGCCCAAGCACTTCCGGCGAGCGGGCCGCGGCAAAGTGGTAGGCCACGGCCAGGGCCGCCTCGGAGCCAGAGGCCTCGGCCCCGTGGACGGAGTAGCCGAGCCACACGAAGACGGGGTTGGTCTCGGTGATGCGCTTGGCCTCGTCCTCGGTGCAGGTCCGGGGGTCCGCCAGCTTGGCGTTGAGGGCCACCAGCTCGTCGAGGCGCCGCAGGTTCGCGGGGGACGTGATCACCAGGAAGGGCTGCTCCCGGCCTTCCTCGGTGCGGTTCAGCGTGGTCAGCTTCACCCGGTCCGGGGCCGCGGCGGCCAGGGCGCGGACGTAGGCCAGCAGCTCGTCCTGCGGTGTGTAGCGGGCGCCGAGGCTGGGCGGGGGTACGTCAGGCCGGGGGTCCGAGGCGGGCAGCAGCCCTGCGGGCAGGCTCGCGGCCAGGGGCGCGGCGACGAGCAGGGCGACGAGGGCAGGCAGGGGCCGCAGCGCCATGCTCAGGCCAGATCCAGGAAGGCCGGACCGACCGTGGTGATGGAGCCCGCGCCGAAGGTGATGAGCAGGTCTCCGCTGGTGGTGAGGCTCTGGAGGGCCTGGGGCAGGTCCTCCACCCGGCCCACCAGGTGGACCTCCTTCTGGCCGTGGGAGCGCAGGGTCTCAGCCACGACGGCGCCCGTGATGCCCTGGATGGGCTGCTCGCCGGCGGGGTAGATGTCCGTGACCACCACCACGTCCGCCTCGAAGAAGGCCGTGCCGAACTCGTCCAGCAGCGCCTTGGTGCGGCTGTAGCGGTGGGGCTGGAAGGCTGCCACAAGGCGGCGCTCGGGGAAGCCCGCCCGGGCCGCGGCCAGGGTGGCGGCAATCTCCGTGGGATGGTGGCCGTAGTCGTCCACCACCAGCACACCGTCCCGCTCGCCTTTGAGGTGGAAGCGCCGGTCGGCGCCGGTGAAGCTGGCCAGGCTGGCCCGGATGACCTCGGGGTCGACGTCGAGCTCCAGGGCGATGCCGATGGCCGCCAGGGCGTTCAGCACCATGTGGTGGCCCGGCACGCCGAGGCTGAAGGCGCCCAGATCCTTGCCGTGGGCTTTCAGCTTGAAGTGGGTGCGGAAGCCCTCCTGGCGGATCTCCCGGGCGCGGATGTCCACCTGGGGGTGGGTGCCGTAGGTGTAGACCCGGCGCTTCAGGCGGGGGCGCACCGCGGCGGCGTTGGGATCGTCCATGCACAGGAAGACCGACCCGTAGAACGGCACCTTGTTGGCGAAGGTCACGAAGGCCTCCTGGATCTCCTCCAGGTCCTTGTAGTGGTCCAGGTGCTCCCGGTCGATGTTGGTGATGACGGCCAGGGTGGGGTTCAGCATGAGGAAGCTGCCGTCGCTCTCGTCGGCCTCGGCCACCAGGAAGGGGCCCTTGCCCAGCTTGGCGTTGCTGCCGATGGTGCCGAGCTTGCCGCCGATGACGATGGTGGGGTCGATGCCGCCCTGGCTGAGCACCTGCGCCACCATGCTGGTGGTGGTGGTCTTGCCGTGGGAACCCGCCACGGCGATACCGTATTTCATGCGCATGAGCTCCGCCAGCATCTCGCCGCGCGGAATCACCGGCACCTTCGCCGCATGGGCCGCCACGACCTCGGGGTTGTCCCCCTTCACGGCGGAGCTGATGACCACGACCTGCGCGCCTTCGATGGCGCTGCCCTGGTGACCCAGGTGGACGATGATGCCGAGCCCGCGGAGGCGCTGGGTGACGGCGCTCTCCTTCAGGTCCGAGCCGGAGACCTGGTAGCCCAGGTTGGCGAGCACCTCGGCGATGCCGGACATGCCGATGCCGCCGATGCCCACGAAATGGATGCGCTGGATCTTGCCGAACACGTGGCGACTCCCATGTTTGATAAGGCCAGGATACCTTATCGATCGTTCATGGCATGGGTCTGGCAACATGGACTGTCGAACCAACCGAGAGAGGTGTGCGATGCAGACTCGAGGAACTCAACATCGTGTGATGAGCGTCGTTATGATCCTGGCTCTGGCCTCGGCCATCTGTGGCGCTTCGCCACAGGAGGGCAGAGTGCAGCGTCCGCAGCCCCAGCCCGCCCGGGATGCCCCGCCGGCGCCACCCCCCGCGTCCGCCGCACCGACCCGGTCCATGGGGACCGAAGGCCGCGTAGGCCACCCCCGCCCGGCCCAGCGGACCGTGGACCAGCGGCGGCCCACCGGAGGGATCCGGTTGTCGAACGTGGGGCTCATCGGGGGCACCCAGGTGGTGATCCCGCCAGCCTGGAAGCGCTGCGGTGTCCTGCCTGACATGGGCTACTGGCGGCACCGGGACCTCATGGCCGAGATCCAGTGGCTCTCCCGGCGTGGCTTCATTCCTGTGACCCCCCTCGGGGACGGCGTGGATGCCCTCACCGATTTCGTCCAGACCCCCGCGGGCTGGCGCGCCTACGGCCTGGCCGTGCCCGCCGGCGGCACCGTGCAGGTGGAGGTGCAGCACGAGAAGCTGGGCTGGTTCCGGCTGATGATGGTGGACAAGTGGGGCCAGCCCGGCCCCGGCATGCTGCAGGGCTCCATCGCCCACCAGCCGGTGCTCCTGACCTACAAGAACCCGGGGAAGGAGGCGACGGCGGTCTACGTCATCGTCGATGATCCCGCCTGGTGGTCCGACGCTAAATACCCCTACACCCTGATGGTGCGCCGGGACTGGAACCCCAGCTCCGTGGACCTCAGCCAGGTGAAGATGGTCGTGGGCCTGTGGGGCGCCACCCCCAGCGTCAGCGCCGAGTTCCGCGGCCGCAGCCTGACCGGCCCGGCGGTCTTCCCGCACTGATCCCCCGTCTTTCCCCATCACAGAAACGGCCCCGACGGGGCCGTTTCTGTGTCAGGTCCAGGGACAAGCGTCCGTCACCTGCATGCGGAAGGCGCGGGGCTCGACGCTGAGCTCGGCGCGGTCGCGCTCGGGGGCGGGCTCGCCGTCCAGGTGCCAGGGCAGGGGACGCTCCAGGCGCAGCAGGGCGCTACGCACTCGGCCTTCCCGCCGGAGCGGCGTGGTGCCCCCCTCCCGGAAGAGCTGGGGCACCTCCGAGGCCAGCGCCAGCCAGCCCGGCCGCGCCAGGGTGGCCCACTGCAGAATCCCGTCCGTGGGGTCGGCCCCGGGGGCGATCCAGAGGCCATTGCCGAAGGTCGGCAGGTTGGCGAAGCTGAGGCTCCAGGCGGTCGTCGGCAGGACGGGCGGGGTCGCGTGAAGGGCGGCGCGGATGCGCTCGAGGCGCCCAGAGGTCGGTGGCGTGGGCAGCGGCTCGGCGTCCCAGGTGAGCCCCGCCTCCTGCCAGGTGCGCCAGAGCTGCCAGCAGGCCTGGGCGTAGGTGCTGAACCCCCGCCCGGGCAGGCTGTCGAAGCGGTGGGCCACGGCAGCCTCGAACCCGGTGCCGCAGATGTTCAGGAAACAGACCCCATCCAGGCGGGGCAGGTCCATCCTGAGCTCCCGGCCTTCCAGCAGCCGCTGCAGGGCGCCCGAGGGCTCCAGGGGCGTGCGGAGGCCGTGGACCAGTCCGTTGCCGCTGCCGCCGGGAAGGGCCGCCAGGGGCACGGGACAGCCCCGGTCCACCAGGGCCTGGGCCGCGTGGTGCACGGTCCCGTCCCCGCCCCAGACGAAGAGCGGTCCCCCGGCCGCGACCGCCTGCGCGATGGGCGCGTCGAAGTCCCAGGGCGGTCCGAAGGGCAGCGCCTCCACCCGGTCCCGCAGCTCCTTCGGCAGGGGCCGCAGCAGCGTGTCCGGGTCCTTGGGCGAGGTGCCCGAGGCGGGGTTGAAGAGGATCGGCAGCTGCATGAGCCGAGCATAGCCGGGGTGGTGGCAATCCGGGGACAGGGGCGCCCCAACGGCATGTCCGGGTCTCGCTGAACCTGGTTATCGGCCTTGCTCCGCCAAATTAGGCTTGCAAGAATCTCCACAAAGGACACGAAGCACAGACCCGAAGGGGCACGAAGGCGCGGTCATCGCGCCGACAGGGCATCCGGGCCGGGGGCCCCCGGTCGCGTGCGACCGGCCAAGGGGGCGGCGGCTGGAACGGCTTTTTGGGGCCGCAGCCAGCCGCCGCCCCCTTGGGGATGCCCGGGGTGAGTCCGGGCGCATTCGTGTGCTTCCTGCGCCCGCAGGGCGTCTTCGTGTTCTTCGTGGAGCGCCTTTGTAGCCTCCTCTCCCAGAAAACCCGGATGAACCTCTAAGAAACCCCTCTCAACACGTAATCGAGCGTATGGAGATCCCTGCTCCGGGGAGGTAGGTTGATCTAACCGCACCGCGCCAGTTCCCAGTGACATCGCCTAGCAACAAGGAATGGAAGGATAAGAGGGAGGACCAATGTCCATTGACACCATGGCCGCGACCGAGATCCTGGACTTGGCTGGCCGCATGGGGGTGGTCGTCGCCCTGTCGCCCGTCCCAGGCAAGATCATGATCAAAGCGACTCCCGCACCGCCGCTGGCGTTGATGAAGCTGCTGCTGGACCACAAGCCCGAAGTCCTCGAGGCGCTGCACAGCCGGGCGCAGGCGGTCTGAGGCGGAAGCACTGGCCTTCGCGCCGCCAGGAGTGTGCCGGCGACCATGCTATGTTCGCCCCTGGCATCGGCCCGCGCCTGCTGCCTGGAGGCCCTCACCCATGGCCCGTATCCGCATTGAGCTGCCTGCCCAGTTCCCGTTTGCCACCGAGATCCCGCTGCTGATCGGGCACATCAACTACGGCAACCATCTCGACAACGCCCAGGTGCTGGGCCTGGTGTCCGAGGCCCGCCTGCGCTACCTCAAGTCCCTGGGCTACTCGGAGCTCGATGTGGCGGGACGGGGCATCATCGCCCGGGATGCCGCCGTGCAGTACCGCTCAGAGGCCTTCCATGGCGAAGTCATGGTGGTCGAGATGGGCGTGGAGGACTTCCACGACTACGGCTGCGATTTCATCTGGCGGCTGGCTGAGCGGGAATCCGGCCGGGAGGTGGCCCGCGGCAAGACCGGCATCGTGTTCTTCGACTACCAGGCCCGCAAGAAGGCCAAGGTGCCCGAGGCGTTCCGCCAGCTCTTCCCGCAGGCCTGACCCGCCTGGGTTTCTTCAGCCACCTGGAGCTTCCGCGGGCTTCTGCCGAGGGGCTGGCGCCTCCCGCAGCACCACACCCAGGACATCCACCACGGGGCGTTCCACGGGCAGGCCCGGAAGGTCCGAGGCCAGTCCGGAGGGGCGGTTCGCCACCGTGAAGACCCCAGTGGCGCGGTCCTTGACGACCAGCGCGGTGCTGCCGCCGCCGTCCAGGTTGAGGGCGTCTGCGGCGCCGAAGGCCTTCATCAGCTCGCCCAACTCGGCCAGGGTGGCCCCGCGGCTGTGGCCCTCCTGGCGGCCGTCCACCGCCACGAGGAATAGGGTCCCGCTGTCGGCGCTAAGGCCCACGGCGCTGCGGGGGTGGCGGACGGTGTCCTTGCGGTGGGTGAGCACGCGGCCCTCCTCCAGCACCAGGGCGCTGCCGCTGACCGCAAAGCGCGCATCCGCTGGCAGCTCGTGGAGGCGGGCATGCAGGGTGGCGCGACCGGAGGCATGGACCACGAAGGCGGCCTCGAAGCGGGCTTCGACGGGGCGGGTGCGCACCTGCCCCTCGGCGACGTGCCAGCCCACGGGCGTGCCGCAGTTGCCGACGAAGTAGGTCACGGGCGGCGCTGCGCCCGCCTTGGGCTCGGCCCGGAAGTAGCTGGCGTTCAGGGCCACGGCGAGGTCGTGCTTGCGGGCCAGGGCGCTGGGTACCTCGAGGCGCCCCGCACAGTCCTTCCCACCGCCGGGGCCGAGGCCGTCCGCCATGAGGACCTTCACGGCGACCCGGGGATCCCGGAGGTTGATCCGCGCCACCACGCCCGCCAGGGGACCGGGTCGGGTGAAGCGCTCGACAGCGATGGGGGTGACGGAGAGGGTTGCGACCCGATCGATCGAGTCTTCCGCGGCAGTCCCAGCCACCGTGCCCCAAGCCAGGAGGGCAATGCCCAGGCTCCTCGGCCAGAGGTGCCTGGCGGCGCGCCGGGAGCTTCCGGTCATGCCCGGAACCGGACCGGCGGGGCCTCCAGCAGCAGGGGCTCGCCGGTGACGGGGTGGTTGAGGCCCAGGCGCCAGGCGTGGAGCCAGAGGCGGTCCGAGGGGGCGCCGCCGTAGAGGCCGTCGCCCAGAATGGGGTGGCCCAGGTGGACGAGGTGCACGCGGATCTGGTGGGTGCGGCCCGTGTGGATGCGCGCCACGACCCAGTGGCCGGGCACCAGGCCTGCGGTCTCTTCGGCGGTGGCCGGGCGGAAGTCCGTGTGGGCGGACTTGGGGTCCCTGAGGTCTCCCTCGCAGCCGAAGCGGCCGGGATCCGCGCCCCGCAGGCGGCCGATGGGGACCTTGACCGTGCAGGCCTCCAGGGGCTCTGAGAGCCGCGCCAGGTAGAGCTTCACCAGGTCCCGGGAGGCGAAGGCCTCGGCCAGGCCCTTGTTCGCCTTGGGATCCTTGGCCAGCACCAGCAGGCCCGAGGTGCCCTGGTCCAGGCGGTGGTGCAGGAAGGTCTGCAGGTCCGGGCGCTGGGCCTTCAGCAGGGCCAGCAGGTCATGGCGATCCGTGGCCCAGGTGCCCTGGGTGGCGATGCCCGCGGGCTTGTCCACGGCGATGAGCCAGGCGTCCTCGAAGACGATGGGGATGGGCATGGTGGGTACCGCTGGCAGGTCCGGATCAAAGGCGACGCGGATCTCCAGACCCGCCTTCACCAGCTTGCCCGCCACCTTCACCCGCTTGCGGTCCACCTGGACGCCGCCCAGCTTGAGGGCCTCCCGGGCCGAGCGCCGGGACAGCTCCGTGCGCTTGGCGATGAGCTGATCCAGGCGCAGCTCCGCGTCCTCGGGTGTCACGGTGAAGGTCCATTTGCTCAGCGCCATGGTTCCAGCTTACGGGGGCTTGGCGCTGGACTGCGAAAAAGCGGTAGGGCAACCACTCTCGCAGAGCGCGCGGAGAAGGCAGGGGTGGCGGAGAAGGACTGGGTCGATAAAATCCGAGAGGATCCGAAGAAAAACCTTCAGTTCGTGCTGGCAGGGGACTAGGCTTGGCTCCATATTTCAGGGTTCCAGGTTCTGAGTCTCAAGATCCTGGGCCAGCCCTCAACCCCATTTCAGGAGGTCCCCATGATTCCCAAAGCCAACAGCGAAGAGCCGGACGGCGCCGCGCCCGAAGGCACCGAGGAGAACCAGGCTGAGAACCTGGCCGCCGAGGCCAGCACCGCCCAAGGCATTGGCGGCACGGGCACCATCAAGGTTTCAGGCTGAGCCGCTTGCCGGTTACGGAAAAAGATCAAAATTAACCACCGATGAACACCGATAAATGCTGATTAAAAGCTGATAAATAAAGAATTAAATAAATATTTATTTTCTTTTTATCATGCCTTCATCGGTGTTCATCGGTGTTCATCGGTGTTCATCGGTGTTCATCGGTGTTCATCGGTGTTCATCGGCGGCTGATTTTTTTTGAGTTTCAGCCGGTGATCCCAGCTCCTAGGGCTGAGCCAGGGCCCGGGCCTGCTGGTCGGCGGCGCGCCAGGTGGGCTCCAGGTGGCGGTTGCGGGTGAAGGCCTCCTGGAAGGCCCGGTGGGCCTCGCGGGCCTTGCCAGTGCGCTCGGCGGAGCCCCCTGACTGGGCCTCCGCCAGCTTCAGGGCGCCCCGCAGGGCCAGAGCCTCGCCCATGCCTGGGTGCAGCTTGGCGAGCTGGTTCAGCGTGGCCTCGCCTAGGGCCAGCTGGCGGACGGGAGCCTGCCCCCGGGCCTGTTCCCAGAGCGCCCGATCATGGGCCAGGGCGGCCCGGTCCAGCAGGGCTTCCTGGGACTCGGGCGGTGCCTGCAGGGCCCTGGCCAGGGCCTGGTCGGCCGCCTCGAAGTCCTCGGGGGCAGCCTGGCCGCGCTGGGCCTTCAGGCGGGCCACGGCGCTGCGCAGCTCGCCCAGGTAGAGCAGGGCGTCCCGGTGCCGGGGCTGGCGGTCGAGCACGGCGGCCAGGGCCGTCTCCCCCGCGGCCAGGATGGACCGGAAGTCCCCGGGGCGGCTCTGCAGCTGCTCCAGGCGCAGGGCCGCCAGGCGCCCCTGCGTGGCGAGGGCGCCCGGATCTCCGGGGGCGGTCGCCAGGCTCCGGCGCACCAGCGTCTCGAGGACCTGGATGCTGCCTGCCGCGCGAGCGTCCAGCCCGCGCCGCGCCTTCCAGATGAGCAGGTCTGCCAGGTTCAGGTAGCCCAGCACCTGGCCCGGGGCTACGGCCATGGCCCGGCGGAAGGCCTGCTCCGCGGCGGCCAGGGCGGGCAGGGGATCCTGACCCCGCTCCCAGGCGGCGCGGGCCACCTGCTGCTGGGCCACGCCGACCCCGTTGTGCAGGTGCGGCACCTCGGCATTGATGGCCAGCCCCCGGCGGTTGGCCTCCAGGGAGGCTTGCAGGTCGGCGCTGGGATCCTCGCCCCGCTCCTGCTTGCGCAGCGCCTGGCTGTAGAGCACCTTGCCCTGCACGAAACAGGGGACGAAGTGGCGGGGGTTGAGGGTGTGGGCCCGGTCCAGCACCTGCAGGGCCCGCTGGAGGTCCGCTTCGGGATCTGCGGTGCCCGGCAGCACGGCCCGCTGCTGGAGGCAGGTGCCCAGGTTGATCCAGGCGGGCAGGGACTGGGGCTCCATGGCCGTGGCCCGCTCGTAGGCCGCGATGGCCCCGTCCAGGTGGGGCCGTGGATCCAGCCCCTGCTGGAGGTCATATTCGGACCAGGTCTGATGGATGAGGCCCAGGTGGTTCTCCACCGGGTAGTCGCGCTTCGGAGCCGCCAGGGACTCCAGGGTCCGGAGCCCCTGGGCCAGTTGCTCCGTGGGATCCAGATTGTGGTCGAGGCGCTCGTTGCCCCACTGGTAGTAGGCCTTGCCCAGGGCCGCCCAGGCATCGGCCCGGGTGGGTCCGGCCGCCTGGGCCTTCAGGGCCGCGGCCACGGCCTCCTGGACCAGGGCGTCCGGGTGCTCGCCGCGGCCGGTCAGCACATCCGCGTACTGACCCAGCAGGGCCGCCTGGAGGATAAGGGAGGGCGCGTGGTCCGCCTGGGCCTGGAGGGCCAGCTGCACCGCCGCCAGGCCCCGCTCGAAGGCGGGCTTTACCTGACCCTGGCTGTACTTCTCCATGGTCAGGGCGTTCAGCTCCAGCTGCGCCAGGGCCGCGTAGACCGCAGGGGCGCTGCGCCCGCTGGCGGCGGCGAGGGCCAGGTCCTGGCGGCCGGCCTCGAAGTCAGCCTGGGCCTTCTCGGGCTGTCCCTGGTTCCACCAGGACCAGGCCCGGGCCTGTAGGAGCGAGCCCCGCAGCAGGGGGGCCTCGAAGAACCAGGGCTGCTCGCCCGCCAGGACCTTGAGGTGTTCCAGGGCCGCATCCAGGCGCCCCTCGTAGAAGGCCTGGAGAGCCTCGACATAGGCGGGGGAGGTCACGTCTGCGCCGCGGGCCTTGCGGAGGAAGGCCAGGGCCGGGGCCCGCAGCTGGACCTCGATGCGCCGCCGCCGGGCCTCCCGCTGGTCCCGCGCAGAAATGCGCTCCGCCTCCAGCAGCTGCTCCTGGTACTGGCGGCCCAGCACCAGGGCCAGGGCGAAGGCCACCCGGGGCTCGCGGTAGCCCGCGTCCCAGGCCATCTGCAGGTGCTCCCGGGCCTGCTCGGCGTCATCCAGGGTCCAGTAGCCCCGGCCCAGGGCGTAGTGGCCGGGCCCGTTGGCCAGGCTGCCCGCCGCGCGCATGTCTGCCTGCAGCAGGTCCAGGTGGGCCCGCACCGCCTGCAGGTCCGGGCGGATGTCATGCAGGGGCGCCAGGGCCGAGTAGCGGGCCAGGGACTCGATGCGGCCCATGGACTCGGTGAACTGCTGGGCCAGGTGTTCGCGGCGGCTGGCGTCCCGGCGGGTCTTGAGGGTGGTGCCCAGGGCGCCCAATACCAGGAGGAGGGCCAGGGCGGCCACCGTGGAGAGCTGGCGATGGCGGCGGAGCTTCCGCTGCAGGCGGTAGAGCAGGCCCGTGGGCCGGGCCAGCACGGGCTCCCCCGCCAGGAAGCGGTCCAGGTCCTCGGCGAAGGCGCGGGCCGAGTCGTAGCGCCGGGAGGGATCCTTCTCCAGGCACTTGAGGGTGATGGCCTCCAGGTCCCGGGGGATGCCCGAGCCGTGGAGGCGCATGGGCTGCACCTCGTGGGAGCCGATGGCGCTGAGGACCTCCAGGGCGTTGCTGCCCGGGATGGGCGGGTGGCCCGTGGCCACCAGGTAGAGGGTGGCGCCCAGGCTGTAGACATCCGTGCGCCGGTCCAGCAGGTGGAGCTCGCCCCGGGCCTGCTCCGGCGACATGAAGGCCGGGGTGCCCAGCACCGAGCCCGTCTCCGTGACGTCCTGGTTCCACTCCCGGGCCAGGCCGAAGTCCATGACGAAGCTGCGCAGGGCGCCGTCCTCAGCCCGCTCCACCATAATGTTGGCGGGCTTCAGGTCCCGGTGGATGATGCCTACCTTGTGGGCCTCCTGCACGCCCAGGGCCGCATCGCGCAGCACGATGACCTTCTGCTCCAGGCTCAGCGTCGGGGCCGCCTGCTCCAGGGAGCCGCCGGCGATGTGCTGCATGGTGATGAAGACCCGGCCCTCCACCTCACCGACCTCGAACACCTTGCAGACGTGCTCGTGGTCCACCCGGGCCTGGGCCCGGGCCTCGACCAGGAAGCGCTGGAGGTGCCGCTCGTCCTCCAGGCGCACGAACTTGATGGCCACCTCGCGGCCGAGCTTTCGGTCCCGAGCCAGGAACACCATCCCCATGCCGCCCTGGCCCAGGAAGCCCAGGAACTCGTAGCGGTCCCAGTCCTTCACGGGGAAGTCCGGCACGGCGCGGCGACCAGGCTCCCCGGCCCCGATGGCCGAGGCAGCTCCGGCCAGGGTGTCGGCCTGGGACTCGAGGGGCTTCACGGGTGCATCCTGCGTGGTGCCATCGCGGCCTCGTCGGGTCTGATCGGGCGCGCTTCGAGGCGTCCGGTCATCGGTCAAGCATTGTTACGTAAAATGGTATACATTGACTTAAATTAACCACCTTCGTGCTCGTGCCAAACAGATTCTTGAAGGCCCTATGAAGACCCTGATGTTGCATATCCCCGGCCGACCACCCCTGCCTCTGGAGGGCGAGGACCGGGTCTGGACCCTGGGTCGCTCCTCTCTGAACGATCTGACCATCCCCGACGCGAGCCTCAGCCGCTTCCACGCCCGCATCAGCCTGGAAGCCGGTGCGCTCTCCCTTGAGGATCTGGGCTCCCTCAATGGCACCACCCTCAACGGTGAGCGGATCACGGTGCCCCATCCCCTGGGCGAGGGTGACGAGCTCCAGCTGGGTCAGGTGTCCCTCTGGCTGGGCCCGCTCGCCCGGGGGCCAAGGGTCCGCATCGGCGCAGACACGGGCGACTCCTCCTCCGCAGGCTCCCTCGTGCTGCCCCTGGAGCGGCTGCGCGCGGCCCCGGAGCGGCGCCGGGAGGCCCCGGAGACGCTGCACCTCCGGGAGGTGATCCGCGAGATCCAGGCCCTCTCCCTGGAGCTGCTGGAGGACAGTCCGCCGGAGCAGCTGCTGGCCCACCTCCTGGACCGGCTCTGGACTCTGCTGAAGCCCTGGCGCGCCGCGGTGCTGATCCAGGACCGGACCGGGCTGCACACCGTGGCCTCCCGCGGACCCGAGGGCGATCAGCCCATCGTCTTGGCCCGCAGCCTGGTGGACGCAGCCCTGGAGCGCAAGGAGTCGGTCCTCTTCAACGACGTCGGGGAGGACCCGGGGCTGGCTTCCCCTTCGCTCATGCAGAGCGGCGTGACCTCGGCCATGGTGACGCCCCTGGAGCACCAGGGCGTGGTGAAGGGCCTGCTCTACCTGGATTCCCGCCCGCCTCGGAAGCCCTTCCACGAGGAGGATCTGCGCCTGGCCAGCACCTTCGCCCACCTGGCCACGGCCAAGCTGGAGCAGGCCCGCCTGCGCGAGGAGGCCCTGGCCCGGAAGAAGGTGGATCAGGAGCTGGACCTGGCCCGCCGCATCCAGCAGGATCTGCTTCCGGGCTTCCCGCCGGACATTCCAGGCTTCGAGCTTTACGGCAACAACCTGCCCAGCCGCCAGGTCTCCGGCGACCTCTTCGGCTGGTGGCTCCGCAGCGATGGCAAGTGGCTCTTCTGCTTGGCGGACGTGAGCGGCAAGGGCCTGGGCCCGGGCCTCCTCATGGCCTCGCTCCAGGCCACCCTCGAGGCCTGGACCGAGCGGGACCTCAGCACCTCGGAGCTGGCTTTCCAGCTGTCGAGGAACCTGGCCCGCCACACGGACGGACGCCGCTTCGTGACCGCCTTCCTGGCCCTGCTGGATCCGGCCACGGGTACGCTGACCTACACCAATGCGGGCCACAACCCGGCCCTTCTCCTGCGCGGGGCCGAGCCGGTCCAGGAGCTGGAGGCCCAGGGCCTGCCCCTGGCCATGCTGCCCGGCCAGCCCTACGGCGAGGCCACGCTGAGCCTGGTGCCGGGCGACCTCCTCGTGGTCTACACCGACGGCATCACCGAGGCCTCGAATGCCGCGGAGGAGGAGTTCGGCAGTGAGGCCCTCACAGCCCTGGTGGCAGCCCGCCGCCACGAGTCGCTGCCAGCCCTGGACGCGGCCCTGCTGGGGGAGCTGGATCGCTTCACCCAGGGTGCGCCCTACCTGGATGACCGGACCCTGCTCATGCTGCGGCGGAGCTGACCCTGGGCATTCCTTGGCCTCAATAAACGAGGCAATCCCTGCGAGGCTTTGGCAGACTAGGTGGATGGAGGTTCCATGAGCCGATTTTTCCGTGCCCTGCTGGTGCTGGTGCTGGCGGTCTTCGCCTCGGCGGCGGACCTGTCTCTCGGGGGCTGGAGCCTCAAGCCGGGCTCCACCGCCAAGGCTGCGGGCCTGCGCCTGGACGCGGCCGGGGGGGCCGAGGGCACCCTGGTGTCCGCGCCGGTGACGCTGAAGGTCGGCGAGCTCTACCGGCTGAGCGCCACGGTCCGGACCGAGGGCGTCAAGGTGGATGCGCTGGCGCGGTATCCCACCGCCCTGGGCGCCTGCCTGTCCATGCAAAGCTTCCCCTTCACGAACGCCTCCCAGAGTGCCGCGGGCACCGCCGAGCGCCGCCTCTCGGTGCTGTTCCTGGCCACCAGCCCCACGGACCGCGCGCAGCTGCACCTGGGCCGCAACGGCCAGGCCACGGGCGCAGCCAGCTTCAGCGACCTGCAGCTGGAGAAGGTGGAGGACGTCACCGCCTTCGTGCCCCTGGAGACCGTGCGCTGGGCCGGGAAGGGCTTCCGCTACGAGATGGGCGGCTGGACCTTCCTGCACATCGAGGGCGCCCCCTACGCCCGGGGCCGCCAGCACGGCGAGCTCATGGCCGAGGAGATCGTGCGGTTCATGACCAAGCTGGGCCTCCAGAAGGACGCCGCCGACGCCGCCCGGGGCTGGACCGACAAGCGCCACCTGGCGGACGCCCTGTTCCTCCGCAAATACGACATGGAATACCTGGAGGAGATGAAGGGCATCGCTGACGGCGCCGTGAAGGCCGGGGTGAAGTTCAAGGGCCGGGACCTGGACCTGCTGGACATTGTCACGCTGAACAGTGACGTCGATGAAAGCTATCTCCATTCCGCACTTCCAAATACGACGAATTCCTTAAGTGGTCGCACGTTCATGTCCGCCGATGACGAGGTGGCCAAGGGCGGGCAGGGGGACCACTGCTCGTCCTTCGTGGCCACCAAGGAAGCCACCCGGAGCGGCCGCTTCATCTTCGGCCAGGTCTTCATGTGGGGCGGCTACACCGGCACCGAGTGGAACGTGATGCTCGACATCGTGCCCGAGAAGGGCCACCGCCTGGTGCTGCAGACCTTCGCGGGCGGCATCCACAGCGGCACGGACTGGTACCTGAACGCCTCGGGCCTGGTCATGGGCGAGACCACCGTGGGACAGACTCCCTTCAATCCCGATGGCACGCCCCAGAGCAACCGCATCCGGAAGGCCGCCCAGTATGCCGCGGGTATCGACGAGGCGGCGGCGATCCTCTTCAAGCAGAACAACGGCCTCTACACCAACGACTGGACCATGGCCGACACCAAGACCGACGAGGGCGCCTGCTTCCTGCTGGGCACCGACAAGACGAGGCTCTGGCGCACGGGCAGCAAGGGCAAGCCCGCGGACACGCCCGCCAACCACCTGGGCTTCATCTGGGCCAACAACAACAACCGCGACCTCGAGGTGCGCGGCGAGTACGGCGCCAACCCCGATGGCGCGCCCGTGGATCTGGCCTTCAACACCTGGAACCGCGACATCGCCTTCCAGGAGGCCTTCCGCGCCAGCGGCAAGGGTGGCTTCGACATCGACGCCGCCACGCGCATGCTGGCCAGCAGCCCCATCAACCGGCCCCACGCCTGCGACGCCAAGCTGACCACCGCCGAGATGGCCGAGGCCCTGGTCTTCATCGCCCACCAGGGCAAGACCACCCAGCGGGAAAAGCTGGTAGGCGGCCGCTGGATCGCGGACCTGCCCCTGGCCACGCCGCACCTCACCCATGGGTATACGACGTTCAGCCCGGTCTGGATCTCGAGCAGGCTCCAGGCTGCTCGCGCAGCCTGGAGGCAGGAAAAGCCTCTGAAGGCTGCTCCGGTCCCGGACACGGCCGCCGTGAAGGAGGCCTTCAGCTATGAGGCCAAGGGGCTGTGGACGGGCACGATCCGGCCCGCCTCGGATGCCGACAATTGGTTCGTCAGCGGGTCGGCGGCCTACCACACGCAGCTGAAGCAGCTGGCCGCCAGCGGGGCCAAGGCCTTCGAGACCCAGAGCGCCGCCCTGGCCGACCTGGGCACGCGCCACCTGTGGCTGGCCGCCAAGGAGGGCGCCAAGGCCCCCCTGGTCACGGTCACGGACTATGACCGCTACGGCGCCTACCAGATCCCCCGCATCCGCGGCGTCTTCGCGCTGCATCAGCTGCGGCTGCACCTGGGCAACGCGGCCTTCGGCAAGGCCATGCAGGCGGTCTCGGCCCAGTTCCGGGGCAAGGCTGCCACCACGGCCAACCTGCTGGCGGCTCTCTCCGCGGCGGCGGGGAAGGACGTGGCGCCGATCCTGAAGCCCTGGCTCAAGCGGGCGGACCTGCCCGCGCCCGTCATCCAGGCGCGGGTGGAGAAAGCCGGAGACGCCTTCGAGGTGAGGCTGGAGGTCACGCAGCCGGGCTTCGCCTATCCCCTGGTGGCCTTCGTCACGGTGGAGACCGAGAAGGGCGCCCGCCTGGAGCGCCTTGCCCTGACCGGCGCCAAGGACACGTTCACCTTCCGCAGCGAGACCCGGCCCACGCGCCTGACCTTCAACGCCGGGCGGGACCTACCCCTGGCTCGGGTGGACTTCTGGGTGCCCGGCAACGTGCTGGATGACTGGAGCGCCACCCTGCTGGTCTGCGGCACGGCCCGGGAAGTGGAGGCCCAGCGCACCCTGGCCCTGCAGTATCGAGACCTGCTGGCGGACAACATGACGGAGGTGCTGCTGCCCATGAAGCCCGACGCCGAGGTCAGCGACGCCGAGCTGGCTGCCAGCGACCTGGTGGTCCTGGGCGGTCCCGCGGACAACGGGCTCATGGCCCGCCTGCTCGCCGAGGGGAAGCTGCCCCTCAAGGCGGGTCCCGGCTGGTTCCAGTGGCAGGGCCGCACCTACGGCCGGGCCGATGACGGCCTGGTGGCCGCCTTCCCCAACCCCTGGAATCCCAAGCGGCTGCTCCTGGTGATCCTGGCCAACAGCCGGATCCAGCAGTGGGCCATGACCAAGAGCATGGCCCGAGGCCTCCCCGGCTGGACCCTCTACCGCGGCGCCGAGGCCCAGTCGAAGGGCCACGCCGACGCTGATGGCATGGTGGTGGCCTTCCAGCCCTGAGGGTATCTCTCCCACATTTCAGATAAATGGCATTTTTTTGAATTCTCCCTATTCTTGAAGGAGGGGAGGTCCGCCCATGACTGCGACTGTGACCGTGGACGGCGCGGGTCGGGTGATCCTGCCAGCGGCCTTCCGGAAGGCCCTCGGGCTGAAGACTGGGTCCCGTTTGGTCCTGGAGCTCCAGGGCGAGGAGGTCCGACTGGTCACCGTGGAAGTCGCCCTGCGCCGCGCCCAGGCCCTCCTGGCGCCCTACCGCCCGAAGGACGGGCGCCTGTTGTCCGACCAGCTGGTCGCCGAGCGTCGGGAGGATTACGGCCGTGAACAGGACGGTGCTTGATGCCAGCGCCCTGGTGGCGCTGCTGCTGGGAGAGCCGGGGCAGGAGCCGGTCTGGGAGGCGGTGCGGACCGGGGAGGCCTTGATCGGAGCCCCGAACTGGGCCGAGGTGGTCGGCATCCTGGGGCGCGCCGGACTGCCGGCCCGCGAACTCCGGACCGCGCTGGATGGGCTTCAGCTTGAGGTGGCGCCACTGGATCAGGTCCTCGCCCTGGAGGCTGGCCTGATGGAGGCCAGGACCCGGCCGCTCGGGCTCTCCCTCGGCGACCGCTGCTGTCTGGCCCTGGCCGAGCGGGAGCGGGCCACGGTCCTCACCACCGATCGCGCCTGGCTCAAGTGGAAGGGCAAGGCGAAGGTGGTCTGTCTCCGCTAGCTAGGGGGTAGGCCCTGCCTGGATCTCCAGGGCGCCGCGAAGGCGGCCTGACCCTCAGCCACGGCGCAGGCTCTCCATCTGCTGCCGGAGGTCCTCCATGCCGTAGGGCTTGGACAGCAGGGTGACCAGGGGATGGGTGCGCGCCAGGTCCGAGGCGAACTGGTCGACACGGCCCGTGGCCAGCAGGATCGGCAAGGTCGGCCGCAGGGCGCGGATCAGCGGCAGGGTGCCGGCGCCTCCGAGTCCGGGCATGTTCATGTCCAGGATGACCAGGTCCGGCTCGAGCCCGGCTTCGAGCCGGGCCAAGGCCTCCTCGCCGCTGGAGACGCCCACGGCCTGGTGTCCCATGAACTCCAGCATGGTGAGCATGGCGCTCTGGATCAGCTCGTCATCGTCCACCACCAGCAGCGTGAATACCTGGGGCGAGGGCTTGGGCTGGGGCAGGGCAGGGTGCTCCGGGGTCTGCAGGGGGGCTCCACAGGCCGGGAAGCGCAGCCGGACGGTGGTG
Source organism: uncultured Holophagaceae bacterium (assembly GCA_903857495.1). Lineage (GTDB taxonomy): Bacteria > Acidobacteriota > Holophagae > Holophagales > Holophagaceae > Geothrix. The sequence continues at coordinate 8,794 of CAIOFF010000061.1, read as the reverse complement.
CCCTGACCGGGCTCACTGCGGAGCTCCACCTGGCCCCGGTGGGCTTTCACGGTCTTGTAGACCAGGGACAGGCCGAGCCCGGTGCCCTTGCCCACGGCCTTGGTGGTGAAGAAGGGATCCATGGCCTTCTCCAGGATCTCCCGGGGCATCCCGGTGCCGGTGTCTTCCACCTCCACCTCGATCCAGTTGCTGTCGATGTTCCGGGTCCGCAGCGTGAGGGCGCCGCCCTCGGGCATGGCGTCCATGGCATTGACGCACAAGTTCATGAAGGCGTGGGTCAGGGCGGCGGCATCGCCACGGATCGGCCGGAGCTCTTCCGCCAGGTCCAGCTCGAGACGGACCTTGCCCAGGGTGGTGCGCTCCAGCATGGTGACCTCGTCGCGCAGGACCGCGTTCAGGTCCAGCACCCGCTCCTCCACGGGACTCTGCCGGGCGAAGCTCAGCAGGCTCCGGACCATCTTGCCGCCCCGGGTCGCCGCCTGGGTGATGGTGTCAAAGGCGCGGTAGGCGGGGCTTCCCTTGGGCTGCGCCTCCATGTTGGCGGAGGCCATGCCGAGGATGGCCCCCAGCACATTGTTCATGTCGTGGGCGACGCCTCCCGCGAGGCTACCGAGGCTCTCCATCTTCTGGGATTGCTGCAGCTGGTTCTGGAGCCGGGCCCGCTCCTCCTCGGCCAGGACCCGCTCGGTGATGTCGCTGATCACCCCGAAGACGACCCCCCGGGCGGCGTCATATTCGGCCATCGAGTGGATGTGGTGCAGCTCCCCGTTGTCGGGTCGCCGCATGCGGAACTTGACGTTGTAGGGCAGGCCGCGTTCGATCAGACCGGCCAGGGCCGCGTCCAGCGCCGGCCGATACTCCGGGAGCGGCAGGGCCTGGACCTCCGCGAGGGTCCACTCCACCCCTTGCATGCCGAACAGGTTCTCGGCACCTTTTGATGCCCGGATCTTCCGGTCGGCCAGGTTCAGCTCCCAGTTGCCGACCTGGGCCACGCGCTCGGCCCGCCGCAGGCGCGCCTCGCTGTCGCGCAGCGCATCCTCCGCCCACTTCCGCTGCGTGATGTCCACCGCCGCCGAGAGCAGGCAGGGCGTGCTGCCCATGGTCACGAGCTGGCCGGAATAGGAGACCCAGCGGCGGCTGCCGTCCTTGCGCAGGATCTCGGTTTCGAAGTCCCGCACCGGCAGCCCCTGGCGGACCAGGGCCAGCACCTGCTCGCGGTCGGCGGGGTTCGACCAGATGCCGACCTCGCGGGTGATGCGCCCTTCAATCTCCTCAGCGGTGTAGCCGTAGATGGACTCGAAGGCCCGGTTGACCACGAGGAGGCGCCCCTCGTCCATGGTGGTGATCCCCAGGGCCATGGGCGTGAACTGGAAGGCCGTGTTGAAGCGCTCCTCGCTCTCGCGCAGGGCCTCTTCGCCCTGCCTGCGGGCGGTGATGTCCGTGACCAGGCCCATGTAGCGCCGGGGGGACAGCTGGACCCCCTCCAGGGACCAGATGCAGGGGCTGCCGTCCTTGCGCCGGGAGGGGAACTCGGCGCTGACCCGGCCCATGCGGGCCACCGACTGGAGCAGCCGGGCGAGCTCGTCGCGCGACTCCGGCGGCAGGAGGTCAGGGAGGCTCCCCGCCATCAGCTCCTCGCGACTGAAGCCGGTGATGGCGGAGGCGGCCGGGTTCACCTGCAGGCAGCGGCCCTGATCGTCCGAGACAAAGACGCCGATGGGGGCGTTGTCCACGTAGCTGCGGAACAGGCTCTCGCTCTCCGCCAGTTCCTGGGTCCGCTCCTGCACCCGGTGTTCCAGGGACTCGTTGAGCTGGCGCACCTTCTGGAATTGCCGGTCACCCAGGTAGAGGACCAGGCCAAGCAGGACACTGACCAGGCTGCCGAGGAGGAGGATGGTCGTGGAGTTGTCCCGGTGCCCGACCAGGAGGCCCGGCAGGGGGTGGGTCACCAGGGTCCAGGCATGGCCCCCGAACAGCAGGGGCGTGCTGAGCCTTTGGCTGGGCGAGTAGGTGAGGGAACGCAGCGTGGCGTCGCGGTCGAAGAGCAGGGCCTCGGGTCGCGGGGGGCCGTCGAACAGCTCGAAATCGACCAGCTGGGAGTCCGCTTTCCCTAGCACGCCACCCATCAGGTCATCCATCCTGAACGCGGTGTAAAGCCACCCCGAGAGGCTCTTCCGTCGGTCCTCCGGGGTGGCCGTCGGCGCCCCGTTGCGATACACAGGAATGTAGAGCAGGAACCCCGGCTGGGTTCCCGCGTCCTGGATCAGCTGCACCTTGCCCGACATGCCCAGGTGGCCCGAGTCCCGGGACCGGAAAGCTGCCTCCTGGCGGATGGGCTCAGACAGCATGTCGAAGCCCAGGGCCCGGAGGTTGCGGTCCCGGAAGGGCTCGAGATAGATCACCGGGCAGTAGATCTCCCGGGTCCCTCCAGGGTGGATCTGGTAGTTCGGAAAGCCCTGGGCTCGGAGCTCCCGCTGGTGCCGGTCCTTCTCACTCGGCTGCACGAGCGTGGCGAAGCCGATGGCCTGCATGCCCGGCTCCAGATCAAGGCCCGCCACGTAGGTGGCAAAGGACTTCCGGGTGACAACCGGACTCGCCTGGAAGTGGCTGCGCGTGGCCAGCAGGGAGCGCCCATAGCTCCGCAGCCGGGTCTCGATCCGGGCCTGGGCATCCTGGCTCTGCCTCACCAGTGCGGCACCCACCTCGCGCCGGTGAACGGAGCGGGTCTGGTTCCAGAACCCGAAGCTGGCCGCCAGCCCCGCCAGCAGCGCCAGGAGGGGCAACCAGGGTCTGTTGGATCTCATGGGAGCTTCTCGGCTGGCACGAACACGGCAAGCGGAAGGGCAACCCGAGGAGGCTTATGACCGCGTTGGGTTCCCGGTGGCAGAAGGCATGGCTCAAGCACAGTCTACGCTTTATTACCTACAAGCGGCGGCATTCAGGCGCGTCCTTGGTGGGCTGAGCTCAGGCCGGCCGCCTAGATCGAGTAGCCCTGGGTGTCCACTTCCAGGTCCTGCTGGCGGGCGGCGAGGTCGGCCAGGGTGGTCCGGCCCAGGACGGCCCGGGCGGCGCTGGTGCTGCGGTTCCAGAGCTCGCGCACGGCCCGCGCCCCGGTGGTGCTGCCGGGCTCGGCCTCGCCGGCACCCAGGCGGCCTTCCAGGGCCTCCAGCACCTGGAGGGCGCTGATGGTGCTCGGGTGCCGCGCCAGCTCGCAGCCGCCGCTGGGGCCGCGCTGGACCTTGACCAGCCCGGCGCTCTTCAGGCTGCCGAGCAGCACGCGGATGAACTTGGGGGGCAGGTCCTGGCGCTCGGCCACGGTGGTGACCAACACCGGTCCGCGCCCGGCCTGGAGCGCCAGCTCCACCATGAACTGCAGGCCGTAGCGTCCCTTGGCTGAACCCTTCATGTCTGGACCTCCGCGTTCATGATAACCAAGTATGCAACAAAATCAATTAACAAACTTGACAAATTAACTTTTCTTTCCATACTTCGAGTCCAGGGCCAGTCCCGACCCCAGGAGATCCCACCCATGAGCCAGCCCCAGAAAGCCACCCTTCGTCCCAACCGCGTCGAGCATGCCTATGACCTCGTGGGCTACACGCCGGTCGTGCGCCTCAGCCGCATTGTCCCCGAGGGCTCGGCCCGAATCTACGTGAAGCTTGAGAGCGCCAACCCCGGTGGCAGCGTCAAGGACCGCATCGCCCTGAGCATGATCCAGGACGCGGAAGCCCGGGGCACCCTCAAGCCCGGCTCCATCCTGCTGGAAGCCACCAGCGGCAACACGGGCATCGGCCTGGCCTTCGTGGCCGCCACCAAGGGCTACAAGATCACGCTGGTGATGCCCGACACCATGACCCAGGAGCGCCGTTCGCTGCTCAAGGCCTACGGCGCGGAGCTGGTGCTGACGCCGGGTTCCGGGGGCATGAAGGCCGCCGTGGACAAGGCCCAGGAGCTGGCGGACGCCGATCCCCGCTTCTTCCTCGTGCGCCAGTTCGACAACCCCGCCAACCCTGCCGTGCATCGCCGCACCACCGCCCTGGAGATCCTGGAGCAGGTACCGGAGCTGGACGCCTTCGTTGCGGGCGTGGGCACCGGTGGCACCATCACCGGCGTGGGCGAGGTGCTGGCGGAGCGCAAGCCGGGCACCCTGGTGGTGGCCGTGGAGCCTGAGGCTTCGCCCCTGCTGAGCGCCGGCAAGGCCGGTCCCCACAAGCTCCAGGGCCTCGGGCCCAACTTCGTGCCGGGCATCCTGAACCGCGAGGCCTTCCAGCGCATCCGCCCCGTGGACTACGACGATGCCATCGCCACCGCCCGCCGCCTGGCCCGGGAAGAGGGCCTGCTCTCCGGCATCAGCACCGGCGCCATCGTCTTCGCCGCCCTGGAGCTGGCCAAGGAATTGGGCCCCGGCAAGACCATCGTCGCCGTCCTCTGCGACACCGGCGAGCGCTACCTCACCCACCCCCTCTACGCCGAGATCGATGGGCCGGTGGGCTGATTGCAGCAGAGCAGGGCGGGCGGGAATCTGAACCACCGGTCCTGAGCAGAAAAGAGCCCCAGCACCTCCGAGGAGGGACTGGGGCTCGCAGAGGTTTATCGCGCGGAATCAGTAGGAAATGGTGAGTTCGACGGGCCCCGATCCGGCGGCGCCTATCGCAGGAGGAGCGGGGTTGGGGGCCCCCGTCGACCAACTCCAATTGGCGCCTCCATTTGTAGGGTTGGCTACGATCTGATTGATTACCATCCCGGTGGGGAGGGTGACCGTGTAGGAGCCATCAGATTTGGTGCGGACGTTGACCATCTGGAAGGAGCCATCGGTGCCCCCCTTCCTGATTTGGACGGTGACGTTGGAGCGTCCTTGATCCGTGCTCGAGTTAAGAACGAACCCCCTCAGGATCACCCCAGCGGGGAGGGCGATGCTCCCCAGCGGGGTGTTGGCACCGGCGAGGGGAAAGGGGACCTCCCTGGAGTTCTTGATGGGGTTCCCACCGCCGGCGGTATATTTTGTTCCATCCCACCCTAGGGTGGAGGAACCGAAGAGCTCGTTGGTATAAATCGAAAACCCCAACTTCAATGTTGTGTTCGCAGGCAGAGTCCCAGTCGTGTAGAGCTCCAGCATGCCTTCAGAATTGGAAATCTCCTGGCCCAGTCCGGTCATGGAGCTGGTGTTGCTGTTCCAGTAATAGAGATTGCCCTGGGCCTGGCTGATGGGGCTCGTGCTGGAGTCCACCAGCTTCATGGTGACCTTGCCCACGGGGGCCTTGAAGTCCTGAACCACGTCGGTGGCACTTGCATTTAGGTTGGTCGCCTGCTGGCCCCGACAGAGGACGTTGTAGTTGCCAGGCTGGACCCACAGACGGTATTGACCATCCACATCGGTCCGGGTGCTCTCGGCTCCGGCGTTACCTGCGCCTGCGTCCTGGAAGCGGACGGGCATGCCGACCACCGCTACTCCGGAATTGGCATCGCTGTCCGTCTTGACCGTACCGGAGATCTGGTGGCCGGTTGTCAGGACCATATTGCCGGTCAGGGTTGCATTGGCAGTCACTGAGACCTTGCTGGCCTGGGTCATGTTCTTCCCGCCGCCCGTGACTGCACCGTTGTAATTGGCGCTGCCGTAAGGCATATAGCGGGTCTTGTTGCGGACGCTCACGTAGTATTCGCCAGGGGCCACATTGAAGACGAACTTGCCATCGGGGCCGGTGCTGGCAGAGGTCAGGGTCTGACCTGAGGCGAAGTCACAAAGGGCGACCTGCATGCCCGGGAGGGGCACGTCTGTTGGAGTGGCCACCCCCATGAGGCCACCGGATAAGCGTCCGCCCGCGATCAAGGTGAAGTCCTTGGTAATCAGGGCATCGCTCACCGTGACTTTACCGGCCTTGAACTGGCTGGAGACGGGGCCAGTGCTGGTCCACCAGCCGCTGGCGGCGAAGCTGGTGGTGGTCATGTTCATGGCTCCGATGACATAGTCCCCGGTGGGCACGTGGACGGTATAGGTGCCGTCTGCAGCCGTGTGCGTCACGCCCATGAGGGTGAGGCCGCCGAAGCTGCAGGCCCCGATGCCGATGCCCGCCAAGGGCTCCCCTGCCAGGTTCTTCACGGTGCCGGTAATGCCGAAGGGGGCCGCCAGGTTGGTAACGGTATTTTTTGATTCCTCATCCTGCGTCATAGCGGTACTGAGGGCCTCCAGCATGGCTGAGGTTGTGGTGGCTGAGGTGGGGACGTTGCCCATGTTGCTGTAGACGGTCCCCTGGATGGCCAGGACATTGGCGGAGCTGAGGGTGGAGATGCTGGCTGATCCCGTCGTCAGGGAGCCCGTGATGAGGGCCACCGAAGCCTGGGTGTAGGGATCGATGTTGGCGGTGGCGCCGGTGACGAAGTTCGAGATGGTCACGCCAGTGGTGGGTTCCACGGCCCGGACCACATAGCTGGGGCCGAACACGAAGTTCGCAGGAGCAGACAGGCTGTAGTTCCCGTTGATATCCGTGGTGGCGGTGGCAATGGTGCTGCCCACCTGCACGCCGCTGCTATCGATCTGGATGAGGTTGACGGTGATGCCTGCACCCAGCGCGGCGGAGGGGCTGGGAGGTGCCGCTCCTGACAGGGCTTCCTCGGGTTCATCTCCCTTTGGGGAACGCAGGGTCGGAGAAACGGCAGCTCCCGTTCCGGAGAGGTTGCCGATGATGCCCACCGGGGCCGAGACCGATAGGACCAGGTCGGCAGTGGTGCTGCTGATGGCGTTCGTGGCGGTCACGGTGTAGTGGGCACTGGCGGTGATGACTGTGGGCGTTCCACTGATTACGCCGGTGGTGGTGTTCAAGGCCAGGCCCGTGGGCAAGGCTGGGCTGATGGCATAGGACGCCACTGCACCCCCGGTGCTGGCGGGTGTGTTGGCGGTGATGACCGCATTCTGGGTGTAGATCGCGGGGTTGGTGCTGTAGGTTAGGCCCGCCGGGGCCACTTCGCTGACGATGATGGTCAGGGTGACCGTGGTGTAGCCACCGCTGTTGGTGGCGGTGACGGTGTACGCGGTGCTGGTTTGCGCGACGGTGGGGGTGCCACTGAGCACACCCGTGTCGGAGTTGAGGGTGAGGCCCGCCGAAAGGGCCGGGCTGATGGCGTAGGAGACTACGGTGCCGCCCCCGTGGCTCGGGTTGTTGGCGGTAATGGCGGCGCGATTGTTGTAGGTCGCCGGGTTGGTGGCGTAGGTCAGGCTTGTGGGGATTGCATCATCGATGGTGATGCTCAGCGTCACCGGCGTGCTGCCACCGGTATTGGAGGCGGTGATGACATAGCTACCTGCGGGCGAGACGGCCGTGGGGGTGCCGCTGATGACGCCGGTGGTGACATCCAGGGCGAGGCCCGCCGGCAGGGAAGGGCTCACGCTGTAGGAGGTGACCACGCCACCCGAGTTGCCGGGGGTGTTCGGCGCGATGGCCACATCCTTCGTGTAGACCGCCGGGCTGGTGCCGTAGGTCAGGCTTGTGGGGATCGCATCATTGACGGTGAGGGTGAGGCTCTTTGTAGCCGAACCACCGGTGTTGGTGGCCGTGATGGTATAGCTGGCGCTAGAGGCGATGACGGTGGGCGTTCCATTGATGACGCCGGTGGTAGTGCTGAAGCTAAGCCCCGTGGGCAGAACCGGGCTGATGGAGTAGGAGACCACCGTGCCTCCCCCGTGGCTCGGGTTGTTGGCGTCTATGACCACGCCCTTGGTGTAGACCGCCGGGCTCGTGCTGTAGGTCAGGCTTGTGGGGATCGCATCGTTGACGGTGATGCTCAGGCTGACCTGGCAATTGCCGTTGGCGTTGGTGGCCGTGATGGTGAAGCTGGCACTGGAGGTGATGGCTGTGGGCGTTCCACTGATGACGCCGGTGGTGGTGCTGAAGCTGAGTCCTGTGGGGAGGTTCGCGCTGATGGCATAGGAGACCACCGCGCCGCCGCTGTTGCTGGGGGTGTTGGCGGTGATGGCCGCGCCCTTGGTGTAGACCGCTGGGCTGGTGCTGTAGGTCAGGTTTGTGGGCACGGCAGACACCGTGGCGGTGGCCGTCGAATAGGTCGTGCCATCTGCGGCGGCGGTGGCCTTGATGGTGTGGGCACCGGCCGTGGTTCCGGCGGTGTAGACACCCCCCGATGTGATGGTGCCTACGGAGGCGTTGCCGCCCGCGATGCTATCCACACTCCAGCTGATCGCGCTGTTCACGGTATAGCTGACCGTGGCGCTGAAGGTCTGGGTGGCCCCCACGGCGAGGGCTACGGTGGCCGGGCTGACCGCGGAGACCGAAGGCGTCTGCACAGTCATGGCGACAGCGGTGGTCGCGGTGGCGCCGGCGGCGTTGGTCACCGTCAGGGTGAAGGTCGTGGCGCTTGCCAGGGCGCCTGAGCTGAACGCCGTGCCCGAGGTCACAGCGCCGATGCCTTGGTCCACCGCACCGGTCCCACCGGAGAAGGTGGGGGTGAGGTTGGTCGAACCGCCGTAGGGGACGGGGTTGGTCGTGGCCTGGAGGCTGGTCGCAAGGGGAGCGGCCACGACGGTCACGGTGGTGGTGGCTGTGGCGGTGGCATCAGCCTGGCTGGTGGCGGTGATGGTCACGCTACCTGGCGAGGCCGGGGCCGTGAAGGCACCGGTCGAGGCGTTGATGGTGCCGGCGGTGGCCGACCAGGTGAGGCCTGTATTCGACGCACCCGAGACGGAACTGGAGAAGGTGGTGCTGGTGCTGACGGTCATGGTCGGGGCGGCGGGGCTGATGGCGGCCACGCCAGCCGACTGCAGGGTGACGCCCACAGCCGCGGTTGC
>CAIOFF010000060.1 GCA_903857495.1 uncultured Holophagaceae bacterium | reverse complement strand
TCTGTGCCGTCGTCCTGCCGGCCTCGTGCTCTTTCAAGGCCAAGATGATCTGCTCCTCGGTGTATCTGCTCTTCCTCAAGGGGCCCTCCAAAGGGGGAGGACTCACATTATCCTTGGTCTAGTTTTCCGGGAGGACGTCACCAATGGTCATAGCAATACAAACCAACTTGACCTTCAGGGTATTTTGACTCCTCATTATTTCTGGACACTATGAAGGAATTTTCAAGGCAAGGCCACATGCCTTCCTTGCCCCAGAAGACTCAAGTCAGGCTACCGAACCTCCAATCAGACCGGCCCTGTTAATTGCCTCCGGCCAGAGACAAACAGGCGGATAGTGGGAGATTCCTTTTCCCGGCAAAGGCCAAGTTAGAAAGTGCAAGCTGGAGACGTTCCATCGGAGTAGCGTCCTGAAGGGTGATCTCTGGTTGCTTCCACGATCGCCCATCGGCAGCCAATTTCACGTAGCTGCTGGAGTCGACCGACTGCACACCCAGCGAGAATAGTTGGTCGGTCAGGTCGGGCTTGCCAAGTCCAAAGACATGGATCGGCCTATCTTCCGCTATCGTGCGGATGGCCTCTACGATGCGATAGATCTCCTTTCGATCGGATACCCGTGGAACCAGTCCCCCGATTGCAAAGCCATCGAAGCCTGCCTTCACCAGTTCCTTGGCACAAAGCACATACCCATCGAAGTTCAGCCCCTGGATACATGCGTAGAGCTTCAGGGTGCGACTGCGCCGGTTCTCCAGTGCCCACTGAGCATTGAGCACCGTTAGCTCCAGGCGCTGCTTGGCCTCTCGGGCATCCATGGAGGGAGGGATCGGAAAATCGAGGGTGAAGGCCACATCGGCGTTCGCTTCCTGGAAGGCCAGCACGTCACTTGGCGTGAGGATGTCCTCGCCACCGTCCTCCCGAGGAATCTTAAGGATCCCCACCCCTCCCTGCTTGCGGATCTTGGCTCCCTTGAAGAGCGAGGCGAAACCACCGGAGTCGATGAGAAGGGGCAGCTCAGGGCGGACCTTCATCTGCTTGGCGTAGTGGTAGCTCACCATCAGGGCAGGGGCCAGGCGCGGGAGGTAGGGGCGGATCAGGTCATCCAGCGGGTATCTGGCCCCGAAGGTCGTGACGGGGATGTAGGCAGGGAAGGGAATAGCCCCATGGGCCGTTTCCAGTGCAGATGGGGTGGTGGTGGGATGGCTCATGGGCGCCCTCGGTCAAACCAGAGTTGAAACAGATCGAGCCCCCCATCCCGGGTGTACTGATCCAGCGTTCGGATCAGCTTCAGGAGGGCAGGGTCCTTCAGGTGGCGACGGACAGCCATCAGGTGCTTGCAGGGATGTCCCTTCGCAAAATCGAGGCAGTCACAGGTGAGCGTCCCTTGGCTGGGCGTGCAGACGGTATGCGGCTCCAGGCCCCCAGTTACCTGCCAGCCTGCACCCTGGGTGGCCACCTTGAGGTCCAGGGACCGGCGCAACCGGTAGGGGTCCAGCTCCTTCGGCCAATCGGATACAACCTGGGGTTTTGCGCGGTCCCGCTCGCGAAGGCTGAAGGCGGAGCGTTCCTTCAGGAGGCCCTCTGCTTCGCCACTCCATTGACGGGCCCGCTTCAATGAGATGCCCTTCACTCGGGCGATTTGACAGGGTTCGGTAGCTGCCAGCTCCTCGATGTCGGGGATTCCTGCTTCCTTGAGTCTTTTGGCCAAGGTGCCACCAAGACCCTGGATGAAGGTCAGGGTGATGGCCTCCTCGTCGAGGCCGTGGGTCACCATGCCCAGGAGGGACTTCGTCTTCGAGAGGAGGTCGGGTTCATCAGAGACGGGAGTGGGCTCGTCGGACTCATCCCCAGGGGGAGTCGAGAGAATCGCTACGGCTGCACTCAGGACCCGCTCCAGGCTTTCCGAAAGCCGTCGGACCTCGAAGGGATAGCAGTCAAAGTCCTCTCCGACTTTGTCGGCATCCCCTTCTCGGGTCCAGGCTCGGGCCACCAGTGCAGTCTTGAGTGCCGTCAAGAGTGACTTCCCTCGGGCTCCCAGGCGCTGGAGAACCTCCTCCTGGGTGCCCTGTAACAGGGTGGAGGGCTCGCGGGAGATCCATGCGCTGAGTTCGTCCAACTCCTCGAAGTCCGCGGGGATCTTCGGTTCGCAATCATCCGTCAGCGCAGCCAGCAGCAGCAGATCCAGGAAGGTGAGGCTCTGTGCATCTTCGCGGGTCAGGTGGGTGGCCAATCGCAGCACAGTGTCAGGGGCCAGCATCTGGCGGACCGCAATCCGGCCCAGTCGCGTGGCCTTGAGGCGGACCTTCCCGCCCTCCTCTGTAGCCACTTCGGTAAGCATCCCGCTCTGGACCATGGTCTCGATGAGGGGCCCAAGCTGGGGCAGTCGTTTCTGGTGTGCGCCGAGCGAGCCCGCCAGGCATCGGACCAACTGCTCGCGCGTTCGGCAAAGCCCGCTGCCGACCTCCGCCAGCACCTGTTCGGTCAAGGCCTTCGCATCATTCAGCCCGGACTGGATCGGCTCGAAGTTCCCCTGCATGTATCTCTCTGCCTGACGATCCCACGCAGGGGCGAGCAGAACCGCTTCGCCCACCGGATCCAAGCCACGCCTACCGGCCCGCCCCGCCCGCTGCCAGACCGTGTTGGTGGAGAGGGACGTGAAATCCCAACCATCAAAGCGTTGGAGGTCGTACAGCACCACCTGGCGGGCAGGGAGGTTCAGTCCCATCTCGAGGGTGCCCGTCGATACGAGTACCTTCAATTCCCCCTTCCGGAATCCCTGCTCCATGGCTTGCCGCTGGGCCTTCTCCAGCCCGGCATGGTGATGCCCGGCCGCGATGCCCGACTGGACTAACATCTGAGAGAGCTGCTCGGCTCTGCGGCGACTGACCACGAACACGAGGCTCTGCCCGCCCTGTTTGAGACAGGCGCTGACAGCATCAAGACAGATCCCAGGCTTGTCCGCGGCCTTGCCGAAGCGCCGAATGCTCCAGGTCAGGGGCACAGGGCGCCAGTCATTCTGGTAGTGGATGCCTTCGAGCCAGTTCGCCAGTTCACTGCGATTCCCTAGGGTGGCTGAGAGGGCGAGGACCTGCAGGAAGGGATTCAGCCTTCGCATTCGGAGGATGGCTCCTTCGAGTCGGGGTCCCCGATTGGGTTCGCCCAGGAGGTGGAACTCGTCCACCACCAGAAGAGAGACCTGGGGAATCCAGTTCCAGTGGCTGCGCCAGTTCCGGGTGCAGGCGTCCAGGCGTTCCGGGGTCATGACCATGACCCGCGACTCCTCGAAGGAGACCGGGTTCTTGGCGTCTTTGGTGTCTCCCGTGAAGGCGCCCACTGTGACCCCAGGGAAACGGGTTTGCCAGCGCTCCAGGAGTTCCTGAGCCTGCGCGCGGAGGGGAGTAAGGTAGACCGCCCGGAACCCTTCTCCCAGCGCGTGTTCGATGGCGACTTCGGATAGCCAGGTCTTCCCGGCCCCCGTGGGGAGTTGGAGCACACAGTTGAATCCGGTGTGGAGCATCCCCATGTCGACGATGTCGCGCTGGGGTGGATTCAGCAGAGGGGGCTCGATGGAGGTCAGCATGTGAGTCGGGATCGATGGTATCTAGAATGAGTAATAAATTTCGTCTAAAATTCTGCAATATTTCGAAAATTGATAAAAAATTTATGATTAAATATGCAATATGCCTACCCCATCCTCAGGCCTCCTGGTTTCTACTCGGGTGCGGTTCTGCCTGTGGAAGCTGGGACTGCCCAAATCGGACTGGCAGTCCTGGTTGGACGTTCGTCTTGGCAGCCACATCTACCTGAATACCGACCTGGTCCGGGGCAGGCTTCACGACGACCAGATTGACGAGGGCTACCTGAACCTCTTGGCAGGGCTCTTCAATCTGGAACCTGAGGACCTGCGCTTCGGAGATCCATTCGGAGGCAGTGTCCAGCTGCTGGTCGAGAACCTGAAACACCTGATCAAGGGTGAAGGGGTTGGCGGGAAGGGGCGCTTGGCCCGCGAACTCCGAGTAAACCCGACCACCATCTCCCGCTGGCTGAGTGGCGATAGCCGACCGACCGTGCCCACACAGGCCCGTCTGGTCTCACATTTTCGGCTGCCCAAGGGAACGAATCTGGATCAGGATCCAGTCTTTCTGGCGTTGGGGCCCGTTGCCCTCCAGGAGAAGCAGGCATGGGTGCAGGACCGCCTTGAGGCACTGGACCCGGAAACCTTCCTTGAACTCTTTCCCGCCCTTCAGCGTCTCCTGAGTCAGCCATGAAGCGACTTCCTGCAGGAACCAGTGGCCAGGAGGCCGGGCAGGGCTACCCCGTCTCTAAGCTTCGCCTCGGACTGTTTTGGCAGCAGGTTCTATCGGCATGGGTCCCTGGCGGTTGGCTCCGCCCGGTGCAGCGACGAGCTCTGGTCGATGCCCACGTGTTGGGGTCTCGAAAGCACCTGGTGGTCTCTGCCCCGACGAACTCGGGCAAGAGCCTGATCGGGCACCTGCTGCTGCTGCAGGCTGTGCAGGAAGGACGAAGGGCCATTCTGGTCGAGCCACTCCGGGCCCTCGCCCAGGAAATGGCGGATGAGCTCGAGCGCCTTCTGGCCTTACTACCCCTGCCGAAGGGCGCCCATCGGCCCAAGGTCCGCCTGACGACGGGGGACTATCGCCTGGAGGGCGAGTTCTTCGGCAGCGAAGCGCCCAAAGAAGGGGAGATCCTGGTCTCGACGCCTGAACGCCTGGAGGCCATTCTTCGCAATCCAGCCAATCAGGGGTGGCTTGAGTCCGTGGGTGCGGTGGTCATTGATGAGGCCCATCTCCTCGGGGACCGGGACCGAGGTCCAACCCTGGAACTTCTGGTGGCCTCCTTGTTGACGATGGCTGCTCCCCCCAGGATCTGTCTGCTCTCGGCGACCCTTGGGGCGCCTGAACGCCTGGAAGCCTGGTTGAAACCCTGCCTGCTGCTGGTTGAGACCGAGCGGACGCCACCCCTCCACAAAGAGGTCTTTGTGTTGGAAGAGGGTGAAACGTCCGACGACATCCTGGCTAAGGAACTGAGCTATGTCCTCGATCATCCAGACCATGCGGCGCTGATCTTCGTTTTCCGGCGAGACAGCACGGTGGCCCTGGCGAAGTTGCTGGAGGCGAGACTCGAACAACCCGTGTTGGCCTATCACTCGGGGATGTCCGCCACCCAGAAGGCCGCGGTTCGACGCGCCTATGAATCCGGCCAGAGCCGCTGCATTGTGTCCACGACTGCCCTGGCGATGGGCGTGAACTTGCCTGCGACCCATGTCTTTGTGCGGGATGCCAGCTTCCCGGGCGAAGGTCCCCTATCCCTGGATCACCTTCTTCAGATTCTGGGGCGGGCCGGACGAGGGGACAGGACGGGGCATGGGGCTGTGGTCCTCAAGGGCAAGGAGGCCTGGGAGCCGGCGGACCTTGCTGCGCAACTCACAACTCCTTCGCTCGCACCCATCCGTTCCGCCTTCGAGTTTGAAACGCGGAGGCGACGCGAGGATGACCGAACCGAAAAGGCGGCTGCCTTGGTGGCGGCCTGTCTCGCCCGGAAGGGGGAGCAGGGATCCAGTGCGGAGGATCTTCAGGGGCTGTTCCTCCACACCATGGCGGGTGATGTCCTAACGCCGTGGGTGTCCCCCGCGGTTCGCTGGCTGGAGGACTCGGGGCGTCTGCTGGCCTACAAGGGCGAGGACCAGGTCATCCACCTGACTCGTCTGGCTGAGCGTGGGGTCCATGCGGTTCTCCCCCTCAGCCTGGTGGCAGGCTACGGGCAACTCTTTCGGGACCTGTTGACCATCGATGACAGGGATGAGTTTCTCAGCCAGTGGAGCCACCTCGATGACTTGATCCTCCTCAGTCTGTTGGGCTCGGATCGGATGCCTTCTCTCCGGCGGTTCAGCGAGGCATTGGTGGGCCAGGTGGACAAGTGGATGGAGGAACGGCAGGGGGCCGAGCGTTCCGTCCTCTTTCGTGAATGGATCGCGAAGGTTGGGCCTGATGGATCGAAGGCAGATGAGCTTCTCGGTTCGATTGGCATCCCGCTTTCGGACAGCTACTCAAAGACCAAGGAGGAGGCCCGGAAGCGGGGCTACATGGCTGCCTTCTGGGCCATCGTCCTGGTGGAGCGATCGGTTGGACAGAGCTCCGCTTCACTTGAGTTGAAGTTCAAGATCACGAACCTCTCCGGGGTCGAGGAATCCTGGCGCGACATGATGTTCTGGCTGCTGGCAGGTGAGGCACAGCTCTGCGACCTTCGCTGCTTCTTCTTCCACCTCAAAGAGCACTGCGAGGCCAGCCCCGAGCGCATTCAGAGAGTGAAGCAGCAGCTCCGGCGCATCCGGTTCAACCTGTTGAAGCTCATTGGCAGGTTGAAGTATTGCTCCCCTTTGGGATCTCTCCTGCTGTCCGTCCGGCATGGGCTGCGGCATTCGGGTGAACCCGTGATTGGTATCCAGAGCATCCGAAGGCTTGAAGAAGCGGGGCTCGACTCGCCTGAAAAGTTGCTGTCTGCATCCTGTGAACAGATGGTCGAAGCCGGTGTCCAGCCCAAGTTTGCCAGGCAAATCCAGGCCTATCTGAAACGTCGGTCGAGGTAGAGACGCGATAGTAATCGCCCTGTAGAAAAGGATTGCCTGGTTGGGTGAGGAGTGTTGCTCGTTTTAAACCCACGGATAAGTCTGGGTCATCGCCTCCTGGTAGCTTCCTCCCCAATGCTGCGGGCAGCCATATCGATGGCCGCTTTGATCCCTTTGGTCATCTTGGGATCGAGGCGGCCTGCGATGGTGGTGGGACTCAGAAGTGGTGATTGCTGAGTGCCCCCCAAGGTGTGGGAGTGGGACTCGCTACCCAGGGGGTTCCTGGCGGTTCTGCCGGCTACGATGCGGTCACGGATGGCGTAGGAAGGATGGGGGCCCAAAGCCAGGCGTCCCCGAAGTGAGCTTTTGCCCTCCTCGCCATGTGGTTCATCGTTGACAATTGGGAGGCCTCCCACGAAAGATCGAGCTCGCCCATTTCGCCGATCTCGAAGGCTCCCTCGGGCAAGGGGGGCCGGAGGTTTGGGATTTTGCCTTCCGGGGTATTCAAGACCGGGAAGATGGAAGGGTCCAGCACCGGGATCGTTGCCAAGATGTCGAAGCTGGAGAAGCGCAGGATCTGCAGCGGCCCATCCTTCAGCACCACCTCGCCAGACGTCCCCGCCCCGCGGTAACAGGCCTGGGAGACCGCCAGATTGGACTCGAGGCCCACCATCACCGAGTAGAGCCAGTCGGACGGGAACACCAGGATCAGTGGCATCACTTCGCGGCATTCCGGCGGGTACGCCGAGTCCTTCCGCTCCCATTCCCAGCCGAAGCGCGGGCGGGCGTGGACCCAGTCCGTTTCCAGGCTGTAGCAATTCTGGGCCGTGAGGACGACCTGGTTCTTCTCGCCCATCACGCACATCATCAGGAACGGGCCCCGATAACAGTTCTTTGGGAGTTGCATCGTGGACTTGCCCTCCTCCAGATCCAGATCCGGATCCGTCCCGAAGACGTTCCGGGAAGACGGGTCCTGCTGCGAGAGGGTCGGGCTGATCTGGTAGGGGTCCTGGGAAGCTTTGTGGCTGTGCAACGGAGTCTCTCCTTGTGAGTTGGTTGTTTTTTAGTAGACGAAGGGCGAGTGAAGCCAATGGATATAGTTGTTCTTTGACACCTCCGGCAGTGATAGTTGCGATTGCGTCTTGAACGGCGCGGGTCCATAGCCGCCCTGATTCCGCCTGCAACCTCTTCATGGTTTCCTTAGGGAGCATCCCTTCAACTTGACCCAAACATTTCTGAAGGCGGGAAGTCGCCTTACCGGTAAGAACGCGGTAAACGCGGAAGTTCTCGGCAATGGCCAGGCCCAGGGCGAGCCGCCTGGCGAAGTCCTCCAGCTGGTTGAAATATTGGGCGCCCGGCACCTTCTCGAACCCCTGATCGAGCCCAAAGTACTTCAGGCGCTTTTGGGCGCGACAGTCGATACGGCGGTGCTCCATCCAGGGCAGGGTGCATCCGTCGGAAGCTTCTCGCAGGGCCATGAGGTCTTTCCACCGCGGCAACCCGCCCTGGAGGGCCAGACGGAAGGCATCGTCCAGGTTCACTTCGGCGGTCCTGAAGTGGTCGATACTTCCGGCTGCGATCGGTTCCATCCCGGGGCCCGTGACCGTCCATCCACAGGGCCCATCACTCTCGCTGGCGAGGCCCTTATTGAATTCAGCTTTCACGCCCCAGCGCTCACAGACCGCCAGGATCGCCTCCGAGATTTTTGGCCGAACCTCCTTGTGGAGCACCTTCACAAAGTCCCGGAGGTTGACCGTCCTCCAAACCCGGCCGTCGAAAGCCAGGGGGAACACAAGCAGGTGCTCATGGGCATGAGGCTCACGATGCTTATTCGTCGCGTGGCGATAGCCCAGGCAGAGCACGCGAGCGGGCATCCAGGCGCGAGATCCCTTGCCCTGTCTGACCTGGATGCTCCTAGACTCCAGGGACCGCTTGACCTCGGCAGCTACAGCATCTTGGATGTCCCGGATGAACCGAGGGTGCATTCGGGTTGCGAGTTCGCTCAGCTCGCCAGGGATGGTCAAAAGGATTTCGTGAAGCTGCTTTGCGCCTAGGGAGCGGCACGGTGCGAGCTGAGCCCTCATCAGGTTTTTCCCGCCAAGGATAGCCTTCATGAGGGCCTGAGAAGGAGCTGGGGCATCAGGTTCCATGCCGGCGAGTTCCCACAAATCCAGGTTGTAAACCTCAGGCAGGACCCTGCCGTCCCGAGAGAGGTAGCCTGCAACCTTCTGGAACTCTCCGCTCTCATGAAGGTCCGTGAGGTGCTCGTGGATATAGCGCAGCTTGCCAGCCATTGTGGCTGGCATGTCGTTGCTGATCTCCACTTTAGGGTCCATTTAAGGCTCTCCGTCATCCCCCCGGCTGCTAGGTGATCGTGGGCTGGCTCTCGAGCACCTTGCGGACACGATGGAAGGCAGCCTCAAGGAGGAGAGTCAGCACATCTTCTGGGTTGAGCCCCAGGGGCTTGGCGAGGCCCTCGAGTTCGCGCCAGGCCTCAGCGCTGCTTCCCGTGAGCTCACACTTCACTGCGGAGGTGACCGAGGCTCCCTTCAGGAGGGCCTCGAGCGTACGCCCGAGGTTGGGCTTGCGGGTGGATTTCGTCTTCCGAGAGTTGGTGGTGTCCATTGGGTTCTCCTATGCGACCGCGTTGGTCTGGGTGAGATAGCGGTCGAGTTCAGTCGCAAGGATCCGGCGGCGACCGCGGACCTTGCTCCAGCCGAGCTCACGACTCTTCATCAGGGTGTAGATGGTGCCTCGGGACACCTGAAGGCGTTCGGCGGCCTGGTCAACGCTGAGCACCAGGGGGATGGCAGTGCCTGTGGGGCCGGTCTGCTGCGGCTCGGCTGCGGCTGGGATTCGGGCCTTGGCCAACTCCGCAACCACCTGCTGGGCAGCGGCGAGGAGAGCCTCGAGTGCCTCGAGGGGGTTCTGCGCCGGGGGGGTGCGAGGAATGTTTCCCGTCCCGGCCAAGTGGTCCTGGGCGGGAGTGGGGGGTGTCAGTCGGTGCATCTTGTTCATGTGGCCTCCTTGGGTCCACGGATAGGCTCCACCCGAGGGATTTTTTCCCCGGGGGCAGGCTCATAAATTATTTTTATCGAAAAATTCTTATGCAATATCAATAATATCAATTGATTTATCTTAGTTGATCGCACGGATGGTCGTTTTATGTTCTACGGTGTAGGCGTCCCGAGCAGCGGCAAGGGACCGCCCCACCCACCGGTGGTGCTATCAGGCAGGCCAATCCTACTGACTACTGCCCGAGCGAAATGGAGTCCCCCGCACATCCCTGGAACGACAAGAGGGGATGACCAATGACAATCGAGACCATAAGTTGCTGCGAAGCCCCCGAAGAAGGGCCTCTCCTCGTGGTTCTGCGTCCTTTGAGCCAGAAAAATCATTAACTGCGCGCGCATTGTACGCAGCCTGAGAATTTCCTTTCCGCAAAGTGCCACACCGCGATTCTGGATCCACAGGCCAGGTCTCAAGGGGAGGTCTGTCGCCGCGGAGGCTCACCATTGTCTGGTCGCTCAGCCCGGCTTAGCCTGACCCGCATCACCTCCCTGGTTTACAAATAAGGGGGCAAACACCTCGTCCTGGAGCTGAGACCTGATCCCATACCTTTAGTTGGTGGTTCGTGCCTCCACCCTCCTCTGGGAACGTCGAGGTCGAGGTCGTTGGATTGGCTTCCTGTCCTCGCTTGGGGTTAGCGGCTCAGGCTGGACGGCCTGGATCACCCTCTTGAGTTCCACCAGGAACCCTTGGATCAAGGGGAGGTTGGCCGGGCGGTCCGGAAAGACACTATGCGCATTGGCTGGGAGTTGCAGGCTGTGCCGCCCGGACTGCGACTGGTGGTGATGCCCGGGCTCATCCTCAAGGTGGGAACCTGATGGCACCGGGGTCACCGGCCTCGGATCGCCTGAGATCGACGCCGGAGGACTTCACTGCGGGCACGCCAACCCCGAACCATGTCGGACCGAGGTCAACACCGGTCTCGATTCAGAGTGAGCTCTTCAATGACCGTCGGTCTGTCCCTGGGGGTTGAGGAGCTGGCTTACGGTGCCCCCTGGTTGGTGAGGGATCTGGGGGGGAAAGCTCTTTGCCACCGCTATCCCACCCAATGCAGCCAACTGCTGAGGATCAGCTTGGTGGCGATCCATACATCACTCAGGATCCTGATGGGCTCCAAGACTGTCCAAGCTGGACCCGGGTCGTGACCTCTTTGGGCGGGGAACCCATCGGGATCTTGGGTGGGCCCACCTACCACGCAAGAGAGCCTCACCCCTGGTGACTAGGCAATGAAGGGGTAAGGCCAGTGCCGGGCATGTTGTTCTGAGAGTGGGATGCCTGAAAGGGCCCTAGGCAAAGGGCCGTGCCCTTTCCTCCAAGAGCTTCCGGCGCGAAGGTGCCATAGGTCTGCGCCGGCTGAAAGATGTCTACCGGGGGTGATGGGATGCCGATCTCCCCCGGGGAAGGAGGACTTTTACGCCACCCCTGTAGGAGTGGCGGAAAGCGCAAGGACGGTGCACCGTTTCCGGCTCCCAAAGCGGCCCCAAGCGATCAAGATCCGCTCGATTATTGTGCGAATCCAGGTTCGATTGCCGTCCCAATTCGACATCCGGATCATCCTTAACAGGAGATATCTGCACTTTGGGAGCACATATTCGGTCTTCAAAGTTGGTCCTGCGGATCAGGTCGAATACCCATTTAGATGATGGGGCGCTACGGGATGGGTTGGGCAGCGTGTATATCTGTGGATTGCCCGCTGACAAGTATGGACTGGTCATAGCTCGCCCAAAGGCTGGACCTAGCTTGTTGCTGCATGGCTTTGACCCATCCATCAAGCGGCAGCTTGCACTAGAGAGCCCTCGTGCCTATCCACAGGGAGTGAATTCGAGTCACAAGGCTAAGTTTCGCTGCATTTTCTGGTGAAGATTCTGACGCTTAAGGCTACAAAGCAGAACGTTGGGGGCAGATCGGCTCCTCCACAGTCACTTGAAGCAATCGGAAGCGTGATTCGAGCGCAGGCATTATTGTGCGGGGCGGCTCAATTCCAGATACATGGACCGCCAGAGACACGACAAAAAATGTCTATCTTAGAGAGCGATAATTGCCTTTTAAGGAAAAGACAATTGGACAACACTGGGGCCGGGCATGGGCCCGACCGGGCTAACTCATTCCACTCATTGGGGTATTGATACCCCACAGGAGTTGCGACGTGAACTTCGACCACGACAGTATTGGCGACCTGCGCGAACGGCACGCCGCGTGGCGTCTGCTTGCGGCAGACACTGCGCCCATGGTCATCTGCTTCCTGCACCGGATGTTCATCGCACCGAATGTCCGGATGATCTCGGCCTCAGAGTTGGCCTCGGCACTTGCTGATGACTTGATGTTGTGTCGTGAGCGCCAGGATACTGAGGGTTACAAGGATGATCCAGACGACTACTTGATCCGTTGGTCCAACCCTACTGTTGGCTGGTTGAGGCGGTTCTACCCACCAGACAAGGACGAACCTTACTTCGACCTCACGCCAGCAACCGAGAAGGCAATTGCCTTTCTTGGCACTCTTGAGGGCCGCAGTTTCGTCGGGACCGAGTCCCGGCTGCTGACCATTGTCGAATTACTCCGCCAAATGAGCGAAGGTGTCGAGACCGACCCAGCTAAGCGTGTTGCGGAGTTGCAACGCCGTCGCGACGAGGTGGACGAGCAAATTCAACGAATCATGGTTGGGGATGTGCCGTTGCTGGGGGACACTGAACTCAAGGACAGGTTCCAACAGTTCGCTCAGATTGAGAGAGAATTGCTCTCCGACTTCCGTGAGGTTGAGCATAACTTCCGCCTCCTGGACAGGAGAGTTCACGAGCGCATTGCACTCTGGGAAGGCGGGAAGGGCGCCCTGTTGGACGAGGTCTTGAAGGAGCGGAATGCGATTGCCAACTCAGACCAGGGCCGTAGCTTCCGAGGTTTCTGGGACTTCCTTATGTCTGGCCGACGCAAGGAAGAGTTCCAGCGGATGCTGGAGCAGGTTCTCACGCACCCGACCATTGCCGACACGAATCCTGATAAGCGCCTCTGGAGGATCCTGTCGAACTGGTTGACAGCTGGCGGCAGCGCCCAGCGGACCATAGCCTCACTTTCCCAGCAGCTTCGCCGGTTCATCGACGACAAGGCTAGGCTGGAAAACCGTCGAATCATGGACATCCTGAGCGGCATCGAGAAGAAGTCCTTTGCCGTTCGGGGCAATCAGCCGGTTGGCAACTTCATGGAGATGGAAGAGCCATGGGCAGACCTCGGGTTGCCCATGGAGCGACCCCTTTACACCCCACCAATCAAGCCTGTGTTCGGAGACGTCAAGATCGAGGTGGATGACGAAGATGTCTCGATCGAAGCACTATTTGGATCGGCAGTGGTGGACAAGGGTGCCTGCATCCGGAATGTGGAGGAGGCGCTTGCTGGTCTCCGCCAGGTCACACTTACAGAACTGCTGGAGCGCCACCCACTGAAACATGGGCTGGCCGAAATCATCACCTACATGCAGCTCGGGATTACCGAGTTTGCCGACAGTGCGGCCATCTCTGACACGGCTGTCGATGAAATCGCTTGGACTGGGCACAACCGCGATCGGGATATTGAGGAGCCCGTGTCCAGGGTTGCCATGATCCCGAGGCTTGTCTTTGTGAGGAGGGACTGATGGCTGAGTTTGCAGAGACCCCCAGGGTGCCAGACCTGTCTCTTGTGTCGGTCAGCCTGCTGAAGGGAGTGGTCTACAAGGAAAAGGACGCAGACCTGTGGAGCGCCATGCTCAAGCTTCATTCTGCCGCCCGGGACTATTTCAGGGTGCTGGGCTTGGATCTTGAAGTAGACGAAGTGGAGGGCTACGCCTTCCTTCGCTCCCACAAGAGCGAGGACGAGGAGGCCGATGGCGTCCCGCGCCTGATGGCTCGGCGCCAGTTGTCCTTTCCTGTGAGTTTGCTCCTGGCCCTGCTGCGGAAAAAGTTGGCCGAGTTTGATGCCACCGGGGGGAGTACCCGCCTGATCCTCAGCCTCGATGAGGTTGTCGAGATGGTTCGGGTTTTCAGCCCGGAGACCAGCAACGAGGCCAGGGCTACTGATGCGGTCGAAGGGCACATGAAGAAGATTGAGGAAATGGGGTTCGTCAAGCGGGTCCGAGCCATTGGCGGATCAAATCGCAAGGACGCTGGCTACAGTGTTGGACGAATCCTGGCGGCCTTCGTGGATGCCCAGTGGCTGGCCGAGTTCGACGAACGGCTGGCCGCCTATCAAGATCACATCACCGGGAACCGGCAGGATGCGGGGGCCCAGGAAGGCGAAGTGGACCTGGAAGGGAAGGCCAATGAGTGAGCCCATTACTCTAGTGAAGGACTCCTGGTTCCAGGATGAGGCCGGCCAGTCTGGGCCGACTGACCCGGTGGCGCAAGTGTTGGTGCCACCATGCGCCGATTTGCAGGAGTCGCCTCCTGAGGAAGGGGGGGACACAGGGGACGGTGTCGAAGCGGAGCCTGTGCGCGAGTCCCTACCGGGGTTTCGCCTGGAGCGTATCGAGGTCTACAACTGGGGTACTTTCAACGGGAGTGTCTCCACCCTCTACCTCGGGGGGGAGAATGGGTTCATGACGGGTGACCAGGGGTCGGGCAAGTCGACCATTGTCGACGCCATCACGACCCTCCTGGTCCCGCCCGCCCGAATCGTCTACAACAAGGCTGCAGGCGCGGAGTCTGGAGAGCGCAACCTTCGCTCCTATGTTCTCGGACATCACAAGACGGAGCGAATCGAGACGAGCGCCAAGGGCAAGCCCGTCCCACTACGTGGCAATAATGACTTTTCCGTGATCTTGGGGGTTTTTCGCTGTGCCGTGGCCGCTGGCGGCAATGATGCCGACAAGGTTGTAACTTTGGCCCAGGTCTACTGGATAAAGGACCCCTCCGGAATGCCCGAGCGGTTCTATGTGATGGCCGATGGTGATCTGACAATTTCCCGTGACTTCTCCCAGTTTGGGTCAGACATGAGCCAACTGAGGAAGAGGCTAAAGGCGCTTGGCGCGGAGGTCGAGACTAGCTTCACAGCTTATGGTGTCTGGTTCAGGAAGCGGCTGGGGATCGGAAGCGAGCAGGCGATGAACCTTTTCCACCAGACGATCTCCCTGAAGACCGTCAGCAGCCTGACCGAGTTTGTTCGGACATTCATGCTGGAGCCGTCCAGGGCGCCAGCCAAGGTCAAGGCCCTGATCGACCACTTCGAGGACCTCAACCGGGCCCACGAGACGGTGCTCAGGGCTAAGCGCCAAGCAGAGTTGCTTGAGCCGATCGTTGCTGACTCGGATAAATACTCCGAGGTCACGAGCGAAATCGTGGCACTTGAGATGGATAGGGACGCCCTTCGCTCCTACTTTGCGGGCAAGAAGTTGGAATTGCTGACCAAGCGGATCGAGGGTCTCGAGGCCGAATTGGATAAGCTGGACCGCCTCAATACGGAACAGGTCACAACCCGCGATGTAAAAATCGAAAATACAAACAACTTGCGAGCCGAGATCGTAAAAAACGGAGGAGATCGCCTCCAGCGGCTGAAGGCAGACAAGGTAACTCGCTCGAAGGAGTTGTCGACACGAAGGGATCGGGATCTGGCATATGGTGCCTTGGCGCTGAAGCTCGGTGAGCCTGGTGCGGCATGCGATGAAGACGGCTTCATTGAACAGCAGGGCCGGCTGGCCACCCGAAGAGCGGAAACCGAGGCTGAGATCCTGAGGTGCCAAGAAGTGGTAACCCAGGCCGGAGTGGACCTCAAGATCCAGCGCGACGAGCACAAACAGGTGTCAGACGAGTTGGCGAGCCTGCGGCTCCGCCGCAGCAACATCCCCATGGCACAAGTCGCCATCCGTCTGTCTATCTGCCGGGCTCTTGGCTTAGCCGAGGACAGTCTCCCCTTCGTGGGTGAATTGATCCGCGTCCGCGAGGGCGAGAAGGACTGGGAGGGGGCGGCGGAGAGGATTCTGCGCCCGTTCGGCCTTGGCATGATTGTCCCTGAGCAGAGCTACGCGGCCGTGTCCGAGTATGTAAACAAGAACAACCTGCGTGGCCGCCTGGTGTATCACCGTGTCAGTGCCAAATCCCTGCCTTTGCACCAGTCGGCAGCAACACTGCGTCCGGACTCTCTGGTGCTGAAACTCGAAATCAACCCAGACTCGGTCCAGAAGGCCTGGTTAGAACGCGAACTGGCGAGCCGCTTCGACCTAGCCTGCTGTGACACCTTGGTCCAGTTCCAGCATGAGCCTAGGGCGGTCACCCAGGCTGGACAGATCAAGTTCTCTGCTGAGCGTCACGAAAAGGACGACCGGTATGCCATCACCGATGCCAGCCGGTTCGTGCTGGGGTGGACCAATGCCGCCAAGATCGCCCTGTATGAGCACGACCAGAAGAGCCTGGAGACCAGGATTTCTGCCCTGGCGAATATTTTCAGCAAGGCGCAGGCGACAAGGGTGGGGTTGGACGACCGCAAGGCCGCCCTGTGTGGCATCGACCAGTACCCCACCTATTCGACCATCGACTGGCGCTCTGTGGCCCAGGAGATCGTCGAATTGGACAATTCCATCTCCGAGATCGAGCGGTCATCTGACCGGTTGGCACTATTAAACGACGAGCTGACCGCCGAGGAGGCTGCGCTCGCAGAGCTGGAGGGCCAGATGGCTGTTACGTCAAAGGCATCTGGAGCCTTGCAGGAGAAGGCTTGTACGGCAGAGATCGCCAAGGAGGAGGCAAGCAGCCTCGTGAAGCCGATGCTGGACCTGGTGGTGGCGCGTCTCGACGCCTTGCTTGTGGCGATGTTTCCCGAGCACCGGTTGACGGTCGAGAGCTGCTCAGGCAAGGATGGGGACCTTCGTGAAAGGATCCAAAGCGACATCAGTCACGCGCGTACCAGCCGCGAGAGTCTGCGGGATCGGATAACTCGGGCCATGACCAATTTCACGAACGAATACCGCCTGGAGACCTCCGAACTCGATGCCCACGTCGACGCGGCTGACGGCTACAGGGAGATGTTGGAGCGCCTGAAGGTGGATGACCTTCCGCGTTTTGAGGGCGACTTCAAAGAAATGCTGAATGAGAACGCGATCAACGAAATTGTCGAGTTGTCGTCAGAGCTTGTGCAGGCCCGAGACGGGATCAAAGGCAAGATCGAGCGAATCAATGAGTCGCTCACCAGGATTGACTACAACCGTGGTCGGTACATCATGCTGGACTGCCATCTAAGCCCCGACATTGAGATCCGGAGCTTCTTGACCGACATGGCTGCTTGCACTGAAGGCTCCGTCACCACTGGGGCTGATGATGCGCAGTATTCGGAAGCCAGGTTCCTCCGGGTGAAGGAACTCATCGACCGGTTCAGGGGCAGGGAGGGGCAGTCTGAGCAAGACCGACTGTGGACGCAGCGGGTTACCGATGTCAGGAACTGGTATATCTTCTCCGCTTGCGAGAAGTGGCGCGAGGACGACAGGATCCAGGAATACTATCCGGACGCTGGTGGCAAGTCTGGTGGGCAGAAGGAGAAGCTGGCCTACACCGTGCTTGCGGCCAGCCTCGCCTACCAGTTCGGTCTCGAAGCTGATGGCGCCGCCACCAATACCTTCCGTTTTGTGCTCATCGACGAGGCTTTCGCCAAAGGGACGGATGAATCCGCCAACTATGCCCTCAACCTATTCACCCAGATGGGCCTACAGATGCTTGTGGTGACCCCGCTCCTGAAGATCCATGTGATCGAACCGTTCGTCTCCTCGGTTGGTCTCGTCGACAACGAGAACGGCAGTAGCTCAAAGTTGCGAAATCTCACTATCCGAGAGTTTCGGGAGAAGAGGGCTCAGCCCCTTTTTAACCCCGAATGAATTGGACAACAACGGAAGGGCTCAAGCAGCAGGTCCAACGACTATGGGACCGAGGCCTCGTCTTGCCAGCGCTTGTGGGCCAGGTGGAGCCCCAACTGTTCCCCAAGCGGTTGACCCTAAAGGGTCCCACCTCTCAAGAGATGCTTGACCGCTTCCAGGACACGAAGGCCTGGGTAAGGGACCTCCAGGCCCAACCACATGTCCACTTCAAGATGCGGGAGATCAGGCACCGGGTTCTTGGGGTCAACTCCATTCCCGAGGAGGCCTGGATTTGGTCCGCCGACGATGCGGTGGCGCTGCTTGGGAAGCGGCAACAGGCGAGGTCCTTCGTGACCATCGTAGGACTGACCAACGAACGGTGCCCCGTTCTTTTGCCCTGGCTCTCCCAGCGCCCCCTGCAGGCGCTCGAGCTGGCCGACGCCTGGCCCAGCCTCCTCTCTGTTGTTGAGTGGCTACATGCCAACCCTCGGCCCGGGATCTACCTGCGGCAGGTGGACCTGCCTGGCATCCACACCAAGTTCATTGAAAACCATCGAGGTGCCCTTAGTGAGTTGCTTGACCTAGCTCTGCCACCGCACCAGGTTGAGCTGATGGCCACGGGGATTCAGCAGTTCAACCCCCGATATGGCTTCCTCGAGCCAGCGGAGCGAATCCGATTCCGTGTCCTGGATCCAGCCTGTCCCCTCCTTCCGGGCCTCACTACGCCAGATGTGACCCTGGATAGCGGAGACTTTAGCCGGATGGGCCGGATTGCGAAGCGGGTCTTCATTACCGAAAATTTGACCAACTTCCTGGCCTTTCCCCTGGTGGAAGACAGCATCGTGATCTTTGGGGCGGGCTACGGGCTTCGGGCCCTCGGGAGTGCGGCCTGGTTGACCGAGTGCGAGGTCTACTACTGGGGCGATCTCGACACCCACGGGTTCGCGATCCTAGACGAACTTCGCACTCATCTGGCCCACGTAGAGTCCTTCCTTATGGACAGGCAGACACTCATGGCCCACCAAGAACAATGGGGGCATGAAGACTCCCCGGCGAGTCGGGATCTTCAGCGGCTGAGGCCATCCGAGTTGGCGCTCTACAACGACTTGCGGGACAACCGGATGGGCCGGAACATTCGGTTAGAGCAAGAACGAATCGGCTTTGGTGGAGTGGAGGAGGCTCTGAGGCGCGTGATCCTCCCATCCTCCTGAAGAGGTGACCTCCCAAGAAACACCTTCGGAGAAACACCTTCGGAGAAACACCTTCGGAGAAACAGCCTTCAGATCCTTCCTGGCCGTCAGCGGCTTCCTGAGATGTAAAGCCTGCCAGACATTCACTCAGGCGATCAAAGGCCCAGCTCCGCCTGCGCCATTTCCCAGAAGTAGTTGGAGTTCCAGAGGGCTGAGTTCAGATAGTTATCGATGGTCTTGCGATGGATCCGCTGAGGTAGCGGGAGGCTGTGATGCAGGAGGAGGGTTCCGGCCAAACAGGCGCCTTTTCCCTGGCATTGACTAGGTCGGACCAGAATGGCTTGGAGGAATTGCCCCCCCCTGTTCCACTTGTCCACCAAGAGTTCTGCCGCCCGATTGGTGGAACCTCGGACTTCCTTGGAACAAGCCATCTGAAAGTTCAGGAAGTTCACCTTACGCGTAAGGTAGGACAGGCAAAGGTGCAGGTCAGGGGTATTGCCTTCCGGGAGCTCCATGTCGCTATGGAAGGCACCGGAGTTGTCCAGGTGATAAGGAAACTGCCGGAGTTCCAGGTTAGCGACGATGATGCTGCCAAGACGCGGCGGCCAGACTGCTTCAATTGCGTCTAACGAGTAATCCGAGGCCTGCCTTGCCTGGTCCTGAATGGGGTAGGGTTCCTCATGTGCTCCATGCATGCTGGCTTTCACGGGGGCAAAGCCGCTGAAAAGTTCTGCTTTCTCAGGTTGTTGGAATGCAGGACGCTTCTCCCATGGGTCATGGAAACATTCCCAGGACACCGCATTCAGTTCGTTCAAAAGGGCAGGGTCTCGGTCTCCCGAGCTGTGCCGATGGATGAGGGCGGTGATTCGATGATTCGCCATGTCGTACCTTTCGTGTAGGGGGTGGGTCCCCCATACGATAGATACGTAATAGACTCAGACAACGCATGTCGCACTCGTGGTAACTGAATGGACCACCACGTCTCAGGAACGACCAGGCCTCGCGGTTGCATAGGTCTCCATGGTCGCCTCAAGCTTGACACGAAGCTCCTCTCGAAGGAAATCTGGCGCCAGAAGTTCTGCGTGTTCGCCGAACTGGAGGACCCATCTCAGGGCGCCCTGCTTGGCGTTCGCTTTGAAACGTATTAACAGAGTCTGCCCACCACGCTCAGGAGTACACAGGCAGTCCGGTAGCGCAGGGGGGGCGTCCCTAAGCGCCTGGACCCAGTTTGAGCCCCGGACTCGGATCACTACTTCAAAGGGTGCCGCCGTAGAGACCCATCCACCGATGGCATATTTTCGTGCCTTTTCTAACTTCTCTAGGTCGCCCACGACACCTCTTCGGCCAATCACATCCACCCGTGTGACCCGATTCAGTCGCAGAGGTATGACGATACGTCGGGTCTGGGACCAGGACAGCAGGTAAGCCCCCCCGGAGAAAAGGTCATGGGTCAAGGCGTAGGGGACGACTTCATGGACTTTGGGAATTCGCTGACCTGCTGCAAGGTAGGTCACACGAATCTGCCTCTCATCCATCAGTGCAGTAAGGATCGGTTCCAGGACTTCCGACGCCGGCCCTTCCACAGAGTCTTCCGCCCCTCCGGAAACATGGACGGCTCTGCCCAATTGCGCCAGAAGCCGCTTATCCCGGCTTGTCATGGTCCGGTCCAATACTTGCTCGATGAGCGCCAATTGCTCCTCCCAGAGCAGTGATCCGCTTTGGGCAAGCGCATTGGAGGCTAACCTCAGAGCAAGCCGCGCCTGCGCCGAGACGTGGTCGTCCCAGGGTGGTGCCTCTTCCAGTACGAAGACTCGGCGTCCATCACGCGTCTCCCGCCTGATACCTGCACCATCCTCATCCAGGCGCCCGATGCAGCGTTCCACGGTCTTGGCGCTGACCAACTCCAAATCCCGGTCTTCGGTAAGGCCCCGCCGTAGCTCTTCCTTCGTGAGCCCTCCCTCCCTGGCTTCCCTGAGCAAGGTCAAGGCCTTCCGAAGGCGCTCTAGCTCAACCGGAATGGGCATTGGTGCCTCCATAGTCAGCGTATTAGGGTCCAATGTCCTCCCCACACCTTCCAGTGTCAACGCTCCTTCCGACAAGCCCTGTCGCATCACCTGGTGGAGCAAGGGAATCAAGCAAAGACATCCATTGTCGCAATATCGGATCCATAGTGGTTCATCCTGAAGGGATGGCTACTTCCTGACCATCCTTGAGGTTCCAAGGCTGATCTGAAGGTGGAGTATTAAGCGACCGAGTATTGCCTCCAAGGGGTTATGAAATGGAAACTGAACTGATCTGGCACCCGAACTGGAGTGGATGGATCGGTCTCGGAAAGTTGGGTGGGGAAACTGCTGGACTTGGCCTTGCCCGGGAGCATGATCCACGGAAGGGCCTATGCAGAAGCCTTCCTCTGGAACCCCGTCTTGACACTGGGAATCTCTAGTTACCCTCGGATTCAGGACGCAATCATTGGTGATTCACTTCACGGAGCTGGTCATGGTCACTCTTCTATTCCTTTGCCTTCCCCTCTGCTTTGCTGCGGGCTATCTGGTTGCAACGGCCTTCGCTAAGGTCCGGTCAGAACGCGCCTGTTCCGCAGTTCGGACTGAACTCGACCAGCGACTCGCGGTAGCGAACAACTCTATCAACGCACTGGAAGCCTCCCTGCAGGAGCGTGGAGACCGGATTAAGGTTCTCGAAGAAAGTCTCGGGGCGGTACAGGACGCCAAGTCTGCCGCAGCCGAGGCCTCCGCGACGGCATCTGCCCAGGCCACTGCCTACAAGGAAGAAGGGGACCGAGCCCGAGCCCGCATTGACGACCTCGAAAGGGAATTAGATGGCCTGCAGACATGCTTCCATGGTGCGTCGGTCCAGGCGGCCGACCTGAATGCCACCCTAGCTGCCAGAACCGAGGAAAGGGACACCTTAAAGGCAAGCGTGGAGACCCAGGCCGAAGAAATCACCGGTCTTCGGACGGATCTCGAAACAAAACAGGAGGCCATCACCGCGCTTAAGGTCGAGCTGAAGGGATTGGAGGAGTCCTCTGTGGCGCGTCTCGAGGCGGTCCAACTCGCCCAGACCTCGCTAACGGCCACCTTCGCCTCCTTGTCCGCCGAGGCCTTGAAGGGAAACAGTGATGTCTTCCTGCAACTGGCCAAGGCCCAGATGGAGGGGGGGAAGGTGGAAGCCACTCTGGACCTGGAGGCCCGGCAGGTCGCCATCGCAAACCTCCTCTCTCCGGTGCAGGCGACGCTTGCGGCCATGCAGGAACAGGTCCAGACCCTGGCCAAGGACCGTTCCGCGGCTGAGGCCAGCCTGGGCACCAACATCCTTAGCCTCGTCCAGGCCCACCAAGGCCTGCAAAGTGAGACCGCCAAACTGACAACTGCTCTGAGGCGACCAGAGGTCCGCGGCCAGTGGGGCGAAATTCAGCTGCGTAACGTGGTGGAATATGCCGGCATGCACGAGCACGTCGACTTCGAGATCCAGAACACACTGACCATTGGAGATGGAAAGCGGCGCCCTGACCTCCTTGTGAAGCTTCCTGGCAACAAGCGCATCGCCGTCGACGCAAAGACCCCGATCCACGCCTACCTCGAAGCCCTTGACCTAGAGGGGGCGGCCCGGGAAGAGCGGTTGGATGCAGCCGCCGCCCAGGTTAGGACCCAGGTTGACCATCTGGCAGACAAGGCCTATTTCAATGGACTGACCGAATCCCCGGATTTCGTCGTTCTGTTCCTGCCCCTGGAATCCCTGTTCAGCATGGCTCTAGAGCGTGATCCCCACCTCTTGGACGACGCCATCCGCCGAAACGTCCTGCCAGCCACACCGACCACGCTGGTCGCCCTCCTAAAGGCGGGCTATTACGGTTGGGCCCAGGAACGAATTCAGGCGAATGCTGAGGAGATTCAGAAACTGGGTGTTGAGTTGCTGGATCGGGTCATGGTCATGGCCGAGCACACGGACGCCTTGCGCAAAGGACTGGTCGCCAGCGTGGAGGCATTCAACAAGTTTGCCGGTTCCCTGGAAACCCGAGTGATGGTCACCGGTGCCAAACTGAAGGAGTTGGGCATCCATGGATCACCCTCCAAGCGAAAGGTGCGGGGTCTGCACGCCCCTGCGGCCATCCACGATGTGTTGGTCGGGCTGCCGAAACTGGGGATAGCGGGGGAGGCGCCCATCTTGGATGCTGAGGTGGCGGAGGATGTTGTAGAAGCTATGGAAAGCCTAGAGGTCCTGCCTCCCGGGGATGCCGGGACAGAGGCTTAGGCTCAGCTTTCACGCCACAGGAAGGCTCCGGAGCCAAGCTTGGTAATCCGGCGGCAAGTTCGCCTCCCGGGCTCCCCGCAGGATGAGGTCCATGTACGTCTGGTTGGGAAGGTAGGAACCCCGGTCCGCCACTGGCACAACGTAGACTTCGGCTGGAACAAGCTGTGAGGGGTCACCGCCCTTCTCCACCATCAGCGTCAACCGGTGATAGGCAGGGGGGGTCTTGGTGCCGTTGGCGCCTTCAGCCTGGTCCAGGTTGTCCAGATCCCCCTGGGTTAGTTCGTAAAGCCGCCCCCAGACCACGGCTCCCAGCTCCGGGACCACGTCTGCCACCCCACATCCACGTCGTCGGGCGAACCGGGTGAAGGCCAATGTGTAGTTACGTAGAACAGCGACTTCAAGGACCCGGTTCGAGGGGCAGCGCTTCCTCATCTGGGCTGAGTCCAGGTTGGACCCGTAGGCGAAGTGAAGGATTCCAGCCATGCCATTCATCCCTTTCCTCTCGGATCCTCGAGGCCTGCTTCCCTGATAAATGCTGCGATCTCCCCTTCCTTCTCGGGATAGGGAATGACCAAGTCATCGGCCACCCAGACCAATTCCTTCGATTCAAGCGCGCAGAGGACTTTCCCCAAGGGATCCCAATCATCGAAGAGTGTCTTCAACTCAAAGGTCCCTCGCTCAAGGTCCTCCTGGTGCTGCGCCACAATACAGGCGACACGCCCATATTGCTCAGGGGCGAGGGCTTTGTAGATCGCTGGAATAGTTGGTTCGATCTGTGGCGCAGAAAGGAAGCTGAGTAGCTCCGCTGCCAGCCTTCGGCCGGCTTTGCTCTCAAGAAATCTTCTACCCGTAAGATGGTCAGCTTCCATGGCGGCGAGCAGTGCCCCATCTATGAGCCGGAACCGGCCGTCCTCCATGGCAAGCACCGAACAGTCCACCAAGAGCATCAACACCTCTGTAGCGAACTCCGCCTCAAGGTGCCCACGTATGTCGTTTACGGAGAATACACGCTCCCCCCCCTCCAGGATCAAGGCCCGCATGACCCTAATCTGATTCACAAACCATTCAGGCGTGTAGATCCGGGCCGGATAATCGTCAATTACGCTCATCGTCCTCAACTTGTAGAAGGGATTCAACATCTTATCCCAGGAGGGGTAGGGAGTTGAGGGCCAGGAGTGCCCCTTGCCCCAAACGGAGCAGCTTTTCAGTGTCCTGGCAGGCCGATCCTCTCCGCGATCCCATCAGCCAGTTCCAACAGGGAATGCGCCAGGGACTCCAGGTGTCGTTCGATATGCCGGGAGAGGAAGATGGGGTTGCACTGCTCAACGCGAGGCCATCTCGCAATGTTTCCGCTGGGGAGGTCCGCTCTTGGCATCCCTAGGTGGCACTCTCCTCCACGAAAGCGCAGAGTGTCGAGATCAGTTCCATCTGGTCGATGTCCCTGGCCCGGCTGTTCAGCAGTTCCTCCGTGCACACCACGAAGGCCAAGGCTCTGGCTCGGCTGATGGCCACATTGAGGCGGTTCCTTGAAAAAAGGAAATCGAGCCCTCGCGGCACGTCTTCCGCATTCGAGGCGGTCATGGTGAAGAACACCACCGGCGCTTCCTGCCCCTGGAACTTGTCGACGGTTCCCACCCGCACACCCGCCGTTTTGGGGATGGCCTCCAGGCGGGCCCGCAGCAGATCCACCTGGTCGTTGTAGGGGGCCACCACAAGAACATCGCCGACAGCGAGGGGGCGTATCTGGCCCTTCGCATCGGTCCAGGACTGTCCGATGAGCTTTGAGATGGCCTCCACCAGCAGGGTGGCCTCCTCTTCCGATTGGGTGGAGCATCCGACATGCCGCGCCCGGATCCACCGTAGGCCCGTTCCCGCCTGGGTGTCCTGGATCACGCAGGTGGGGTGACTCGTAAGCTTGCCGTCGTAGAATTGGCCGGAGATGAATTGGCATACATCCGGATGCATCCGCCAGGTCTGACTCAACAGGACCCCCCGATCCGGCTGAATCGTGGCCTGTCCCTTTCCGAGGAGGTGCTCCAAGACGCTGCCACTGGCGCGTTCCGGGTGAGTGCCCTTGGAGACATGCGGGAGCTGCTGGGGATCCCCCAGGAGGACCACACTGCGTGCTGCGCCCGCGGCGGCCAGGGCATCCGCCAGGGACAGTTGCCCAGCTTCGTCGATGACGAGGACATCGACTGGCGTCTGTCGCAAAAGGGGGTTGGCGAAGAGCCAGGTGGTGCCACCTACTAGGTTATAGGTAGGGGTTGCGCAATCCTTGTTGTCCATGACGTAGCGCACTCCAGGCAGGGGATTGACAGGCATCTCCCTGGGTTTGCGGACGGCCCGCAAAAGGCTGAGATCCCCGGCTGCACTGAAGACCTCCACCACCTGAGCGAGGAGGTTGTCGATGGCGTTGTGGCTCAAGGCCGTGATGCCAACGCGGCGTCCCTGGCGGATCAAGGCATGGATGAGGTGCGCGCCAGTATAGGTCTTCCCTGTTCCTGGAGGCCCTTGGATCGCCACGTATGAATCGTCCAGGTGGGGCGCCCAGTTACATATATCCTCCAGACTGTCCGTGAAGACCCCACCGAGCGGCCCCTTGCCCGGCTTGAACCTGGGAAGGTCCCTGTGGAGCATCGCCATAGCTAACGGGTGAGGCGGGTCACTAGGCGAACCTGCCAAGATCTTCGCCGCCAAGTCCTGGAGGACATCAGGTTTCGGCTTGGCGCTCACCCGGTCATCAACTACAACAACGGTGGGAAGGACTCCCAGTTCCTGGCAGGCCTTGTTCCAGATCAGCCTGAGCGTGCCTTCCTCGGGATCGATTGCATCGATCTGGGCGTTAGCAATTCCAGCCTCCCCGGCCGTGAAGACGATCTTCCCGCCCTCCACCAGATCCCTGCCCACCATCTGGGGAGGGAACTGGAATTCAAACCCTGGGAGGACGGCCCGGCCGCCCTTGCCCTGGCGGGCTACTTGGCCCAATGGAACAAGACCGGCCAGGATGTCGGGGTCCTCCAACTGGGCGTCAAGCTCATAGGCGGTCTTGATGATCATTTCAGAAAAAATGGCGTGGCCATCCCGCCTCCAGTGGCCCAGCAGGTCGCCCAGCAAATGTTCCGCGCTCTCCTCCGGGAAGGAGTGCAGGGCCTCCACCTGGGCCTCTAGATCCGGGTCTGTTTCCTCCGCAGCTACAACGACGGCAGGCCGCCAAGGGAGGTCTGCTGGCCGTTCGCTGACCAGCCAGTCCCGCAACGCCAGGGTGGCCTGTACATCGTCTTGATTGTACTGGGCGATGCGCTCCAACCGCTCGGAGTCCCGGTCGCTGCACCAGGCCTCATATTCCGTGACGGCCCCCGCTCCCTGGTCGATCCCCTCGCTTCGCACGAACCCCGCCAACCCCTCGACGTGCTTCAAACCATAGGACTCCACCCCGATCTGCATGGCCTTCGTAAGCACCGCGAGGAGGTCGATGAACAGGCCAGACTGGACGAGATCGGCCAGCTCTACCTCGCCCACGCCATGGTCGCTGGAGAGCCGCTCCAGGGCGGACCGTTCCGTGTGGTTGTAGTGGTAGACATGCATGCCGGGATGGGCCTCACGTCGCTTGGCGAGGAACTGGATGAGTTCCAGAGTTGCCTTCCGCTCCCCAGCGAGGTCATGGGCCCAACGGGCCTCATACTCCCAGGTTCCATCTGCATTCCGTGTCAACAGCCCGAACAGGAAGAAGAGCCCCCCTTGGGCGGTCCAGAAGGGATGGCCCTCGTAGTCCAGGAAGAGATCTCCCTCCGCAGGTTCCGGGAGGGCAGGAAACCCGACTGGAGGGGACTCCTCCAGGATGGCCAGGTGCTCGAAAGGGGGGGGGCTCGACGGGTTGCGACGCGCTTCGACCTGCAGGGAAGCCTGCCGGTTCAGTTTGGTTCGGCGTTTGGGCGAAAGCCCGGCGACCTCCCGGTCACATGCTGCTAGGGAGTCCATTGTGGAAATGCCATCGGAACCAAGTCGCTCGCGATCCGAACTCAGGATGTTGGCCACGAAGATCAGAGAATCTTGAGAGCGCCACTCGGCCTCGCAGATCTCCGCAAACTCGCAGAACGCACAGTGAGTACACTTCTCGGCCGTTGTCGATTGTCCGGAGGGACCGGTGGCCATCACTATCGCAAGCTGCTTTCGCAGTCTTCGCCAGTAGGCGCGGACATTGTTCAGGCCCACAGATTCCACTTGCCCAGATCCAAGCCAGATGTGCAGGCGATCCGGGGCCCGCCCGGTCAGGGCCTCGATGGCGTCCGCGTAGAAGCACAGCTGAAGGACATGGCCAGGCTTGGCTTCTTCTCGAGTGAGCTTGGCATCGACGGGTTCGTAGTGAGCGGTCCCGTCCGCGCCCTCCACGCGCACCAGGAAATCAGCTACGCCCCGGATGCCGTCGTGGGCGAGGGGCATCTGGTAGATCACATCGTGCCCGGTGGCCATGGGATTCCCTACCCGACGGACCCAACCGGAGAACCCCTCGTGCTTTGCCTTGCCGGGGACTTCGTAGACCGAGAGGCCCAATTCCCGGTAGTGGTCCAGGCAAGCCCGCTCATGGGTGAGCCCCTTCGCCATGAGCATCTGGGCCATGGAACCGAAGTTAGTCCTGGCTTCCACCTGGCCTCTCTCAAGGCGATGCTGGAGGGTGAGGTAGTGACCGCAGTCTAGGAAGGCGTTTATTTTCGAAGGAGTTAGGAGGCGTTCGAGCATGGGAGGACCCCTATGAAGTAGGTTTAAAGTCGAGTAGGTCTACTACGGACTGCGGGCTTCGCTCAGGGCATCCCATCGGTTTCACATCAACTAAAAGGCCAAAATTCGTATCGACCCCGGTGTTTACTTTTGTATCGATTGACGAGATACCGATTGAATTTAGATGAAGGTAAGCTGAGAATTGTATTCTCAACCAGTAACACCAGTTGGGATATGGTTAAAATTGCTTTTCTACACACTCAAGCCTTGTAGGCAAGCTAGTCATGGTTTTATATTTAGGAGGGTTTATGCCAAATTTTGGGTTTGTCTACATATTAACAAACGCCTGTATGCCTGGATTGGTGAAAATTGGCAGGACAGACCATCCCGATCCAACCTTAAGAGTTGATGGTTTATTTAATACCTCACTTCCCTTTGCATTCGATATTGAGTATGCATATCGCTGTGCGGATTCAAGGGAAGTTGAAAAGGCATTACATCTCGCATTTGCACCGCAGCGAGTAAATCCAAGACGGGAATTTTTTAGTTTAGAACCTGATCAACCCATTGCGATTCTTGAATTATTGAATGAGAGAAGTCCGGGATCGGCCTGTGAAGCAACAGAAGAATTCCAACAACAACAAGAAGAAGGAACGTCTGAAGTCACACAGTTAGATAAATCAGCAGCCGACGCATATAGAAATAGGAGACCTAATATTAATTTCTCAGAATTAGGGATTCCCATTGGAGCAGTATTGAATTCCAATATTGGCGATGATGGTGATATAACAGCAACCGTGATCGAAAATAGAAAGGTAATATTCAGGGGTTCAAATATGTCCTTAGGGCATGCGACTAAAATGCTTTTATGTACAAATTTTAATTCAAGCCCAACGCCTTACTGGACCTATAACGGACGACTATTAAAGGATATATATGAAGAAGTGTATCCAAGGTGAAAAGACATAAATGTTTGCTTGAGCACTATAAAAAATTATAATCGATTTCATTTAATAAACCGAGAAATTATCATGGTCAATATTTTTCATAAACAATCTCTAGCGGCTGTGTATTAAAGCGACTGTAACTCCGGCTCGGCGGCCTTGAATTAGAGGCCAAACGGTTGTGTAGTCGTCGCCCTTTATTCATCAATAATCGTAACCATCTTTAGTCTCTGACTCACCGACAACATTGAACCAGACCAAGGATTTGGCGAGTCTCGGGGCCTGGAGCGTATCCGATAGGAGCCCATCCAGGACGGCAGAGATGACAAGGATGGGACTTCCTTGATGCCGAATGACGTCAGACACTGATCCCAGTTTGAAATCATCAAAGCCCGCAGCCACATTCAAGAGATAGCAGTCCAGCAGAAGCCTGTAGTAATTGAAGCGGCTTTCAACCGTTCTTCCTCTTTCGCGAGTTCCCATGGCAAACGATCCCGATAGTTTAGGACCTGGAAATTTGTTGGACGGTAACCTTCAGCGGATGATTCGGTGGATCGTCAAATTCTCCGGACTTTCAGTCTTTCCGTTGGAACTCGCTGACGCGGGGCAGGACCGGGAGAGGGCCACCCTTCAATTGGATGGCCTCGTCGCAGCAGGTGTGCTCATCAAAGTGAAGGACTGCTACCAGGTGGCCGGGAAGCAGCAGTTGGACTATTTGAAAAAGACCTTCTGCAAGCCGAAGCCATGGTGGCCGGGAGCGGAGGACAAGCGCTTCGCAGCGGAAGTGCTCCAGACGGTGGATGAGCATAATTCGGGTCTGCCCAAGAGCGAGCTCTATGCTCTGCATGGGGGCGAGTGGGCTGATTTCCATTCGGTTTCAATCACACGCCCCGGGTATTACCTCTCCGATGACAGATCCCGGTGGGCCGACCTGGGGGAGGACCGCCTGGGGAAGCTGCTGGAGATTCTCGTCGAGCGGGAGTTGATCGTCATCCGAGAGGACAATGAGGGAGAGCATCTTGTGGTCCATATCCACCCAGAGAACTGGGAGGCGGTTCGGAGCATGATCATGGAGCAGGACTCTGAGGAGAATTGAATCCAAGAGTCCGCAGGTCGGCGTGGACGCGAAGGGAGGTCAGAGGGAAGGGCCGTGGGGCTGAGGGTCGAACACCTCTCACTCCTGGAAGACGGACCGACCCCTATTTCCTCAAGTGTTCACAGGTATTTATGTGCGTCGTTTCCCGCTCATTTCCCGCTGGGGCCATTTTGAGAGGCGAGATGGTCGTTTATATACAAGAACACCCTAGATTTCTCTAGGGTGTTTGCTGGTAGGGCTAACGGGATTTGAACCCGTGTTACCGCCGTGAAAGGGCGGTGTCCTGACCCCTAGACGATAGCCCCCTGGGGTGGAACTTGGTGGGCCCTGCGGGATTTGAACCCGCGGCCAACGGCTTAAAAGGCCGCTGCTCTACCGCTGAGCTAAGGGCCCTTGCCGCTGGTTCCAGACCCGCTAGCCCTCGAGCGCGCGGTGCACGCGAGCGTGCGGTGCCTGGTTGGGCAGGAGGATCAGTTTGCCTGTGAAAGGCCGCGGGGTCAACCCAGCAGCGGCTCCAGGAAGGTCCCGGGATACACGCAGCCCTCGGCGCGATCGGGGCCGGTGCTGAGGTAGGAGATGGGCACGGCGACGCTCTCCGCCAGGGACTCGAGGTAGGCCTGGGCCGAGGCCGGGAGCTGGGCGTGGACGGTGATGCCGCGGGTGCTGTCCCAGCCCTTGAAGCGCTTCACCTCGGGCCGGAGGTCCTTCCAGTCGGCGGCGCAGCTGGGCAGCTTGGTGGTGAGGGTGCCCTCGCCCGTGCGGTAGCCCACGATGAGGCCCACCTCGTCCATGCCGTCGAGCACGTCGAGCTTCATGATGGCGAGGCCATCCACGCCGTTGGTGCGGCAGGCGTGGGCGGTGATGGGGGCGTCGAACCAGCCGCAGCGGCGGGGCCGGCCGGTGGTGGTGCCGAACTCGCGGCCCACCTGGCGCAGGCGCTCGCCGGTGGCGTCGAGCAGCTCGGCGGGGAAGGGGCCGGCGCCGACGCGGGTGGTGTAGGCCTTGGCGATGCCCAGGATCTTGTCCAGGGCCTTGGGCGGCAGGCCGGTGCCCGTGAACAGGCCCCCCAGGCTGCAGCTGCTGGAGGTGACGAAGGGGTAGGTGCCGTGGTCGATGTCAAGGAGGGTGGCCTGGGCGCCCTCGAAGAGGATGCTCTCGTCCCGCTCCCAGGCAGCCTGCAGGTGGCCCTGGGCGTCCCCGATGAAGGGCAGGAAGGGCTCGGCGATGCGGAGCAGGCCTTCGATGACGGCCTCGAGGGAGGGCAGGCCGGCGTTGGCACCGAGGCGGATGCGGACTTCCTCGTAGCCGGGCTGGATGCGCTCGGCCAGGGTCTCCGGGTGCAGGAGGTCGCCCAGGCGGATGCCCATGCGGGCGGCCTTCATCTCGTAGGCAGGGCCGATGCCGCGGCCGGTGGTGCCGATCTTGGCGCCCACCTTGTCGGCGCGGAGCTCGCGCCACTGGTCCAGGGCGATGTGGTGGGGCAGGATGACGTGGGCCTTCTCGGACATGAGCAGCCGGCCGCTGAGGTCGAAGCCCCGGGCCGAGAGGCGGTCCAGCTCCTGCTGGAAGACCTCGAGGTTCAACACCACGCCGTTGCCCACCACCAGGAAGCAGCCGGGATGCAGGGCGCCACTGGGCACCTGGTGCAGGGCGATGCTGACGCCGTCCACGACCACCGTGTGCCCGGCGTTGTTGCCGCCCTGGAAGCGCACGACCTGCTTGAACTTGGGGCTGAGCAGGTCCACGACCTTGCCTTTGCCCTCGTCGCCCCACTGCAGGCCAAGGATCGCCAGATTGGTCTTAGCCAGGCCCATAGTCGTCCTCCCAAGCCTTCCAGGATAGCGTCTGGAGGCGCATCTGTCCTGGACTGAAGCACAGACGGGGCCGGGACAAGGGCTGCGGAAGGCGTTACCCTGGGAGACCGCTCTCCGGAACCATCCCGGTCCCGCAGCGATCTTTGACCCGGAAGGGTGTCCCGTGTTCGAAAAATTCACTGAAAAAGCCCGGCGCGTCATGTTCTTTGCCCGCTATGAGGCCAGCCAGTTCGGCTCTGAGAGCATCCAGAGCGGCCACCTCCTGCTGGGGCTCCTGCGGGAGTCCGAGAAGACCAGCACCCAGCTCCTGGAGCGCATGGGCGTCCAGGTGAGCACGCTCCGCGAGCGGCTGGTGGCGGCCCTGACCCCCAAGGACCGGAAGATCACCCCCAGCAGCACCAGCATCGACATCCCCATGGAGGAGGAGGTCAAGCACATCCTCCAGCACGCCACGGCCGAGAGCGCCAAGCTCAACCACAAGCACGTGGGTGCCGAGCACCTGCTGCTGGGCATGCTCAAGGAAGAGGGCTGCCTGGCGGGCCGCCTGCTGAAGGAGTCCGGCGCGGACCTCATCGCCGCCAAGGAGATCCTCCTGGAGAGCAGCAAGGAAGAGAAGATCGCCAAGAAGAAGAAGGAGCACCCGCTCCTGTCCGAGTTCGCCCGCAACCTGTCCGAGATGGCTGAGCGCGGCATCTTCGACAACCTCATCGGCCGAGACGCGGAGGTCGAGCGCATCATCCAGATCCTCAGCCGCCGCCGGAAGAACAACCCGATCCTCCTGGGCGAGGCCGGCGTGGGCAAGACCGCCATCGTGGAGGGCCTGGCCCAGAAGATCCACGAGGGCCTGGTGCCCCCCAGCCTGGCGGACAAGCGCATCTACGCCCTGGACCTGAGCCTGGTCGTGGCCGGAACCAAGTATCGCGGGCAGTTCGAGGAGCGGCTGAAGTCGATCATCGCCGAGGCCAGCAAGGACACCACGGTGGTGCTGTTCATCGACGAGATCCACAGCCTGATCGGCACCGGCGCCGCCGAAGGCAGCCTGGACGCCGCCAATATCCTGAAGCCGGCCCTCAGCCGGGGCGAGATCCAGTGCATCGGCGCCACGACGCACAAGGAATACGCCAAGTACATCGACAAGGACCGCAGCCTGGTGCGCCGCTTCCAGCCGGTGACCGTGAACCCCCCGGACGAGGCCGAGAGCCTGCGCATCATCGAGGGCATCCGCAGCCGCTACGAGCTGTTCCACCGGGTCCGCTACACGCAGAAGACCATGGAGGCCTCGGTCTACCTGTCGAACCGCTACATCACTGACCGCTTCCTGCCCGACAAGGCCATCGACCTGCTGGACGAGGCTGGCGCCCGCGTCAAGCTGCGGGTGGGTCCGGGCGGCGCCAGCTCCGAGGGCCAGAGCCACGAGGAGGAGCTGCACCGGGTCATCAACGAGATGAACGAGGCCGTGCTCAGCCGGGACTTCGAGCGGGCGGTGCTGCTGCGCCAGAAGGAGCTGCAGCTGCGTGACGAGATCCAGAAGAACCGCTCCGAGCTTTCTGACGAGGACTACTCGCACTTCCCTGAGGTCATGGAGCAGGACATCGAGGACGTGGTCGCCAGCTGGACCGGCATCCCCGTGAAGGCCCTCAAGGGCGACGAGAAGGCCGTGCTGATCAACATGGAGCCCCGGCTCAACGAGCGGGTCATCGGCCAGCCC
This sequence comes from uncultured Holophagaceae bacterium, assembly GCA_903857495.1. Classification (GTDB taxonomy): domain Bacteria; phylum Acidobacteriota; class Holophagae; order Holophagales; family Holophagaceae; genus Geothrix. Next base: position 72,142 of record CAIOFF010000060.1, on the reverse strand, counting down.
GAGGCCGTGAGCGCCGTGGTGCGGGCCGTGCGCCGGGCCCGGACGGGCCTCAAGAACCCCAACCGCCCCATGGGCTCGTTCCTCTTCCTGGGTCCCACGGGCGTCGGCAAGACCGAGCTGGCCAAGACCCTGGCGGCCTTCCTGTTCGGCGATCCCAAGAAGATGATCCGCTTCGACATGTCCGAATACATGGAGAAGCACGAGGTCTCGAAGCTGCTCGGGGCCCCTCCGGGCTACGTGGGCTATGAGGAAGGCGGCATGCTGACGGACCGCATCCGGCGGAATCCCTACTGCGTGCTTCTCTTCGACGAGATCGAGAAGGCCCATCCGGACCTCATCAACATCCTGCTCTCCATCTTCGACGACGGGCAGGCCTCGGACGCCTTCGGGAACCTGGTCGACTTCAAGAACACCATTATTATCATGACCTCCAACGTGGGCAGCCGGGAGCTGCTGTCGGAAAAGAACCTCGGCTTCGTCGAGCAGGACGGCCGTCCGGACGCCAAGACCGGCGACGCCATGAAGGTCCTCAAGCGCACCTTCCCGCCGGAGTTCCTGAACCGCATCGACGAGGTCGTGGTATTCAACCGCCTGGGGGACGACGAGCTGCGCAAGATCGTCCGCCTGCTGGTGGAGGACCTCAACGTCACCCTGCAGAAGCACAAGCTGTGCGTGGAGCTCACGGACGCCGCCTGCGACTGGCTGGTGAAGACCACGATGCGGGACCGCGCCTACGGGGCCCGGCCCCTGCGCCGTGCCATCCAGAAGCAGGTGGAGGATCCCCTCGCCGAGCTGATGGTGGGCCAGGAATCCATGCCCTCGGGCCTGGTGAACTTCGATCTGGTGGACGAGAAACTCGTGCCCACCCTGTCTGATTCCGGAGACGTGGCCTCAGGCCAGGAAACCCATCTGGTCGGAGTGCCGGAATGACGCAGCAGAGCATGGTCTGGAACCGGGTCCGGCCCCGGTGGCGTAGGGGTGTGCTGCCCCTGGCCCTCGTGGCAGGCTTTGCGTTTCCCCTGTCGGCGCAGGACATCGAGCCCGTCGTCACCATCGAAGTGATCGGCGCCCAGAAACAGACGCCCGAGACCGTGATCTTCAAGTCCGGCCTCAAGGTCGGCGATGACCTCCGCACCATCGACTTCACTGCCGTCATCGAGAAGCTCTGGGAGAGCGGCGGCTTCGATGACATCAAGCTCGAGCTGGCGGATGCGAAGGGTGGCAAGAAGCTGGTGATCCGCATCAAGGAACGGCCCCTGATCAAGGAAGTGGACTTCCGGGGCGGCACCGAGGTCGGCCTCACCAACATCAAGGACAAGGTCAAAGAGAAGAAGCTCACCATCAATCCGGACACGATCTACGATCCGGACACGGCCCGCAAGGTCAAGAACCTCATCGTGGACCAGGCCGGGGAGAAGGGCTTCCGGAACCCCGTGGTGGACATCACGCTGGAGCCCATGGCCGGGGGTGTGGCCCGGCTCGTGTTCGACATCAACGAGGGCGGCAAGGCCAAGATCTACAAGGTTGCCTTCCGGGGCAACAAGGTGTTCCCGACCTCCCAGCTGCGGAATGCGATGGAGAAGACCCGCCAGCACTGGATGTTCAGCTGGCTCACCACCCACGACCTGCTGGTGGACAAGAACCTCGAAGAGGACCTGGACAACCTGAAGAAGGCCTATTGGAAGCTGGGCTACAAGGACGTCTTCGTCGGCAAGCCCCTCATCGAGGTCGAGGACCGCACCACCCCCAAGCAGAAGGTCAAGAACGAGAAGCTGATCAAGGAGGCGAAGTCCCCCAAGTACGATCTCCGGGCCACGCTCACCATCCCGATCATGGAGGGTGACCGCTTCTTCGAGGGCACCTTCAAGGCCGAGGGCGGAAAGCTCTTCCGTGAGTCCTACTACCAGGAGAAATACGCCGAGGTGAAGCGGGACAACAGCTCCTTCTTCCGGAAGTTCTTCAACATCAAGCCCTCGATTGAGGCCCCCAAGCCTGGCGCCAAGCCGGTGCCCTTCGATCTGGACGCGGTGAACCAGACCGTGGACAAGCTCAAGGAGAGCTACTCCAACCAGGCCTACGTGCTCTTCCACGCGGAGAAGAAGTTCGAGATCCGCGAGGAGGACGGGGTCAAGAAGGTGGACACCACCCTCAAGCTGGTCGAGGGCGAGCTCTTCACGATCCGCAAGATCGAGTTCGAGGGCAACACCAACACCAAGGACAAGGTGCTCCGCCGCAGCATGCTCATGCGCGAGGGCGACTACTTCCAGACCGATCGGTTCAAGGACTCCCTGCTGAGCATCAGCCAGCTGAGTTTCTTCGACGTGAAGAGCTCTGAGCCCAAGGTGGACATGGTGCCGGACAAGTCCCAGGTGGACATCGTGGTGCGCGGCGAAGAGGCCGGGGTCAACGAGCTGCTCTTCCAGGGTGGCTATGGCTCGCTGTTCGGGTTCTCCCTGGGCGTGAGCTTCTCGACCCGCAACCTGGGGGGCGGCGGCGAGACCCTCTCCATCAGCTACAACGGCGGCAAGTACTCCAAGAGCATCTCCGTGGGCTTCACGGAGCCCTTCGTCTTCGACCTGCCCTACTCGTTCTCCACCTCGGTTTCCAACGGCTCGGCGGACTACGATGCCTCCCGCGTCGGCGTGGCCAACGCCTACAAGCAGTTCACCCGCAGCCTCGGCCTGTCCGTGGGCGCCCGGCTCAGCAACTGGCTGCCCGAGAAGCCCTGGGCCTGGTTCACGACCTACTCTTCGGGCTACAGCTTCCGGCTGATCCGCATCGAGGGCGGCCAGAACTTCTACTTCCGGGACACGCCGAACCAGCTGACCTCCACCTTCAGCCAGAGCCTGGCCTACAGCACCGTCAACCACCAGTTCAAGCCCACCGCGGGCACCCGGGTGTCCTTCGGTCTGGAATACGGTGGCTGGCAGTTCGGCGGGGACAAGCCCTTCCTCCGGGCCACCTGGGACTTCGCCAAGTTCGCCAACATCGCGGACCGCCACATCTTCGCCTTCAATGCGAGCTACGGGTATCTCCAGAACCTCGGCCACGATGACCTGCCGCTCTACGATCTCTACCGGCCCGGCGGCGAGAACAGCATTCGTGGCTACCGCTACGGCCAGGTGGGCTCGGTCCTCCTGGACAACAACGGCCACGCGGTGGTGGTGGGCGGCAACAAGCAGCTCATCACGAACCTGGAATACCAGTTCAAGATCGCGGACCAGTTCCGCCTGGTGTTCTTCCACGACGCCGGCAACGCCTGGGGCCCTGGCACCAAGGTCCTCAGCCGGAACATGATCACCTACACCGACTACCTGACGGGCAATCCCTACTCCTACAAGAACCCCTCCCTGGTCCGGTCCGCGGGCATCGAGTTCCGCTTCTTCCTGCCCATCAGCCCCGCACCCCTGCGGCTGATCTGGTCGAGGAAGATCAATCCCTATCCCTTTGACACGGATGGGAAGTCTGACTTCCAGTTCTCCATCGGGACGACCTTCTGATCCGTTCAGCCCCTCTGAGCTATAATCCCTTTTTCGTCCTGGAGACTCTCATGCGCCTGCTCGCCCCCGCTTTGGCCGCACTTTGCCTGTCCGCCACCCTGGCCCTCCCGGCCATGGCCCAGGAGGCACCCCGCTTCGCCTTCTTCAGCATCAACCAGCTGGTGCGCAGTTCCAAGAAGGCTGGCGCCATCTTCTCCGAGCTGGAGATCACCGGCAAGAACCTGCAGGAGAAGCTCCAGGCCAAGGGCCAGGAACTGCAGGCCATGCAGCAGCAGCTGAACTCGCCCAGCCTGGACCCCGACAAGAAGGAGGCCCTGGCCAAGAAGTTCCGGGACGTGGAGTTCGAGGCCAAGAAGATGCAGGAAGACAGCCAGCAGGAATACCAGCGGGTGGAGAAGAAGGTCGGCGAGGCCATCACGAAGCTGGCGGCGCCCATCGTCGAGCAGCTGGCCAAGGAGCAGAAGCTCCAGCTGGTGCTGTCGGATCAGGCCATCCAGATCCTCTCGTGGGGGGACGAGGCCTGGCTGAAGGGCTTCACGGCTGAGATCTCCAAGCGCCTGGATGCCAGCGAGCCCGCCGCCGCTGCCGCGCCCGCCGCCAAGCCTGCGGCCCCCGCTGCCGCCAAGCCGGCCGCCAAGCCCGCCCCCAAGAAGTAGCCACCGGGCCCCGGCTGCCCGATGCGGCTGACTGCCGTCCAACGCCTGCTCCTGCTGCTCACCGGGATCAACCTGGTGAACTATCTGGATCGCCTTGTGGTCGCGGCCATCCTCGAGCCGCTGGGCAAGGATCTGCACCTCTCCAACCTGCAGCTAGGGCGGCTGAACTTCGTGTTCATCGTCGTCTACATGTGCTCGGCGCCGCTCTTCGGCTACCTGGCGGACCGCTTCCACCGGCCGCGTCTGGTGGCCGGTGGGGTGGCCCTGTGGAGCCTGGCCACCCTTGGCGCGGCCTTCGTCCACAGCTACCCGGCCCTGCTGGTGGCCCGGTCCCTGGTGGGCGTGGGCGAAGCGGCCTACGCGAGCCTGGGTCCCGCCATGCTGGCGGACGGCTTCCCGGAGTCGGACCGGGCGAAGAACTTCACCTGGTTCTACCTGGCCATCCCCGTGGGCAGCGCCTTGGGCTACGGGCTGGGCGGCCTCGTGGCCGGAGCCTGGGGCTGGCGGGCCGCGTTCCTGGTGGCGGGCCTCCCGGGCCTGATCCTCGCCACCTGGATGGCTTTCCAGGTGGATCCTGTGCGGGGCGCCATGGACAGCGGCAAGGACGTGGGTGCCGGCGACTCCTACCTGCAGCGCCTGAAGCACGTGTTCGGGAATCGGATCTGGCTGGCCTGCACCGCCAGCTACATCGCCTACACCTTCGCCATGGGGGGCCTCAGCAACTGGGGGCCCACGCTGTTGCAGCGGCGGTTCGCGGTCAGCACCGCCCATGCGGGCATGATCTTCGGCCTGTTCGCCGTGATCACGGGCATCCTGGGCACCTTCCTGGGGGGCTGGCTCACGGACCGCTGGCAGAAGCGCTGGCCGGACGCAGGCGCCGGAATCTCGGGCATCACCCTGGTCGTGGCGGTGCCCGCGGTGGCCTGGGCCCTGGGCACGCATCACCTGGGGACGGCCTACCTGCTCTTCTTCCTGAGCATGTTCTTGCTCTTCGTGAACACCAGCCCTGTGAACGCCCTGATCGTGAGCAGCCTGCCGGCGAGCATCCGGGCCACGGGAGTCGCTGTGAACGTCCTGCTCATCCACCTGCTGGGGGATGCCATCAGCCCCATGTGGGTGGGGCGCCGGGCCGACGCCTTTCAGGCCGCGGGGGCGGTGAGCGGAGACGCCCTGGCCTGGGCCATGGTCATCGTCCTGCCCGCCATTGCCCTGAGCGGGATCGTCCTGCGGTGGGCCCGGCATCGGCCGGTACAGGCCTGAGGTGGCCAGCCTCCGTTTGGCCCGGTTCCTGGGGCGGACCTGGTTCCGGTCCCTGCGCCAGGAAGGTCCCCCCCTGCCTCCGGGTCCCTGCCTGGTCCTGCTGAACCATCCCAACGGCCTCCTGGATCCTCTCGCCGCCGCGGCCCTGCTGGACCGGCGCATGGGCTGGCTGGCCAAGGCCACCCTCTGGCGCATCGCCCCCCTGCGGCCCTTCCTGGCCGCCTTCCGCGCCATTCCTGTGACCCGTCCGAAGGATGGTGGGGCTACCGCAGCAGCCATCCAGCAGTCCTTCCGCAAGGTGCATGAGGTGCTCGCCCAGGGCGGCTCTGTGGCCCTGTTTCCCGAGGGGGTGAGCCACACCGGCGCCGACCTCGCGCCCCTCAAGACCGGGGCCGCCCGCATCGCCCTGTCCTACCCGGGGCCGCTGTCCATCATTCCGGCCGGGCTGGTCTATGGGGACCGGACCACCTTCCGCCACGGCGCCCTGCTGCGGCTGGGGGGGCCGATCGCCTGGGAGGATCTGGTCGCCCGGGGTGCCGAGCCGGCGGCGGTGGGGGAGCTGACGTCGCGGATCCGCGCAGCGCTGCTGCCGCTCACGCTCCATGACAGCAACGTGCGGTGCCTGGCCCTGGCCCAGGAAGTGGCCTGGCTGCTGGCGGAGGACCCGGGCAGCCGGGGCAACCTGGAAGGGCTTAGAGACCGGGTGCGGGCCCTGGTGCCCCGGCTGGCCAGTCTCTCGGCTGAGGACCTCACTGCCCTGGAGGCACGAGTCCACGCCGCCCAGGCGCTGCTGCGGACGAAGGGCCTGCGCCCGGACCAGGTGGGCCATCCCTATCCCGGAGCGGAGGTCCGGCGCTGGCTGCCCGGGGCCCTGCTCCGGCTGACCACGGCCACCTTGCTATCGCCGGCGGTGCTCCTGGCCTGGCCCGCCTACCGCCTGATCGGCTGGGCGGCCGGGCATTTCACGGACGAGGGGGATCAGGTCGCCACGCTGAAGCTGCTGGGCGGGCTGCTGCTCTTCCCGGTCTGGGCGGGGGTCCTCGCCATTCTCGGTGGCCTGCGCTGGGGCTGGGGCGCCGCCCTGGTGCCCCCCCTGGCGCTGCTGATCGCCGGGCTGGGGCTGCCCACCCTCGAGCGTTCGGCCGAGGATATCCAGGCGATCCGCGGCTTTCTCCGCCGCCGCGACCCGGCGGTGCCGGCCCTGCTGGAGGCGCGTCAGCAGCTGCTAGAGGCCTTCCCGGAGTTGGGGAAGTAAAAAAAGACGGGGCCGAAGCCCCGTCTTTCGGACAAGCAAGCCGCCTCAGTAGCCGAGGATCTTCCAGACTTCCGGAAGCTGGACTTCAAGCTTCACGTTGGCCGGGGCAATGGGCAGGGCCGGGGCGGCGAAGTAGGGATCCACCACGATGCCGAGGCTGATGAAGTAGCGCGCCTGCTTCTGGATGAGGCCAAGGGAATTCAGCTGATTGCTCAGGTCCAGGAAGGAGCTGTGGCCGATGGCGGCCTGGTCGAACTGGAAGTAGCCCTCGGTGGGGGTGGTGGCGACCGCGGAGGCGGCGGCGTTGGCGACCTTTGCCACGGGGGCATTCGAAGCGTTGAGGGTCAGCATGAACTGCGAGGGCACCGTGACCGTGTGGGTGGTGTCTGAGTAGGCCAGCTGGGAGAACTTGGGGGCCACCGCTGCGGCGGCGGCGGCATTGGCGGTGGAAGCGCCAAGCCCGAGCACGGCTCGTCCGCCGAGGGCATTGCCAAAGTAGCGGGTGTAGGGGTTGGTGATGACCAGATCGCCGTTGGTTGGCATGGGGTAGCCGTCTGCGCCAAGGGTCGCGGAGAAGGCCGAGGAGGTGGATTCCTGGATCGCCACGCGGTTGGAGAGGCGGCTGGGGAGGCCAGCAGCCAGAGGGGTGGTCATGGTGGCGGGGTCACAAGGGTCGATGACCGTCTGGGTTACCAGGAAGAACTGGTGGTAGCTGGGGCTGCCCTTGACGACACCCACGGCTGCCAGGCCGGCATCCACGGTGGGTCCGAAGGCGCCGTTCTGGATGACGTAGGCCGTCCGGCCGCCGGGAACGCTGAGATAGCCCTTCATGTCGGCGTTGAGGGAGGTCTGGGTATAGGGGGGCTGACCGGCGGTGGTGTTCATGGTCGTGTTGCCAGCCAGGTAGTAGGCACCCACCATGGAACCCAGGCTGTGGCCAATGAAACTGATGGTTGCCTGGGACGGCTTGGCGGCACCAAGGCCCGCGAAGCCACCCGCGCGAACGGTGAGCTCCAGGCGGTTCAGGTTGAAGGCGCCCTGCTGGAAGTTTGAGCGGCCGGTGAGGGGTGCGCCGACAGCCATGAAGTCCTGGCCCCACACACTGCCCGTCGTGTGACCGGTGACCTGGAGTGCGCCGTGCAGGGGCATGTCGATCGCGACCACCGCATAGCCCACCGCCGCCAGGGTCTGGGCAATGGTGAAGACGGATTCCTTCTGGCTGGTGATGCCGTGCTGGAAGATGACCAGGGGCCAGCCGGTGGCGGGGGCGACGCCGGTGGGGGCCATGTAGACGAAGGGCACCGCGCGGGGCACGTGGTAGTAGGAGGTCAGGAAGGTGCCGGTGCGGAAGGGCTGCACGACGGCGGCGATGGGGCTGGCGGCGCCCGCGACGCTGGTCATGTCGGCGCTGGTGGGGTTGGCACGGACCAGGGCGGGATCGATGCCAATGTCGGCGCTGTTGATGGTGCCCAGGATCACCGTGCTGATGCCGGGGGCGGAGGTGATGGCATTGCCGGAGACGGCGGCGAAGTAGGCGTCAGGGGGTGGATTCAAGCCGCTGCGATCGAAGGTGTAGAAAGCCGTGGCGGTATTGGCGGGAACCGTGATGGCGTTCGTCCAGGTCTTGCCAGGCAGGCCGCCCAGGGTGCTGCCGGCGGCGAAGGCCCGCAGGGCGCTCTCCACGGGAATGCGGGAGGCTGTCTGGGTGGTGGCACTGGTGGCATCCGTGGGGATGTAGCCGGCACCGGTGGTGATGAAGCGGCCCATGACGGTGATGTCCGAGCGCTTGGTGACAGTGGTGGTGGCGCTGGCGGTGATGAGGTCATCCATGACCTTGCTGTAGCCCGATAGCAGGATCTGGCCGCTGCTGGTCACGTTGGCGCGCACCGCTTCCAGTGCCGCGAAGGAGCCGGTCAAAGGAATGGTGCCCTTCAGGGCATCGAAGTACGGGGTGGATGTGATGGCGAGGCCAGCGGTGTCCTTGACCCGGTTGGTCACCACATAGAGGTAGCGAGTGCCCGGGAACAGGGGGAAGTTCGGGAAGAGGAGGAGGTCCTTGCCGCCAGCCGTGTAGAGGTAGCGGAACATGCCCGAGACATCGGAGAAGCCCAGAGCGGCATTCTCAGTGCCGGCGGCGTCGGTGGAGATCTGGAAGACCTTCACGTTGGCGGCTGTGACCGTGGTGGCATCCACGGGCGCGCTGAACTGGATGTAGATGGGCGCATTCAGGCCGGCGACGGCGTTGGTGCCGCCCACCTCGCGCAGGTTGATGTAGGCCAGGGCCTCGGGGGGGGTGATGGGCACGCCGGCCGGGCGGTTTCCCACCGTGACCGCGCCGGTCGTGGGGTTGACCCAGGACCCGGTGATGGGATCCGCCGCCGTGGCTGTGGCCAGGATGTTGGGCAGGGGAACGTTGGATTTGGTGGGGTCGAAGACCGGCGTGACGGAGCTGACGATCTCCCCGGCCCCCGTGAACGGGGTAGGTGCCTTGGAATCGCCGCCTCCGTTGCAGGCGAGGAGGGCCAGCAGGGAAGTACCGAGGAACGCCTGGGACAAGCGTGAATGCATCGCATCACCTCATGGGTGGGGTTAAGGGAAAGCCTGGGAGGGTCTTCCGACGATAGGCGGGCTGGACGGGAAATTCCACAAAAAAGAGGGGCCCCGGACGGGGCCCCTCCCAGGTCTGAAGACCTCCTAGTCCGTCACAGCAAAGACGACCTTGTCGTTCTTAAAGCGGGTCACGGTGACCAGCTCCACCGTGGCGGTCTGCTTGTCCTCGCTGATGCTCAACTTGTAGTGCTCGTCCTTGAGGTAGGAGCCGGGCACGACGTTCACCTTGCCGATCTTGGCCAGGCCCAGCTCCGAGGCCTTGATGGTGATGGTCTTGGCGGAGCGGAGGTCAAGGCTCTGGGTGAAGACCTCGTCCCGCCAGTTCTTGCCAGCCCGGTCCTTGGCGAAGACGGGGATCTCGATGATGCCCTCGGCCTTCAGCTTGTCGCGGGTGCCCACCACGTAGTGGAGGGAGTTCAGCTTGGCGAGCTGGCCAGCATTGTCGGCCTGGAGCTTGCTGCGCTCTTCGATGAGGTTCGCACGCTCGCCACGGAGGCCGGCGATCTCCTCTTCGATCTTCTTCTTCTGGCCTTCGAGGTCCAGGACCTCTTCCTGCAGCTTCTCGTTCTGGGCCACGGCCACATCCCGCTCACCCTCGACCTTCTCGCGCTCCTGGCGCATCAGGTCGTTGGGGCTGATCTTGGCCTTGCCCTGGGAGACCCAGGTGCCGTAGGTGCCGTTGGCATAGAAGTGGTAGACCTCGAAGCCCGGGGCCAGCTTCTCCAGAATCGCCACGCGGCTCACCAGCTTCTTGGCGTCGGCATCGGAGACCCCCTTCTTCTTCAGGAAGCGCATGGCCATGCCGTAGTGGCTGTCGTTGGGCTTGGCCAGGTCGGGCCGGGGCAGGTCCGCCTTGAGCTTGGCCAGCTTGACGTTGAGGTCCTTGATCTCCTTGTCCTTGTCCAGCACTTCCTGGAGCAGGGCCTGGTAGGAGCTGTTCTTCTCGTTCTTGATGCGCTCCTCGAGGGCCTTCTTCTGCTCCTCGGTGAGCTGGAGGGTCTCGGCGTTGGGCTTGACGTCATTGACGCCCGCCTGGGCGAGCTTCTTCTGCTGCTCGCCGCCGGCCTGGTTGATCTGCTGGGAGGCCTTGTCCGCTTCAGCAGCCTTCTGGGTCAGCTCACGGATCTGGGGATCCTCGCGCTTGCAGGCGGTGGAGACCGTCAGGAGGGACGCGGCCATCAGGACCAGGGCCAGGGTGGAGCGGCGGAAGGGATTCATGAGTTTCTCCATGGGTTGCAGGGCATCAGCGAGGGGGATGCGGAGAACGCCCCACCCTACAAGGCTACGGCATGACAAGGGTTCCCGCGTCATCCGAAAGATGTACCGCGATATACTCCCTGTTCCTCCGGGCAGTCTCTGGAGGTGTTGTGAGGAGTCCCGCATGGCTACCCAGGGGCAGCACCTGTTCACGTCCGAGAGCGTCACCGAAGGCCATCCCGACAAGATGGCAGATCAGATCTCCGATGCGGTGCTGGATGCGGCCCTGAGGGATGATCCCCGCAGCCGTGTGGCCTGCGAGACCCTGCTGACCACGGGCCTGGTGCTGGTGGCGGGCGAGATCACCACCCAGACCTACATCCCCGTCGCCCAGCTGGTGCGGGAGGTGGTCAAGGACATCGGCTACGACCACCACATCAAGGGCTTCGACTACGCCACCTGCGCGGTCATGGTCACCATCGACCAGCAGAGCCCGGACATCGCCATGGGCGTGGACACCGGCGGCGCCGGCGATCAGGGCCTGATGTTCGGCTATGCCTGCGACGATACGCCGGAGCTGATGCCCGCCCCCATCCACTTTGCTCACCTGCTGACCCGGAGGCTGGCAGAGGTCCGCAAGAATGGCCAGCTGCCCTGGCTGCGGCCCGACGGCAAGAGCCAGGTCACCGTGGAGTTCGACGGCGACAAGGTAAGGCGCATCCACACGGTGGTCATCTCCACCCAGCACGACGAGCACGTTCTGCAGAACGCCATCCGCGACAGCATCCTCCAGGATGTGATCCGCGCGGTCCTGCCCGCGGACCTGCTGGACGCGGACACGGTCTACCACGTGAACCCCACCGGGCGCTTCGTGGTGGGCGGGCCCATGGGCGACACGGGGCTGACGGGCCGCAAGATCATCGTCGACACCTACGGCGGCACCGGCCACCACGGCGGCGGCGCCTTCTCCGGCAAGGATCCCAGCAAGGTGGATCGCAGCGCCGCCTACATGGGCCGCTACATCGCCAAGAACATCGTGGCCGCCGGCCTGGCCCGCCGCTGTGAGATCCAGCTGGCCTACGCCATCGGCGTGGCCGAGCCCGTGTCCATCGCCGTGGACACCTTCGGCACCGGCCAGGTCTCTGACGAGGCCATCGTCAAGGCCGTGCGCGAGGTCTTCAGCTGCACCCCCAAGGCCATGATCGAGACCCTGGACCTGCGGCGCCCCATCTACCGCGCCACCGCCGCCTATGGCCACTTTGGGCGGCCCGAGTTCAGCTGGGAGCGGACCGACAAGATCGAGGCACTGCGGAAGGCCGCCAGGTAGTCCCGGTCAGCCCGCCGCTTCCACGCGGTTGCGGCCGCCCTGCTTGGCCCGGTAGAGGGCTTCGTCGGCGTGCTTGAGGAGTTCCTCCGCGCTGGGGACATCAGTCTGGCCGTCCCGGGTCGCCACACCCATGCTGGCGGTCTTGCTCAGGCTGACGCCGTCCAGGTGATGCTCCAGCTCCGCGAACCTCTGCCGCAGCCCCTCGGCCACCAAAAACGCCCCCGGGGCATCCGTGTGGGGGAGGACCAGGGTCAGCTCCTCGCCGCCGTAGCGCGCGGCCAGGTCCGTGGCCCGGACGCCGGCCTTGAGCAGGGCGCCGATGTTGCGCAGCACCTCGTCGCCCATGGCGTGACCGTGGGTGTCGTTCACCTGCTTGAAGTGGTCGATGTCGATCATCACCACCGAGAGTGGCGTCCGGAAGCGACGCGCCCGCTGGACTTCCTCCTCCAGCCGGGTCATGAGCCGGCGCCGGTTGGCCAGACCCGTGAGCGCGTCCGTCACGGAGAGGTCCTCCAGCTGGGCGTTCTTCTCCCGCAGCTCGTCCTGGAGCAGCTTCAGCTTGGTGTGGATGCGCACCCGGGCCAGCAGCTCCTTCTCGTGAAAGGGCTTGGTCACGTAGTCGGAGGCTCCGCGCTCGAGGATCTCGGCCTTGCGGTCGAGGTCGTCCTCGGCGGTGAGGATGATGACGGGGATCTGCTCCAGCTCCTTGCGGCTGGCCTTGAGGCCCAGGAACTTCAGGCCGTCGAAGCCGGGCATGACCAGGTCGCAGAGCACCAGGTCCGGGGGGTTGTCCATGATGGTCTTGAAGGCGGTCAGGCCGTCCGCGGCCTCCAGGAAGTGCGTGAAGGCGCCGTCTTTCATAAGGACGGCCTTGATCTCGCTGCGGATCATGGCGTTGTCGTCCACGATGAGGATGCGGCCACCCATCAGGACCCCGCCACCGTAGGTTCAGGGTTCCTGGAAGCGGCCAGGGGGTGGTGGCAGGGATCGGGCACGCCCTCACCTCACCCGCAGGAGGAGTTCCAGGTGCCGGGCCAGCAGCCGGAAGCCAGGATCCAGGTCGTTGAAGGAGGAGCGCTCCTCGTAGCCCAGATAGAGCCAGCCGGCGTTGCCCAGGGGCAGCAGGTGCTCCTCGGGGAAGCCGAGCCCAGGTGCCGCGAGGGGACCGGGCTGGGGTCGCTCCAGCTGCAGAGGTAGGGGGCGCTTCCCCCGGGCGGCGAGCAGATGCAGACACCCATCCCCGTCGTGGCGGTAGCAGGCCAGGCCGTCTGGTTCCCAGCGGGCGGCCAGGCGGTCCAGCAGGACATCGAGCGCCCCGGCCAGGGTGGGACGATCCAAGGCCAGCAGGCTGAGGTCGCAGAGCTCCAGGGCGGCTTTCTGGGCCTCCTGCACCTCCCGGCCCCGGCTCAGGACCCGGTCCTCCAACTCGCCCTGGTAGGCCCGCAGCTTCTGCTGCAGGCTGGCGTAGTCCAGGGCCCGGTTGAGGACCACCTCCATCTCGGCGAGGCGGAAGGGCTTCTGGACGAGGTCGTAGACGCCCCGCTTCAGGGCCGCAACGCTGGTCTCCAGGGAGGCGAAGGCCGTCATTAGCACACAGAGCGTCTCGGGATGCTTGTGCCGGATGGTGCCGACGAGCTCCAGCCCCGACTGGCCGCCGGGCATGTGGAGGTCCGTGAGCACCACGGGAAAGGTCCGCTCGGCCATGCGGGCCAGGGCTGCCTCGCCGCTGGCCACCGCCTCGACGGAGTAGCCCCGGTAGGCCAGGGCTTCCAGCAGGGTCATGCGGACTTCGGCATCGTCATCCACGATGAGGATGGGCTCCTGGATCATCGGGGACTCCTGCTCTGACCCGTGGTGCGGTCATAGATGCGCGCTTCCACGAAGATGCGGAGCACCTCGGTGTCCAGCAGGTTCACCTTGGCCTCCTGCTCCAGGATCTCCAGGCTGCGCTCCACGCTCACGGCGGCCTTGTAGGGGCGATCCGCGGCGGTCAGGGCGTCGTAGACGTCCGCGACGGCCATGAGCTTGCTCTGCACGGGGATGTCCGGTTCCTTGAGCTGCCGGGGGTAGCCCTTCCCGTTGAGCCGCTCGTGGTGGGCCCAGGCGATGTCAGGAACGCCCGCCAGCTCCGAGGTCCACGGAATCTGGCTCAGGAACTTGTAGGTATAGCTCACGTGGTTCTGGATCTCATCGCGCTCATCGTCGGAGAGGCTCCCCTTGGCGATCCTCAGGAGGCTGATGTCGTGGGAATCGATGAGTGTCCGGTGGTCCCCGGACCAGTGTTGGTAGGTGAGATCCTCCAGCAGGTTCAGCTCCAGCAGGACCTCCTGGGGCAGCACCGTCGGCTCGTTGCTGCGCCGCACCAGCTCCATGAGCCGCCGGGCCTCCTCGTCCTGCCCCCGGAGCAGGGCGCCTACGGTGTCGTGGTCGAAGGTGCTGCCCTTGCTCCAGGCTTCCAGCAGGCCGTCCCGCATGGCCTCGAGGGTCCGCTGGTGCAGCCGCTGGTAGATGCTCTCCAGGCGCTCGCCCTCGATCTTCTTGGCCTTCACCAGCACCTGCTCCCGCACGCCGACCTTGCCGAAGTCGTGGAGCAGGCTGGCGTAGCGGATCTCGCGGATCTGGATGGGGTTGAAGTGGAGGGCGCCATAGGTTCCGTTGGGGGTGCTGTTCACCGCTTCGGCCAGGCCCACGGTGAGGTCTGCCACGCGGCTGGAGTGGCCGGAGGTGCTGGGGTCCCGGGCCTCGATGGCCGTCACGGAGGCGTTCACGAAGCCCTCGAAGAGCCGCTCGATGTCGTTCTTCAGCCCCAGGATCTCCTGGGTGCGGGCCTCCACCATGCGCTCCAGGTTCTGCTGGTATTCCTCGTTCTCCCGGACCAGCCGGTAGTGCTCCAGGGCCCGCTCGAGGCCGGCCTCGATCTCAGCCAGCTTGAAGGGCTTCTGGATGAAGTCGTAGGCGCCGCGCTTGAGAGCCTGGATGGCGGATTCCGTGGTGGCATAGCCCGTCATCAGGATGCCCATGCTGCGCGGGTCCACCTCGTGGACCGCCCGGAGCAACTCCAGGCCGGACAGCCCGCCGGGCATGTTCAGGTCCGTGAAGATCACCGGAAAGTGCTGCTTCTGCACCAGCGCCAGGGCCTGGGCTCCGCCCTCGGCGCCCACGGCGGCGTAGCCCTGGTCCTGGAGGGCCTCCACCAGGAGGTCCCGCAGGTCGGCTTCGTCATCCACGATCAGGATGGGGATGGGGGGGGAAAGGGACACGCCGACTCCAGCTACCCCGATCTCATCGGATGGGCAGGTGAGGTGGGAAAGTTTCGGCGGGGGCAAGGGCGCCTACTGGACGGCCTCGACCTCGACGAGGAGCTGGCCGTCGCGGACCTCGAGGCGGGCGATGTCCCCGGGCTGGAGGAGCCCCTGGAGGACCTGGCGGGATAGGGGGTTGACGACCACCTGCTGGATGAGCCGCTTGAGGGGGCGGGCTCCAAAGTGGGGGTCAAAGCCCTCCTCCGCCAGCCAGTCCAGGGCCGCCTGGGGCACCTCGAGGCCCAGGCGCTGGGCCTGCAGGAGACCCTCTACCCGGCGGAGCTGGATGCGGGCCACGGCCTTCATGTCCTCCTTGGACAGGGAGCGGAACAGCACCACCTCGTCCAGGCGGTTCAGGAACTCCGGGCGGAAGTGTCCGTGGAGGGCGGCCTGGATCTCCTCCTCGGCTTTGGAGGGGTCGCCGCCCGCGTCGAAGATGGCCTGGCTGCCGAGGTTGGTGGTCATGAGCACCACGCTGTTGCGGAAGTTCACGGTGCGGCCCTGGCCGTCCGTGAGGCGGCCGTCCTCCAGCACCTGCAGGAAGAGGTCGAAGATCCGGGGGTGGGCCTTCTCCATCTCGTCCAGGAGGATGACGGCGTAGGGGCGGCGGCGGATGGCCTCCGTGAGGCGGCCGCCCTCCTCGTAGCCGATGTAGCCGGGCGCGGCGCCGATGAGGCGGGTGGCGTCGGCCTCGTGGGTGAACTCGCTCATGTCGATGCGGACCAGGGCGTTCTCGTCGTCGAAGAGGAACTCCGCCAGGGCCCGGGCCACCTCGGTCTTGCCTACGCCCGTGGGGCCCAGGAAGAGGAAGCTGCCGATGGGGCGCTTGGGGTCGCTGAGGCCCGCCCGGTTGCGGCGGAGGGCGTCGGAGATGGCTGTCAGGGCTGGATCCTGGCCCACCACCCGCTCCCGGAGCCGGGTCTCCATGCGCAGCAGCTTCTCCACCTCGCCCTCGAGGATCCGGCTCACGGGGACGCCGGTCCAGCGGCTGACGATGGCGGCGATGTCGGCCTCACCCACCTCCAGGCGGAGCATGGCGCTCTCCCGCGGGGAGGCCGTGGCCAGCTGCTTCTCCAGGGTGGGGATCTCCCCGTATTCCAGCCGCGAGGCGCGCTCGTAGTCGCCCTTCGTCTTGGCCTGTTCGTGCTCGCTGCGCAGGTCGTCCAGCTTCTTCTGGAGGCTCCGGGCGCCTTCGATGTCCTTCTTCTCGTTCTCCCACTGGGCGCGCAGGCCGCCCAGCTCTTCGTTCAGCTCCGCCAGCTCCTTGTCGAGCTCCGCGAGGCGGGCGCGGCTGGCCGAATCCTTCTCCTTGGTGAGGGAGTGCCGCTCCATCTGCAGCTGCATCACCCGGCGCTCCCGTGCGTCGATGGACTCGGGGCGGCTGTCCAGCTGGATTCGTACGGCGCTGGCGGCCTCGTCCATGAGGTCCACAGCCTTGTCCGGCAGGAAGCGATCCGGAATGTAGCGGTGGCTCAGCTGGGCGGCGGCCACCAGGGCTGAGTCCTGGATGCGCACCCCGTGGTGCAGTTCGTAGCGCTCCTTGAGGCCGCGCAGGATGGAGATGGCGTCCTCCACGTCCGGCTCCTCCACGAACACAGGCTGGAAGCGGCGCTCCAGGGCCGCGTCCTTCTCGATGTACTTCCGGTACTCGTCCAGGGTGGTGGCGCCGATGCAGCGCAGCTCGCCCCGGGCGAGGGCGGGTTTGAGCAGGTTGGCCGCGTCCATGCCCCCCTGGACGGCGCCGGCGCCCACCAGCAGGTGCAACTCGTCGATGAACAGCACGATCTGGCCCGCGGCCTTTTCGATCTCCTGGATGACGCCCTTCAGGCGCTCCTCGAACTGGCCGCGATACTGGGTGCCGGCCACCAGGGCCCCCATGTCCAGGCCCATGACCCGCAGGCCCTTGAGGCTCTCGGGGACATCGTTCTTGTAGATGCGCTGGGCCAGACCCTCCACGATGGCAGTCTTGCCGACACCGGGCTCGCCGATGAGCACCGGATTGTTCTTGGTGCGCCGGGAGAGCACCTGGAGGATGCGGCGGACCTCATCTTCCCGGCCGATGACCGGATCGAGCTTGCCCGCGGCGGCCAGGGCCGAATAGTCCTTGGCGTACTTCTCCAGGGCGGCGAACTTCTCCTCGGCCTTCTCGTCCTCCACCCGGGAACCCTTGCGGACCTCGCGGATGGCCGCCTCCAGCGTCTTCCGGTCCAGGCCGAAGCGCTCCAGGGCCTGCTTGGCGTCCGTGTGGGCGTTGGCCAGGGCCAGCAGGAGGGCGTCCGTGGCCAGGAAGCGGTCGCCCAGGCCCCGACCGGTGTCGCTGGCCACCTCCAGGAAGTGCCGGAAGGCGGGACCCACCTGGGGCTCGGCACCCCCCACGGCCCGGGGCAGCCGGGCAACCAGCTCTTCGGCCGCATCCGCCAGGCCCTGGACGGACTCCGGGCTCAGTCCGGCCCGCTCCAGCAGCGGTCGGAGGCCCGCCTCCGGGGCGAGTAGGGTGTTGAACAGGTGCTGGGGGACGAGCTCCGGGTGCTGGTCCCGGACGGCCCGCTGCTGCGCCGCCACCAGCGCGTCGTTGGCTTTCTGGGTGAAGGGAAGGAGGGACATGGAACACCTCGGTCACCAGGATGGGGCAAATATGACTTGGATGCACTAAAATTTTCTTCTAATTTCTAATCTAACAAACCCAAAATGCCAATTATTTATAGATTCCAAAAAATGTCCAACAAACGTATTTTTCAGATAATTCTTGGACATCCATTGACATTTGTAAGGCATAGGCTAGCTTGATGCCATTCGATCCAGCCCCTCCCCGATCGAATCCCCGGAGGCAACCATGCCCGACTCATCCAACCCCCATCGCATCGGGCTGATCCCCGAACATCCCTCCAAGCACGGGGGTCGGCTAGGGCGGCACCTGCACTTTGACGAGCGCAGCCGGGCCTTTCCCGTGCCCTTGGCCAAGGGGGCGAAGATCGTGACCCGGACCTGGGAGCGCACCCTGGCGGCCTTCGATCAGGGCGAGCTCGGCTCCTGCACGGGCAACGGCGCCGTGGGGGTGATCTGCACGGCCCCCTACAAGCAGAAGGGAGCCCGCTATACCGAAGCCCTGGCGCGGAAGGTCTACAGCCAGGCCACCCGCGATGACGTCATCACGGGGGCCTGGCCGCCCAAGGACACAGGCTCCACGGTGCTCGGCGCCATGAAGGCACTGAGGGACCTCGGCTACGCCACGGGCTACCACTGGTGCTTCGGGCTGGACGATGTCCTGAAGACCCTGTCCACCCTGGGTCCCGTGGAGGTGGGGGTCAACTGGTATGAGGGCTTCGACAAGCCGGATGCCAAGGGCTTCGTCAAGCTGGCCGGTCAGCCCCGCGGCGGTCACGCCTTCGAGCTGCTGGGGGTGGATGCCGAGCTGCAGCGCGTCTGGGCCATCAACTCCTGGGGGCCGGACTGGGGCCACCACGGGCGCTTCTCCCTCAGCTGGAAAGACCTCGACCGCCTCCTGCACGAGGACGGTGAGGCATCTACAATCACGCGGTAACCACAATAAAAAAGATTTTTTAACCACAAAGAACACAAAGGGCACAAAGGTAGAACCTGGTGCCCTTTTTGTGTTCTTTGTGCCCTTTGTGGTCAATTTCTTTTTCGAGGTAATCGGGGCCTAACAATTCGGGCACGGGCCTGGATCCGGCAGACTTTGTGGATTGGCTTCAGAGTGCGGTGCGGGGATGGACGGCGACCTGCGCCAGCAGCAGGCCCATGAGCAGGGCGATGGCCACGAAGAGGGCCTGGAAGGCGGTGTCGAGTCCCAGCACCAGCTGCTTCTGGATGATGAACTCGAGGCCCTTGAAGCCGAGGCCACCGGGCACCAGCACCACCAGTCCCGGCAGCAGGGTCACCGCGGACGGGTGGCGTCGGATGCGGGTGAAGAGGTTGCTGGCCAGGCCCAGGGCGAAGGCGCCCAGCCCCACGCCGAACTGGGATCCCAGCAGGGTGGCGCCCAGCCGGGAGCCATAGAAGGCCAGGGCACAGGCGGCGAAAATCCAGGGCAGGTCCGCAGGCCGGGCCTTGAAGATCACCATGAAGGCCGCGGCCGCGAGCAGCAGGGTCGGCAGCAGGACCCAGGCGGGCAGGGGCAGGGGGACGCCCAGCAGGGCCCGGTCCAGCAGGGGCGCGGCGAGGCGCTGACCCAGGGCCACGCCGAAGCCCAGCGAGAGGAAGGTCATGCCCGCGTCCACCAGCCGGGCCGTGCCCGCCACCAGGTTGCCCGTGGCCAGCTCGTTCATGGACACCACCAGGCGCAGGCCCGGGATCAGGACGATGAGTCCGCCCAGGGTGAGCACCTGCGGGGAGACCTGGGGGAACCGGTAGGCCGCGGCCAGCGCGAGGAAACCCACGAGGGCGCCCGCCAGGGGATAGAGCAGCTGCGTCGGCCCGGATCGCCGTCCCAGCAGGACCGCCAGCGTGCCCACCAGGCTGCCGAGCACGGCGGTCAGGAGCAGCTCCCGCCACCCGCCCCCGAAGAACACCGCGGCGGGTGCCGAGCCCAGGCCAAAGCAGAGCACCGTCAGGAGGGCGCCCCAGCGATCCGGCCCGGCGAGGATCTCCCGCACGCGGTCGCGGGCCTCGCTGGTGGACAGGCTGCCGGCGATGAGGGCGTCGGTGGTGTCCTGCAGGTCCGAAAGCTTGGCCAGGTTGACGTCCCCCGAGGGGCTGCGCTGGATGAAGGTCCAGCTCTTCCCATCCTTCCCGAGCGTGGCGAAGAAGGCCGTGGGCAGCGCGAAGAACTGGCCCTCCAGGCCAAGGCGCTGCGCAATGCGGCCCAGGGCGTCCTCGAAGCGGTGGGCGGGAATGCCATAGGCCTGGTAGGCCCGGCCCAGCTCCAGGCAGAGGGCGATCTCCGGCGGCTCGGTGGACTGGGCAGGGGCAGGCTGGGCGACATCCATGCCCCAGGGTAGCCCGATCAGCCCGCCACCTCCTCCGCCAGGGCCAGGCAGGCGGTGAGGCCTGGGCTTTCGATGCCGAAGAGGTTCACCAGCCCGGGCAGGCCATGGGCGTCGTCGCGCTGGAGGACGAAGTCCGGGGTGGGCGCTCCGGGACCATGGATCTTGGGCCGGATGCCGGCGTAGGCGGGCTGGAGCGCCCCGTCCGGCAGGCCGGGCCAGTAGCGGCGGATCTCGGCATAGAAGCCGTCGGCCCGGCGTGGGTCCACACCGTAGTCCTCCCGATCGGTCCACTCCACGTCGGGGCCGAACCGGGCCTGGCCGCCCAGGTCCAGGGTGAGGTGCACGCCCAGGCCGCCCTGAGAGGGAATGGGGTAGACCAGCCGGGAGAAGGGCGCCGTCCCCACCAGGCTGTAATAGTTGCCCTTGGCCAGGTGCAGGGCCGGGACGCTGCCGGGGCGGAGGCCCTCGAAGCCCTGCGCCACGCGCTGGGCGCCGAGGCCTGCGGCGTTGAAGACCTGGTCTGCGAGGAGGGTCATGGACTCGTCCCCGCCAACGCGGACCTCCAGCCCCTCGGCTGTCCGCCGTCCGCCCAGGACCGGGCTCTTCAGCACCACCGCGGCGCCGTGGGTCTCAGCATCGAGCCGCAGGGCGCGCATGAGGCCGTGGCTGTCGAGGATGCCCGTGCCCTCGGAGTGCAGGGCCCCCTGGCAGCGCAGGCGGGGCTCGAGGGCCAGGGCCTCGGCCGCGGTCAGCCAGCGGAGGTCGGGCACGCCGTTGGCTTCGGCCTGGGCGCGGATGCGCTCCAGGGCTGGCAGGTCGCGCTCGTCCGCGGCCACGATGAGCTTGCCGCAGCGCCGGTGGGCCACCCCATGGGCCGCGCAGAAGGCGTAGAGCGCCCGGTTGCCCGCCACGCAGAGGCGGGCCCTGAGCGAACCCGTAGGGTAGTAGATGCCGGCGTGGATGACCTCGCTGTTGCGGGAGCTGATCCCCGTGCCGACCCGGTCCTCCGCCTCGAGCACCACCACCTCACGCCCCCGCAGGGCCAGCTCCCGCGCCAGGGCCAAGCCCACCACGCCGGCACCGATGACCACACATTCCACGCGTTCCATGCCCCCTATCCTACGCCACCCTCCGGCGACAGATTGAAACCGCAGATGGCGCTGATGACGCAGAGGAAGCTACCGATTCAGCCCGCTTCATGAATTCTGCGCAGCACCCCATGGTCCGTCGGGGTCTCTGGGCGGGCGCCTCTGCCTTGGCCCTCGGCCAATCTGCGCAATCTGCGTAATCTGTGGTTCCAGCTTTTCACCTGGAGCCGTCCTGGCAGGCTCCCTCGAATCATGTGGTTTCCATGTCCACCCCGATGATGCAGCAGATCGCGGGCCTCAAGCGCGAGGCGGGCGACGCCATCCTGCTGACGCGCATGGGGGACTTCTACGAGCTCATCGGGGAGGACGCCGTGCGGGCCGCGCCGGTCATGGAGATCGCCCTCACCCAGCGCGGCAAGGGCACCGAGGCCGAGACGGCCATGTGCGGGGTGCCCCACTTCGCCCTGGAGTCCTACCTGCCCAAGCTGCTGGCCGCGGGCTTCTCCGCGGCCATCGCCGAGCCCACGGCCAAGGCCGAGGACGTGAAGGGCCTGCTGCCCAGGGCCATCAAGCGCATCATCACCCCCGGCACCTGGCTGGATGACGACGCCCGGTGGCTCTGTGCCCTGCATCGTGTGGGGCCGGCCTGGGGGCTGGCGCTGCTGCAGCTGGCCTCGGGGGCCCTGCGGGTGATCCCCGGTGAGGGTGGCGAGGCCCTCCACGCCACCCTGGAGCGGCTCGCTCCCCAGGAGCTGATCCTGGCCGAGGGCGCGCCGGAGCTGGCGGAGCTGGAGGCGGCCCGCACCCGGCTGCCGGCCTGGCGCTTCGAAGCCTCCCGGGCCCGTCAGCAGGTGCTGGCCTTCTTCGGCTGGCAGCACCTGGAAGGCGTGGGCCTGGATCCCTATCCCGCGGCCCTGGGCGCCCTGGCGGCGCTGCTGGATCACGTGGAGGCCACCCAGAAGGGCCGGCCCGCGCACCTGCAGGGCGTGAGCCTGGAGCTGGGCGCCGCGGGGCCCCTGCTGGACGCCACCAGCGCCCGGCACCTGGAGGTGCTGGCCAACGGCATGGACGGCGGCCGCGCCGGGTCGCTGCTGGCCCTGCTGGACCAGTGCCGCACGCGCATGGGCTCCCGCCTGCTGAAGGGCTGGCTCGAACAACCGCTGCGGGACCGCGGCACCCTGGAGCGCCGCTGGTCCCAGGTGGCCTGGCTCACGGAGGACCGCCGCCGGGGCCCCATCCAGACGCTGCTCGCCCAGGTGCCGGACCTGGACCGCCTGCTGGGCCGCGTGGCCCTGGGTCTCGCCTCGCCACCCGAACTGGGTCAGCTGCGGGACGGCCTTGCGGTGCTTCAGAAATTGCCAGCCCGCCTGCAGGACGAGGGCTGGGCTCCAGAGGTGGCGGAGCTCGGCCTCTGGCCTGGGGAGACGCCGCTCTGCGGAGAGCTGCTCCTGGACCTCCAGCAGAGCTTGGCCGAAGCGCCCCCCCTGGACCTGGAGAAGGGTGGCGTCATCCGCGAGGGAGTCGATCCCGAGCTGGACGCCGTCCGCCGCCTCGCCCGGGACGCCCGGCAGGTGATGCTGGAACTGGAGGAAGAGGAGCGCCGCCTGAGCGGCATCCAGAGCCTGAAGATCAAGTACAACCGGGTCTTCGGCTACTACTTCGAGATCACGAAGTCGAACCTGGGCGCGGTGCCCGCCCACTTCCTCCGCAAGCAGACCCTGGCCAACGCCGAGCGCTTCACCACCGAGAAGCTGGTGGCCTTCGAGCAGCGGCTGCTGAGCGCCGAGAGCGACCAGGCCCGCCTGGAGGCCGTCCAGTTCCAGCGCCTGCTGGCCCTGGTGCTGGAGCACCGCGCGGACCTGACCGGCCTGGCCCGCGCCGTGGCCACGCTGGATGTGCTGGCGGCCCTGGCCGAGCGGGCGCGGCTCTCGGGCTGGAGTCGGCCTGAGCTGGGCGACGACCGGGAGCTGACCCTGGTCTCGGCCCGGCATCCCATGCTGGAGGCCCGCCTGGGGCGCGAGTGCATCCCCAACGACCTGCAGTTCAGCGCCGCCCAGCCCATGGCCGTGGTGACCGGACCCAACATGGGCGGCAAGTCCACCTTCCTGCGCACCTCGGCCCTGCTGGTGGTGCTGGCCCAGAGCGGCTCCTTCGTGCCCGCGGAGCTCATGCGCTTCGGCCTGGTGGACCGCATCTTCACGCGCATCGGCGCCTCGGACCAGCTGGCCAAGGGGCAGTCCACCTTCATGGTCGAGATGACCGAGACGGCCCGGATCCTCAACCAGGCCACGGCTGCCAGCCTGGTGATCCTCGACGAGATCGGCCGCGGCACCAGCACCCGGGACGGCCTGGCCCTGGCCGAGGCCATTGCGCTGTTCCTGCGAGACCTGAAGGGCGGCGCGCCGCGCACCCTGTTCGCCACGCACTACTTCGAGATGACCAAGCTCGCCGAGGACTCGCGGATCCAGAACCTCCACGTGGAGGTCCAGGAGTGGGAGGAGCAGCTGCACTTCCTCCACCGCGTGGCGCCGGGGCCCGCGGACCGCAGCTACGGCATCCAGGTAGCGCGGCTGGCGGGGCTGCCCAAGTCCGTCATCCAGAAGGCGCAGCGCCTGCTGGCCCAGGCCCCGGAGGCGCCGCCCCGGCCCCCCATGGCTTCGCAGCCGGCCCTGCCGATGTTCGAGGTGGAACCCGACAGCCTCCGCGCCGAGCTGGAGGCCCTGGACCTGAACCGCATGACGCCTCTGGAAGCGCTGAACTGGATCGCCGGAAAGCGGTCGTGAGCGCGCCCAACTTTCCCATGCGCCGCCGGGAGCGGGAGCTGACATCGGCGGAGGCCTGGGCCCTCCTCGCCCAGGCGGAGTTTGGCGTGCTCGCCACGGTGGGCTACGACGGCTGGCCCTACGCGGTGCCTGTGAACCATGTCCTCGTGGATGGCGCGCTGTTCCTCCACTCGGCCACCGAGGGTCACAAGCTTGACAACCTTGCGGGCGATGCCCGGGTCTCCTACTGTGTGGTCACCCAGGCGGAGGTGCTGCCGGAGGAGCTCTCCACCCGCTACCAGAGCGCCATCGTCTTTGGCCGGGCCGTCCAGGTCCACGACGCGGAGGCCCGGGTCGCCGCCCTCCAGGCCATCGGCCAGCGTTTCGCGGCGCAGCACCCGGAGCAGGTGCGCGAGGGGATCGCGAAGAACCTGGCCCGCGTCACGGTCTTCCGTATCGAGATCGAGCGCGTCACCGGGAAGGCCCGGCGCTAGGCCAGCAGCCCAAGGGCGCCCAGCAGGGCCGCCCCGGTCAGCCACCAGAGGGGATTCTGGCTGGAGCGGAAGGAGAGCCCGGCGCTGGCGGCGGCGACGAGGCCAAGCTGCCAGTGCGTGCTGGTCGCCCTGGCCAGCAGGCAGCCGCTGCCAAGCACCAGGCCGATGGTGAGGGGGGCCAGGCCGCGCTCGATGGCCTTCCGCCAGGGGGAGTGCTGGAAGCGGTCCCAGATCCGGCCCACGGCGAAGGCGAGGACGGCGGCGGGGAGGCACATGCCGAGGGTGCACACGAGGGCGCCCGGGATGCCGGCCAGCTTCCATCCGATGAGGCTCACGAAGATCACGTTGGGGCCGGGGGCCGCCTGGGCGATGGCGAAGAGCGCCGTGAAGTCCGCCGTGCTCATCCAGCCGTGGAGGTCCACGACCTGCCGGTGCATCTCGGGAATGAGGGCCGTGGCGCCGCCCACGGCCATGAGCGAGAACAGGCTGAAGCGCAGGAAGAGCGCGGTCAGGGATGGGGTGGTCACGGGCGCTCCCCGTCCTGCCCGGCCAAGCGCTCGCGCCGGAGGCTGTGCCAGCCGAGGCCGATGCTGACCGGGGCCAGCACCACCAGCATGCCCAGGAGCGGCAGGCGCAGCCAGAAGACCGCGAGAAAGGAAGTCAGGACCATCAGGAGGGATCCGACATCGCGATCCAGCTTCGTGGCCAGGCGGCCGCCGGTGGCGAGGACCAGGCCGGCGGCCGCCGCGGCGACCCCGGCCAGCACCTGGGCGAGCCGGGCCGAGTGGGCGAAGCGGCCGTAGAGGCTGGCCAGGGTCAGCACGATGACCAGGGGTGCGGCCATGAGCCCGAGGCCCGCCAGTACGGAGCCCCGCCAGCCATGGCCGCGGGCGCCGATGACCACGGCCATGTTGAGGACGTTGGGACCGGGCAGCGTCTGGCCGAGCCCCAGGAGCTCCGTGAACTGCCGGTCCGTGAGCCAGCGGCGGTCGTCCACCAGCAGGCGCCGGGCGTGGGGCAGCACGCCCCCAAAGCCGGAGAGGCCGATCTTGAAGAAGCCGAGGAAGAGCTCAGAGTGCGTAGGCCGCACTCCGTCCTGCGGATCCTCCGGAAAGGGAGAGGCCGAGTTCAGAACGCCACCTTCAGCTGGCGCAGCTGGGCCATGAGGGCCACGGGCGTGGTGTAGGTGAGGCCGATCAGCCCCAGCTTTGTGGCCGCCTCGGCGAAGGGCGGCAGGTCGTCGATGTAGATGCAGGCCGCTGGCGGCAGGTCCAGCTTGGCCAGGGCGTCCTGGTAGATGTTTGGATCAGGCTTGCTGGCCCCCACCTCGTAGGAGAGGGTGACGGTGTCGTAGAGCGAGAAGACCGGGCAGGTCCGGATGGCATGCTCGAAGTGCCAGGGGCTGGTGTTCGACAGCAGGCCGATGCGGTAGGTGGGCTTCAGCTTCCGGACCAGCTCCAGGGTGCTGTCGATGGGCGTGAAGAGGTCCGTGAAGACGGGGATGAACTCGGCCTCGGTCAGCTCCTGGCCGCAGAGGGCGGACACGCCCGCGAGAAAGGCCTGGGAGTCGATGCGCCCGGCCTCGTAGTCCTGGCTCAGGGAAGAGTCATCGTAGATCGCCTGCTTCAGGGCTTCAGCCGAACGGCCGGAGAGGCGGGACAGCGCCGCCAGGAAGCGGTTGTTGTCGAAGCGGTACTGCACGTTGCCGAAGTCGAAGATGAGGGCGCGGACCGGGCTCTCGGGCGGGTGGCGCTGGAGGAAGGGCGCGTAGTCCTGGTCCGCCTTGGTGATGTGATCCAGGTACCAGTGCTTGAGGAAGTCTGCGGTCTCGCTGAGTAGGAGGGGGTCGGCGGGATCGAAGCTGCGGTTCAGCTCCAGCAGCTTGTCGACGAAGCGGGCATGGAGGTCCCGGTGGTCGGCCAGCCGCGCATAGCCGCAGGCCTCGAGCAGCCTCTCCTCGGTGGTGAAGTGGACCCGGACGTAGTCGCAGAGGCGGCTGAAGACGGCTCCGACCACCGTCGGATCCTGGCGCTCGCCGACCAGGCCGCCCAGCTCGTTGACGAGGTCCAGCAGACTGCGATGCTGGGCGTCGATTTCGCCGTAGCCGATGTTGTAGCGGTCTTTCCATTGGAGCTGGACCATGACGTTCCTGTGCCTGAAGTGTCCACTGGCCGCCTTCGACTGGCGAGCAAATCCTGTAGACTGCCGTCATGTCGAAGCCCCCGCCACCCCTCAGCCGGACCCGCATCCGCCTGGCTTGGGCCGTGGCCCTCACGGTCGACGCCATCCAGATTCCCGCCGAGGCCGCGGGTCCCGTGGGCTGGTTCGTGGGGGCTGGGCTGGACTGCATCGCCATGGGTGCGCTCTGGGCGCTGGTGGGCTTCCACTGGGCCTTCCTGCCCTCGTTCCTGACCGAGTGGATTCCCTACTTGAACATGGCGCCGCTCTGGACCCTGGCCGTGGCCCTGGCCACCAAAGGGCGCGGCGAACCCGACCCGGCCCTGCCAGCGGAGCCGGCAGCCTGACCGCAGACGGGTGGCGCGAGGGCCTCAGTCCACGGCCGCGCCGCGGAACTCCGCCTGGTTGTGTCGGCTCTGCTCTTCCATGAGCAGCTGGCTCAGGTCCTTCTTCAGGGCGTTGAAGGCGGGGCTGGCCACGTCCCGGGGCCGGGGGAGGTCCACAGGGATGTCGCACTTGACGGTGCCCGGGCGGTAGGTCATCACCACGGTGCGGTCTGCCAGGTAGAGCGCCTCCTCGATGCTGTGCGTGACGAAGAGGATGGTCTTCTGCAGCTCGGTCCAGATCCGCAGCAGCTCGTCCTGCAGGTTGCGGCGGGTGAGGGCGTCCAGGGCGCCGAAGGGCTCGTCCATCAGCATGATCGGCGAGTCCAGGGCCAGCACCCGGGCGATGGCCACGCGCTGCCGCATGCCGCCGCTGAGGTCCTTGGGGAAGCGCTTCCGGAAGTCCGTGAGGTTGAGCATGGCCAGCAGCTCGGCCACCTTGGCCTCGATGGCGGCCTTCTCCACGCCCTTGATCTGCAGCCCGAAGGCCACGTTCTGCTCGACGGTCATCCAGGGGAACAGCGCGTACTCCTGGAACACCATGCCGCGGTCGGGGCCGGGTTCGGTGATGACGGCGCCCTCAACGGTGATGAGGCCGGTGGTGGGCAGGCTGAACCCGGCCACGGCGTTCAGCAGCGTGGACTTGCCGCAGCCCGAGGGACCCAGCAGGCAGACGAACTGCCCCTGGGGGATCTCCAGGTTGATGGCCTTCAGGGCGTGGACTTCCTGGCCCCCGCTCTCGAAGACCTTGTGGACGTTTTGGACGGAGATGTGGGAGGTCTCGCTCATCCCTGCTCCAGGCCGCGGTGCCACTTCAGCAAGTGCGAGCTGAGGCGGCTCATGAGGGTGTCGATGCCCAGGCCCAGCAGGCCGATGGTGAACATGCCGGCAATGATCTTGTCGGACCAGAGGTACTCGCGGGCCTCCAGGATGCGGTAGCCCAGGCCGTTGTTCACGGCGATCATCTCGGACACGATGACCACGATGAAGGCCGTGCCCATGCCGATGCGCGCGCCGGTGAAGATGTAGGGCGTGGCGGCGGGCAGGATGATGCGGGTGAACTGGGTGAGCCGGCTGGCGCCGAGGTTGCGGCCCACGCGGAGGTAGATGCTGTCCACGTTCTGGACGCCTGTGACGGTGTTCATGAGCACCGGGAAGAAGGCGCCGATGCTGATGAGGAACACCGCGGGCGGGTTGCCCAGGCCGAACCAGAGGATCGACAGGGGAATGTAGGCGATGGGCGGGATGGGGCGGAGCACCTGGACCAGGGGGTTGAACAGCGCGTAGGCCACTTTGCTGTAGCCCATGGTCAGGCCCAGGGGCAGGGCCAACCCGGCGCCGATGACGAAGCCGAGGAGCACCCGGTAGAGGCTGCCCAGGGCGTCGTGGATGAGCTCGCCCGAGAAACACCACTGGAGGTAGGAGCCCTGGGCCGGGTCGAAGACCTCCAGTGGGCGCAGGTAGGCCCACCACTTCACCAGTACCGCCATGGGCGAGGGCAGGATGGTGGCGTTCACCCAGCCCATGCTGGACAGCAGCTGCCAGAAGCCGATGGCAGCCAGGGGGACGAGGACGCCGGAGGCTGCGTGGCGGTAGCGCTTCATCCCTTCTTCGCCTTCGCGGGCTTGGCCGGCTTGGCGGGGGCGGCCTTGGGGACCTCGATCTTCAGCTGCTTCTTGGCCTCGGCGAGGAGGTCCAGCTTCACCCAGTCACCGGCCTTGGGTGGGTTGGCCATCTTGCCCACGCCGTACTGGGCCATGAGGTCCGTGGTCACCTGCACGTGCTCCAGGGAGATGTCGTAGCAGAAGGGGGAGTTGCCGATGGCGTCCTGGTAGTCCTCGGAGCTGATCTGGTTCTTGAACATGGACTCCCGCACGAACTTCTCGGCGGTCTTGGGGTCGTCGAGGAACTTCTTGGTGGCTTCCACGAAGCAGAGCAGGAAGCGCTGGGCCACGTCGCGGCGCTCCTTGTAGAGCTTCTCGGTGATGACCAGGGCCCGGATGGGCTCGCCCAGGGGCGTGTCGTAGGGCTTCATCAGCTCCACGCCGAACTTCTTGTTGATGGCCTGGGAGCTGTAGGGCTCGCTCTGGCACATGGCATCGATGTTCTTCGACATCAGGGTCTGGTTGAGGTCCGCGAAGGGGAGGTAGAGCACCAGCACGTCCTTGCCGGGCTTGTCCGCCCAGGTCAGCCCGGCCTTGCCCAGCTCCGCCAGCAGCAGCAGCTCCTGGGCGCCGCCCCGGGCCACGCCCACCTTCTTGCCCTTCAGGTCCTTGAGGGACTTGATGCCGGAGTTCACGCCCACCACGATGCGGGCGCCGCCCTTGGCGAAGCCTGCCACCACGTAGATCGGCACGCCCGCGGCCCGGCCCGCGATGGCGGCGTCCAGGGCCGCAGCGCTGGCGTCGATCTCGCCCGCCACGATGGCCGGGTTGATGTCGATGCCCTTGGGGAAGACCCGCTCCTCGATCTTGAGCTTGTACTTGGGACCGAGCTCCTTCATGTAGGACACCGCGCCGTAGTGGGCGAACTTGAGGTTGCCCAGGCGGACGAGGTCCTGGGCCGACAGGCTGAGGGTCGACAGCAGGAGCGCGGAGAGCAGGGCCTTCAGACGCATGGGGACTCCAGGATGGGGACGGTTGCACCCATTCTAGGCCACCGCCAAGGCCAGCGTGCCCGGAAAGGTGCCCACCGCTGGCTCAGCGGCGGCGAGCCACCAGCAGGTACTCGCGGCCCGCCCGGCGGGGATGGCTCTGCTGGGCTTCCGCCAGGTGCAGCACCTCGAACCGGGCCTCTGCCAGATGGCGCATCTCGGCCATGGGCAGGGCATGAGGTGGGCCGGGGCGCCCGTTCACGTTGTGGAAGAGGGCCACCAGCCAGAAGCCGCCGGGCCGCAGGTGCTCGGCACAGGCGTCCACGTAGGCCGGTCGCCGGACCGGGTCCATGGCCACGAAGCAGGTGTGGTCGAAGATGCCGTCCCAGGGGCCCAGATGGGTAGTGAACCAGTCGGCCTGAGACCAGGTGACGCGGTCGCCATACCGGTGCATGGCGCCTTGGATGGCGATGGGGGCGAAGTCCAGGCCCGTGACCGAGAAGCCCTTGCTCTCCAGCTCCACGGCGTCATGGCCGTAGCCGCAGCCGGGCACCACCAGCTCGCCGCCGGGGCGCATGCCCAGGGGCAGGGCCAGGCCCAGGAGCTCCTCCACCAGCGGGGTGGCCCGGTCCATGTCCCAGCCGGGCCGGCCCTCCTCCTCGTAGATGCGGTTCCAGTAGTCCGGATGGGTGGTCATGGCTCCAGGATAAGGCCCTGGGGCAGCCGCGGTCAGCTGATCGAATTACTTTGCAGGAAGCGTCTGAATGAAACAAAATTGCGCAGATCCACATTCCCCGCAGGAGGTCACCATGCCCGGGACGCCCCGAGTTCATCGAGTCCTGGCCATGGCAGCGTTGCTGTGCGGGCTGCCCGCGGTCGCTCAGGTCAAGCCGGAGTCCGCGAAGGACGATCCCCGCTCGGTCTACCGACACCTCGTCCAGCCCCCGGAGAAGCCCGAGCGCATCGACTGGGCGGGCCGCATCGGCGAGCTGCTCAAGGAGGAGCCGGGCGATCTCGTCATCACCGCGGTCGGCGACATGATCTTCAACGAGAAGATCAGCCACCTGGAAGCTCCCGAACGGGCGGGCCTGCTGCGTCTCATGCAGGAAGCCGACATCGCCTACGGCAACATGGAGTTCTCGCTGAACGACCGGCCGGACCTCCAGCGGCCCTTCTACAACTTCCGGGCTCCCCGGGACTTCCGCTGGGAGCTGGCGCGGACCGGCATCAACTTGGTCAGTCTGGCCAACAACCACGCCCTGGACTTCGGGCCCGAGGGCCTCAAGGAGTGCCTGAAGGCCCTGGATCACTCGAACATCACCTACGCCGGCGCCGGCGCCACTCTGGCCGAGGCCCGGTCCCCGGGCACCCTGGAGCTGGCCGGCTTCAAGACCCGGGTCGCGCTGCTCTCCTACATGCGCTACTGGACCGCCAAGTACCGCACCAAGGACGCCTCCGCACCGTCCCTGGCAACCATCGATCCCGCCGTCATCCTCGCCGTGCGGGACGGCAAGGTGGAGAAGGTGGAAGGTCCCCTGGAGTCCGACGTGAAGGCCATGGAGGACGACATCGTCCTGGCCCGACGCCGCAATGACCTCCTGCTGGTCTCGCTCCACAACCACGACGTGACCCACCACCGCGCCTATGGCATCCAGGACACCACGCCACCCAACGAGCAGATCATGTTCCGCCGGGCCATCGAGGCCGGGGCAGATATGGTCATCGGCACCGGCCCCCACGTCCTGCGCGGCATCGAGTTCCACCAGGGGCGGCCCATCTTCTACAGCCTCGGCGACTTCATCTACCAGTACCGCACCCCCGAGCGGATCCCCGCCGACGTCATCCACCAGCGCGACATCGAGATGCCGCGTCCCGCCAACGTCTCCGTCTTCGACCGCCGCGAGTCCCGCGAGGTGCTGGAGTCCGTGATGGTCCGCATGACGATGAACCAGGGCAAGCTGAAGCGGATCCAGCTGCTGCCTGTGACCATCGACGACGAAGGCCCCCTCTACGGCGCGCCCCGCCTGGCCAGCACCAAGCGGGGCGGCGAGATCATCGCCCTCATGCAGAAGCTGTCCGCCCCCTACGGCACCAAGATCCTCAGCAAAGGGTGGTACGCGGAAGTGCAGCTCCCCTGAGGTTCCTGCGATCCTGAAGGCCATCCATGAGGTCTCCATGGGCCATCGCCTGCTCCTGATCTGTCTCGCCGCCCTCTGCCTCCAGGCGGCCCCGCCGTCCTTCACCAAGGTGGGCAAGGGGCCGGGTGTCCTGCTGATCCACGGGTTCGGCGGGAACAAGGAGGTCTGGGCGGAGGTGGCCGCGGACCTGGCCCGGGACCACACGGTTGTGAGCGTCGACCTGCCCGGCAGCGGCGGGAGTCCGGGGCCCGTGGAGGTGGCCGGGCGGGCTGACCTCGGCGTCGTGGCCAAGGGCCTTGCTGGGCTGGTCCGCCAGGAGGGGCTGGCCCCGTGCCTGGTGGTCGGCCACTCCATGGGCGGCCCCATCGGTGCCCGGGCCATCCTGGAAGACGCCACCGCCTTCCGGGGGCTGCTTCTGGTGGACAGCTTCCTGAGCGCCCTGCCGACGGCCTACATGGAGCCCACCGCCGCAACCATGGGCCAGGATCCGGGCATGGCCCTGGGGATCTTCCTGGGCCTCATGACCAGCTCCCAGGAACAGACGAAGCGGGTGGTGGCTGAGGCCCTGCGGATACCGCCGACGGCGCTGCAGGCCTACCTCCGGGGCCTCTGCCTGGATCCCCTGGGCGGCCGCCATGCCCAGCTGCGGCTGCCGGTGCTGGACCTGTCCTCGGTGCCGGAGGACCCCGATCCGGTCCAGAAGGCCGCCTTCCTGGCCCAGCACGGGTTCAAGGAACTGCCCAAGTTCCAGGTCATCCACGTCCCCGGCACCCGGCACTGGGTGATGTGGGATGCGCCGAAAGCGTTCCTCAGCGCACTGCGGACCTTCGAGGCAGGCCTGGGGCGCTGAGGTTCACCGATCGGCCAGGAGCCAGGCGGTGGCGAGGACGAGGCGGGCCATGCGGCGCACCTGCTCGGGATCCAACTGGTCGAGGGTGTCGCCGGGCTTGTGGTAGTCCGGGAAGTAGTCGCCGAAGAAGCGCACGAAGGGCACCTCCCGCCGGGCGAAGTCCCGGTAGTCGCTGCCGCCGCTCTTGCCATCGGTCCAGTCCAGGTGCAGGGACATGCCGGTGCCTCGGCCGGCTCGGGCGAGGATCGGGCCGAGCTCCCGGTGGCTGGTGCTGAGGCCTGGCTCAGCGAAGTGGGTGGGCGCGAGGCCGTCGAGGAAGGCCTGCGGCTGCTTGAGGCCCGCCTCTGCCACCAGGGACCGAAGGGCTTCCGCGGGCCAGGGATGGCCGATCATGTCCAGGTTCAGGTAGGCACCGGTGGTGGCCAGGGGCCAGCGGGGCTGGCGGGTGTAGTGGCCCGAGCCGAACTTGCCCTCTTCCTCCCCGGTCCAGAAGGCGAACAGCAACGTGCGCTTGGGCCGAAGGGGACTGGCCGCAAAGTTCCTCAGGATTTCCAGCAGCGCCGCCACGCCCGAGGCGTTGTCATCGGCGCCCGGATGCAGCACACCCGCGGGCATGCCCAGGTGGTCCATGTGGGCGCCGAGCAGGATGGCCTCCCGGCGCAGGGCGGGGTCCGAGCCCTCCAGGCGGGCGAGCACGTTCTGGCCCTGGAGCGTCTGCACCCGGCCCCGGATCTCGAGGCTGGCCTTGCCTTCCGGAGCTGTCTCCAACAGGGCGCGGAGCTCCGGGGTGAGCGCCAGCCGGGCCAGGGGTGGTTCGCCGGAGGTGGGGACGCCGGGTGCCGCCAGGAAGTAGGGCAGGGCTGGCTCCTTGCCTGCCCGGATGCGCTGGTCGAGGCCCTCCTCCAGGGCAATGGCCGCCCGGGCGCCCAGCTTCTCCAGCAGGGCCAAGCGGGCGTCGTAGCGGTCCGCGGGGCGGCTGGAGAGGTATTTCTCGAGCAGCTCGGCCTTCCGCCAGGCGGCGCCGGACGGGATGCCATCGCGGAAGATCACCACCTTGCCGCGCACATCGAGGCCCCGGAAGTCGTCGTGGCCCAGGGTGGGCTCCTGGATGCCGAGGCCGACATAGACGCAGGGACCCTCGAGCTTGCCTGGGGCCAGGGCAGGGAGGACGGCGTCCCGGCCTGCGCGGAAGGCGAGGCTGGACTTGCCCAGGCTCAGCCGGACGGTGCCCTGGCCGGGCCGTACCTCGCGCAGCGGCACCGGCTGGAGATAGGTGGAGCCAAGCGGCATCAGGCCCGCGGCCTGCACCTGCTCCTGCAGGTAATGCACCGTGGCTTCGAGGCCGCGGGTGCCCAGGCCCCGGCCCTCACGCCGCGGGTCGCTGAGGAAGGCGATGTGCGCCTTGAGGCGCGAAGCCTCCAGGCCGTCCACCAGGCCGGCCAGGGGCGCAGGCAGGGGCTCAAATGTGGTGACCCGGATGAAGTCCGCAGTGGCATCAGGCGCGGTGCCCTGGGCCAGCGCCCCGCTGGCCAGCAGCGCCAGGAGGGCGAGGGAACGCAGGCTCACGCGGGGCCCCAGTGGAAGAACAGCACCGGCGGAATGAGCATCAAGAAGCTGAGCAGCAGCAGGATCACCAGGAGGGGCAGGAACCAGCGCGCCCACTTGTCCCAGGGGATCTTCGCGGCCCCCAGCACGCCCATGGTGACGGCGGAGGTGGGCAGGATGGGGTTCACGAACTCGCAGAGCTGGAAGGCGTAGACTGCCGTCTGGCGCGTGACGCCCACCAGGTCCGAGAGGGGCGCCATGATGGGCATGGTCAGGGCGGCCTGGGCCGTGCCCGAGTGGATGAGGAAGTTGATCCCGGACTGGATCAGGAACATCACCTGGGCCACCACCACCCGGGGCAGCATGGCCATGGCCTTGGAGGCGGCGAAGAGCATCGTGTCCATGATGCGGGCGTCCTGGGCGATGATCAGCAGGGCGCGGGCGCAGGCCACGATGAAGACCACGCTCACCATGTCCTTGGCCCCGACCACGAAGACCGCGGCGATGCGGCTGGGGCTGAGGCCGCCCACCACGCCGAGGGCGATGCCCATGCCGAAGAACAGCACCGCGATCTCCTCCATGTACCACTTCCAGCGCAGCACACCCACCACCAGCAGCAGCATGCAGCCGGCGAAGAGGACCAGTGAGGCGATCTTGCGGGCATCCCAGCCGGGGCCAGTGGAAGTCTCGGAGAGGCTGCCCCGCTCGAGATCCAGGTCATAGACCGGGCTGAGGGTCGGGTCCCGCTTCACGCGGCGGGCGTAGAGCATCACGTAGGTGATCACCACAGTGGTGCCGATGACCCAGGTGACCAGGCGGTAGGCGAGGCCGGAGTAGAGCGGCAGCCCGGCGATGCTCTGGGCGATGCCGACGGTGAAGGGGTTGAAGAAGGCCGCCGCGAAGCCCGCAGCCGCCCCCAGGAACGGGATGCAGATCCCCACGATGGAGTCGTAGCCCAGGCGGCGGGCCAGGGGGATGAAGATGATGACGAAGGGGATGATCTCCTCAGCCATGCCGAAGATGCCGCCAGCCAGGGAGAACACCGTCATCAGGACCGGGATCACCAGACCTTTCAGGGCGGGCCGCCGGGCCAGGACGTCCGTCAGCCCGCAGATGCCCGACTCCACGGCTCCGGTCTCCTGGAACACGGCGAAGGTGCCGCCGATCACCAGCAGGAAGCAGATGAGCAGGGACCCGTCCAGGAAGCCCTTGATGGGCGCCAGCAGCAGGGCCTGGAGGCCCAGCATGACCTTGGGCACCAGCTGGAAGGTCCCGGGGATGGTGACCTTCCGGACGCCCTCGCTGGTCTCCACGGCGGTGCGCTGGTACTCGCCCGAGGGGATGAGCCAGGACAGCACCAGCACCAGGACGATCAGGGCCCCGACGATCACCAGGGTGTGGGGCATCTGCCGGGCGGGGGGTGCCTCCGGCGTGGTGGCTTCTGGCGTGCTCACTCGAACCTCCCCTTGGTCAGGGGGCGGCCGGCCTTCATCAGCAGCTGGCCCTTGGCCACGACGCTGCGGACTTCCAGATCCTTCGCACTGAGCAGCACCACGTCCGCGTCCATGCCCGGAGCCAGCTGGCCCTTGCTGCGCAGCTTCAGGATGCGGGCGGGGTTGGCGGTGATCACCCGGAGGGCGGTCTCGAGGGCGAGCCCCTCGGCCTGCACCGCCTCGCGCACCGCCGGGAACAGCGAGGTGACCCGGCCCACGGAGATGTCCTGCAGACGGCCGTTCCGGTCCCAGTCCGGCAGGCTGCCCTGGCCGTCAGAGGTGAAGGTGATCCGGCCCGGATCCACGCCGGCCTCGAGCATTCGGCGCAGGGCCTTGGCGCAGGGGATCTCGCCGTCCTCGAGGTAGGAGGCCAGGGTCGAGGTGGTGAAGTCCACGAAGCCGCCGGCCTTGGCGTGGGCGATGCCCTCCTCGAAGAGGTGCGGGTTGCGGTTGATGTGCGTGGGCCACATCTGGGTGAGGGGCAGCTCCGTCTCGGCGGCAATGCGCCGCAGGAAGTCCAGGCCCCGGGCGCCGTCGCCCAGGTGGACATTGACGATGCCGGCCTTGCCCGAGAGCATCCCGCCCCGCCGGGCCATGGCCACCAGCTGGGCGAAGGCCTCGAAGGTGGGCTGGCTGGAGCGGTGGTCCGAGAGGGCCACCTCACCGGCCCCGATCACCTTGTCGATGAAGAGGAGATCCTCCTCGAGGCTGGGCATGAGGGTGCGCAGGGGCAGCCCGTAGGAGCCGGAGTAGATGAAGGTGCTGAGGCCCTCTTCTTCCAGGCCCTTGGCCTTGGCCAGCAGGCCCGCCATGTTGCGCGTGTAGCCGTCGGTGCCCAGGCAGCCCACCACGGTGGTGACGCCGCCCAGGATGGCGTCCGTGAGGGGCAGGCCCGGCGTGCGCGTGGCGAAGCCGCCCTCGCCGCCGCCGCCCATGATGTGTACGTGGCCATCGATGAAGCCGGGCACGGCCTTGTGGTTTCGGCCGTCGATGACCTCGCAATACTTGCGGGGGATGCGGATGTCCGCTTCCATGCGGAGGATCTTCCCGCCACCGATCAGCAGGTCGCAGGTGCCGCCGGGGTCGGGCGCGTAGACTTCCACGTTTTTGATGAGCAGCAGCATGGGAACTCCAGCCGGATGCGATCCGGAGCGGGTTCAGAAGAGGCGGGACACAGGCAGGAAGGCGCCGGGTTTCGCCGACTCACGGAAGCCAGGGTAGCCGTAGAGGCCATATAGCAGGCAGGGCTCCAGCACCTGGATGGCCCGGCGGCTCAGGTCCTGGTCAAGCGGCACGACGAGGGTGCCCGCGGGCAGGTCCAGGTCGGCCGGGGCCAGGCGCTCGACGATCTGCCGGTCCTTGTAGCGCTGGTAGAGGTCGTCGTAGGGCTCCTCCAGGCGGAGCAGGCGGACCCGCTCGACCCGCGCCCGCCGGGGTGCGGTGAGGGTCTCGTAGCGCAGCCCCTGAGCCTGGAGCACGGGCAGGAAGCGCGCCGCGACGCTGGGTTCGATGGCATAGGCCCGGGGCGTGGGGACGCTGCCCTTCACCACCAGGTCGGTCATGGCGTTGGCGGTGGGCACCTCGAGCACCCGGCCCGTGGCGGTCTCCACCACCTTCACGAAGGTAATCTTCCCGCCCAGGTTCGCCCAGAAGGTGTTGGTGGCGATGAAGGGCGGCAGGGGCTCGCGGCGGGCGCGCTCGGCGAGCTTGAAGACGCGGTCGCGCCAGGCGCGGCCGCCGAGGAGGTGGCGGTAGAGGATGCGGTAGCCGTCCACCCGCGCGCCCAGGTCCGCTTGGGGTTCCTTGGCCCGGTGCCGGACGCCGGCCTCGATGATGAAGGACAGGGCCCCCAGGGTGCCCATGCCGTTGCGGCCGTCATCGACCTCCGGCGTGGAGGGGCGAATCTCCTCGTCCGGCGGGGGCCCGCCCACGCTGTAGCGGGCGTAGGCATGACCGGCCTTCTTCTGCAGGGGCGCGGCGGCGGCTACCGCATCCAGGCCCGCAGCCTTGAGGTAGTCGGGGATGAGGGGATGGTTGGCGGCGTCCATGGTGATGAGGGGCCAGGCCTCCCAGCCCCGGTCGGTGTAGTCCTTCCCATCCCGCCCAAACTCGTGGCTGTCCACGGCCAGGTGGGGGCGGACGCGCCGGGCCACGCGGTGCAGGGCCTGGGTCTCGGGCTGGGCCAGCAGGAGGTGGTCCCGGTTCAGGTCCTCGCCGGCCCCGTTCAGGCGGCGGTGGGCCTCGGCCCCATCGGGATTCAGCATGGGCATGAGGTAGAGGTCCACGTCCTCCGGCAGCAACTCCGGGTGCTGGGCGATGTCCCGGATCAGGGTCAGGAGCGCATCCTTGCCCGCCACCTCGTCGCCGTGCTGCTGGGCGTAGTAGAGCACCCGGAAGCGCGCCCTGGCGCCGCCGCGGTTCAGGTGCACCAGAAGGACCTGGCGGCCCTGGTGGGTGCGGCCCTCTTCCGTGACGGTGATGAACCCTGGTTTTGCCACAGCACCGAGAAAGGCAACCATCTCTGCGTAGGAGACCGTTTTGCTCATCTGCCGGTGATCGGCCGGGAAAGGGGCCTTCACAGCCGCTCCGAGACTGACTGCCGCAAGCAGGAAGACGAGGATCATCCGCCCCTTAGTGGTCAATTTCCTTCTCCTTGCGGTTGGTTGGGGTGGACGACCTAGGGTTGGCTGACCTTGCGGGTGGCCAGGTCGATGGACTGCCCGACCCGCAGCACGTGGATGCGAAGGTTCTGGAAGGACTCGCCCAGGACGGTCATGCCCGCGGGATCGAAGACCATGACCGAGCGGTTC
This sequence comes from uncultured Holophagaceae bacterium, assembly GCA_903857495.1. Lineage (GTDB taxonomy): Bacteria > Acidobacteriota > Holophagae > Holophagales > Holophagaceae > Geothrix. The sequence continues at coordinate 33,755 of CAIOFF010000060.1, read as the reverse complement.
CCCAGGACCTGGGCCTGCCCATTTTTCACGACCAGGGCCGTGGCCTCGTCGATGCCGAGGCCCAGCAGGTCGGGGCGCCCCATGACCACGCTGAAGAGGCGGTTCTCGCGACTGCGCCGGAGGAAGTGCTGGTCCACGATGACGCCTTCCGGCAGGAAGCCCATGCCTTCGCGGGTCTGGTAGGCGCCCGGTCCGAACTCGGAGAGGGCCTCCTTGCCGTGGCGGTCATCGCCCGTGAGCATGACCTTGGACATGATGGCGGCTCCGGCGCTGGTGCCGCCGATGCAGGCGCCCGCCTCGTACCGTTCGCGGACAACCTTCTGCAGCGGGGTGCCGACGATCTTGTCACCCACGCGGTTCTGGTCGCCTCCCGAGAACCAGAAGCCCGTGCAGGTTCGGGCGCGGGCCAGCAGCTCGGGGTCGGAGGCCTGCTCCCGGCTGCGAACGTCCAGGGGAACCATGGTGAGGCCCACCTTTTCGAGGTCATCCTTCCACTCCTTCAGCGCACCATCGGGGTCGCTGGTGGAGGTGGGGATGATGCCCACGGTGCCACCCTTCCCGCCGGAGGCCTGCAGGAAGGCGTCGAGGATCGGCTGGGGCATGCCCCCGCCGCCCACGATGACCAGGGTGCCCTTGGGTGTGTCTGCCCCCAGGAGGCAGGCGCAGCACAGGAGGGCAACCAACCGGAACATAGGACTCCTTGAGGAGGCGGAAGACAAGTGCCGGGCCCGAAGGCCCGGCACTGCCTTTTGTCAGGCGACGGAACCTAGAACGTCAGGCGGAGGCCCAGCTGAATGCGGCGACCGGCATCCAGCGCGGTCGGGTACTTGTAGTCGACATACATGCTCGAGGTGTCAGAGTTGCTGGCGTTCACCCTGGTGTTGTAGGACAAAGGGGCCTGCCGGTTCAGCACGTTGAGGACTTCCCCAAAGACTTCCAGGCGGGAGCTCTTGTTGAGGGCGATCTGCTGGGTCAAACGGAGGTCCAGGAGGGTGCGGCTGGGATAGGTCTCGCTGCCGAGGGCTTCCGTGTTCACGAAGTAGCGCTGGCCGTTGAAATTGCCCCAGTCGCTGTTGCCCCAGCCACTCGGCGTCCTATAGGTGGGCGTCCAATGGGTGCCGCTCAGGTAGGTGAAGGTTCCGGAGATGCGCATGTGCCAGGGGAACTCGTAGCTGCCCCGGGCCTTGATCTCGTGATCGTTGACGCCGGGGAGGTTCCCGTAGGAATTGACCATCAGGTTTTTGTTGTAGTAGACCTTGTCGTAGCTGTCCGCGCGCTGGATGTTGCCCTTGAGCGTAGCGTGGGTGTAGCTGACGTTCAGACTCCAGTTGTTGGCCAGCTTCCGGTCGAGGGAAACGGAAACCGCCTCGTACTTGCGCTTGGCATCGCTGGCGTTCGTGGTCACGTAGCTATTGTGCGGGGTGTAGAAATCAAGCCCGTCATCGTAGACACCCGGTTCGTAGATGCTGATGGTCTTGTGGTGCAGGGGATCCACGTAGTCGGACCAGGCGCCCCTGGGATCGCTGGCCGTGTCTGTCCGCACCAGGCTGTCCTTCCAGTCACGGGAGACGTAGGAGACGCTGCCGCCCCAGGTGGCATTGAACTGGTGGTCCAGGGAGAGGGTGGTCTCAAGGACATAGGGCTGCCGGGCATTGGGATCCACGGCCGTGATGTCGTTGACGCGCCGATAGGCGTAGTTGTCAGCAGTGCCCGGCGTGTGGTCAGGCCAGGTGGACGGGTCCAGGACATTCGGGATCGTGGGGTAGTCGCCCCAGCTGTAGTAGGTCTTGACGGGGATGGCGCTCTGGATGGCGCGGTCAATGAAGTAGGTGGAGTAGCCGGCGTAGTACTTGCCCCAGTGGGCCTTCAGCATGGTCGACTGGCTCTCGGTGAGGGCGTAGCTGATGCCGAAGCGGGGGGCATAGGTGTTCTTGTTCCAGAGGTTCTCGCCGCCGTAGAAGCGGGCCTTGAATTGCTCGAACCGGACGCCGGGCGTGAGCGTGAGCCGGCTGTTGACGTGCCAGGTGTCCTGGGCAAAGGCCGCCAGGCGGTCCACGCGCTGGCGGACATTCCAGCCGCCGCCTTGGATCATGTAGTCACCGTAGAGCGGCCCATCGAAGTTGTCGTAGGTCGCGTTGAGGTTCAGGTTGCCGGGGAAGCGCTCCAGCTCTTCGTCGGAAGCCTGCTCGCGCTCGAGGCCGAAGCGGAAGGCGTGGCTGTCATTGGCAGTGAACAGTCCCGTCTTGAACCAGTCGAAGGTGGCCTGGATGGTGGCCCTGGACCGGTAGTTGAAGTCCTCGTAGGTGGAGTTGTTGAAGTATTCTCGCGCGGGCTTCTTGGGGTCGTACTGGTAGAGGTCCGCAGTGTCCAGGGACAGGGCGTTGCCGCCGTAGCCCGGCATGTCATAGCGTCCTGAGTAGCCGAAGGCCTTCAAGGTGAGGACCTTGTCCTGGTCGATGGTCTGGGTCCAGGTGACGCTCACGGACTTGTTGGGAGCCATCTCCTTCTGCGTGGCGACGGGCATGGTCCACTTGTCGATGTAGCGCCGGTCCCGGCCAACATAGTCATGCTCAGCCAGGAACTCCAAAGTAGAGGAGACACTGGGGGCCCAGGTGATCTTGGCCAGGGCCATGACCTTCTGGTTGCGCTGGGGCAGCTCGGCGCCCGGAGGGGTGTCGTCCTGCTCGATGCGCTCGGCGGAGACGAAATACCAGAGCTTGTCCTTGATGATGGGGCCGCCGACGCTTATGGCGAGGTCCCAGTTCTTGGAGGGGAGGATGTTCTTTTCCGAACTCGGCAGGTCGGGGTGGTTGGCGTTGATCTTGGCCTGCCACTTGGAGTCCGCGTAGTAGGCCGTGAGGCTGCCTTCCACGGTGTTGCCGCCGCGCTTGACGAGCCCATTGACGAAGCCGCCCATGTAGCCGCCGAACTCGGCATTGGCGCCGAGACCCGCAACCTGGATCTCGGAGAACCAGTCGATGTTGGGGTAGATCCAGACGGTGCCACCGGAGGGATCGCTGATGTTCACGCCGTCCATCATGTAGGCGTTCTCACCGGAGTAGCCGCCCCAGGCCCGGTTCCCGTTCACGCCCGGGGTGAGGTCCATGATGCCGGCGATGGAGCGCTCGACGGGGATGGTGGCCAGGGTGTCGGTGCTGTAGTTCTGGGTGATGGTGACGGCACTGGATTCCGCGTTGGTGGCGGCGGCCACGATCTCCACCGTCGCGCCGGCCACGGCCGGGAACTTCCAGTTGCCGGAAGTGGTCTGGCCCAGGGCGAGGTTCTCAGTCATGGAAAGCGTCTGCTGGCCGGGGGCGGTGACCACAATCTTGTAGCGGCCTGGCGCCAGCGCCGAGAAACGGTAGGCGCCGTTGGCGGCACTGACCGTGACCTTCTCCCCGCCGATCATGGCGTCGGAACTGATGCGCACCTTGGCGCCGGCCACGGGATTGCCCGCGGCATCGCGAATGACACCCGCCAGGGCGGCGGTGGTGCTGGTCTGGGCCACCAGGGCCGCCGGGGCTGCCACGAGGGCCAGAACGAGTGCACTGAGCCAGGGACTGCTCGTATTTCGAGTCATCGCTCCTCCATGGGATAAAGGGTGGGTGACAAAAAAGTAAAGCTTTTGGGATTATCGAGTCAAGTTTATTTTCATCTGCCCCATGACGTAGTCCCCCCGCTTGGCGAGGTGAGCTTTGCCTTGTCCTGACTCGTCAGGGCTTGGCGAATTTCTGCCGGGCCACCCGCTCGACCTCGCGCAGCTTGCTGAGGGTCTGCTGGGGGGTCTGGCTGGCGATGGAGGTGACGATGGCATGGGCCAGGACGCCGAAGGCGGTGACGCTGTGGGAGAAGAGCAGGTTCTCCCCGGGGATGGGCAGGGCCAGGGTGGCGGACTTGGCCAGGGGGGAGTTCAGGCTGTCCGTGAAGGCCAGCACCGGGATGCCACGCTTCCGGGCATAGGCGGCGGCGTCCAGGGTCTCCTGGGTGTAGGGCGTGATGCTGATGGCCACGAGGAGGTCCTTGGTGTCCAGCAGGCCCACCTGGGTGGCGAAGTCGGCGGGGTTGCCCTCCATGACCGGCAGGCCGGCGTTGATCAGCAGGTAGGCGAACTGGCGCGCCATCAGGGCGGACACGCCGTCCCCGATGATCAGGCGGATCCGGCTGTCCCGCACCTGCTTCACCACGCGCTGGAGCAGGCTCTCGTCCACGGCCTGCACCAGGGTCTCCAGATTGCGGAGGTCTCGGCGGACCACCTCCAGCAGCGTCGCAGAGGCTTGCATGGGTGCCTGCAGGAGCTGCTCACCGCGTCCGTAGTGCTTCTTGGCGGCGCCGACCAGGGCCTTCCGCATCTCCAGGTAGCCGCTGTAGTCCAGCTTCTTGGCGAAGCGGACCACGGTGGCCACGCAGGTCTGGGACTTAGCCGCCAGGTCCTCCACGCCCCAGAGGGCGGCCTCGTTCATGTTGGCGATCAGGCAGTCCGCGATCTGCCGCTGGCTGGGGGAGAGGCCTCGGGCGCTGTGGATTCGGTTCAGCAGGGGGGTCTTGGGGGCTGACATGGGGCCAGGATAGCCTGCTCAGCAAGAAACCCGGATCTGGTCGGCCCCGGTGAAGGCGGCGAGCCGCTCCAGCGCTGCTTCCAGGCTGCTGCGACGGGCCTTGGTGAGCCTGATCCCGGGTTCCCACCAGAGGCCCTTGATCTCCAGGAGGCCCTGGTCCCGGTGCAGCTTGGGATCCAGGCGCCCCACGAAGCGGTCCCCTTCGAGGAGCGGCAGCACGAAGTAGCCGAACTGCCGCTTCGCCGCGGGCACGAAGGCCTCGAAGCGGTAGTCGAAGCCGAAGCGGCGCAGGGCCCGGGCGCGGTCCCGCAGGACGGGGTCGAAGGGGCAGAGCAGGCGGAGGCCCTCCGGCGGCTCCGGGAGCCGGGCCAGCCGGACCTCCCAGTCCGCCAGCGCGAAGGCGGGCTGGCTCGTGCCGGAGGCCTCCTCCACCTGCACGGGGACGATGTGGCCGCTCCGGGCTGCGGCGGCGCACCAGGCCCGGGCAGCCGGCGCTTCCACGGCGCACCAGAAGTCGGCCAGCTCCTTCGGGGTGAAGACCTGGAGCCGCTCGGCCGCGGTGGTGCAGGCCCAGTCCAGGTGGACCTCCGGGGTCGGGCAGGGCAGGGCATGGGCGTCCGGGAGCACCCGCTCGGTCAGGTCGTAGACCTTCTGGAAGCCCTCCCGCCGGGGGATCATCAGCTCGCCGCTGCGCCAGAGGAAGTCCAGGGCGGCCTTCTGGGGCTTCCACCCCCACCAGGGGCCGCGCTTCTCCGGGTGTTCAAAGTCCGAGGACTTCAGGGGGCCTTCCGCCGCGATGCGGGCCTTCACGGCCTCCACCACCCGCGCCCCTTCGGTGCCGCGGAAGTGGTGCTGCCACCAGGCGTGCGCCTGCAGCCGGGCGCGGTCCCGGTCGAAGCGGGGCTTCCAGTGGGGGTAACAGGCCGTGGGGATGAGCGAGGCATCGTGGGTCCAGTGCTCGAAGAGGCTCTGTTTTTCCTCCACGAGCCGGCGGAGCTGCTCAGGCCGGTAGCCGTCCAGGCGGCTGAAGAGGGTCAGGTCATGGGCCCGCGCCACCACGTTGATGGTGTCCACCTGCACGAAGCCCAGGCTCTCGATGAGGGCCTGGAGCGAGGTGACGGTGGCCCGCCGGGCCGGGTCCTCCAGCAGCCCCTGCGCGCCCAGGAAGAGGCGCCGGGCCGCGGCGGCCGTGAGGGTCGGCAGTGCGTGGGGCACGGAGGTCAGATGCGCGCCGCCAGCTCCGCGCCCTGGCGGATGGCCCGCTGGGCGTCGAGCTCGCCGGCCTGCTCGGCGCCGCCGATCAGGTGGATGCGGCGGCTCTTGGTGGCCAGGTGCACGGCCAGCTCCCGCTCCGAGTCCTGGCCGGCGCAGAGGATGATGCTGTCCACGGGCAGGCAGCGCGAGCCCGCATCCTTGCCGTCGCGGACCCAGAGGCCCTCGTCGTCGATGCGCTCGTAGTGGACGCCGCCCTGCATCTTCACCTTCAGGGCCTTGAGGGTGGACCGGTGGATCCAGCCCGTGGTCTTGCCCAGGTCCGCGCCCATGCGGTCCACCTTGCGCTGCAGCAGGAAGACGGTGCGCGCCGGCAGCGGGGGCTGGTGCGCTGGCAGGAGGCCGCCCTGGTGGACGTGCTCGCTGTCCACGCCCCACTCGCGCAGGAAGGAGGCCACCTGGGGGGTGGCGGACGGCTGGGCCAGGAACTCCGCCACGTCGAAGCCGATGCCCCCGGCGCCGATGATGGCGACGGAGGCGCCCGCGACCTTCCGGCCCGAGAGCAGCTCGGCGTAGGTGATGACCTTGGGATGGTCCACGCCCGGAATGTCCGGGCGGCGGGCCCGGACGCCCGTGGCGAGGATCACGTCGTCGAAGTCCAGGAGCTGCTCGGCCGTGGCCCGCAGGCCCAGGCGCAGGGAGACGCCCGCAGCCTCGAGGCGCCGGCGGAAGTAGCGGAGGGTCTCGTGGAACTCCTCCTTGCCCGGCACCTGCTTGGCCAGGTTCAGCTGGCCGCCCAGCTCTGCCTCGGCCTCGAAGAGGGTGACGAGGTGGCCCCGCTCCGCGGCGTAGCTGGCGAAGCTCATGCCGGCGGCGCCGCCGCCCACCACGGCCAGGCGCTTGGGCACCAGGGTGGGTTCGAAGACCAGCTCCGTCTCGTAGCAGGCCCGGGGGTTCACCAGGCAGGTGGCCCGCTGCTGCTTGAAGACGTGGTCCAGGCAGGCCTGATTGCAGGCGATGCAGGTGTTGATGTCGAGGGCGCGGCCCTCGGCGGCCTTCTTGACGAAGTCCGGGTCCGCCAGCAGGGGCCGGGCCATGCTCACCAGCTGCGCGCCGCCGGCGGCCAGGATCTCCTCGGCCACTTCGGGGGTGTTGATGCGGTTGGTGGCGATGAGGGGAATGCCCACGGAGCCCTGGAGCTTCTGGGTCACCCAGGCGTAGGCACCCCGGGGCACCATGGCGCCGATGGTGGGCACCCGGGCCTCGTGCCAGCCGATGCCCGTGTTGAGGAGCGTCGCCCCGGCGGCCTCCACGGCTCTGGCCAGGGTGACGACCTCCTCCCAGGTGCTGCCATCGGGCACCAGGTCCAGCATGGAGAGGCGGAAGATGATGATGAAGGAGGAGCCCACGGCCTCCCGTACCGCCTTGACCACTTCCACGGGGAACCGCATGCGGTTCTCGTAGGAGCCGCCCCAGGCGTCCGTGCGCCGGTTGGTGCGCGCCGCGATGAACTCGTTGATGAGGTAGCCCTCGCTGCCCATGATCTCCACGCCGTCGTAGCCGGCCCGCTTGGCCAGGCTGGCGCAGCGGGCATAGGCGCGGATGGTGGCTCGGATGCCGCGCTCACTGAGGGCCTGGGGCTTGAAGGGTGTGATGGGGCTCTTCACGGCCGAGGGCGCGACGCTGAGGGGGTGGTAGCTGTAGCGCCCCCCGTGGAGGATCTGCAGGGCGATCTTGCCGTCCGCCGCATGGACCGCATCGGTCACCAGACGGTGCTTGGCGAGCTGCCAGGGCCAGGAGAGCTGAGCGCCGAAAGGGGTCAGGCGGCCCCGCAGGTTCGGCGCGATGCCGCCCGTGACCATGAGCCCCACGCCACCGCGGGCCCGCTCGGCATAGAAGGCCGCCATCTTGGCGAACCCATCCCGGGCCTCCTCGAGGTTGGTGTGCATCGATCCCATGAGCACTCGGTTCTTGAGGGTGGTGAAACCGAGGTCGAGGGGGGCCAGCAGGCTCGGGTAGGGCATGGGGGCTCCTGGGCTCTCCGGCCAGTGTAGGGCCGGCAGACAAAGGATGGGATCCGGAGGCTTTGCCGATTCGGCATTGGCTTGAGCCATTGTTTCATTAATCTATTTGAATGCAATTCAAATGCATTTATTTCTTTAATAATAATCAATGTAACGACAGTGATTAGAAAAATGTCAATTTTTGATGCGTTGAGAGGATGGTTAATATGAAATGGTCCTAGGTTGCATCTTTAATTAAACAAATAATAGATGTTAAACGTAATAAATTTACTCTATAAAATTCAATTAATGGGAAATGCGGTCCAACAAAATCGTGTTAAAGCCTTTAATAACTAAAATTCCATGTTGTGTCCCTCGTCACAGCCGTCCTGCTGGTAAATCGGATTCATTGAAATGTGACCTTAATATCCTTTAGGATGATCTGCACCCTTCATCCCGGACCATGGTTCGACCCCACCGCTCATTTAAGGAACCTTCCATGGAACTGACCTGGATCTCGATCGCAGCCAGTCTGGCGATGGGTTCGGGGGCCGCGTTCCTCTTCATCTATGCGGTCAAGCGGGATTGGATGCGCAACATCGAGGATGCGAAATACCAGGTTTTCTGGTCTGACGAGCAAGACAAACCACGGGTGAAGCCCACGCAGGAGACGGCCGATGGCAGTCAATCTAAAGCGAAGTAGCGGGGAGGATTCCGACGGGGGCAAGACCTCCCGCCGGCGGATGCTCGGTTGGCTGACCGGCGCGGGCCTGGCCGGCTCCGCGGGCCTCAGCGCCGTGTCCAACTTCGTCTTCATCAAGCCGAGGGCCACCTACGGCCAGCCCCAGCGCTTCAGCGTGGGCAAGCCTGAAGACTTCCCCTCGGGCACGCGGGCCATCCTCGCTGCGCGGGGCATCTGCATCGTCCGTGAGGGCACGAAGCTGGCGGCCATCTCGATCACCTGCACCCACCTGGGCTGCACCGTGGGCGCGGCGGACACGGGGTTCGCCTGCCCCTGCCACGGCTCCCGCTTCGACCAGGATGGCAACGTCACCGGCGGCCCTGCGCCCCGGCCGCTGCCCTGGTTCCAGATCACCCTCGCCCCCAACGGCGAGATCGAAGTGGACAAGGACATTGAAATCGTTCCTGGGAGCTACCTGAGCCTATGAGCCCCGCCACCCCACCCAAAGCCTCCTTTCTCACCGCGCTGACGGACCTTCCGAAGAACGTCTGGAAGTCCATCTTCCGCAATCCCCTCCCGTCCAACGACCTGGAGCGGTCCTCCACCAGCTTCACGAACTTCTTCCTGCACATTCATCCGGTGAAGGTGCACAAGAACTCGCTGCGGCCGGCCTACACCCTGGGCCTCGGTCTCATCTCGTTCTTCCTGTTCGTGATCCTGATCGTGACCGGCATCCTGCTGATGTTCTACTACGTGCCCTCCACGACCCAGGCCTACGACCGGATGCTCGACCTCCGCGGCTCCGTGGCCTTCGGCACCCTGCTGCGGAACATGCACCGCTGGGGTGCCCACGGCATGGTCGCCGTGGTGTTCATGCACCTGTGCCGGGTGTTCTTCACGGGCTCCTACAAGAAGCCCCGCGAGTTCAACTGGGTGGTGGGCGTCATCCTCTTCCTGCTCACCCTGTTCATGAGCTTCACGGGCTACCTGCTGCCCTGGGATCAGCTGGCCTTCTGGGCCATCACCGTCGGCACCGCCATCGCCGGCTATGCCCCGGTCATCGGCAAGGACATCCAGTTCCTGCTCATGGGCGGCACCAGCGTGGGCCAGGAGGCGCTGCTGCGCTTCTACGTCCTCCACGTCGCCGTGCTGCCCGCGGTCCTCACCCTCGCGATCGCCATCCACTTCTGGCGCATCCGCAAGGACGGCGGCCTCTCCCGCGCCGAGGACGCCGATCCGGTCGTCTCGCTGGAAGCGGCCCCGGCGGACAAGGCCTCGGTGCTGGAGCCCAAGAAGCTCTACGGCTTCCAGGGCCTGGTGCGCGGTCCCCTGCCCAAGGTCGGCCAGATCCCCGACAACACCGTCTTCTCCTGGCCCAACCTCTTCCTGGCCGAGCTCTTCACCTTCGTGGTGACCCTCTCGGCGATCCTGGTGCTCTCGCTGCTCTTCAACGCCCCGCTGGAAGAGCCGGTCAACGCCCTGCATCCCCCCAATCCCGCCAAGGCGCCCTGGTACTTCCTGGGCCTGCAGGAGATGGTCAGCTACTCGGCCTTCTGGGGCGGCATCGGGGTGCCCGGCATCTTTGTCCTGCTGCTGCTGGGCACGCCCTACATGGACCGCTCCACCAAGGGTGTGGGCAAGTGGTTCTCCCGGGACCGGCTCCTCGCGAACACGATCTTCATCACCTTCGTGGTGGCGAACATCATCTTCGTGATCATCGGCACCTTCTTCCGCGGGGCCAACTGGGCCTTCGTGACCCCCTGGTGAGGAGCCGAACATGAGATTTGCACTCGCCATCGGCACCTTTCTGATCCTCGTGGTCCACGGGATCGTCTTCTACAACCAGTTCGGCCACCCGTGGGAGCGGAACCAGAACACCTACTTCGACCAGGCGAAGGTGCTGGCCAAGACCGACGCTGAAAAGGCCGCCCTGGCTGCCCGGAAGCCGCGCATCGAGCAGATCGTGGTCAGCAACTTCGGTGAGACCCGCGTCGATCGTTGCACCACCTGCCACATCGCCACGGACGACCCGCGCTTCTCCTCCCATGCGGAGCCAGTGAAGACCCACCCCTATTCCCCGACCCTGGGCGACTTCCAGAAGGACGGCAAGTGGGAGCGGCGGCACAAGTTCTCTGAGTTCGGCTGTACGGTCTGCCATGACGGTCAGGGCCGGGGCCTCGACGCCGAGTACAGCCACGGCAAAGACGAGTACTGGCCGGATCCGCTGCTGGGCTTCGTAACCCAGGACAACTGGCGCAAGGACCACGCCCCCAAGCTCAAGGGCAAGGAATACATGCAGGCCAACTGCGCCCAGTGCCACACGGACACCGCCTTCCCCGGCACGGCCCTGGTCACCCGTGGCCGCCAGATCTTCTTCGCCTCCAACTGCTACGGCTGCCACCGCATCGAAGGCCTCTCCGACGGCACCATCGGTCCCGACCTCTCCGACGTGGGCCGCAAGTGGAAGCTGGACTACCTCTGGGGCCGCATCACCGATCCCAAGTCCATCCTGGCCACCTCGATCATGCCGAAGTTCAACCTCAAGGAAGAGGATGTCAAGGCGCTGGTGGCCTTCCTCAAGAGCCGCAAGGGCCGGAACTTCGCCGAGACCGAGATCCAGCGCTTCAAGGTGAAGCTCACGGGCGGCGCCGAGCTGGTCCAGGCGACCATCAAGCCAGTCAAGATCAACCCCCCCGAGATGGTCAAGCAGGGCGAGAAGCTGGTCCTGGACCGCGCCTGCACCGCCTGCCACAAGCTGGGCGACCGGGACGGCGGCATCGCGCCCGACCTCAGCTTCGAGGGTTCCCTCCGGGACAGCGAGTGGGTCTACGCCCACTTCAAGAACCCCAAGTCCACCATGTCCGACTCGATCATGCCGGCCTTCCGGTTCACCGATGACGAGTTCAAGGCCATGACCGCCTACCTCATGACCCTCCGGGGTCAGGCGACCCCCGCCAGTGGCGAGGCCATCTACAAGAACCTCTGCCTCCGCTGCCACGGCGAGAAGGGCGACGGCCACGGCCCCATCGCCGAGCACCTCGACCCCTACCCCCGCGACCTCACCAAGGCCGGCTTCATGAACTCCAAGTCCGAGGCCCGCCTGGTCAACTCTGTCCGGAACGGTGTCAACGGCACCTCCATGCCGGCCTGGGGCAAGGCTGTCACCGAGGAACAGGCCAAGGCGGTCCTGGGCTACATCCAGACCACCTTCACCAAGGAACCCCGGCGGGAGCTCAAGGCCAAGGCCATTCCCGAGACGAACCCCGTGGCCATGAGCCCCGAGTCCGTCACTCGCGGCGAGGCCCTGTTCGTGAACCGCTGCGCCGGCTGCCACGGCCGCAAGGGCGATGGCAAGGGACCCAACTCACTCGACATCCAGCCCAAGCCCCGGAACCTCCGGAACTCATTCTTCGTCAACAGCGTCGACGACAAGCGGCTCTTCGAGTCCATCCAGTACGGCGTCCAGGGCACGGCGATGCCCCCCTGGATCGACTACGGGCTCACGAACAACGACGTGGGCGACCTTGTCAACTTCATCCGCAGCATCAACCCCAAGACCAAGGGAGGCCAGCATGCAGCCGCAATTCAGTAAGGCCGAAGCGGCGAACGCGCCGGCGGGGGCCATCATCCACGAGGACGCCACGGCCAAGTGGTTCCTGGTCAGCTCGGTGGCCTACTTCTTCATCGTGGGCATCATCGCCGTCATCATCGCCGCCAAATTCGTGTGGCCCGACCTCATGGGCACCATGTCCTGGCTTACCTACGGCCGCCTGCGTCCCCTGCACGTGAACGGGATGCTGTTCGGCTGGCTGCTGGCCGCCGACATGGGCCTGGCCTACTACGTGATCCCCCGCCTCTGCGGCGTCAAGCTCTGGAGCGAGAAGCTGGGCCTCGCCACCGCGGCCCTGTGGAACGTGATCATCCTGGGCGCCGTCGTGACCCTGCTTGCCGGCCTGAACCAGGGCTGGGAATACGCGGAGCTGCCCTGGTACCTCGACATCCTGGTCGTGGTCGCCTGGATCATGTTCGGCATCAACATCTTCATGACCGTGGCCAATCGCAAGTATCAGGCGATGTACGTGACCATCTGGTACATCATGGGCTGCATCCTCTGGACCGCTTTCGTCTACCTGACCGGCAACTTCGCGACCCTGTTCGCCACCGGCACCAACCAGGCGAACCTGAACTGGATGTATGTGCACAACGCCGTGGGCCTCATCTTCACGCCCATCGGCCTCGCCATCGCCTACTACTTCATCCCCCGCGCCTCGAGCACGCCCCTCCACAGCCACAAGCTGTCCATGGTCGGCTTCTGGTCCCTGGCCTTCGTCTACGTCTGGACCGGCGCCCACCACATGCTGCACGGGCCCATCTCCCAGTGGCTGCAGACCATCTCCATCGCCTTCTCCCTGATGCTGCTGATCCCCGTCTGGGCCGTGGTCTACAACCTCTTCGCGACCATGAAGGGCCAGTGGCACCAACTCCGGGAGAGCGTGCCCCTCAAGTTCCTCATGTCCGGCGTGGTCTTCTACCTCCTCACCTGCTTCCAGGGCCCCATGCACAGCCTGCGCACGGTGAACGCCATCGTCTCCAAGACGGACTGGATCCCCGGCCACGCCCACATGGCGGTGCTCGGCTGCTTCAGCTTCTTCGCCATCGCCGGCACCTACTACGCCGTGCCCCGGATCTGGAACAAGGCGCTGCACTCCGATTCCCTGGCCAACTGGAGCTACTGGATGCTGATGATCGGCGGCCTGGGCTTCTTCACGACCCTCTGGTTGGGCGGCTTCTGGCAGGGCTGGCAGTGGAACAACGTGAGCATCCCCTTCATCGACACCGTCATCGCCCTGAAGCCCATCTGGATCGTCCGGTTCGTGTCGGGCCTGATGATGTTCACGGGCATTGTGCTCTTCGCCTACAACATTCTGGCCACTGCCCTGGGCAACCCTGAGGAGGCGGCCGTCTAGGCCGCGGAAAGGAGAGCGATCATGTTCAAAAAAGCTGATAACAACGCCCTTTGGGCCATCGGACTTTCCCTTGTGCTGTTCTTCATCGGAGGCATCATCACCACCGTCGTGCCGCCCCTGGTGGACACCTCCTGGTCCAAGCCCTTCGAGAACCGAGACCCCGCCAAGGGCGTCACTGGCAAGCTGGTGCCCCTCAACGAGCAGCAGAAGAAGGGGCGCGCCATCTACGTCCGGGAAGGCTGCTGGTACTGCCACACCCAGCAGATCCGTACCCTCCTTGCCGACACCAAGCGCTACGGCTGGCGCGGAGTGGATGCCCCCATCTCCACGCCCGACGAGTTCGTCTATGACGACCCCCACATGTTCGGCACCAAGCGCACCGGGCCGGACCTCGCCCGTGTCGGCGGCAAGTACGACACCCAGTGGCACCGCACGCACTTCCGGAATCCCCGCGACCTCGTGAAGGGGTCCATCATGCCGGCCTACCCCTGGATCGTGAACAATCCCGAAGAGTTCAACGCCCTGGTGGCCTACCTGCAAAACCTTGGCCGCAGCAAGGACTGGCGCCCCGCCAACGACTACGAGAAGTAGTACGATGCCCGCCACGGACTACACCTACCCCAGCGTCTATTTCGCCTACCTGTTCTTCTTCCTGTCCTTCCTGCTGGCCGTCTACTTCTTCATCCGGTCCAGGAAAGACGGTTACTGGGAGGACAAGGGCGAGGATGTGAAGTTCCAGGTATTCCAGGACGACGACAACACCAGGAGGACGCCATGACTGAAGAGAAGCAGGGCCAGGAGGAGCTCAAGGACTACGCCGGCGGCTGGATGATGGAGCGCAAGGGCACGGACGCCCCCGTGTTCCTGAAGCTCGTGACGCCCATCATCAGCCTTGGTGGGGTGGCCTACCTCATCTTCCAGATGTACGGCGACGTGAACCATGCCACCCGAGGGCCCCTGGTCCAGCAGTTCAATGCCGCGACCAAGATCGGCTCCACGAGCACGATTCTCATGTCGATTGTGGCTGCGATGGTCTTTATCTATGCGGTGGTGGTCTCCGTCTTCGCCTTCCGCAAGCCCCACAAGGATTGACGCCGTGGATAACGCCAGCTGGCAGTACAGGGTTCCCGACGACTCGCAGTACTGGGTCGAGATGGTCAAGTGCCAGCACGCCTGCCCCGTCCACACGGACGCCTGCGGGTACGTGACGGCCATTGCCGAGGGTCGGTACGAGGACGCCTACCGCATCGCCCGCTCCACCAACCCCTTCGCCTCCATCTGCGGGCGGGTCTGTGGCGCACCCTGTGAGGCCAACTGCCGGCGCGGTTCCCTGGACGAGCCCGTGGCGATCCGCGCCCTCAAGCGCTTCGTCACGGACCAGTACGGCCCTGAGACCGGCGACTACGCCAGCTACCGCGCCGGCAGCAACCAGCGCATGCTCCCCCCCAACCACGGGGACTACGAAAAGGTCGCCGTCATCGGCGCCGGGGTCAGCGGCATGACCGTGGCCCATGACCTGGTCCAGATCGGCTACAAGGTCACGGTGTTCGAGGCCAACCACGAACCCGGCGGCATGCTGACCGTGGGCGTGCCGGTCTTCCGGCTGCCTCGCGACCTGGTGCGCCACGAGATCCAGGGCATCCTGTCCATGGGCGTGGAACTGAAGTGCAACATGAAGCTGGGCCGCGACTTCACCCTGGCTGATCTGCGGGCCCAGGGCTACAAGTCCATCTTCCTGGGCGTGGGCCTGCCCAATGGCCGGAAGCTCAGCCTGCCCGGCGGCGAGACCGAGGGCGTCTTCGACGGCATGGAGTTCCTCAAGGCCTTCAACGAGGGCACCCCCCTGCCCATGGGCCGCCGGGTGGTGGTGGTCGGCGGCGGCAACGTGGCCTATGACGTGGCGCGCTCCGCCCTGCGTCCCTTCGAAGCCCTGAACAAGGAAGACGCCCTGCTGGAGATGGGCCACAGCGAGAAGGTGGCCTACGACGTGGCGCGCTCCGCCTTGCGCATGAGCGGCGACAAGGAGATCCACGTGGTCTGCCTCGAGTCCCGCGAGGAGATGCCCGCCGACGACGTTGAAGTCGAGGAGGGCGCCGAGGAGGGCATCCACCTCCACAACCGCGTCGGCCCCAAGGAAATCATCATCGAGAACGGCAAGCTCAAGGGCCTGCGCGTGGTGAAGTGCCTGTCCGTCTTCAATGAGGAGCGCCGCTTCGAACCCAAGTTCGACGAGAACGACCTCACCGACATCCACGCCGACACGGTCATCTTCGCCATCGGCCAGACGTCGGACCTGTCTTTCCTCAAGCCCGAGGACGGTGTGGAAGTGAACCGGGGCCTCATCAAGGTCGATCCGCTCACCTATCAGACCACCGCCCCGGACGTCTTCGCCTGCGGCGACGTGGCCCATGGCGCGCGCCTGTTCATCGACGCCATCGCCTCGGCCCACACCGCCGCCCGCTCCATGCACGACTACCTGCGCGGCACCCGCACCGACGTGGTGGTGCGCAAGCGCTGGCTGCCCGCGGTCTACACCATGGCGGAGGGCTGGCACCGCGAGGAGCGCCGCAACGCCCCCGTGTTGGAGAGCGAGCGCCGGGCCGCCTCCGTGGAGAACGTCGAGCTGAGCTATCCCGAAGCGATGGCCCGGCAGCAGGGCGCCCGCTGCCTGCGCTGCAACATCAACACGATCTTCGACACGGACCACTGCATCGCCTGCAATGGCTGCGTGGACGTCTGTCCCGAGGACCTGATCAAGCTGGTGGGCCTCAGCACCCTGCCCGACGAGGATGCCCACGCCCGCCTCGTGGACGCCGGGGCCGACCTCTCCCTGGCGGACTACCAGGCCATGAGCAAGCAGGACAAGGACGAGCTGGGCGGGATCATGCTGAAGGACGAGAGCACCTGCATCCGCTGTGCCATGTGCGCCTCCCGGTGCCCCACCCACGCGATCCTCATGAAGCGCTTCGAGCACTACACGGAGTGCGTGTCGATCCCTTCGCCGAATCCCAAAATCCTATACAATAACTAAATGAGCATTCAGGCAGAAGCCGCCCCCAAACCCAAGGTCGAGCGACTGCCGCCCCTCCCACCCGCGGAGACCAACTACCGCCGGATCCGGAAGCGGTTCCACCTGGGCTTCTTCCTGGCCTTCGTGGCCGCGCCGTTCCTGAACCTGATGCGCTTCGACATCCCACGGCAGCGCTTCTATTTCGCCGGCTTCGAGCTCTGGATCAGCGAGTTCTCGATCATCTTCTTCGCCCTGATGCTGCTGATGTTCATCATCGCGGCCTCGGCCATCATCCACGGCCGCATCTACTGCAGCTACGCCTGTCCGCAGATGATCTTCAGCGAGTGGAGCCAGTCCCTGGAGCGCTGGGCGAAGACCCAGGCCCAGCAGCGGCTGAAAACTGCCAGCCCCGGCACTCGAAAGCTGGCCGCGAACGCGGCGTTCTACGGCCTCCTTGCGGTGGCCTCGGTGTTCCTGGCCTTCGTCTTCACCTCCTACTTCCTGGAGCCCCGTGACCTGCTGGGCCGCCTGGTGCACCTGGACCTGATCACCGTGGGCGGCATCACCGGCGCCACGGTGACGATCCTGACCTTCCTGGATCTCACGCTGGTCCGCCAGAAGTTCTGCACTTCGGTCTGCCCCTACGGCTACATCCAGGGGATGCTCCAGGACCAGCACACCCTGTTGGTGAGCTACCAGGACGGCAAGGACGAGGCCCGGGACTGCATCGACTGCAAGAAGTGCGTCCGGGTCTGCGAGATGGAGATCGACATCCGGGACTCACCCTTCCAGATCGAGTGCGTCCACTGCGGCGACTGCATCGACGCCTGCGAGGACATCCTGCGCAAGGTCGGCAAGCCCGGCCTGATCCACTACACCTGGGGTGAGCGGCCCAAGACTGCCGCGCGTGAGGCCTGGTACATGCGCTGGGGCTTCCGGGACGCGAAGCGGGTGGCCATCCTCGTCATCCTGGCCTTCTACCTCGGGGGTCTGGCCCTGGCCCTCTCGCTGCGGCGGCCCGTGCTGGTGGAGATCAACCCAGACCGTTCCGTGATGTTCAAGGTGCTGCCAGATGGTCGCATTGCGAACCTGATCCGCCTGAAGCTGGCCAACCGGACCGGGCGCATCTCGCAGGTGCAGCTCACGGTCGAAGGACTGGCCGGGGCCGAGCTGGCCCTGCCCGGGAACCCCGTGGTCCTCCAGCCCGGCGAGACCTTCGAGCGGACGGTGGAACTCCGCGCGCCCTTCGTGCAGGATGGACAGGATGTGCACCACATCCGGATCCTGGCCAAAGCCGATGGAGCCCGTTCCGCCGACGCCGAGGAAATGACGTTCATCATGCCCCTGAAGAGGTAACCACCATGAGTGAGACCAAGCGCGGCGGGGGAGCCTACCTGACGATGTTCGGCGTCATCGGCGTCCTCTTCATCACCATCCTCGTGGTGGCCTACCACTACGCCAAGAAAGCGAACCCCGTGATGCTCGACGAGCATGGACGGGTTCCCCAGACCCAGCACTCATGAGTACCGGGGGGGCCTGCGATCTGTGCGGCGCCGCCGCCACGAAGAGCCCCCAGCTTCAGAGCTTCCGGGACGTCCCCAAGCGCTTCTGCTGCACCGGCTGCCTGAACGTCTACGCCATCCTCCTGGAGAGCGGCGCCATCGACACGGGTCAGGATCCGCGGGAGACCAGCCTCTTCCAGGAGAGCCTGCGCCTGGGCCTGCTGGGGCAGACCGAGACCCTCGCCCCGGCGGTGCCCGAGGGCGCCGAGACCCGGGAGGTGCTGTATCAGCTGTCTGGCATGTGGTGCGCGGCCTGCGGCTGGGTGGTCGAGCACGGCCTACGCCAGGAGGCGGGCATCGTGTCCGCAGAGGTGCTGTTCACCTCGGACCTACTCAAGGTCACCTACTGTCCCCAGCTGGTGCCACCGGGCACCGTTCCGGCGCGCGTGAAGGCTCTGGGCTACCGCGCCGCCGAGTTCGGGTCCGAGCAGGAGGGCGACCGCCGCGAGTGGCAGGACATGGTGCTGCGCCTGGGCATCGCCGGGGCCATGTGGATGAACGTGATGCTGTTCAGCCTCGTCATCTACGCCAGCTACTGGGAGGGCATCGCGGGCTGGGCGCAGCGTGGGGTACCCTTCATCCTCATGGCCCTGGCGCTGCCGGCGGTGCTCTACTCGGCCTGGCCCATCCACCGCATCGCCTGGTTCGGCCTCAAGACCGGGCATCTCCGCATGGAGGCGCTGATCTCCACGGGGGTGCTGGCGGCGTTCCTCTACAGCAGCGCCCAGGCCTTCCTGGGCGGGCGCCACTTCTACTTCGACACCGCCTGCGCCATCGTCACCCTGGTGCTCACGGGCAAGGCCCTGGAGCGAGGCGCCAAGGACCGCAGCGCCCGCGCCATCGCGATGCTGCACCGCCTCCTGCCCCGCAAGGCGCGCCTCCGCCTGGAGGGCCAGGATCACTTCGTGGCCATCGAGGCTCTGGAACCGGGCACGGTGCTGCTGGTCAAGCCCGGCGAGCGCATCCCGGCCGATGGGGTCGTGGTGGAGGGAGCCTCCGCCGTGGACGAGTCCGTGGTCACGGGCGAGTCCGATCCCCGGCCCAAGGCTGTGGGCGGCGAGGTCATCTGCGGCAGCCTCAACACCACGGGGGTGCTGGCCATCCGCGTCACGCGCTGTGGTGAGGACTCCACCCTGGCCCAGATCGTGAAGTCGGTGCAGGGGGCCCTGGCCAGCAAGAGTCCCCTGGAGCGCACCGTGGACCGGGTCTCCCGGGTCTTCATCCCGGTGGTGCTTGGGCTGGCGGCCCTCACAGTGGCGGTCTGCCTGCTCCGCAATCTTTCGGCCACGGAGGCCCTGCTGCGCGGCATCGCCGTGCTGGTCATCGCCTGCCCCTGCGCCCTGGGCATCGCCACGCCCCTGGCCACCACCGCGGCCATCGGCGCGGCTTCCCGCCAGGGCATCATCATCCGCGACGTGCGGGTGCTGGAGACCTTCCGCCGGGTGGACCTGCTGATCCTGGACAAGACCGGGACCCTCACCGAGGGCGTGTTCCGCGTGCGGCACGCGGCCCTGGAGCACCTGGACCTGGTGGCAGGCCTGGAGTCCTACTCGGAGCATCCCCTGGCCCACGCCCTGGTGCGGCACGCGGAAGGGCAGGGCCTGGGGCGGCTGGATGCCACCGACATCGAGGTGCGTGCCGGGCGGGGCCTCCAGGGCACCGTGGCGGGGCGAAAGGTGGTGGTGGGGAATCGGACCCTCCTGGCCGAGGCCGGCGTTCTCCTGCCGGCCTCTCTGGCCGCCCAGGCCAAAGGCTGGGAAGCCGAGGGACTCACCGTGGCCTTCGCCGCGGTCGATGGGGTCTCCGCCGGGGCCATGGCCTTCGGGGACCGCCCCCGCGACGAGGCCGCCGCCGTCATCACCGAGCTGCGCGCCCGGGGCATCCGGACGGTTCTGCTCTCCGGGGATGCCCCCGCCACCACCGAGCGCATCGCCCGGGCCGTGGGCGTGGACGCCTGGGTGGGTGGCGTGTCCCCCACCGAGAAGGCCGAGGCCGTGCGCGGCTTCCAGGCCGAGGGCAAGGTGGTGGCCATGGTGGGCGATGGCGTGAACGATGCCCCGGCCCTCGCCGCGGCGGACCTGGGCATCGCCATGGGCTCGGGCGCGGACCTGGCCACCCACGCGGCGCCCGTGGTGCTCATGCGGGACTCCCTGACGCGCATCAGCGGCGTGTTCCGGCTGG
This sequence comes from uncultured Holophagaceae bacterium, assembly GCA_903857495.1. Classification (GTDB taxonomy): domain Bacteria; phylum Acidobacteriota; class Holophagae; order Holophagales; family Holophagaceae; genus Geothrix. Next base: position 13,582 of record CAIOFF010000060.1, on the reverse strand, counting down.
CCACCCTCACCCTTCGGGTGCTCAAGCAGAACCTCTTCTGGGCCTTCTTCTACAACACCCTGGGCATCTCCCTGGCCATGACCGGCGTGCTGAACCCCATCCTTGCCGCCGGGGCCATGGTGCTCTCCAGCCTCTCCGTCATCGGCAACTCCATGCGGCTGGGGCGGGACCGGGCCTAGCTATTCCCTGACCAGCAGGTGCTTCGCCACCCAGCTCTGGAAGCGCCCCAGGCGCATCCCAAGGTGGAGGATGAGTGGCACCAGGAAGGCGCCTGCCAGGCCGCAGAGGGACAGGATGACGAAGGGGTGGTTGACCATCAGCTGGAGACCCTCCACGGACACGGTGCCCGGTGCCGCGAACAGCGCCACCAGCGGGGCTGCCAGCAGGCCGAGGGCCACGATCAGCAGCGCGGCCAGCACGTTGGCATAGGCGATGCCCAGGGGCAGCAGCAGCAGGAAGTAGGCGAGGCTGGACCAGGTGCGCCGGTCCGTCACGAGGCTCCGGATGCGGGCGGACCAGCCCGTGCCCTCGGGCAGCAGGGGGGCGGCCGCCGGGGCCAGGGGATCGACGAGGACCCGCAGGAGATTCGCCTCGGCCACGGCCAGCACGCGGGTGAGGGCCAGGAAGCCCAGGGTGAAGGGGATGCCCACGATCAGCACCGCCAGACCCAGGCTCAGAGACAGCCCCGTCACCGCGAAGGTGAAGGCGAAGATGCCCGTCGCCATGGACAGGAACAGGTAGCCGAGGGTGGCGTAGGCCCGGGGCGAGGCCAGGATGGCGAAGTAGCCGGTGAGGGGAGCAGCGATGGCGGGCATGAAACCTCCTGAGGTGTGCCCAGGCTACGGAGCCAGCTCAGGAGGTTTGCGTGCAGATCGGCCAGCGGTCGCCGTCCACCGGCCAAAGGCTAACCCTGCGCCTGGAGCCGCAGGAGCGTCACGGCCTGCCAGAGAATGTAGGCGCCCATCAGGGCCACCAGGAGGCCGCCCAGGCGCAGCAGGCGGGCCTTCCAGGCCTGGCTGAGGCGGGTGCTGGCCAGCCCCACGCCCAGGAGCAGAGGGGCATTGCCCAGGCCGAAGGCGGCCATGCCCGCCGCGCCCAGCTTCCAGTCGCCGCCGTCCAGGGTGCGCAGCAGCATCATGTAGACCAGCCCGCAGGGCAGCAGCCCCCAGAGCATGCCCAGGGCGTAGGGCAGGCTGCCCAGGGCCAGGCCCCGGCCCAGCAGCCGCTGCAGGGGCGCCGGCAGGCGGAACTCCATGAGGGTGTCGGCCCGCCGGCCCAGCAGCATCACCAGGCCCATGAGCAGCATCAGCAGGCCGATGCCCAGCTTCACCCACAGCTGCCAGGGCCAGGCCTGGGCCGCGATGAGCGCCGCCCCCTCGGGCTTGCAGCAGGCGTGCATGTCCTGCACGGTCTGCAGCCGCGCGAAGCCCCCCAGGAAGCCGATGAGGCCGCCAAGGATGGCGTAGGTGGTCACCCGGCCGAGCTGGAACCGCAGGTGCCTCGTCCAGGCGGGGCCGGCCTGCCGGGACTGGGACAAGCCGAAGGCCGCCACGATGGGGCCGCACATGCCCGCGCAGTGGCCCAGGGAGCCGAGCAGACCTGCGATCCCCATCACGAGCAGCCAGGGCGCTGCGTGGGGTTGGCTCAACCAGGTTTCAAGCATGGCCCATGGTCCTCTGAGCGCCGCCACGGGCGCAAGCGACCGGCATCACCGATGGGTGCGGCGTCCTGTCGCAGGCATCAGAGCCCCCGCTTGAGGGCGCGCTCGCCGAAGTGCGACACCCGGTAGTGGCCAACCTCCCGTTCGCGCAGGAGGTCGTGCTGCTCCAGGTAGGCCAGGTCCGCGGCTGCGGTGGCGCCGCCCACTGTCAGCAGCTTCTCCCGGTCCAGGCCCGGGTGCTTCGCCACGAGGGCGAGGAGGGCCAGCTGGCGGGGGGTGATGACATCGACCATGGGGACTCCGGGCTAGGGGGAGGTCTGCCGGCGGTAGCTGGGCCGGTGGAGCTCGCTGATCTGGACGGTGAGGCTGAACCGCATCCCGGCGCGGGTGCGCGGGAAGAAGGCCGCCAGGGTGGCGAGCAGGGCCTCGCTGAGCTGGGCCTTCACCTCGTCGGTGCGGCCGCTCATGATCTGCGCGTCCAGGGTGACGAAGGCCTGGTCTGGCGATCCGTCGCCAATGACGAAGGTCTCGTGCCGGGTTACGCGGCTCTTGATGTCGGCCTCGGTGAAGAGGCCGGTGGCCGTGAGGGTGCGGTTGACCGCCCTCAGCAGGCCGGTCCAGTCCGGCGTGTCGAGGAGGTTGCTGGAGTGCTCGAGGAGGCAGTGGGGCATGGGGACCTCAGCGCCGGAAGTCCGGCTTGCGGGAGACGCCCTTCTTCTTGTCCCAGTAGCCCGTCTGCTCCACGAAGCAGATGTTCTCCAGGTCGGTCACCCGCTCCTGCAGGCAGGCCTGGGCATCCGCGATGGCCTGGTTGTAGATGGCCGGGCCCACCTCCTTGAGGCAGAAGGTGAGAAAAGTGCCCGCGCCCAGCTCGCCCACACTCTCGCCGTATTCCTCCGCCACGAAGCGCTGGATGGCGCCGCGCAGCTGCTTCTCGGTGTCGGGGGAGAGCTTGATGTCCATGGCCTATCCGTTCGTGGGCGGGGGTGGTTTCGGCAGTTCTTCCTCCGGCTTGGCGAAGCGCTGGGCCCGGAGGTGGAAGTCGTCGGTGAAGGTGCGGCGGATGGGCGGCGGGGGTTCGGCCTCGGCCGCCACCCGGGCTCGGCGCACCCGCCAGAGCCCGAAGGCCGCGGGCAGCAGCAGCAGGGCGGGGTATTCCAGCAGCACGCGCAGGGGGGTCAGGCGGAACTCCGTGGGCCGCAGGCCGTCGCTGTACCAGGTGTCGAGGATCCAGACCTCGTCCTCGGCGCGCAGGCTCCTGGCCTCGGCCTTGGGCAGGCTGAGTGTCCGGTCGTCGTCGCCCTCCTTCACGGTCACGTAGTCCGTGAGCTGGCTGTCGGGGTTGGGGTCCACGGTCACCACGGTCAGGTGGGCGATGCCCGGCCGCTTCAGGTGGCAGAAGGGGTTCAGGGCCACCAGGAAGCCCTGCACCGCCGTCAGCCACAGCACTGTTCCCACCAGCGCCCAGAGCAGGGTGAGGGCGGTCCAGCGGGAGGCGGGGCGGGAGAGGAACGGCATGGTGTGAGTATCCCAGTAATCGCTGGTCGCCGCCCACGGCGTTCTGCCTTGCCGAGCAGGAGCGGCTACCCTGGGGGCATGCGAGCCTTGCCCCTCTCCATGGTGGTCCTGGAACAGCCAGGGATCTCGCCGGTAACGCCGCTCCGCTTCGGCTGGGTCGCCTGGGCAGAGCTGCACCTGTGACGGCGCTGGTAGCCCACCTCCGGTCCCTCGGCGCCGACGGCCGCCTGCTCTTCGTGACCCGGGCGGCGCGGATGTTCTCCTACGGCTTCCTCTCCGTGGTGCTGGTGCTCTACCTCGCGGCGCTCGGCTTCAGCGAGGGGCGCATCGGGCTGCTGCTGACCCTGACGCTGGTGGGCGACACCCTGATCTCGCTGGCCATCACGCTCCACGCGGACCGCATCGGCCGCAAGCGGACGCTCCTCCTGGGGGCGGGCCTGATGGTCGCGGCCGGGGTGCCCTTCGCCCTCAGCGGGGACTTCACGGTGCTGGTGCTGGCCGCCACCTTCGGGGTGATCAGCCCCTCGGGCAACGAGGTGGGCCCCTTCCTGGCCATCGAGCAGGCGGCCCTCTCCCAGGTGCTGCCGGAGGCCCGCCGCACCGGCGTCTTCGCCTGGTATCACCTGACCGGCGCCTTCGCCACCGCCGGTGGCGCCCTGGCCGGGGGCTGGACGGCCCAGCTGCTGCAGGGTGCGGGTGTTGCCCCCGCGGCCAGCTACCGGGTCCTGGTCATCGCCTACGCGGCCGTGGGGCTGCTCCTGGCGGCCCTCTTCCTGCGCCTGTCCCGGGCCGTGGAGGCGCCGCCGGTGGCCGCCACGGCGGGTCGGCTGGGGCTCCATGCCTCCAGGGGGGTGGTGTTCAAGCTGTCGGCGCTGTTCTCGCTGGACGCGTTTGCCGGGGGGTTCGTCATCCAGAGCCTGGTGGCCTACTGGTTCCAGCAGCGCTACGGCGTGGCGCCGGGGGCGCTGGGGTCGATCTTCTTCGCCGCCAACATCCTGGCAGGACTGTCGGCTCTCTACGCCGTGCAACTGGCCAAGCGGATCGGCCTGCTCCGCACCATGGTCTACACCCACATCCCGTCGAATGTGCTGCTGATCCTGGTGCCCCTGATGCCCAACCTGCCCCTGGCCATCGCCATGCTGCTGCTGCGCTTCAGCATCTCCCAGATGGACGTGCCCACCCGCCAGGCCTACACCATGGCCGTGGTGGCGCCGAACGAGCGCTCCGCCGCCGCCGGGGTGACCGGCATCGCCCGCACCACTGGCGCGGCCATCTCCCCCATGTTGGCCGGCCCCCTGCTGGCGGTTCCCGCCCTCTCGGGCGCTCTCTTCATACTCGCGGGTGGCCTGAAGATTCTTTACGACCTGCTACTCTATCGAAGCTTTCGGGCCTCTGAACGCGAGGCTGACACCTAAGTGCCCCCGTCCCGGCGGTCTCAGCCCCTTTCCTGGAGGAGGATCGACCATGACCACGCGTGCTCTCGTCCGCATCGCCCTTGGGGCCAGCACCCTGCTGGCCGCCGCCGCCCTGGCCGCGGCCCCACCGCAGGCTCCGGCCAAGGTGGGCTTCGTCTACGTGGGCCCCGTGGGTGATGCCGGCTGGACCTTCCAGCACGACCTGGGCCGGAAGCAGCTGGAGGCCGCCCTCAAAGGCAAGGTGACCACCCAGTTTGTGGAGAATGTGCCCGAGGGCGCCGACTCCGAGCGGGTCATCCGCGAGATGGCCCAGAGCGGTGCAAAGGTCATCTTCGCCACGTCCTTCGGCTACATGAACCCGGCGCTCAACGTCGCCAAGCAGTTCCCCAACACCGTCTTCCTGCACGCCACGGGCTACAAGACCGCCACGAACCTGGGCATCTACAACGGCCGGTTCTACGAGGGCCGCTACCTCAACGGCGTGGTGGCGGGCAGGCTCACGAAATCCAACATCGCCGGGGTCGTGGCCTCCTATCCCATTCCCGAGGTGGTCATGGGCATCAACGCCTTTGCCCGGGGCATGCGGAGCGTGAACCCCAAGGCCGAAGTGCGCGTGGTGTGGGTGAACACCTGGTTCGATCCGGGCAAGGAGCGCGAGGCCGCGCTGACCCTCATCGCCCAGGGCGCCGACATGGTGACCCACGAGACCGACTCCGCCGCCACCAACCAGGCCGCGGAGGAGAAGGGCGTGAAGGTCTTCTGCTACAACAGCGATGAGACCAAGTACGCGCCCAAGGCCCAGCTCGGCGGCACGATCCTCACCTGGGGTGACTACTACACCAAGGTGGTGAACGAGGTGCTGGCCGGCACCTGGAAGCCGGGCAGCGTCTGGGGCGGCCTCAAGGACGGCTTCATCAAGATGGCCCCCCTGAGCCCCGCGGTACCCAAGGACGTCCAGGACCAGGCGAAGAAGCTCGAGGCCCAGATCGTGGCCGGGAAGTTTCATCCCTTCTCAGGCCCCGTGGTCGACCAGGACGGCAAGGTCCGCGTGCCCGCAGGCCAGGTCATCTCGGACCACGACCTGGAGAAGATGGACTACTACGTGCAGGGTGTCGCCTCGAAGCTGCCGGGCAAGTAGCCGCCGCCCCGCCGAAGCATCCAGGAAGGAGCTGGCATGACTCTGATGGCCTTCATCCGCAGCCTGCCCAAGGCCGAGCTGCACCTGCACATTGAGGGCACCCTCGAGCCCGAGATGATGTTCGACCTGGCCCACCGGAACGGCGTCACCCTGCCCTATGCCAGCGTCGAGGCGACGCGGGCGGCCTACGCCTTCTCGGACCTGCAGTCCTTCCTGGACCTCTACTACGCCGGCGCCGCGGTCCTCCTGCACGAGCGGGACTTCTATGACCTCGCCATGGCCTACTACGCCCGGGCCGCCGAGGACGGGGTGGTGCATGCGGAACTCTTCTTCGACCCGCAGACCCACACTGCCCGGGGCATCCCCTTCGAAAGGGTCCTGAACGGACTCGAGCGGGCCGGCCGGGATGCCCGGGAGCAGCTCGGTATCAGCTCTCGGCTGATCCTCTGCTTCCTGCGGCACCTCTCCGAGGATGACGCCTTCGCCACCCTGGACCAGGCCCGGCCGCACCTCCACCGGATCCATGGCGTGGGCCTCGATTCCTCGGAAGTGGGTCATCCGCCTTCCAAGTTCGAGCGGGTCTTCACGGTGTGCCGCGACCTGGGCCTCCACGTGGTCGCCCACGCGGGCGAGGAGGGGCCGCCGGCCTACATCTGGGAGGCCCTCGGTCGCCTCCGCGCCGAGCGCATCGACCACGGCGTCCGGGCCCTGGAGGACCCGGCTTTGCTGGCCCGCCTCGCCCGGGACAGGGTGCCGCTCACGGTCTGCCCGCTCTCCAACGTGAAGCTCCGGGTGTTCCCGGCCATGGCCCAGCACAACCTCAAGCAGCTGCTCGAGCAGGGTCTGCGCGTCACCCTCAACTCGGACGATCCCGCCTACTTCGGCGGCTACCTCGCCCAGAACTTCCTCGCCGCCGCTGAGGCCCTGGACCTCACCCGGGGCCAGCTGGTGACCCTGGCGAGGAACAGCCTCCAGGCCAGCTTTGTCACGGCCGCCGAGCGGGCGCCATGGCTGGATCGGCTGGAGCAAGTGGTGGCGCGGGAATCCGTCTTGAATTGATACAAAAACTTGTATTAATGCGATGGGCTATGAATATTCACGCATTAAATTACATTTTAATTTCTATGAAAAAGGACTAGGCTCGGAGCCGCCCTCCGGAGGTGGGCCCTCATGAACCTGAAGACCTTCTCGTCGCTCTGTTCCCGCGTGATCTTCCTGCTGGCGCCGGCTCTGCTCGCCCAGGGCAGTCCCATGCCGCCGCCGCCACTCATGCAGTTCGTCCGCGAGGAGGTCAAGCCCGGGCATGGGGCGGGGCACGCGGCCACAGAGTCCGCCTGGGGCCGGATCCTCGCCCAGGGCAAGTCCACGGACTACTACTTCGGCATGAACTCCCTGACCGGTGCTTCCGAGGCGCTGTTCATCATGGGCTACGCGTCCTACGCGGACTACGAAGCCAAGCAGAATGAGTTCGAGAAGAACCCGGCCATGCGGGCGGAGGTGGAGAAGATCTCCCAGCAGGACGGTGAACATCTCAGCGCCATCCGTACGGTCCTGGGCGTCCTCCGCAAGGATCTGAGCTTCGGGCCGGATGTGGACATCGCCAGGAAGCGCTACTTCCGCGTTCGCACCTTCCGCGTCAAGCAGGGCCAGAACAAGGCCTTTGAGGAAGGCGTGAAGCTGGCCATGGCAGCCTATGCGAAGAGCAAGTATCCGGCCTCCTTCGCCTCCTACGAAGTCACGGCGGGCATGGGCTCACCCAGCTTCATCCTGCTGCGGCCGATGACCTCCCTGGCGGAGATGGACGGCATGGACGCCGCCGACAAGGCCTTCCAGGAGGCCCTGGGCGAGGACGGCCGGAAGACCATGCAGAAGACCTTCGCTGACACCGTGAACAGCGTGGAGAACCAGCTCTACGCCTTCAACCCCAAGCTCAGCTTCCCCGGCCCCGGCATGCTCGCCAGCGACCCCGCCTTCTGGACCGTGAAGGCCAACTAGCGGCGGCCTTCCCTGTTTCCGCCGTTCAGGCACCGATGCGCTTGAGGAAGTCGCGGAGGCCCTGGACGGCGGCTTCGGGGCGGGTCTGCAGGAGCCAGTGGGGGCCCTTAAGGGTCAGGATGTCCAGGGCGGCCAGGTGCTCGCGCAGCCAGCGGGTGGCGCTTGCGGGCACCAGCCGGTCCCCGCTGGCGCAGAGGGCCAAGATGGGCACCTGGATCTGTCCCAGCAGGGGCGTGTGGTCCACGGCCACCACCGCCAGGAGGCGCTCCTTCAGGGTGGCCTGGGGCACCTGGGGCAGCATGGTCTGGACCAGGTCCACCAGAGCCTGCGGGGGCTTCCGCCGACCCAGGAGTAGGCGCTGCAGCAGCCACAGGGGCAGGCGCAGCGGGGGCAGGGCCCGGGCGATCGGGGCCGCCCAGGCGAGGCCCGGGCGGGGGTTCCGGGCGAAGGTGACACAGAGGACCAGGCCCACCAAGCCTGCGGGGTGCTCTGCGGCCAGGGCAATGGCGATGGGGCCCGAGAAGGACTCGCCCAGCAGCAGGAAGGGCCGTTCCGTGGGCAGCGCCCGCCGGGCCAGGCGGAGGCACTCCGCGTAGCTCGTCAGCTCCGGCGGGTAGCGCACGACCCGCGTCTCGAAGTCCGCCGCCGCTTTCACAAACGGCTCGAACATCAGGCCCGTGCCATCCATGCCCGGAAGCAGGACCAGCAGGGGGAGCGGAGAGGCGGTCACCGGGCAAGTATCCCAGGATCGCCGGGGGTTGGACAGGTTGGGGCGCGGCAAAGTGGTCGCAGTACTGCTCGCGGAGCAGTGCAACCCCTTGCCTCACGGGCTAAAAATAACCACCGATGAACATCGAGCACTGAATGATGAACACCGATAAAGCAGGCCAATTCCCGACCCTGCTCAGTCTTTATCGGTGTCCCGCTTATCAGCCAGACTCCGCAAAAAAAGGGTTCCTCGCTGTTTCAGGTGGGTAACGGAGTAGCGGCCCCCAGCGGCGATCCCCAAAGGGGTGCCAGCCCATCGAAGCGAAGCTTGCCTGCGATGAGGTAGGCGATGGCCACGATGTTGCGGACGGTTCGATAGCCTCTGGCCTTGGCCTTCGCAGCCTGGATGAGGGAGTTGATGCCCTCCAGGATGCCGTTGGTGAGGCCCTTCACGAACCAGCGGAGGACGCCCGCCGCGTGGTCCCGGAGGGTCTGGGCGAACTTCACAAAGGGATGCAGGCCTGACTCTGTGGCCATCTCGCACCATTCCTCGAGGAACTGGCCGGCGGCCAGCAGGTTGCTCTGCTCGTAGAAGTCCTGGAGGGTCAGCTTCATTCGATAGGCTTCGGCGGTCTGGAGGTTGGAGCACTTCAGATCCTGGATCCTCTCCCGCTGGTGACTGGTGAGGTTCGACGGGTTCTTGAGCCAGCAGTAGCGCGTGCGCTTGAGCTCCGGGTGGTCCTTGGCCTCCTGCCTTCGCACCTGGTCCACGGCCTCGTTGGCCATCTTCATCACATGGAAGCGGTCGAAGGTCAGGTGGGCATTGGGAAAGGCGGCCTGGACCCCCTTGATGAAGGCCTGGTGCATGTCCATGCAGGCCTCCTCGATGTTCTCGACCTTGCCGCCGTGGGCGAGGAGGTCAGCTTTGAATGCTGCAACTGTGGCCGCGTCCCGGCCTTCGGTGGCGAACAGGAGGGAGCGGGCCGCCATGTCCATGAACAGCGTGATGTAGTTCTGGCCTCGTCGGGAGGCGGTCTCGTCCATCCCGAGCTGAGTGACACCAGACATGTCCTTTTGGCTTCGGGCCTCGTCCACGTGATGGTGCAGGATCCGCCAGATCCGCGTGTCATGCTCCCCAACCAGGCGGGCAGCCGCGGCCACGGGCATACCCTGCACCAGGGTCATGACCAGGGCCTCGAACAGCAGGGTGAAGCCCGAGCCTTCCCGGGCCCAGGGCACTGCAACCTGCTTCACCCCGTGCTCATCGCACTTGCACCTTGGCACTCGGGCCGTCAGATAAGCCGCGTGCTGAAAGAAGTCCAGATGGCGCCAGGTCTTCTCCTCGGTGTCATGCACCTTGGCGGGCTGGCCGCAGGTCGGGCACGGAAAGGAGGCACCCCGCTCGAAATCCACGAGGATGTCCAGGCGCCGTTCATCGGCGTTGAAGTCTAGGGTTCTCACTTCCCAGGGGGACTTGAGACCGAGGGCCATGGTGAAAAGGGCGTTGGTATCCATGGGTTAATGATCGCCGAGTCCGTCCCATCGACCCACCCCGGGGGCGATGCAGGGCATGGAAAGCCCGCCGGATTCCCCTGCGGGGAACGAGCTGCGCTCGCCCTTCGGGTCCGCATCCTTCCCACACCCTGGCCTGCGGCTGGAAATCGCCGCGCGATTTCCACATCGCCACCTCAAACGCCATCAGCAGCAAATGGGGTTACCCACACGATTCAGCGAGGAGGCACAAAGAGGCGACCACCAACTGGCGGTCAACTCTTTGTTCTCACCTCCCTTTGGGAGTCCTTCTCCCTGCCGGTGGCTTTGGCCTTCTGGCGAACACCGTCCAGCCGAGGCTCCCGCCCCTTGAGGCCCTGAAGCCAAAGCGGGGGCCGAAGCCCCCGCTTTGATGCAACGAAACGGTTTCTACTTTTTCTTCTTGGTTGCGTGCTTCTTGGGTGCGCGGGCGGTCTCCACGAGGCCGGTCTCGATCTTGCGAACCTCAGCCTTGCCGTCGAGCACCTTCACCTCGATCTCGGTCCGGCGGTTCTTGGCCTGACCTGCCTTGGTCGCGTTGTCGGCGACGGGCTTGTCCTGGCCCAGTCCCTCGGTGGTCACCTTGGAAGCCGGCACACCCGAGGCCACCAGGGCCTTGGCCGTCACCTTGGCGCGGCGCTTGGCGATGGCCTTGTTGCCAGCCCGAGTCCCGGGGGAAGACGCGTGGCCCCTGACTTTCACGGAGTAGTCACCCTTGAAGGCCTTCAGACCATCAGCCACTTTCTGAATGGCTGTGACGGCTTCCGGGACCAGCTCAGCCTTGGCATTGGCGAAGTGGATGACCGTTTCGTCCAGCATCACCTGGGCCGGAAGCGGCGCTTGCACAGCCTTATCAGCTGCCTTCGGAGAGGCCTGGGTAGGCGCGGGCACCGGAGGGGGTGGCGGCGCAACGACAGGTGCGGGCTTCGGCGCCGGAGCAAGGACCGGGGCGGCAACAGGGGCAGGCGCAGCCTTCTTGGCTCCCCCCCAGGTGTAGCCGATGCCGGCCAGTGCCAGAATCTCACTGTGGTGGCTGCTGCTGAGGGGAACGCGCACGGCCTTGACATCGAACTGGGCGATCCAGCGCTCGTCGAGGTGCCCGAAGAGGCCAGCCCCAATGTGGAAGTTCACCTTTGACTCGTCCCCACTGGCGAGGGGCTTGTGCACCCGCGTGCCACCCAGACCCGCAGACAGGTAGGGGTTCCAGTTCGCGCCCGGACGGAGGTTGTACATGACGGAACCCAGACCCAGGTATTCGTGGGTGCTGGCCCCCGTCGAGCGGACCTCATGGTCTGTCCGGAGGGCCTTGAAATCCAGACCCCACTCGTTGCTGAACCAGTGGCCAGTTCCCAGGCCGTAGGTCATACCGCTCTTGAAGTAGTTTGTGTCCCGGCGGAAGGCGCCGCCAAGCTCGAGGGTTCCGTAGGACTGGCCTTCCTGAGCCGAAAGCGTCAGGGCCGTGCCCGCGAGAAGAAAAAGCAGTGTCCGTTTCATGAGTTCCCCTATCGATCGAAGCTGTGTTCTCCGTCACCGATGAAGGTATCCCATCGGACCTGTCGAGTCAAAGATAAATCCATACCGGACAGGTACTCAGAGGTAAGAAACAGTGCGGATCTAGGCACCGGCAACCCCCACCGGAGGATGGCCTTTGCGGCCCGGTTGTGCCCTGCAATCTCCAGGGCGGCAACCTGGGCGAGTGGGCTTCCCCGACGCCCAGGTTTCGCCAAGAGTCTTCCGCTTCCTGCGCTCGACCTCGCCCTGATGACCGCCGAGCTCCGCGCCCGTCGCCAGGACGGCCCAACTACTTCTTGGTGCCGCAGGTGTTCAGCCCGACGAGGGGGTAGAGCGGGCAGAAGCTGAAGGCTGCGGTGAGCAGGGCGACGATGCCGAGGAGCCCGAAGTAGCGGGCCTTGCCTTCAAGGAGAAAGAACAGGCTCAGGAGCGCCACGCCCGCGACCAGGCGGATGGTCCTGTCTACAGATCCAACATTGGCTTGCATGGTTCCTCCAGAGAAGGGTGTCCACCAGGGACTCGGCGGGCTGTGATGCTACGGGAAAAGAATGGCATAAAAATTAATTATATTCATTAACTAAATAGGCATACAATCCACCAGCCAATCAACCTACATTCACCCCCGGAGGCTTCATGTCTCGACCCCGCGTGGTCATCCTTGGCGCCGGCGTGGCCGGCCATACCGCCGCCGCCTTTCTCAAGAAGTGGTTCGGCCGGGAGGCGGAGGTGGTCGTCATCTCCCCGCGCCCTGACTACAACTGGATCCCGTCCAACATCTGGGTGGGCGTGGGTCTGCTCAAGGCCTCCCAGGTCATGTTCTCCCTGCCGCCGGTCTACGCCAGGAATGGCATCACCTTCCACCAGGCCAAGGCGACGGTCCTGCATCCCGAGGGCGAAGGCGAGGACACCACCCCCTTCGTGGAGGCCGAGTCCACCCTGGAGGGCCACGCCGGGGAACGCCTCCGCGTGCCCTACGACTACCTGATCAACGCCACGGGACCGAAGCTGTCCTTCGAGTCCACGCCAGGCCTGGGACCCAAGGGACACAGCCTATCGGTCTGCACCGCGCCCCATGCGACGGAGGCTTCCGCCGCCCTGGATGAGGCTGTGGCCCGCATGAAGAAGGGCGACCGGCAGCGTTTCCTGGTGGGCACCGGCCACGGCACCTGCACCTGCCAAGGCGCCGCCTTCGAGTACATCGTGAACCTGGAGTTCGAGCTGCGGGCGCGGGGCGTCCGCAACCTGGCCGACATCACCTACCTCACCAACGAGTTCGAGCTGGGCGACTTCGGCATGGACGGCATCCACATCCGCCGGGGCGGCTACGTGACCCCCAGCAACATCATGACGGAGTCCCTGTTCGCGGAGCGGGGCCTGCGCTGGGTCACCCAGGCCCACGTGCAGGGCCTCGAAGCAGGCCGGGCGTCGCTGGAGTTTCTGGATGGCAGTGAAGGCGAAGAGCGTTTCGATATGGCCATGCTGCTGCCCCCCTTCAAGGGGGTGGGGCTGCAGGCGCTGGACCGGCAGGGTGCCGACATCACCGACCGGCTCTTCGCGCCCTCGGGCTTCATGAAGGTCGATGCGGACTACCAGGCCAAGCCCTTCGAGGCCTGGCGGGCCTCGGACTGGCCCAGCACCTACCAGTCCCCGGCCTATCCGAACATCTTCGCGGCGGGGATCGCCTTCGCCCCACCCCACCCGGTCTCGCGGCCCCGGCAGAGCCCCAAGGGCACCAACATCACGCCGGCACCGCCCCGCACCGGCATGCCGAGCGCCATGATCGGCAAGGCCGTGGCACGAAGCATCTACGACATGATCTGGGGTGCGAAGCGACCCACCCACACGGCCTCTATGGCGGAAATCGGCGCGGCCTGCGTGGCCTCGGCGGGGTCCAACCCCTTCAAGGGGACGGCCGCCTCCATCACCGTCTTCCCCATCGTTCCCGATTTCGAGCGCTATCCCGAGTACGGCCGCGACCTGAACCACACCTTCGGCGAGATCGGCCTGGCGGGGCACTGGATCAAGATCCTGCTCCACCACCTCTTCCTCTACAAGGCGAAGATGCACGCCTTCTGGTCCCTCATTCCGGAGTAAGCCATGACCATC